>JAVBKS010000002.1:0-15950 GCA_031553935.1 Syntrophomonadaceae bacterium
CCGACAATATCCTAACCGTAAACGGGCAGGTAGGCAGCAGTACCCGTATCTTTGTCTACCGCCAGGGCAGCGCGGATCCAGCTAGTAGTACGCCTTCAAATAAGTTATTTGAGTTCACAGTCACGGTTAAGGCTTATGAGAATTTTGAGGGCTCCGGCACTCAAGCTGATCCTTATATCATTGCCGATGAAATAGGCTTGAAACAACTAGCGGATTATACCAATAGCAATAATACCACCTATCGGAAAAGCAATATCTACTATAAATTGGTAAATGATCTGGATTTAAAGGATTACCAGGGCGGCAGTGGTTGGACTCCGATTGGCAGTTACACTAATCCTTTTATAAGCAAATTTGACGGCGGTGGTCATATCATTAAAAACCTTAAAATAAATGCAGCTTACACCGATGAATTAGGATTGTTCGGTCTTGCTAATAAATCCGAGATAAGAAATATAAACTTGCTAAACAGCGATATAGGTGGCTATGGAGGTGATCATCCTACTAGCGTTGGCAGTATAGTAGGTCGTGCTGATAATAGCAAATTTTACAATTGTTACAGCAATGCTTCCGTGACCGGCAAGCGCGAAGTTGGAGGAATCTGCGGGTATAGTTATTCTTCGTCATTTTATTATTGTGCCAGCTCCGGTAATATTCAAGGTGAAAAAAGGATAGGCGGGATAGTAGGGGATAGTAATAATTCATTGATAACCAGCTGCTACTATTCCGGCGGCAATATCACGGCCACATCGTTGAATTCAGAAGTCGGTGGCATTGTTGGTGAGGCATACTATCGTTCTGCAATCGAAAACTGTTATAGCCGAGCTAATCTTATCAGTGGGCTTAATATGGTAGGAGGCATAGTAGGACATCTTTCATACTCTGCTAGTATAAGAAAATGTTATAGTATCAGTAACGTTTCCGGGAGTGATTCGGTAGGCGGGATTCTGGGGATTGCTGATCTAAGAGGAGGAAACCTTACCTTAGCTAACTGCGCGGTTTTGAATAGTAACATACAGGGCAGCAGTAATGTCGGACGCTTAGTCGGCAGCCAGGTAAACCCTTCTTATGATTTTAACCTCTCCAGTAATTACTTTTCTGGAATACATGGTGGTCCCTTCAATGGTTTAGATACTGGAAGTGGTGCTGATTCAACGACTATTCGTCTAGCAACTTTTTGGCAAAATACCTTGGGCTATGGGGATGATTGGGAGATAAAAGATGGTAGACTACCCATATTAAAAAATGTAGCAGGCCCGGGTCAAGATTATTCTATCCCTGTGTTTTATTAAGAAATATTACTTTTTTGGCTTTCATACTATTAAGAACTGAGCAGTATTTAATTGCTCAGTTCTTTTGCGGTGGAAGTATGCCCGGCATGGACGATAACTCGGCAGTGAAAGTCCGCTACAGGCCTGGCATTAGGGACTGTTAGCTGAAGGTAGGCAGACATAATTTTCACGAAAAAAGCCCCTAAGTTTAGGGGCTTTTAGTAATATTCTATTGGTGAGCCATGGAGGACTCGAACCACCACGCCTCGCAGCGCCAGATCCTAAGTCTGGTGCGTCTGCCAATTCCGCCACATCCGCATTTAGCACTTTCTTGAGCAGTTTAAGATAATAACAAACTGCGTTTAAAAACTGCACAATCAGCAAAAACAATTTTATAAAAAGATAATTCAATTGTCAAGGAATTATTAAATCTTTGCTAATTGGCGATATCTATCTTAAATCGCAAGGTAAGTGCAACCCTTAAATGCAAGTAATATGCCGCTTGAAAATGCTCATCTTCAGGGGAATAATTACAAAATAGCGATCCTAAAATAAAACTTCGCGCAAAGGGGATTATGGAACTGACGTTGCCAATCCATTATTTCCTTACGATCAGAAATAAAACCATGATATAATTAGTATGTTCTTCTATGTTCCTGTATTTATTTACAAAAAAGGAAATGTAGCTAGTAATGAAGAAATTCTTTTTGTTCAAGAGCAGAGTAATAGAAAAATTTTTGGACACTTATTTTACTCCAAGTCTAGATCTTCGTGTTCAGGCCTTCAATTTATTAGCTTGGGCAGGAATGCTAGCAGGAGTTATTACTTCTCTTACTTCATTAGCTACCGGAATAGATTTAAATATCTTAATAAACATTATTTCTTCTGGTCTGGCGCTTTTTCTGGTCCAATATGCTCGTAAAAAGAACAGTTACCTTTCTTGTTATCGGTTTACCATCATAGTTGTGTTTACTATTCTTTTTCCTATAATGTTTTTTACGGCTGGCGGATACCACAGCGGAATGCCTTGCTTCTATGTTTTTGCTATTATCTTTACGGCTCTTATGATGGAAGGACGAGACCTAATTGCTGCGCTAGCCGCTGAGTTTATTATTTATAGCACAACATTTATACTCGCATACTTTAATCCTGATTTGGTGAACTTTTTTGCTGCCGAACTGGATCTAATTATCGATGTGTATATGGCTTTTATAGTAGTAAGCACTTTACTGTTTTTAGCTATACTTCTGTATATGCGCATATATAATAATCGGCAGCAACAATTAGAAGAGCTGGACCGGCTTAAAACTGAGTTTTACCAGAATATGCATCATGAAATGAAAACCCCGCTAAATGTAATATGTACCGACATACAAAATGCATATGATATGCTCGATTTCGAAATTGATACGATCACGATCAAAAATAAATTGGAAAGTGCTCAACAAGAAATCATTCGTCTCTCCCGAATGGTTGAGAACTCTATTGACTTGGCAGCGGCACAGATAAGTCGTCGCCACATGGAACCGATTGATTTGGCAGATCTGTTGTGCTCCAAGGCTGGCGCATTTCGCTCTCTATTTAAAAAAAAAGGTAATACCTTATCCCTCAACATTTCGGATGATTTGCCTATGAGTATGGGTAATGCCGATATGCTGTCCCAAGTAATTTTTAATCTGCTATACAATGCTCATAAACATACCCGCAAGGGTGAAATTAATGTTTCTCTCCAAAAATCAAGGGGCCATCTGGAGATAGTAGTTCGGGATACCGGCGAAGGTATATACTCCCATATATTACCTTTTGTGTGGGAGCGCGGTGTTTCAGCTAATGGTACTACTGGATACGGTCTTTCTATCTGTAAGACCATTGTAGAAATGCATAACGGTAGTATTCGCATTGATAGCACTCTCGGTGAAGGTACCGAAGTAACCTTTGCTCTGCCGATAAATGCAAACAGGTCTCGGGGGTGAGCGCAGTGAATGATCGAGGAAAAATATTATTGGTAGAAGATGATCTTCGGGTTCAGTTAAACAACCAGGAGATATTAGAAAGACATGGTTATACAGTTCTGTTAGCCATGGACTTAGCTGAGGCCAGAAAGGTAGTTGCTAATATGAGGCCTGATGCTGTTGTATTGGATATTTCTCTACCGGATGGTGATGGAGTTGGTTTTCTCGAAGAGATAAGGCAGAACTTAGCAATTCCAGTCCTGGTATTGACTGCTGCTCAAGCAGCGCAAAATGCTGTTGCCAGCTTTAATGCCGGAGCGGATGATTACCTGCGAAAACCTTATGATCTCAGAGAATTTCGGGCACGGGTTGATGCACTTTTGCGCCGTGCAGCCAGGATGCCGGAAATAGTTGCAGCAGGTCATTTACAATTAGACTTACTAGCTTTTCAGGGGTTTTTTAAGGGCAGAGATTTATTATTGACCCAAAAAGAATTCGCACTATTGTCATGTTTCGTGCAAAATGAAGGCAAAAGCATGAGTGCTGAGTATATCTATGAGAAGATTTGGAGGCAATCTAAAGTCAAAGATGACACATCTCTAAAAAACCTAGTCTATAAGTTACGTAAAAAGTTATCAGGTTCTGACTATTCCATCACAAACGACCGCAACCAAGGCTATAGCTTCAAAAGGCTGTAAAGCGCTGGGTGGTATTAACATGAAAGTCACTTTTTAGCGACTTTCGCGTTTTTTATCGCAGATGGGTAGTATAATACAAATAGAGTCCTAATGGGGTGCGATGTCAATATTATGCACTAGTAAGGAGGTTATTCACCCTAGATTGCCCGATAATTGTTGACTTGAGTAACAATTATCTATTTTTATAGGACTTAAGGCGTACTATATTTGACGGGGGAGTGTTGTTATGCCATCAAATTATCGAAAAAAGGTACTATCCGGGCTTACGTTATTTATTTTTTTATTTAATTTTTTTCTGATCCCGACACCAGAACATACCTTGCAAGCTGCTGCTATTAATTGGAAGCCCATTGATGATTATCATGAACAGTTTGTGAAAAACTCCGATCCTTCTGAGCAACAGTTATTTAATACGGTTTACGCCGCGATTAGAGCTGCTGATGAGTCTGCCATTTTAGCTATTATGAGTGATCTATTTATGACGGAAGAGTTTATAGCGGCTTTGGAAGCTAGCCAACTTAATCCGGAAGACTTAGTTAATCTATTCAAATCCGCTCTAGCCATTGATGTCTATAATCCCCAGACCAGAGATGCTGCTTATCGTCAATTCAGCCAGCAGTATAGCGCTAAAATTAAGCTTCTATTAGGCGAGCAAATAAATGCCAATGATCTTATTAGCTATATCATAGCTATTCAAGAAGAATGGCGAAAACTAGCAGTTATTGATCTGGAAAAAAACGTAGGATTAAGCTGGATGAATTTAAGCAAAGAAGCCTTTGCCCAGAAAATTTCGGGCTTTTTAAAACAAGCTATTGGCTCGGTAACCAACACTCCTGATCATGCAAAAGTTAAAAGCCTACTCGATAACTTAGGGTGGGATACGGAAAAGTTAAATGCTGGCGCACTTAACTTTTATAATGAATTCGATCCTCATTATGATCTACGCAATCTTTTAGGTCTGTTCTATATCAGAAGTAGTATTAACCTCAGTGGAGAAGACACCAATTATATTACCCATGATAATGGTAGCGCTACTCTTAATACCTATTTGGGCAGTTTGCCTTTGGATATGGTAGTTAATGTCGGCAGCCGAGATATATTAACTGTAGCAGCTAAACCTAATATAAGGTTTGTCTTATGGGATATCAAAGAACATAGTGCCCAAACTCCTTCAATTGGAAGTGCAGAATATGGCAGATTGAGAACTATGGGGACCGGGAGCGCTGAAGTAACTTTATATCGCTATGCTGGCGGCACGCCTGCACAGGCTTGGCTATTCAAAATGAAAATAAATGTCAGCCCTCTCACCTCGCTAAATATAACCACTAGCAGCAATTACAGTGACAGGGGAACAGTGAATAGTCCAGCCGGCGCAGTCAAAGGCGAAATCGTAAACATCAGTGCTGTAGCCAATCCAGGTTATCACTTCAAAGAGTGGCGAGTAATAAGCGGGCCCGTGGTTTTATCGAGTACAAAAACGCCTGAGGCTACCTTCACTATGCCGGGCGGGCCAGTGGAAATTCAAGCCGAGTTCAGCCTAGGAAACGCCTATGATATTAAACTATCAAGTAATAATGAGAGTTGGGGTACAGCCAAGTCCAGTGTGGCTTTTGCTTTGCCAGGCGATACAGTTACCCTAACTGCAATGGCTAAAGAGGATTCCCAGTTCAAACAATGGCATGTAACTAGCGGAGGAATAGTTATAAGCAGCCCAGATACTCCAACGGTGACATTTACTATGCCGACTATGGATGTGGAAATCCAAGCGGAGTTTAAAAATCTATGCAGTGTAACCATGACTGTCAATAATACGGCTTGGGGATATAGCCGTGCTATGATTCCAGGCATTATGTCTCCTGAGAAAATTGCTTCTGGGACCGAAGTGAGTATCTATGCGTATATTACTGATACTCAACAGCAGGGAATCAATTTCGTGAAATGGCAGGTGATAAAAGGCGATATCGTAATAGCTGATCCTTATTCTCAATTTACTTCTTTTATCATGCCGTTTGAGGATGTGGAAATCCAGGGTATTGTCTCCCCAGCCTTATTAAACTTAGCGGTATATGCAAAAACGGTAAACGACTTGGAGGCCGGAACAGTAGCTATAACGAAAGGCTCGGCCCAGAATAAATATGATGACCGAGTAACGGTAAAGGCTAGCCCGAATACTGACTATAGCTTTTCTAAATGGGTGGACACTGATGATGCCTATGCTCCAGCCGTTTCAAATGAGGAGGTTTATTCTTTTAATATCAAGGACCATACTGCCCTTTATGCAGTATTCAATGATACGAGGTTGATTTTTGATAAACAAACGGGAACCATTACTGGCTGGCCTTCTGCCAGAGGCAATGTGGTTATTCCTGATCAAATTGATGGGGTCACAGTAAAGGCCATTGGACATAATGCTTTTAGGTATAATGCAAATATCATCAGCATCAGTATCCCGGATACGGTTACTGCGATTGGTTTTGCTGCTTTTGCGGGTTGCTTTAGACTATCTGACATAAATCTTCCCGCTGCACTTATTTCTATTGGATATGCCAGCTTCTTAGGTTGTTCTAGTTTACAGAGTATAACTATTCCCGCTGCGGTTACTTCAATTGATAATATTGTCTTTTATGATTGTTCAGGCCTGCGCAGTGTTATTTTTACCGGTAAGTTTCCTTCATCATTATTTGGAGGTGATATATTTCCAAATAATGATGACTTGGCCGTGTATTATACTCCAGAAGCCAAAGCCTTAGACCCAAGCTGGGGTAGTAAGCCTATAGGAGGTAAAATGCCGCAGTTGCTGCCTTAAAACTCCAATGTGTCATGATAACGGGAGGCTTCAATAGGAGCTTCCCGTTTCGATTTTTGGGGTGACCTGATTTTGCGCAGCTAATACTAACATGCCAACAGACATATTTTTTCTCACAACAAAAGCCCCTAAGTTTAGGGGCTTTTAGTAATATTCTATTGGTGAGCCATGGTGGACTCGAACCACCGACACCCTGATTAAAAGTCAGGTGCTCTACCGACTGAGCTAATGGCCCTTAGTGGCTGGGGTGGATGGATTTGAACCAACGAATGACGGAGTCAAAGTCCGTTGCCTTACCGCTTGGCTACACCCCAACATTTCAGAGTATACAAATATTTCGCTACTTAAGTCAAGAACTTTCGTAATAAAAACGGAATTCCTAAAATAATATTCCCGAAATACCTGTAAAAAAAACGTACTAGCAATTATATTAATGGGGTGGGTGATGGGACTTGAACCCACGACCCCCAGAGCCACAATCTGGTACTCTAACCAACTGAGCTACACCCACCAGGATGCAATAGCACACAAATGGCGTCCCCGGAGGGATTCGAACCCCCGACCCACGGCTTAGAAGGCCGTTGCTCTGTCCGGCTGAGCTACAGGGACATAAAAATGGAGCGGGTAGAGGGAATCGAACCCTCGCAACCAGCTTGGAAGGCTGGGGCTCTACCACTGAGCTACACCCGCCCGCAAAGAGTATTATACAATGTTTAAAAACAGTTTTCAAGGAAGAATTGAATTTTTATTTTGGCCCTCATTTGAAAAACTAAATGCAACCAAGTTATTGGAGCGAGGTTGATATATAACCTGCCATTGGAGCCGTGGTTTTGACGGCTAATGTTCTATTTCTTAGGCCATAATCGAACAATAATAATAATGGCAGCAATTATTAGCAATAGCTTTAAGAAGGTTATTATCATTACTTTTTCCTTTCCTGCAGGTTATTAGTACCTAGATAGTATGTACTATTATTTTTTTCAATAATAAATAAAAATAACTAAATTGAATACATATTGATATAGTATAAAACTCTTAATAATTTATCTACTTATGAGTATAACAGACAGGGAAACAATTTTTGCATCGGTCTAAAAATAAGCAATTATTTATATATATTATTGATATTCATTGCCAAAAACTAATGTCTGAAGCGAGGTGAATCGAAATGTTTAATATTATTAAGAGCTTGGGGATTTTTAGCAATGTAAGAGTTAAAATGCTGGTGGTGATTCTTATTCTAGCAGGGATTGTCTTTTCCGTGCGAACCAATAGAAATGTTGATATACTGGTCCCGGTTATCGACTATGTGATGCAAGATTCTGGTTGGGAAGAAAAGAGCTTGGCAATATTTAGTCAGTACATAGGAAGCGAGTTTTTGAAGCCTTTGCCTGTTATGAATACTAATATACCATTACAGTTGCCATGCCAGTTTACAGGAGTTATTAAACCTTACGGCTGGCTTTGGGACAATGTAGATAATCGCCAGTATTTTCATCCGGGCTTGCTTTTGGAAGTGAATGATGATTCGCCAGTTTTAGCAATCGCAGGCGGACATGTTGTCGAAATAGGAGAGGATGAAGCGGGAAAAAGTGTTAAAATTCAGCATAATGACAACCTGTTTTCCTACTATAGAGGACTAAAAGAAATCTATGTAGATAAAGGCGCAGCCATATCTCTGGTTAAACCGATCGCTAAGAGTAAGAGTTCGCTTTATTTGGAATTGAATAACAAGGAAGGTCCGATTGATCCCCAGAGCGTTTTTCAGGGAAAATGAAAATCGCAAAGATTGCAGGAATTACTGTTCGGATCAATTATTTTCTGTTGGTTATTGTTGGCTTATATGCCTATTTAGGACTCGCTGAGGAGATTATTATTGTTTTTTCCGCGGTGTTTCTTCACGAAATAGCCCATACGCTAGTGGCATTATCTCTTGGTATCAGGGTTACGGTGATCGAACTATTTCCATTTGGGGGGCAAGCTTTGGTTGAAGATCTCATGATTTTAGAACCGGGTAAAGAGATTTGGATTGCTCTAGCCGGTCCGGTGTTTAGTTTCTCTTTGGCAGCTTTTTTCTTTGGAGGTCCATTCGACGATAACCCTATGCTTGATCTTTTCATCAATACGAATTTGGCTTTAGGATTGTTTAACTGCTTGCCGGCTTTGCCTCTAGATGGTGGGAGGGTATTCAGAGCTGTGCTTTCTAATCGCACAGGGTATAGAAAAGCGACCAAATATTCGGTTCTGGTTGGAAAAACTACGGCCTTAGCAATTGTTTTGGGAGCAGCATATAAGTATTATCGCGATGGGGAAATTAATTCGAACTTCATTTTAATAGGCATTTTTCTCTTTTGGGCTGCGCACAAAGAAGGCAAATATTTGGCTTACGCTTTCATGCGTTTAATCATTCGTAAAAAGTCACAACTGGCTCTCAAAGGATTTCTAGCCTCGAAGCAGGTGGTTAGCTCCTCGAATACTAAAGTCAGCAAAATCTTATCGTCTTTGAGCCCTAACTATTATACTTTAGTTGCTGAAGTTGATAAGAATCATAATGTAATTGTCATTCACTCGGAAATTGTACTTATCGAAGCAATTATCGAAAAAGGGCCTCAGGTTACTCTAGGCGACTGCTGAATCAATACTAAAGACTTTCATGGGATAAATACCATAAATAAAGGGAAGCCGTAGAGGCATATGGCGAATAGCGGCGGCGCAGCCGTTCGAATTTTGCAGGATCAACTTCTTTATATCCATATAGATTCATGATGCCTTTCTTGATTGCTAGGTCTTTGTAACTTAGAACATCAGGACGCGCCAATGAAAAAATCAGGAGCATTTCGGCGGTCCATTCTCCAACACCTTTCAGCGTGGTTAACTTCGAGATAACATCCCCATCAGTCAAGGTGTCTAGTTCTGCAAAATCTATATGTCCTGACAAAGCTGCGGCAGCTATACCTTTTATATAGCTTACTTTTCGAAGCGATAGTCCGCAGCGCTGAATTTCCTCATCTGCTAAGTCTTGGATGACTTGTGGGGTCATATTAACAGCAAGTGTACTAAGCCTCTGCCAAACAGTTGCTGCTGCCTTGTTAGAAATCTGTTGACTAACTATGCTATGAAGTAGAGCACTAAAAGGATCAGGGTTAATAATCCGTTCGATAATGCCAATACTTTCAATGGCAGCAGCAAGCTTTTTATCTCTTTTTTTCAAATGAGCAATTTCTTTGTCGCCATAAGGGAAAAACAAAAGCATCAATCCATTTAATATATTATGCATCTATATTAGCATAATACTAGCTGCTTAATTGTGAAGATTCAGCATTTGGGGCGAAAACCTGCCTTGATACAACAAATCGGTTAATAAATAGGCGAGAGAGGATTCAGCTCCTTGATTAAGATTAACACCATTTGCTGTAATGCCGTCATAGCAACCTCCTGATTTTTCATCGATCATGTTTTGGGAATTAATATTATTGCCGTGAAACCACTTAAACGCTAATTCAATCTGTTGTTTGTATTGTTGATCTGCAGTAACGCGGTATGCTTCATTGCATGCAAAAGCTATGGAAGCAGCTTCAACCGGTTGTTGATCATACTGGGGAATGCTGTCTAAATTACTGGAGCAGTACCAGCCATCATTACCGATTATATTAAGGTATCCGGATCGAAATAGTATCCCGGTGAGAAAGTCCATTGATTCTTTTGCTGAATTAAAGAAGCGTTTGTCTTTAGTGATTTCGTAGCTTGCCCAAAGTGCCTGGGGCAATATGCCGTTGCAATACGTTATTTTATCTTCGAACCAGTACCAATTCGCTTTTTTGCTTCGGCTATACAAATCTAAGAGGTGATTGCTTAGCTCTAATAATTGAGTAAATTTCATATTATCCTTTAATAAGACATCCGGCGCGGCAGACATAGCGAGAATAGCATAACTCATAGCTCGCGGAGAAGAAAAGCCATTTACCTTTGGCCAATTGTTATTCAGTAAATTTGCGCAAATTTCAGCTACATCCGGATAAGAAGCCTTCATAGCCAGTGAACAAGCAAGCAGTGCTCTGCCGATGCTATCATCAGAATCAAATTTTGCACTTGAGAATTCCCTGGAATATAGATTCGACCAACTGCCGTCTGCTTGCTGGGCAAAGCTTAGATTTTTCGCTAAGATTTTTGCTAAATGATGACCGGCTTCCATAGTAACGGCAACCATTAGGGCGCGAGCATTATCATCCAAAGTATAAGCACTTTCTTTATCAGGCTGGTCAAGTTTTGCAAATTGCAGAATTCCAAAATCATCAGTTATTTTTTTAAAATAAGCATATTTATCTTGCATAAGTTTTCTCCAATTCACTAGATGGACTTAATATAGAGGAGAAGAAATCTGAATAATATGACCCGACACTTGGCCAGCTCCAATCTGAACCGGCTTGTTTGGCTTTGTTCTGAAGACTAAGCTTCAGGGCTTCATCTCTTAAAACTCTATTAATTTGCTGAGAAATTTTTTCAGGGTCTAAAGGCGGCACTAACAAGCCACGCCCACCAGCGAGCATTTCTTCAGCATAGGCATAAGCAGTTGAAACAATTGCTCTTCCACAGCCGATTGCAAAAGCCATCGTGCCACTAACAGCCTGATCTTTGTTTGGATAAGGGCTGAGATAAACATCAGTCATATACAAGTATTCACCAAGCTCTTCATCAGTCAAAAACTTATTTACGAATTTGATCGACTTTGATAAGTTAAGCTCTGCAACCATTTGTTCAAGCTTATGACGATAGACTTCTCCTTCTGCTTTTAACAAAACCGGGTGAGTCTGGCCTAGAATCAAATACAGGGCGTTTGGATTGGAAGCAAACACTTCCCTCATTGCATAGATAGCTGTTTCTAGACCTTTTCCAGGGCCGATCAAACCAAATGTGCTTATTACATCGTGACCGCTATATCCGTATTTTTTCTTTAGAACATCACTGTTTTGAGGGACAAATTCGGGAACCCCATGCGGGATAATTCTAATTGTTTCCGCTGGCAATTCATATAAGTCGGCAAGCAGCGTTCCGGAGCGTCCTGTCATGCTTACGACACCAGCACTACCATGTCCCAGTAATTGTAAAACTCTTTTTTGCGATTTTGTGGGCATTGGCAAAACTGTATGCATGATTACTATATATGGTTTTTCTAGACGCTGGGCCAGATCTAAGATATATTCGCCGTCATTGCCACCATAAATTCCATATTCATGTTGAATAACAACTAAATCTATATCCGATGAGTTTATTAATCGCGCAGCAATTTCGTAATCATCTCGATTGTTTTGAACTATATTGTATTTGACCTCTGGCGGGTACTTATAAGTATCTCCTTCGTTCGATAGGCTTAAAATCTCGACTTTATTGCCATTAATTATTTGGCTATCACGAAAATCACTAGAAAAAGTTGCAATACCACATTGACGCGGCGGATAAGTGCCGATATTTAACAATAACATAATTAATTTACATCCTTTAATAACATAGTGTAATAATTATTTCCAAATACTCTTGATTAATACAACAAATAAGTTTGATTCTTGAAAATATCACAATAGATCTTTGCGGTTTAGTTCAAGCGATGCAACCAAATCACGTATGTCTTGGCTGCGCTTGCGAGGAGTAATAAGAATCAAATCATCTTCCTCAACTATTAAGAGATCATCAAGGCCGAAGAGAACAATGTTTTTATCTTTTTGTTTTACTACACAGTTCTTACTATCTAAAGAAAAGATTTTTGTTCCAAGTTGTACGTTTCCGAATTCATCAATTGGATAGAGATCAATGTATGAATTCCAACTGCCTAAATCACACCAAGGAAAGCTTGATGGTACAACCGCAATGCGATTTGATTTCTCTGCAATCCCATAATCAATACTTATATTTGGTAAATCGGCATACGAATCATAGTAATGATCATAGCCTTTGATCATATGGACAAATAATTCAGGAAGATGATCGTTAAATTCTTCCATAAAGGTACTGATGTGGCCGACATAAATACCGGCATTCCAAAGGTGGATTCCATCTTGGAAATAGGTTTCAGCCAATTCAACAGTAGGTTTTTCGCGGAAAGCTTGCACTTCGAAGACATCAGGAATACTTCCGATTTCCCACATGGTTTTTTCAATATATCCGTAGCCAGTTTCTGGACGATCCGGTTTGATGCCAATAGTCACCAGTCGGCCGTTTTCAGCTGCTAGAATTGCTTTTTCTAAGCTTTGTTTAAATAAGAGATCGTCACTAATATGATGATCTGCTGGGAAGATGCCCAGAATCTCTTTGCGGTTTTCCTGTAAGCATTTTGCGAGAGCAAGACCAATTGCCGGAGCCGTATTTTTAAGCTCGGGTTCTGATAGAATCTCGATTTCAAGTTGATCAGGACGATTGCTTACCACATTTTCTATTGAATCAACTAAATCAGAACTAGTGATTATGATTATATGATCCGCTCCGCAGGCCGATAATCTATCAATAGTATGATCTAACATAGTTTTATCATCTACTAAAGTACACAGCTGTTTGGGGCGATGTTTACGACTCTCTGGCCACAGACGCAGACCTTTTCCGCCAGCCAATATAACTGCTATCATAATGATACCTCCAAATAATTCTAGAGCTCATTTGCTAACAGTAGTATGATCATTTAAATAGAAAAAATATGCGTGAAACTATTTGGAACTAAAAGGTCCTGTTAAATCAGTAGGCTTAGGTCCGAAAAACTGGTAATAGTAGCAAAGAATTCGACCATTATAAAGCTTGCGCTTTTTATCGGCTTTGCGTCTCAATAAATGCTCGAGCTGTAAATAAGAAGAAATGATATAAAAAGACCAGGTATCAAGATTAAGTAGAGCTTTGGACAAATGCCTGTATAATAAATCAATTTCATTATCCAGTCTTTCGCCGTAGGGTGGATTTGTTATTAAATAGCCATAATTATAACGTGAGTTTAGCTGAGCGATATCACGTTTTTCAAAGAGGATGCCATTTTGTAGGCCGGCTTGTTTTAAATGCAATTTGGCCATCGAAATTGAACTGGGGTCATTGTCATAACCGAAAATTCCTAATTTTTGACTGTGATTGATTAGATCATGGGCTTCTTCCCTAAAAATAATCCAATCGCGCTTTGATAATTGCGGCCATGATTCTGAAGCAAATTTTCTATTCAGACCCGGCGCAATGTTTCGGGCCCATAAAGCCGCTTCGATAGCTATGGTGCCGGAACCGCAGAATGGATCAATCAATGCGCGGTCAGGTTTCCAACGACTAAAATAAATTAGTGCTGCTGCCAAAGTTTCTTTGATAGGTGCTGTGTGATTGAGGGTTCGGTAGCCGCGCTTGTGCAAGCCTAAACCACTGGTGTCTAAGGTTAAAGTAGCGACATCGTTTAATAAGGCGACCTCAATTCGGTATTTCGGCCCTTCTTCTGTAAACCATTTGGTTTTGTACTTAGTTTTCATTTTTTCAACAATAGCTTTTTTCACAATGGCTTGGCAATCAGAAACACTATAAAGCTTTGATTTAATGGATTTGCCCTCAACTGGAAAGCAGGCATCTATTGGCAGCCAATCGGTCCAGGGGAGAGCTTTAGTCTGTTCAAACAAACTGTCAAAGGTGGTAGCTTCAAATTCGCCGGCTTGAATTAGTAAACGCTCAGCAGTTCTTAGCCAAAGATTGCAGCGGATAATAGCGCTTAAGTCTGCCGTAAAACAAACTTTTCCATTACTGGTTTTCAGATCACTGTAACCGAGGTTTCTTAATTCTGAGGCAACTGCTGCTTCTAAACCAAAAGCGCAGGTGGCGATAAATGCAATTTTATTCATAATTTCTAAATCTCCAAATAGGGAAGTAGGAGTATTAAATCAGTCAATGTACTCCAATATTATATAGAGAAAAACAGGCTCCTTCAACCTTTCCAAACAATTATTGTTTTCTTAGCCAGCTTTATTAGCATAACTAGGTCTTTCTTTGCATGAATGAAACGAGATTTAAGCTATAATTAATCTACAATGATTAATCAAAACCGAAAGGGGGTAAAATAAATGAAGCTCAGGAGGTTACCGGTGCAAATCAGCTTTTACTGGGAGAAATTCAAGATAAATCATATTATTGGCATTGTTCTTGGCAGTTTTATTATTGCTGTAGCTATCCAAGCCATACTTATCCCTGTTCGTATGCTTACGGGAGGAATATCGGGCATATCGATAATCTTGCAATATCTATTTAATCTGAACGTCAGTTTAAGTTATGCGATCATTAATATTCCGATTTTTATTGCTGGTTACCGCTTCGTCAGTAAACGCTTCGTACTGTATAGTTTGCTGGGGGCTGCTAGTCTAACTGGTTTTCTGTACTTAGTCACCTTTATTGATTGGAATCGATTTATACAATTAAGCGATCCACTTTTGGCTGGTTTATTCGGAGGCATTATATCAGGCCTTGGATCTGGATTAGTCTTCAGATGTCAGGGCAGCACCGGCGGAACAGATATCATTGCGGTCCTCGTTAAGAAAAGATGGGGATATAATATTGGGCAAACTACGTTTTTTTGCAATATCTTTATTCTGTGTGTATTGCTGTCAATCAGTAATTTAACCATAGCACTATTTACTGCTATAAGCATATTTATATCCGGACAAGTATTAGATATGGTTACCAGCGGAAGTTATGTAAGCCGTACTGTAATGATAATTTCTAAGAAACATGAAGAAATATCTGAAGCTGTGTTACGGGATCTGAGAAGAGGCTGCACGAAAATCGGCACCCATGGCGGTTATACTGGAGATGATCAAGAACTGATTTTAGTAACTATTTCCAAAACCCAGCTGCCAGCAATTAAGGAACTCATTTTTACGATAGATGAAAACGCTTTCATTATCATCAATGAAAGCATCGAGGTATTTGGAAAAGGTTTCCGGTCTAGTACTAATAGCGATTTTTAGCATGATAGAATAGTCCTAATAAAACCGTTAGCAAAATAATTTATAAAACATATAATATGGTGTTGACAATTGTCGAAGACGATGTTAACATAATTCTTGCGCGCTACAGAAGGTAGCGCAAGATCTTAGAAAACAGAACAGCAAGAACGAAGTGCGAGGAAGATTGCGAAAGCAATCGAGCCTAGAGAAACGAAGAGAAAAAGCCAGACGAAAGTAAGGCTAGGAAAATAACTTTTTAATGGAGAGTTTGATCCTGGCTC
>JAVBKS010000034.1:0-72498 GCA_031553935.1 Syntrophomonadaceae bacterium
TTTATTATATGCTTATATCATATAAAAACGGCTTTGGCGAAAACCCTTCGCCTTTGTCGAGAATGAATACTTAAAAGAGGTGAAACCATGCGCTATGAAGGAATCGTTTATCGGCCTCCCAGCGAAGCCAATAGTCTTCTAATTCAAGCCACAATTGGCTGTCCCCATAACCGATGTACCTTTTGTTCATTATATAAAGGCACGAAATTTCGCATCCGCAAAATTGAGGACATCAAAGCCGACCTTAAGGCCGCCTTACACTATTATGGTCCCAATGTTAGGTCCATCTTTTTTCCCGATGGGAATACTATCTATATGAAAACATCTCAATTAGTAGAAATACTTAGTTATGCTCGTTCTTTGTTCCCATTTGTGCAACGCATGACAGTATATGGCTCTGCTCGATTCGTAATCTTAAAAAGTCAGGCAGAGTTAATAGAACTCAAAAACGCGGGACTTTCAAGAGTCCATATGGGCATGGAAAGTGGTGATGACGAAGTTTTGCAAAGGATCAACAAGGGATGCACTGCTGCTGATATTATTGCTGCCGGGAAAGCTTTGCAAGCTGCAGGTATAGAAGTAAGCGAATACTTCTTGGTTGGCATTGGCGGGAAAGAACGAACCCGCGAACACGCAATAAACAGTGCCCGGGTAATTAGTGCCTTTTCCCCTGAATTTGTTCGTTTGCGCACATTTTCATCAATCCCCGGAACCCCGCTTGATGATAGTATTAAGGCCGGTTCTTTTCAGGTTCTTTCAGCGCATGAGCTATTACAAGAGATTCGTTTGCTAATCGAAAACTTAGAATGTCAAGGTACAGCAATTGTCAGCGACCATGTGTCAAATCTGATCGATATTAAAGGATTTTTGCCTCAAGATCAACAGATGATGCTTAAAGCTATCGACAGGGGTTTGGCAATCGATGAATCCAAATACATTCGGCCTGATATTACTATGCTGTAAATTGAGTTTAAATCTATAGGCATGACTTATTCTATTTTACTGAGGGCGGAACAATATACACTTCTTCATCTCTGAAATCGAAGAAATCGCTTAGTTTCCAATAAACTCCCCGGCTTAAGCGAGTGTCATTATTCCATTTGTAGCTAACATAGGGAACATCTTCTACTATTGTTAGCTTAAGTTCCCTTAGAAGCGTGAATTCCTGCATATCATGAAACACCAGCTTAACGCTTCCATCTTCATTCTCAACATAGCCGGTGGCATAAAAAGGTACATCTTCAACCGTTAATGGATTGTTGTCTTGTCCCATTTGAATGTAATAACTTCCATCTTCTGCTTTGTTAATGTTTTGCGCCAGAATGTTCAAAATATTTCTTCTGAACATTTCGGCTTCTCCAAAATACCATTTTCCATTTTTTCTAATCGTAATAGGTTGCATATCCATATAAACACCTCAATGCTTCAATTTAATGAGGACTACTCAATTGGCACGGCTTAGGGCTTTGCTCCGAGCATTAGCCAATATATGTTCGGCCATTTCATCGGTTATTTCTTTGTTTGCGGTCATTAAACCCGCCAAATCAAATCCATGTTTGGCGCTCAGATCCTGGAAAAAATCAATCGTATCTAAAGGCAAGTCTAAGCCTATACTATAGTCATTCCTCTCATCTTCCAGAGCAAGCAAAACAGTTTCCGCCAGACATGCTAAGCTGACTCCAGATCTATAACCAAAATTGGGACCGAAGGAGACTTTTTCATCGGGGAATTGTACCAGTCCACCTTCTATTACTAATATATCATCCCTGCTAACTACTACATCTGGTGATATGTCTGCGGGCCGTGCCACATCGCAGATCACTGTTCCAGGGGATAAGTGTTTGGAAAATACTATGTAATCCGGAG
Source organism: Syntrophomonadaceae bacterium (assembly GCA_031553935.1). Lineage (GTDB taxonomy): Bacteria > Bacillota > Syntrophomonadia > Syntrophomonadales > Syntrophomonadaceae > JAISDD01. The sequence goes on from JAVBKS010000034.1 coordinate 1,867, forward strand.
AATTGCTGGCGGTCACAATTAAATTGTGTTCCGGCAAATATTTATCTAATTCCAAGCTTATTTCAATAGGCAATGCTAGATTGATTTCCCGGCTTAACTCCTGCCACTCTTCAGGGTTTAGAGCCTCATATGCCGCTACTTTATTCAAATATTGACTATGGCCGTTTCTCTCTTCGCCAATAGTCAATGCTTTCTTAAACCATTCATGCAATGCATGGTTAAGACCATTTTTCCTGAATTGATTGGCTCTGTTCATGATTTCTGCAGCTAAATTCGCTAGTCTCCTAATACTTGAACGTGGCCGCTCCGGATTGCCAAATAAGCGCAAGCTACTTAAGTGCTGCGATAGAATAATGGAACATGCCCTCCCAATTGATCCGGTTGCTCCAATTACGGCACCTCTAGCACTTTCCAAGTCAATCTTCATCTTTTGGGCGCCCAGCAACAATGCCCGCATAGCCATCACTGTAGTGAAACTATTGCCACTGGTTATGGCAACTCCGCGTCCGGTAACATCTCGGCCCCCTCTGGTGACTACTGAAGTTAAAGCCCCCAAGCCAACAACTGTTGCGCCCAAATCCCGTGCCAAATCAACTGCTTCACTGATAACTTTAACTACTTCAGCACGGGGAAGCTGCATAATTTGCTTGGCACCAAAAGGAACCCCAATTAGCCAGCCTTCCGTGACTTTTCCAGCTTTCGATCTAATCGCTGGCATATGACAGCATAATCCCGCTTCCCTTACTTGGCTCTGCCATTCCAGGAATAGTTTAAGCTCCTCGTCGCTCAATTTCTTGAAAGACGGATTATTGGCAACTATATCGTCTGTAGACGGGTAGTGTAAGATAAAGCCAAACTTGCCAGAATGCTCATCACCATTTTCGGTAACTGAAGCCTGAACACTTTTACTGAATGAGCGATAATCATGCTCAATCGGCATTCTTCGGTATTCGCCCAGTACGTAATGATATAAATGAGCGTAGTTTCTAGTGTCGAGAATTTCGCAGATATTCTCGATCGCCGACATCATTCTATCTATCTCAGGAATCGTAATAATAAGGGGCGGCTCAAGTCTCAATGTCATTGAATCATTCAAAAATGGGGCTAAACGCAGCCTATGCACATTGAGCAAATAACCGCAAAGCAAAGCGGTAAATCCACCCCGGTTAATCAGAAAGGACATATCAAAGGAACCGCAATCGCTCAGGTCATGAAATTCGATACCTGCCATCAAACCTTGGCCCCGTATTTCTTTGATCACCGTAGGATATCTATTGGCAATTTTTCTTAGTCCCTGTAATAAGTATTCTCCTTTTTTTTCAACATCCTTAATAAAACTGCGCTCATTCGATAACAATTTGTCTAGAACCGCAATTCCAGCTGCACAGGTCAGGTTGTTATTAGCAAAAGTTGAACTATGTAGATTTCCATAATCATCATTCCAGACTTTTTCCGAGGATAAACATACTGCCAACGGTAGTAATCCGCCGCCTAAAGCTTTGGCCAGCAATAAAATATCAGGCTCAATTCCATATCTCTCACAATAAAAAAGCTCGCCGCAGCGGCCAAGGCCGGTCTGAACTTCATCAAAAATCAAGATTACCTTTTCCTGCCGGCAAAGGTTTGCTACTTGTTGTAAATAATCAGGCTCAGCTACAATTATGCCGCCTTCGCCTTGGATAGGCTCAATAATGAAAGCTGCCACTTTTTCTTTATTATCGCTGATGACTTTTTGCAAAGCTTCAATATCATTAAAAGCTACATTAACAAAACCTGGTGACGGAGCTCTGAAGGGTTTCTGGTAATTAGCCTTGCCGGTTGCCGACAAAGCACCTAAGGTTTTGCCATGAAAACTGTTGGATGCCGATATAATGATTTCTTTTCCGGTATAAGAGCGCGCTAGCTTAATGGCGGCTTCCACAGCCTCAGTTCCACTTTGGCAAAAAGTTGAATACTTTAGATCACCCGGGGTAACCTCAGCTAATCTATTTGCCAAATCCAGTGCAACAATAGGTAACGATGGCTGTACTAAGCTCGGAATCATCCTTTCGCGAACTTCATTAATGGCTTGCCAAATAAAGTCGGGGTTATACCCAAAAGGAATTGCTCCGTACTGAGCAATAAAATCTAAATACTCATTTCCGGCTTCATCATATAAATATGCTCCTTCACCTCTTATATAAGACTTATCCAAACCAAAAGTAGTCAATATCTTTTCAATCGTTGGGTTTAGAAGATTCCGGAACATAATACACCTCCGCCAGTTAATAGCTTAAAATTCTCATTCTAATGATACTGGTAGACTGTTGGAGCTCTAAATCAGTCCGCAGTATTAATGAAACAAGCTGTTTCTTTATTTATATTAAAGCTAAATTAAATAATGTCAACTTTAAGCGTTTCGCAAAAGGCACATATTATTTCCATAGGCGGAGATAATAAATATGAAAAAAACCATTATAGCAGTAGCTTTCGAAAGGAGAAATATAGATGGATGATCATTCCGAAAAAACGATTGACAGTTCCGATTTAGGAACCTGGCAGTTCTTGCGTCCCGGTTGGTGGTTCCTGCATGCAGTATCCATTATTGGGCTTTTTTATCTAGGCTTCCTTTTTGGGGACATTATGTTCAGATAATCGTATGGGAGGCATATCTAAATGACATGCCTCCTTCAACTAGGACTTGTTAATTCGATATAGCTCTATCAGCTAAACCATCAAACTTCTTGCGCAAAATAAAGCGCTCAGGCTGCATGTTTGAACTTAGGGAAAAGCCATTGGTTTCAGGTTTATCTGCATGATTATTTTCAACTGCTATTAATGTTTCTGCTAAGCCATTTTCCAGCAGGTCCAAGAGTTTGATCTGATCAGCAACCGGCTTATTCTTGTATGACTGCAAATTCCTTCTGATTGAAGTCCAATCTTCGATTTGATCTGTTAAGTACATTCTGTTGCCTTCAATTGCAAATCGACCGCTAATACGACCATGGCCAGACATGAAAGTTCCAAAATAGAAATACGCACAGCTAAAAGACCCATCGGCATCGAAATACCACTCGCAGAAGTATTTATTTTCCCATTTACTTGGTTTCTCTTCAATGTAATTCTGATTAACCAAACCGTCGTTATCTACGAAAGTCCAGGACCCGACAATAGAATTTAGCTGGGTGCTGTTAGTTTCGCTGGGATGATAAATGCTTATAGTTTCCATAAATACACCACCTCAATTTTCATATCCGAATAAGCTTTGCGTGACTTGTCTATAATTATCAACATTTGATGCATTTTGGCCTGCCCTGAATACAATACTTAGGACTGAAGTTGCCAATAAATTCTTCTAAACTAATTATAGGACCTTTAGAGTCATTTTTATAGTACTTTTGGTCACAATTAGAGTCACTTTTTTCGCATCGCAAGGTCACTCATAATGACTATCGGGGTCACTGTGAGTGACCTTGCGATGCGATTAAGCAATCTGCGCCGCCCGTTTGGCGAGCGGCGCAGATGATTATGTCAAAAATTCGTTTATTTAGGGTTCGTAAGTTATCCTGATTTCTTGGGTGGCTTCTATCCACTCAACTCCGCAGCCAAGTTTCTCTGCGATAAAACGCAGAGGCATTAAAATTCTGCCATTGACAATGAGAGGTTTTATATCGGGATTATTAGGATCGATAATGGTTTCAACTCCATTAACCATTGCCGTATTCTTTCCCATCCAGAGTTCAATCGTTTTTGCTCCTAAAATAATGCTGGATTTTTGCTCAATTCCGTTCCAGCTTACTTCAGCACCTAAAGCTTCCGCTATATATCTGATAGGCATATAGGTGACACCATTGATTAAAGTCGGAGGCGCATCCATTGTTAAAGTTTCGCCATTAATTGCGCAAACCATCGAATTTAGTTTGAAGACTGCTACTACTTTAGATGCTGGATGGTTTAACGCATCTTGTTCTTCCTTAATCTGATCATTTGCAGCAGCGTCTACAATTTTGGCAGTACATTTAGCATCAGAATAGTTAATGGCTTTTACTGTTATGGGATAGCTCCCGGTTTTATCGATAATACTCTTTTCTATGCGAATGTCACCCTGGCTAACTGTAAAACCATTCCCTCCAGGCAATAATATGCGGCCATCATAAACGACTTCTGTTATTACTTGGGCGTAAGCCTGATCATTAGTTCGTAAAAACAAATAATCTCCTGCTTTGCCGCTCATGGGCATAATTGCTGGAGGAGTGGCGTCTTTGATATTGCTTTTGATATTAACCGTACATTTTGCATCTGGGTATTGCTGTGATTTAAGCGTAAGCATAAAAGTTCCTTCTACGGCTGGAGGCTGATTAATAGTGATAATATTCCAATTACAAGTAATTTCTTTATTCGCTTTCGAAAAGGTCATTACATTAGCTCCCGAAACAATAACAGAGTTTACCGTATAAGCATAATCAGGTGTTTCAGCTATAATTACTATCCTATTGCCTAGTTTAACGTCGGGAGCAAATACTTGGGGCTGCTTTTGCGGCCCTTTTAACTCAAGGTCTACTCCATTTGTATTCAGCTTGTTTTCGCCATCGCGCCCTTTCACCTCTAGCTCGCAAATCCCATCACTAAAATTTGCAGCTTCAGTCTTCACAGTATACTTTCCTACACTGGTAAAGTATTTAGCCGGAATGATAATTGTTCCTTTGGTTTTATCCATGGTATAATCGCCGATGCTCTTGTTATTAACCGTTAGCCCATCAACTAAGAGAATATAGATCGGCGGTTTATCCATGATCTCGACTTCAGCATTCTGTCCCAAGATGATGTCTGGGGCTTCGATATTGGGAGCTGCGCCATACCCTACATTTAAAGAACAACTGGTATCAAAATATCCAGGCGCTTTGAGTACGACCTTAATCGGCCCGGAAATAGTATTATATATTATTATATCCGCGCCACTAACCCCGAAGCCGGAGAACTCCTCCTTTATCTTCTTCTGACCGTTGACTTCGACTTCAGTAACCGCATTAGCATAAGTCGAATTGCCGGTTTTAACTATTACTTCCTCACCATAGGCAACATCTGCAGCCGAAATAGCCGGTGCAATTTTTACTACCGGCAGCTTGACACCTGTTTCAATTGGCTTAAGTTCAAGTGCCCATGCCCTGCCTGACAAAACGCAGCTAAATAATAACATCATTATGACTAAAAACATACTCTTTACTCTCATGTATTCCCTCCTTCTAGTCAAAACCATCTGCCAGTATGAATGCTAACAAAATCCTTCAATAAAATTATAAATTTTGGCAAGTCACTCTAAAAGTGACTATGGTCACCAAAAACAGTCACTACTTTTTTATTAGTAGTCATTTCTTGTGACTTGATGTCTGGTTTTGGCTAATTATGCTATTTATTTGGAGGTAATCGTCCGAAAACTTGTTTTTTGCATATATTTCTTGGCCGTGAAATAATAACCAAAACTCTTTCCCGACTGCACCGGCTCTGTTACAATTAAACTATACGGATCTGAACTTCGTAGCAGTAAATTAAATCTCTCCATTTAGATCCAAAATTAAGGGAGATAAATGAAATGAATTTTTTTCGTGAATTTATCAGAAATCCTCTTACCATCGGCGCGATAGCCCCCAGCAGCAAAATTCTGTGTCAGCAAATGTTGTCTGATATCGATTTCGCAAGCTGTAATTGTATTGTCGAATACGGTCCCGGCACTGGAGTTATTACTCAAGAAATTATCAATAAAAAACCTAGAAAAACTAAGTTCTTGGCAGTGGAAAAAAATCCTCTTTTCTATAATGAATTAAGTGAGCGCTTCGCCAATTTCGAAAACGTACATATTATTAATGGCAGCGCTGAGCAAACTGCCCATTACTTACGCGAATTACATATCAAGAGCGCAGACTATATTATCTCTGGACTTCCTTTCACAGTCTTGCCTGAAGAAGTTGCTAGCAATGTTTTGAGCGCAACCAGTAGTATTATGCACCAGGGATCACAATTCGTATTATTTCAGTATTCGCCGCTATTTCGCAGCCGCTTACACATCGATTTCCACCTCAGGAACGAAAAATTGATATTGAGAAATATTCCTCCAGCTTTCGTTTATAATCTGCAAAAGAAAAATGCCTGAAATTTTCGTTAAGGTGGGGAGAAATGCATTTGGCATAAATATTTCAGGTGGGAAAGGATTGTTTTGATAAGTGGCGAGCCCTTTCAATTGTATATATGAAACTACTATGTGTAAGATAAGTGTCGAGGGGGAACAGTAAAAAAGATTGATTAACGCTCAAGATGAAGTATGGGAAAAGGTCTGCCTTGCTCGTCATATTCTGACCGACTAATTACATGAAATCCCATGTGTTCGTAAAAGCCAAACCCTTGCTTGTTCTGCTCGTTAACATCAACAAACTTTGCACCCAAACTTTCAACAGCATAATTCAAAAGCTCTTTGCCAATGCCCTTCCCTCTGGCACTATCGTCAATGAAAAGCATTTCGATCTTGTAGTTTGCGACACCTATAAAGCCTTGCAAGATACCGTTTTCATCACTAAATCCATACAATTGCTCAATTGCCTTTAGTGCTTCCTGTACTTCAGGCTTAATTTGGGCAATATCGTTATTAGAAAGAAATGTATGAGTTTTCTTTACAGCGGATTCCCAAATATCGAGCAAACGGGCTATTGTTTGTCTATTAAGATTCATCAACAAATTAATTCTATCCATCTCTATGCTCCGTTCATTTTTGAATAATAATTAAACAGCGACTCCAAGCCGCATGTGGTTCAGAGTCGTTTCTACATTACTGTTTCTTCATGCTTTTCGTCTTCTTTCCGGCTCGATCGAGAATGTCCTCCGCCACATATGGATAAACAGAAAAGGCTTCCTTCAAAAAATCAGGTGTTCGCTCAAAAAGATGCTCATTAAGATATTCTGAAGTCATGTCATTCCCAAATAGCCACTCCCGGAACATGCCCATGACGCCATAGGTATGGTATTTGACGGCAAATTCCTGATCCGCCGTCAGAGGATTACCTGTATGGTACATAACAGCATCTCGTGCAATCTGCACATTGAAGGTTTGCAGATATCCTGCAATGGAGTTCTGAGAATGATCATCAAAGGCCTTCTGATAGAAAGTTCTTCGTTTTGCCATGCGTATTGTGGCTTGATTCAAACCACCGATGGTATAACTTGGGTCTTTATCGCCAAATGTTCCCGAAAAATCCTGCAAAAACATCCATGCAACCAGCTCGTACTTGTCATGAAAATAATAGTAAAATGTCGAAGTTGTAGCCCCACACAGCTCGCATAGCTTTGCGACACGAACCTTTTCAAGTGGCATAGAACGGAGCATTTTTTCCAGCCCATCAGCAAACATAATTTTTGTACGGTCTTTCATCTGCATAGCAACAATCTCCTTTTATTGGCAATTCTTATGATAATGCAAAATCACAAGAAAATCAAACGATATCGCATTTTCAATTAAAGATTTTTATTTTGCTCGCGGTATAATTTAGACAGAGAGCAAAAGGAGGCATTCAGATGTATACGCATTTTTTAGAATTGGCTGAGGACCGTTACTCGGTTAGAAAATATTCGAATCAGCAGATTGAGCCGGAACAGATGAAGCGAATTCTCCGTGCCGGACAGGTTGCACCCACAGCAGCGAACAAACAGCCCCAGAGGATATTCGTTCTTCAGAGCGAGGAAGCTCTGGAAAAAGTCAAAACTCTTACTCGCTTTGATTTCAATGCCCCCACCGTTCTTCTGATCTGTTCGGACAGTAGTCAGTCGTGGAAGGCAAAAGATGGTCACGATTCTGGTCCCATCGACTGTGCTATTGTCACTACGCATATGATGCTGGAAGCCTTTGATGAAGGGATTGGCTCCTGCTGGGTGCGGGGTTTTGACCAGAACGATGTTAGCAAAGTCTTTGGATTGCCAGACCATTTGGAGCCTGTGGCAATGCTTCCGATTGGATATCCGGCAAAAGATTCGCATCCTTGGCCAGGAGCACATGACAAACGACTGCCGATTGAAGAAACAGTAACTTATTTATAAGATAGGAGTGTAAGATTATGAAAACGATTATTATAAACGCAAGCCCTAGAAAAGACGGGAACACGGCACAACTTTTGAAGGAAGCGCAGAAAGGCTCAGAATCTGTTGGTGCAGCAGTGGAGTATATTGACCTTTATGATCTGACTTTTACAGGCTGCACGAGTTGTCTCGCCTGCAAACGCAAGGGTGCGGAACGAAACAAGTGCTATTGGCAAGATGCCCTCTCTCCACTGATTGACAGGATTCTTGCCGCCCATGCTGTGATTATCGGCTCTCCAATCTTTATGGGACAGCCGACCGCATATTTCCGCGCGCTTTTCGAAAGGCTTGGATTCTGTGTACTCTCCTACGACGGAGGAGAACTCAGCTATTATGGTGGCAAGCTCAATGTAGGCTTTATCTACACCATGAATACACCCACGGATTACTATGAGAAGAATTTGCGTCCAGTGCTGCAAGTAACGGAAAGCACCAGTGGTATGTTCTTCAAGGGGCAGGTGAAATCTTATGCATCCTGTGACACATTGCAGGTCAAAGACTACAGCAAATACAGCATGGGCGCATTTGATGAGGAAGCGAAAAAAAAGCATCGTGAAGAACAGTTTCCTGCAGATCTTGAGGAATGCTACCAATTGGGGGCGGAATTAAGCAAATGAATAAGATTTTTAATTTTGAACGGCTCGCCACGCAAGAGCGGAAAACCGATTCTCCTATCAGAGCGTTTACCGAGGGTGCGAAATATGAAGCTTTGCCAGATTACACCCCCTAAAGATTTTTCTATTTGCTCAATGGAAAGCGAGCCTTGTTCTTGTCCGGCTTTTCCCCCTTCTGCCAGTTGCGATAGTAGTTTCAAAATACCATTATCTATAGCAGCTGCGCAAATCAAGTGTCAAGCGTTTGAAGTGTCAAAGGAAACGTAGCGTTTTCTAAGTTATCCATAAGCCCTACTCATACTCGTTTTCTATAATCGCCTTTACCATTTTTACATAAGTTATCTTAATCGGTTCATTTTGCATAATGGTTATGGGTTTGGAACCTGGTTTCCCAAAAGTCCAATGACTGCTGCCAATGTAACTCAAGGTACCGATCTTTTGAGTACCCACTTACCATCACCTAGTGCTGTCACAGACCCAGATCTATAGTTTCTTCTATCATTTTATCATCTGGCTTAATCCAATATATTACACGTAGTTTTCTCCCATTATCTATAAACTCTGCTGTGCTTGGCATAGTATAAACAAAAAGTGAAAAATCTCTGTAAATCTCTTTATGGTAAATTGCTGGATCAAACATGTTTTGAACAATCAAGACCCAGTTTTTCTCCTCTCCTTGCAAAGTAAAATATGCAACTAACTCTCCATTTACTTGTACTGGCTTTTCAAAAAACCTTGAAACTCTACCATTCGAAACATCATAATAACGCCGTTGCCACACTGGACCACCGTGTCCATAATCTAGTTCCAAAATGTCATCCCGTACCTCAAAACCGAAACTACCGCGCCAATCATGATATCCTTCATCAATTACATTTCCATCATTATCTTTAACATAATAGTGATACCCAGTTTGAGCGCTATCGGTAAATATTTCATAATTGTTGCCCTTCTCAATAGAGATATCAAGGGTGTTCATGTAGTTCCATACATTACCTTTTTCGTCGACGTTGTATTTTGCTTCTAGATCTTTGTTTTGGTCTGGCTCCTTTAACATTTGGTTACTCCTGACATAGTATGCAGATAAATAAACTGTCAAAATCATTAATAAAAATAAAAATAACTTATTTGCCATTTTTCACCTCTTGCTTGCCATAAACTCTTACCCATTCCATATTCATTATCAGAAGTGTCAAGGGGACATTTCTGTTGAAACCCTCATCCGATAAATCGATCGCATTACTGGAATCATTCAATGAAATATTTTGAAAGTATAAGTGTCAATAGAAACGTCAGACTGACAGTACGTGTTCTACGTTATTCATGAGCAATCGTTTTCTATAATCGCCTTAACCATTTTTACATTAGTTATCTTAATCGGTACTTTTGCGGAATGGTTATGGGTTTGGAATCTGGTTCCCCAAAAGTCCAATGACTGCTGCCAATGTAACTCAGGTACCGATCAATCATTTGAAATTTTTGATCGGGATTATAATTGTGCCTCAAAATCCTTTTAAGTTTACGGGATATCTATATTCCCACCCCAGTCTTTTCAGTTCCATAGAAGTTTGGAAAATGCACAACTCTTTATATCTTTCTACAATATACTTGTAATTCTCCGTATCAGCATCAGTAAACTTGTCATCATAATATTTAGTCCCTTCATTCCCCATGCTCATTTCTAGTATCCAGCCATTGTCAGTTGGACCTTCAATTACAACGAAGACTTTATTGTCATGGTCTCGAAAATTTCTTACATAAAGTTGGTATGACCCTGGAACGAAAGCATTTTCGAAATCACTGCTTTTTCTATTAGCCTCAAAACTCTTCTCGATCTCTTTCATAGCTGCTTCAGCAATTTTTTGCCCAATTTGTTTGCGATCCTCATCTACATTTGGATAAATCGGCTTATAAAATTGCCCAAACTGGATAGAATTTGACTGCAGGTAATGATAATTATTGCTGTCGAACTGTTCTTTCAATCTTTCATAGCTATAACTAGGTGAATAGCCAAATAATCTATACTCTCCATTATGTTCCGAAACATTAAGCGCATTATAGACAAAATACTTCAGGTATGACTTTTCCTTCAAAAGCAAGCTGTAGGTAGTATCTACTGAATTAGCTTTAGTTTGATGATAATATATATCATAGGAAAAACTCATATTTTCCAATTCTTCGTAAATTGAATAAGGTCCTCTAAACCAATTGAAATCATTTATATCCCTTAACACTGCCGCATTTAACTTTTCCAATTCGTCACGATCAAGAACATAGTCTACTGCACTTCTCTCATTAGTCGAAATAGCTGAACTATTCTCAGTTGTGTTAACTTCTTGCCGTTCTTTACAACTAAATAAATTAAGTATTAAAAAGGATAAAACGATGAAACTTTTGAGTTTCTTTCTCTTTAAAGACATACTCGATCTCCCCATCTATTATGGCCATAGGTAAAATGACATTACTGTTTCCAGGCTTCAAACCATTAACACCAGTTATTCTATCTTTTCTAAGCGGTACAGACCATTTTGCCTAAACCACTCTCCTCCCCAAATGTAAGCATCTTCCTTTGATGAGAAAATTCTATCTGGGATATATATTTGCAGATATATACCAAATTCAGCATGTTTGGTCTCATCAAGTGCATCGACGAAACTTAAATAAATAAAATTTTCACCTAAGTCTAGTATCCTTGGAAATGGACAATCTTCGTTGTTCGATACTTCACTATATTTTAGATTTTTTATTTTGTTGTATTTGTATTCCACATTGTCAAAGTACACAGTCAAATCATCTTTTATGACTAAGTATTTCCCCCTCATTTCCCTCTCAGGTTCATCAGTTCCAAATGGGTGTCTAGAACCAAATAAATACTCCTTCACTTCATACCTTCCAACCGCTCTCTTTATGCGTTCTAAGCTTTTTTCCTTATGTATTGCCAAATCTTCTTCTAACAAAACATCGATTTGTTCAAAATTATTGCTCGTCTTTTTGATTTCACCGCTCACTTCTACTTTTGAACAAGATATAGTCGAAAATAGCGAGATTGCCAATACCAGGCTAATAATAGGGTTGATTGCTTTTAATCTAATATTTTTCATGCTAATACTTGTATACCCTCTCCGATTGTATTTCTGCTTGAACTACTTTCCCAAGCTCATTCATCCAATTGTTGCTGTTATTAATGTGGTCAACTTTATGTCTCTCACCGAGCGTCAACAAGTTGTGTTGTTGTCGCCATCTTCGTTAATTGAGCGAACATTGTCAATATTATGGCGCTTTCTTTAGTGTATAGAATGCACCATCCATAAGAAAATAAAATTTGTTATCCGAAGATAGGACAAGTGTTGCTGATTCATAATGAGCAGGTTGAAGGTCTTCACCCTTTCTTATAAAGAATTTTATATAAAGAACAGGGTATTCAACCCAAAAATCTTTAGTTATTGTCGTGGCATCTACAAATACTGGATAATTATCACTAGATCTATCAATACTCAACACAATATTCACTGGACTTGGATCCCATCCTTCTACAAAAATGCAATTTGCGCTAGTGTCTTTCCAATTATCAAGAAATTTTATTTCTTTTACTGAAAAACAATTTGCAGGCTTTTTACTCTTGGCATTCTCTACTTTTTTCTCATATTCCAAAATTAACTCTTTATTAGACAATTCATCTTTATGATATTTACTATCATATAAGTCAGGATAATATATTGTGGAATCAACGAATCCTACGTACTCTCCAATATACCAAACGCCTTTAATTTGGTTCATGATTTGATCTATCTCTTCCAATTCCCACCTGTTATCATCTAAATGTCCCACACCATAAACTTCATTATTTATTCTATCTTCGTTAATAGATAAAGTTCTTTTCCCTAGCAGATTAATATCAATAGAATTATTTTGAATATTCGAGGAAGTATTAGTTTTCGAATTAATACTATGCGAAATAAAATCATTGCCAATTCTGCTAAAAGCAAAAACCATCATAGAAAAAGCGATCGTTACCATTATAAATAGTATTTTTCTATTCACTTCGCTATCTCCTTCATCAAGTAGTCGCAAACCATATTTATAAATATCATATTCTCTCTTTTCTTCCTTTTAATCCAGGATTTTTGTCTACATAGGCTTGAGCAACAAGTACCAAAGTGACACATCTATTGGCAACATGTTGTAATTTTTCACTGGATAGGAAGTCGAGAAAAACGCCCAGCGACTGACATCTATTATCATGTTCTTTCTGGAGGTTTCAAATTTTTGGATATAGGATTATCATTGCACGATAAAACACTTTTATGTTTACGGGATACCTGTATTCCCATTCTAAGTTTCATACGCAGAAAAATACCTCATGCAGAGAATCTTCACTTGCTAGAGTTCGTAAGTTACCATAGCTTGCCTTGAATGAATTCATATTCTGTTTTTAGCTCATATGCTCTTCGTTTATATCTTTCATATTCAAATTCTGCTGCATCAATCCCCCCCAAAGTCCCCCCTTCATATTCAGCAATAATGAGCTGCATATCTAAATTTGCATCTTCAAATGCAAATTCTTCCCATTTCATTTGGGACTTGATAAGGCCTATTTTTCCTTCTTCCATTTGATTAGCGGGCTAATTCTTTTCAAGGTATAATTCTGAGAGAGGTATAAAAACCCGATCACGAACAAAAATATTATGCTTATTATCACTATGATGGTTTTCTTGTTCATTCTATTCTTCTCCTACTCAAAAAAATCATCTATAGAATATCTAGCTAAGTCTCGCATGTAAGTAGTTGGCTCGGTTCAATATTCATTTGGCACAACCAGACGTGTCAATGGGACGAAGATGGCGGAGGAATGACGCCCATTTATGGTCGATAATCGATTATTGCATACAAGTAATCAGTCCCATCTATTTGGACAAATACAGCTACTAACCCGTAAATAAATAACGCAGTATTATCTTGAATGTTATCGACGTCTGCACAAACAAGAATAAATCCATTCTTTCTTTTAATTATCGTAGGTTTATTATCTATAGAAACCCCTTGTCCAAGGATTTGAGCAATTTCTTCCGCATAAGCTGAAACTGAATCAATATTCATTGATATATATCCATCCAATTCGGTTGCATATATTTCTTTTTCACAGATCTCAAGGTTGTTAAGTGTTAGTGTCAAATCGATCTCTGCCTCTCCAAATACAGGAAAACGCAAATTTTCTGGAATATTTTCCTTTTCTAACTCTATTGCATAATTCTTACCCCTGACTCCGAAGCTCGAGCTGAAATATCTCATAATGTTTAATTCATCTTTCACCAAAGCCCGAAATGACTTTGCATCTCTATCTTCAATCGATTTCAAAAGAATAATACTCTTCTTTTCAGACTCCGAATGGTTTCCAATTACATAGATGGTAAAGCACGATATAGTAAATAAACCTATAAACAGAATAATAATAGCAATCCATCTTCTTTTCACTTAACACCTCTATTTCCAACATTACGCTTCATTCTGAATCATTCAATCTCAAAGGATCTTGTCGCGGGGACGGTAGACCAATGTCAGAAAGCTTAACATCCAGAATTGTCAGGGGACGTTTCTATTAACAATTTGCGGCAATTGCAGCAAATTAATAAGACTTTATTTTGCCAATCGCAGCATCATAAAGTCTTATTATTTATTGGCATTATATTCTTTTATTAGAAGCACCTATGCCCTTAGCGTGTTGCTTCCGCTCTTAAAGCTTAAATAGTAACTTTAATGTAACCGCAGCTTCGGCGCGATTGGCGTTTTGGGTGCCGTTAATAAAGAAGCCTTGTTCATTTGCTTTGACCAAGTGCCCTTGTTCCAGCAGTCCGCGATGTTGAGCATATGCTATATATGGTCTAGCCCAAGTGCTTATGCGGGTTTCTTTGGCAAAAGCAGCGATCAAATTCTGCTCGGCATTTAGGGCTTGTTGCTCTTCTCCGCTAGCTCTGACCACCATGGCTACCATCTCTTCTACTGTAAGCGGAGTATGCGGCTTAAAGGTTCCATCTTGATAACCATATACAATTCCCTTGCTAACTGCCCAATTAACATGCTGTTCATACCATGATCCGGCTTCAATATCAGAAAAGGTGCTCGCAGAGTTACTTACTTGACTGTCCTTTGCCATTTCTCTGCCCAGCATTGTCACAAACATTGCCCGGGTTAGATTCTGCTGTGGGGCAAATTCTCCTTCAGCAATTCCACTGATAATCCCTTTTGCCCCTAGCGCCTTAATTGCATCCTGCGCCCATTCGAAACCGGCTAGATCATTAAACTGCACTGCTTTCTCCCCGGCATTCCAGAGTGCAACTTCACTATTGCTATGCCCTGCACCTACTGCAATTGCTTTAACCTTAAGCCCTGCTTTTATGGGAAGGGGGACATTTAATTGGGGCTGGTAATAACTGGCGCTTACATTATAGATTTTGCTGTTAATCGTGGGCTCTGATTCATCTGTTGTGTAATAGATCTTTACTAGGTCATAATTCTTATGGCCGAGTTCCAGTACTTCTTGCTTCTGTTCATTTAAGCCGGTTGTAAAAGTCACCGCTTCCCAGGAGGTTATTTTTTCGGTGGTAACTTCTATGTCAGCTAAGTATTTAACCATCCAGGGGCTGGTCTGTTCGCCTTTGACCCTCTGCCCAAGGATTAGCATTAATTCTTTATCTGCTAAATCATTAAAGCTTTTGGCACTTCCTTTAAGTTGAATAAGGGCCGGAACGCGAGCCTGAGAGCTGCCGTTAAAACTATAGCGCGGATCGTTCAACAGTTCTTGACATGTAAATGTTCGGCTATAGCCATCAGATGCCGTAACTTTTATCAAGGTCGCCTCCGGCTTGTATCCAGCAAGCTTGAGAACGTTTTCCAAGGGTATACCCTCTGCATATTCAGTTTTGTCAGAGGGAAAATTGTTAGTGTGGGTATAGACATGCCGTTCTTTGCCGGCTGTGGCTTCAAGTGTCGCTCTATCTAATGTCAATACTTTTTCCACGCCATTGCCGTGAATCTTGACACTTTCGCTAGCCTCTGCAGTATTTGCTTGAAAAAAAAGCAATAATGTAAAAACCCATGCTGTTAAGGTAATTTTCTTGATGATCAAAAAATTGCTCCTTTCTGATTTTCAACTTACCAGATGATTGATGCTGCTCATCTAGCGTGTCGCAGGGTGTCAATTCTTCCGTCCCCTGCGACACGTACCATCTAAACTTTCTTATCTTTGCATAAATATTTCCAGAATCTTTTTGATGATAGTTGAGGCTTCAGCCCGGCTGGCATGATCCTGGGGCTTGAAATTACCATCCATATCACCATTAAGGATTTCTAGGGCATGCATCTCATTAACAGCGTTTAAGGCCCATGCACTGATCTGATCTTGATCTGCAAATGCTTCTGCCTCTTCATCTTGACTCAATCCCAGATTGAGTTCAGTGATAAATTTGTAGGTTATTAAAGCCATTTGTTCACGGGTGATTTCTGTATCCGGCTTAAATAATCCGTCTTCAAATCCATTTACGATCTTTTGTTCGGCTGCCCAGAGGACATATTTTCCATACCATGCAGCAGGATCAATGTCTTCGAAACTGGTTTCCGGGTTGAATTCTAGTCTCAAGCCTTCGATAGTTGCAGCAAGCATTTTTATAAATTCAGCTCGGGTAACATTGGCATTAGGATCGAATGCATTCTCAGCCTTGCCGCTGACAACAGCTCTGGCTGCCAGGAACTCCACATTCTTGCTAGCCCAATGATCTACAGAGTCACCAAAGGTCTGATCATTATAGCCGACTGCAAAAACGCTGAGATGATTAATAAAGCCTATTACCGCTTTGTCATCAGCATTATAGCCAGACATCGGTATAGCTACTCTATTTCCATTAGCATCAACATGATAGGCAAGTATTTTATCTTCTTTTTCTTCTTCACTCGGAGTATAAGGTATTGCAAATTTCAAAAAGCTCTGCAGTGAAGTTAGCTCCGTGCCATCAACGGCAAAACTAATATCAATCGCCGGATGCCCTGGATTCGATTCTTCTTGGCCGTTATCAATGTTAGCTACGGCAATTGTTGCAGTATTACCACTTTTCATTGCTGCTAATAAGCCCGCTAAGACCTCGGTAACAACAGTCAAATCGCCGTGATTAGTCCTAATGGATAGACCGGCTTGCCCTTGATCTACCAAGCGTTTGAGCACCTCATAGGGCAATTCTACAACTGACTTGTTTATTGTCTCGCCAGTACTACAGTTTACGATAATGTTCTTGCTGCCGGTGTCATCTGCCAGAACTTTCAGCGCTTTTTCCATGTCTTCAACCGTGATTGCCATGCTGGCTACACCATTTTCTACCTTGACTTGGCTTTCCAGGGCTAAAGGAGTCTTTTCTTCTTCCTGTTTCGTATTGCTGCTGCCTGAGGATCCAGGTCCAGGAGTTCCTTCTCCGTTATTACCTGTGCTGGTACTGATTTCAATATCGCTTACATCACTTACCCAGTCGTCTCTATTGACATCATCGGTACTTTGCTGGGCAACAACTAGTTGTAAACCAGAGAGTGTATTACCACTTTGTTTCCAAGCTAAGAGCATTGGACCGCCATTAATGAAATTCATGGTTGGCTCACCACTGCTATCGATATTGTATACTCGGTAATAGCCATCTGCACTTGAGATTTTGACGCTTTTTCCTCCTGATAATAAGCCGGAATTATTTAATACCGTTGATAGTTTAATTCCAGTAAAACTCTCAGTTCCTTTAGAGCCATAATTATTAAGCCACGGATAAGATGCAGTTGTTGATCCCAGGTTTTTCAAATCATTGAGCGAATAATCTTTGTTTGACCCGTTTCTAGTTACAGTGAGAATGGCATCATTTTCGCCACCGCCTGTTCCGCCTCCGATGTTGAAAGTATTATATGCTAGTCCAGCATCAGAGCCGACATATAAAGTGTTGCCGACGAAACCTAGATAATAGATATTATCCATGCCAACAATGTCAGGCCAAGCTTGGTTACCTGAACTATATACATTTTCTATTTCGTTTAGTTTTTTGCAATAGATAACTCCTGATCCGGAAGTCCCAAACCACAGACCATCGGCTTTATCTACTGCTACCATGCGGATTTCGTGATTACCAGCCAGATTTTCCCCAAGTAATTCTTTGCCGGTGTAACTCACGACTGTGCGGTTCGAGCCGCTGCCGCTTACATGGTCTACTCTTCCGCCAACATTGGCTAAGGTTGGATATGAACCTGAACGAACTATCCAAGCGCCGCCCTTACTGTCTACCGCAATTCCGCGTACCCAGGCATCAGCCAATAATGATGACTGCAATGTGCTGTCATACTGACCTTCATAGGTTTTAGCAAAATCAATCACTCCGGCAGAATTCATATGAGCGTATCCGCCTTTGAAGAGATCATTTTCTGTACCGGTTCCATCAGGATAACAGCCTATCCATAAGCCTCCCGATTTCTCGAAAGTTATGGTATTGACAGATGCTGCCGGTAAACCATCGGCTTTGGTCCAGGTCCGCCAGGTATTAGCGGTGGGGTCGTACTTGGTAATTCCGCCAAAGGAACCGAACCAAACATCACCCTTACTGTCAATCTCGATGGCTTGGACATAATCACTGGGGATAGTCGCCGGATTATCTGCGGCCCGATACCAGGTTATACTGCCATTTTTCAGGTAGCCTATTCCTCTGTTATTCTGAGGTTCACTGTAGCTGGCATTCTGGCTGAACCAAACCCCGCCGTCCTTGTCAACAGCCAGAGCGGAGACAAAATCATTTTCCAGCTTTGGTGTACCCTCAGTATTATAAAATGTAAAGCTGGTGTCCGAAGCAGATTTATAGGCCATGCCAGTGCCATAAGTGCCAATCCAAATTCCATTTTGACTGTCCACTTTAATGCTTCTGATTTTGGCATAGGGAAGATTAATACTTGAAACGAAAGAATTAAACGTGTATTTAATCGGCATGGTTACCGATATTCCCTTAATACTAGTCAAACGGTTCTGCCAGTTCTCACCATCATTGAAGTTGCGATAAATTCTTACAGTTGCTTTAACCCCGTTTTTATCCGCATCTTCGATTTTAGCCAATTCCTCTAGGCTAGGTCCGGCATCATAAGCTAAAAAGTATTTCTTAGCTATGGCATCCTTTAATAATATGTCGCGGTAACTCTCTTGCTTAGTTTCATAGCCGTCGGTAGTATTAATAGTGATTTTGGCATCGGGGTCAGTTACCCCGGCATCCGCTAATATATCCTGCAGATAAGCACCCTTGACATAATCAGTTTTCTTCTCTCCGGCTTGAGTATAAGAATAATTAGCAGTGGCTTTGCCTTTATCATTAGGCAGTTGCATGATTCCACCGGCACCGCCAATCCTATAATTCTTGACTCCTGCACTTAAACCGAAAATGCTGAAGTCATTAGTATCAACCGGTATCACAACTTCCGAATCTCCTACTACGATTTTCTCAAGCCATTTTACGCACCAGCCGGTATTATCATGGACAACTAGGCGCAATGGCCCGAATGCATTGCCGTAGTTAGAATCGTAACCGGGGGATTGTTCGTTCTCGACCAAGGGCAGGCCCTGAGTGGCATTGAGACCCTGACCATAAGCAATTATGATGGGCTTCCCATTAACTCCATTCTTGAGTTGGGCGCCGTCAAATTGGGCTGAAAAACCACCCGAATACGCGGTAACAACCGCAGTATCCAAACCATCTTTAAAACCTATCCCCTGCAGGTATTTATATAGATCTATACCTTGCATAAAGAATTCGCCGCCCATTTTGTAGGTGTCGGCAACTTTAATATTGTCTAATGCTTCTAATGCAGCTACTGTAACCTTCTGCGGGGTTGCAATTTTATTGCCGTTTATCTCCAGCTCGTGACTGGCATAGGGCGCGAAGTTTCCAGACTTGTGGGTCCAGTCATTAATGGCACCGGCTATAAGCTCGATCTCGGTTACTGATGTAATGCACTGGCTTGCAGTGCCATTATTAATTATCAGCCGCAGTGGACCGCCGCTATTATTGTATCCGGCGTCAAAGCCCGGTGATTGCTGTTCCGGCACCAATGGCTTCCCATCAAGAATTCCGCCGCTGCCAGCAATACCATAAGCCAAGATGATTTTTTTGTTGCTGTCTGTCAAGTCGGCAATACTTAATTCGATACTATCTTGGCCATTTTTAACTATGATAGCGTTCAGCAAGGCACTGCTGCCTATCGAGCTGTCGTTTAGCAAGCGGAATAGTTCCAAGCCTCTATAAGTAACCGCTTTGTCTCCAATGGTATACTCTCTCGTGGATAAATACTTTTGCTTCTTTTCTAAGTCGCTGATTTTAATATCACCAGGTTTAGCCAAAGCCCCTGAGAACTTAACTTCCATATCGCCATAACCAGAATAGGTTTCACCGGTATGGGCATAAGCATCAGCTTCCATATTAACTACTATCTTGGTTAGGTTCTCGACTATGGTTTTGTTGTCATTGATGGTATCTACAATTCCGCCATTCTTTTCTTGTTCAGTCTGGCCACGAACGAATAGCAAAGGCCCGCCGGTATTCTTAATAACTTTTCCGGTCACAGTATCGCTATCTACATATCCCGTACCTTTTCCGTTTACTAAGGGATAGCCATTTTTGGCAAAGGCAATCATCATGCCAAGTTTATCCGTGCCGTTAATACTGTTGAAACCCTCAGCTCCAAGTTGATTCAATTGATAAGATGCCTTCAGGGTGTCACCGCCGTATAGATCAACACTTCCCAGACTTCCAGGTAAACCTATATATTCGGTCAGTAAATAATTCAGGTTAACTCCTTCGAATAGATCCTGTATTTGATCGCCATTACCTGCTTTCTTGTAGTAATAGTAACCCTTTTCCTGGCGTCCTTCCGTATCCCTAATCTTTTTGGTTATTCCTGTTCCATAGAGGATGTTTTCTAATTGCGATAGGGTTAGCTCATGACTTTCTTGGGTGCCATTTATTTCTATAGTTAAGGCTGGGTTGTCTTTCATTGCAGCATAATCGGGATTCTGGGCATGGGTTGAGTAACGAATTTCGTCGCCCACATATATTTCTTGGGCCCGCTGCAGCTGATTAGAACCGTTATTGTAGAAATAGGCATAGTTATCTGGAGCATTACTGTCAATGCGATTCATATTATCGGCTTTGCCAAAAATAACCCTAACCGGTCCGCCGTCATTGCCCAGTCCGCTGCGAAAGCCCTCTAGAGTGCTGCTGCGCACATAAGGATAACCGTTTACACCATATGCCAGTAAAACCGGATAACCTTTTTTAACCGGATAGTTATTAGAGTCCTTGCTCCAATTGCCTTCACGGTTGTCGGGCTGATAAGCTGCAGTTGCCAGCTGTTCTTTTGTAGGTCTGGCGGTTCCGATATCTAAGGGTGACTTCTCATAAAACATGAATAAATCTGGATTAGCTAGCTGTTGCAATGAGAATTTCGCTGTGGTCAGATAATTATCCCAAGCCGTAAATGATACCAGATTAGTATTATCATTTTTATATTGTTCAGCATCCAGACCTAATTTCTGGGTAAGCAATTCCCAGAGCTTAATGCCTTCGTATTCATTTACATACCAATAAGTAGTGTTGGAAAGACCATATTCATCTCGGTATCCCAAACCATCTGCTTTCGGTCTCTTATTATCGTCGTATTCGACCATGGCTTCGAGTTCAGCTATGGTATAGTTAACCTCTCTTCCCAGTAGGGCTCCGGTAAAAGTTAATAAGTATTCGGTATTGGTCTTATTGCTATAGGCCGGATCAAGTGCCTGAGAATGCTTGTAACCAGGTGTGCCCCCACTGGGTTCAACATAAATATAGGCTACACTGAGGAATTTTTTCGACTTACTTATATTCTGAAACTCGTTTAAATCATAGACCAATTTCAAACAGCCGTCATCATTGCCGAGTTCGGGCTTAGTTCCGAGTGCTCCATCATAAACGAATGGGGCTACACTAGTACCATCCAAGGTTCCGGTACCATAGGCTAAAATCAGCGGTTTCTTGGCAGTTATTACATCATTATATGGAATTCGGGCTACCTCCTGGCGCCAGCGGTTCTTGAAAACTAAAACTACATCTTCGTCTACTTTGGCAACTGTTGCTTTTACATGGCCTTCGATTATGTCTTTGATTATTATTCCTTCATATAATAATGAAGTTTCATTATCACGAAAATCATTGTAGGCGCCGCGATGAATATAAGCATCAGCACTGTTTTCTAATTCCCGCACTGACATCGGTGTAGTGGCCTTGACTCCAGGGCCTTCTACCGTCAAGGTTGCACCGGTAATAGCGTCGATATTATAGGGAGCACTGCCGCTTAAGCCGCCGTTATTAATGTGCTTATAGGGACTGCCGGCATAAGATTTTTCATCAATTGTGATATTATCAACCATTTTAGCCGGGGTCATGTTATCGACATATAGGGTTAAGTAGCCTTTGATTGTTTTATCATTTTTAGCTGTTGAATAAATCGCTTCCCAATTGCCTTGATTCTTGGTTTCATAGGCCAGAATGGCATGCTTATCAACAAGATCTTTTTTAGTCATACCATCTGCAGCTACTTTAAAGCCATCTGCAGCAGCAAACTTAATTACATCATTGTCTTTGTATTTTTCCAAAAGCTTAGCTAGGGATACTCCCCTCACTTCGGCCACGGTTTCATCAGAAGCACCCGTCTTTACAAAACGATGTTCCTGCTCAGTACGTTCCATCATCAATAATTGCGCCCGGGTGTAATTGTCGTCTTTGGTCTTGAGGGCTATTGTTGCAATTGGTTGCTGGTCCCCGATCAATACTCTGAACAAGGGAGTGGGGCCATTAAAGAGGGGATTATTGTAGTCGTTTAGCGCTAATTGTCCGGCCATGATGCGCAGTTTCGAGTCATCATAAGCGCTGACTTCAGTTGGTGTTTCGATTGTTCCTCTTGCTCCGCCTTCAGCCCAAGCTACAATAGTCGGAACCTCAATTGCGCCTGCGTCGCTATTATCTCCTATCTGGGGATAATAGTAGCGGTCAGCTGTAAAAACCTGTGAAATATTTGCCTCATTTGTTACACCAACTGTAGTTTTTGCTGGATCAAATACTATTTTATAACCATCACCAGCGAATACAGTCACTTTATTATTGGCTAAATCAGCATCAGTTTTTGCTAATAAAGCTGCAAGTCTTATGCCTTCACCTCGGAAAACACTCTTTGTATTAGCTGTATTTATGGCCGAGTATAAGTATTGGTTATTAGCAGCTGCATTCTCGTCTTGTTCAGCAATTGCCAAAAGTTCAGCCAATGAATAAGCTTTCTCTTGGTTAATATTATTTTCCGTATATTCACCATTTCCGATAATTGCATTTCCGCTTATTAATAATACCGGCTGTTTGGCAGCTCTCATCTGCTCATAGTCCAAGGACTGGGAGCCAAGAAGCATATTAAGCAATGATTCATCTTCCAGTTTCATTTCCCAAACATTTGACTGATCTGAATCTTCTGCTTCTGTTTCTGCTTCTATGGTATCGGAATCAGAGGGCAATTGTTCTTGTCCAGTGGCAGCCTGATCTGCTTCATCCGGTCCTCGGATTTGATCAGCATCGCCTTCATCTGGTGCTTCTGCCAATGGCACCTCAATCACTTCATCTAGTTCTGAATCTGTTAAATCACCGGCCTCATTCGCATTTTGCCCCTCTAATTCAACAGCATCATTATCAGGAGTTTCATTAGTGTCAATGATTTTTACTTCTGTATCTGTTGCCCAAGCCTGTCCTAGAGAAAGGCCTGAAGGTGCAAGTATTTGCATAATGAAAGCCAAAATGATTATATAACTGATCAAAGATCTGCTATTTTTTTGGTTTCTGGTTTTTAGCATATATGTAGTACCCCCTATTATCTTTTCTTTCCTTTTCATCACATCAATAATTCGTGGCAATTAATATCCATTAATCTACCATTATCAATGAATCGACCAAACCAGGTGTTGTCGTTATACCCAGGTCATTACCAATAATCACTCCTTCCATCATAAAATCGGTTTTCGCCTTAGAGAATTCCCCTATAAACTGCATGCCCTTTTCCGGACCCATAACCATTAACGCTTTGGTCATCATATCAGCCTCAGTGGAGCTTTTTGCTATCACGGTAGCCGCAACACATTTGGTTGTTGGCTTTCCTGTCTGGGGATCAAATATATGATGATATCTCTGGCCATCAATCTCGAAATACCTCTCGTAATCACCAGAGGTCACCAGTGAAGCATCAACAACCGGCAAAACTGCAATTACTGCATTTTCGTCCTTACGCGGATGTCTAATTCCTATCTGCCAAGGCTTCCCATCCGGCTTGGAACCCACTGCATATACATTTCCTCCCGCATTAATTATGGCATGTTTTATTCCCTGTTCTTTCAGTTTTTCTACAGCTTTGTCAGTAGCATAGCCCTTAGCAATTCCGCCCAAATCCATTATCGTACCCCTGTTAACCATGATTTCATCTCCGGCAAGCGTAATACCCTTGTAATTGCCGGCTTGCAGAGCTATCGCCAGTTCATCAGCTGTTGGTATATGTTTTTTACCCTTAATGTCCCATAAGTCACTTACCCGTCCCAAACCGATGTCAAAAGTGCCACGACTAAGATCACCAAATTCTAAGGCCCTACTAACCATGGCAATTAAATCCGGTGATACTTTCACCCAAGAACCGGGCGAATTATTGATTCTGTATACGTCGCTGCCGCTGGGATCCTGCAAGTTTCGGGCTGCAAATCTATCGGCTAGAATATCAATGCGGTTGTATTCAGCTTCAACCGCTTGCCTTGATTTTTCTGCCTGTTCGGGCGATTCGGCATAAATTATCAAAGTGATTACAGTATCAAGCGCAAAGAAATTGGTTCTATACTCAGACAGATCGGCAGCACTTACGTTAGGATTAAGTGTATTGCGTTCACTAATTGAATGGCCGCCATTTTGGCAAGCATTTACGAAAGGAAGAAATAATATAAGAGCAATGATGATCTTGGCAGATGATTTGGTTTTACGTAACTTTTCTGAACTTGATCCTAAAAAATACAAAACACATTTCCCCATTTCGAAATAGATAAAAAGATCTCCGGCAATTTAAATGCTCTTCGAGCTTTCCTCGTCAGCCGAGATCAAGCCTGATAAATAAAAAAAGCCTGCGCAAGCAGACTTCTTCTAGGCTTCACTTGCTTTCCTTTCCAAACGGGAGGCTTATTCGTTTCCAAACAAACCCATCGGTTAGCAACCATGGCAGTGCTTTAGGTATACTAACTCGGATGCAGATAAAATTATTAAATTATTCAATATTTTCTTTTTCTAAGTGAAAGTAAATGTCAATATTAACATAATAATATCATAATTCCATCTATTTCGACAATAGTTGAGCAAATTTTCTGATAATTTAAAACATTTCGTGATTTCTCGATTATTACGAGCTGAGTTATAAAAATGTTTTCTAAAGCTCGAAAAAAGGCTAAACTTAATAAAACGCATTAAAGGTGATTCATATGAAAAAAATTCTAAGTATCCTATTAGCAGCACTGTTTATACTTATTTATGATCCAATAGTCTTAGGCGACATTTATATCGAAAACGGGGTCCCCACTGAAAACCCGCGCAGATATGTTTATGACGATTTTCAATTAGTAAAAAATGCCTCTTCCGGCATTAACATCATTTATGATTATCCGAAAGGTTACTCCCTATTCTATCCGGCTAACCTTGAAATAGACACTTCACTCAGCGAGATAAAAACAGTATTGGCGAATAAGGATACTCAGATTGAAATCTATAGAGATAACTTTGCTAAGACTACGTATAATTTCAATAGTTACCATAGTATCAGTAATTATTTTCTCAATAACGGTACTGATCATAAACTGCAAGAAAACCGAACAGTAAAAATAAATGACCACACTGCTTATTTACTAAAATGGAACCGGGCGAAATTGAAACAAATCGAAAATGACAAGAACAATTATTTAAGTTTGGAAATCGCGGTTTCCCCAACTCTAGTTTATACAATTATTGTTAAGTCAAGCCATGAAGTTGACGCCATACTTCCTTATTTAACTACTTTCAACTTAATCGAAACTCAAGGCGCACCACATAACAATACAATTTTTAAGCCGGTTGAGAAAGATTGGAATGAGGAAACCAAGCTTTTCTTCGATGAGTATTTTTCTCCTGAGGCCAAAATAAATTGGGGCATTTACGAGCATACTGCACCGGCTAGCTTAGACTTCTTGAAACAATTGGAAAGCAAACTCGGCCATAGATTCAGCATTTTAACCCATTATCATACTTTCCATACCCCATTTCCTATGCAGGAACTTAAGAATGCTTATGCTGAGAAGCGTATAGTAGAACTAACTCTGCAGACAATGTGGTTTAAGCGCGACAATAACAGCACCATTTATCAGATTCTAAATGGCGATTACGATGTGTATTTTAAGAATTATGCCCTGAAAGCAAAAGAATTTGGCCATCCCATTCTCTTCCGCTTCAATAATGAGATGAATGCAGAGTGGTGCTCCTATTCCAGTTATTTCACGTCTAAGGATCCGGAGCTCTTCAAAGCTATGTGGCGTCACATTTATAGTATTTTCCAAGAAAATGGCGCCGATAATGTATTGTGGATTTGGAATCCCACTGATGTGTCTTACCCGACTTTCAAATGGAACAGTGCCCTAAACTATTTTCCCGGTAATGAGTATGTAGATATCGTAGGACTAACCGGGTACAATACCGGAACTTATTATCAAGGCGAAAACTGGCGTACTTTCAGTCAGATCTATGATCCCCTTTATACCGAATACTGTTTAGCTTTCGATTACCCCTTTATGATTACTGAATTTGCTTCCAGCTCAGTTGGCGGCAATAAGGAGCTATGGATTGCAGATATGTTTAAACAAATCGAACGCTTCAAAAAAATCAAAGTAGCCATTTGGTTCAATGGAGTCGATTTCGATGCTAATATGCAGCAGGCTCGCAAATACCGTTTAGATGATACCCAAGCGGTTGTCAATGCCTTCAAGGATGGATTTAAGCAGTATAATTAGCATACGAATGAATTCGAACGCATCTAATGAGGATACATGCGCTAACTGAATAATCCATCTGTTGCTTTTGACGCTTCAATAATAGAGGAAAGCTATTTTGTCACCCCTCTATTAGAGGAGCTGCTCGGTGCTTTGATTAGTCCTTCAACCTTACTTCTGCTAAGGCCGGTTAAACGAACCAATTGCCTTACTGATATATTGCCTCCAAGTAGCTTTTTAAGATATCTAGTCTGCTCTCTTTCGCCAAGCGTTTGGAACTCTTGGAGGTCATTTAGCTTACATTCCTTTTTGATTATTCTTGCTGCAACATGATCGCCGATTCTTTTTTTCTCACTGAATTCCAAAAACAACTGCTTATTATCAGATCTATCATTTACCATTTCAATGATAGTATCCAGGGGAATAATTTCGAATAGTTGCTCATGATCAATTATTGCAGATGTATTCTTTAGCAGACGAAAGCTGCTCCATTGAAAGTCCTCTGCTATTTTGCATAGCTTTGCTTGTACCGGTTTTAAATAAATATATCGCAGCACTTTTGTAAAATAAGTTACATCTTCTACCGGAATGCTCTTGTAGCGGTCTTGAAATAGATGCCCGCTGCGTTCATATTTTTGGTTGTACCAATATACGAAACGCGCTCCTAGTCTTCGAAAGGCTTGAGCAAGAGTTTCTTCTCCCTCTTTAATAAGAAGATGCACCTCATTACCTAATAGTACATAAGCATAGAGCTCAAATTTGCTTAATTTCTTACTTTCTTCCAAACAATACAGGAATCTTTCTTTATCTTCTTCATCTTTGAATATCATCTGTTGGTTGGCAGCTCGAAGTATTACATGGTAGATTCCAGTCTCACTTTTATGGCGTGCTGCTCTTGGCATAGTTACACTCCCTAAATTTTTTCACTATTTTAGCATTGTGAGCCAGTTATAGCAAGCTCCAAGAACCGTCCCCTTAGAGAGCTATTCCCTCTTCGAAGCAGGAGCCCACTCTGTCGCTTCGCGCCACCTCCCTCGGAGAACTCCCTCCGTCGCTTCGCGCCACCTCCCTCGGAGAGGGAGGCAAAAAAAAGGTCCCCCTCGGAGGGGGACTTTTTCGCTTTTTATCTGAGTCCTAGAGTTTTTTCAATTATTATTACTGCTTCCGCCCGAGTGGTTGTATCTTTAGGTGCAAAAATGTTTCCGGGTTTACCGCTAATAATTTTATACTTAATTCCTTTGCGTACATCTTCTCTTGCCCAATCAGCAATATCCGCGCTGTCATTGAAACTCATTTCGATATATTCTTGCGTTACCATCTCCGGAATCCCCAATTGGTCACATAGACGAATGATGATGCTGATTGCCTGTTCTCTGGTAATCATGGCATCGGGGCCAAAGGTATTTTCGTCCATACCAGCTACGATTTTCATGGAGGCTAGCACTTCAATATTGTTTCTGGCCCAATGGTTTTCAACATCCTTAAATGTGATTACAGGCATATCTTGTGGTAATTCCAAGCCAAATGCCAACTTCAGCATAGTGCAGAACTCAGCTCTGGTAACCGGGCTATCCGGATAAAACCAGCCTTCGGTTTTACCTTTTACCCAGCCTGAATTATTGGCAGCAATAATACTGGCCCTGGCCCAGTGCTCATCGATATCACTGTATGGCGATAGGTCCGCAAGTGGTATGTCTTTTTCATCTTCCTGAACATTTTCATTCCACTGCGCATATACTCTGATACTGCTGTTCACTTCACTAGCGCTGGTAAACTCTTCTCCGCTGCCATCAGCTTTGGTATTCCACTCTTTGAAAGTAAACCCTTCCCGAACAGGAACCGTCGGGAAAACGATGCTTTGCCCTAAGCTATAACTAATATTAGTATAGCTGCCACTGCCATCATTCATGTCAAAAGTAATTATATGATTGCGTGAATTCGAGCTGCTGCCACCACCGCCGCCACCGCCGCTGTAACTGAACTCGGCTTGAATGGTATGATTAGCCCTCACATTGCTGAAAGTATAACTCTCCAGCGCGCCTTTGTTCTCACCGTCAACGATTACGCTCTTAATTGCGTAGTTAGCTGAAGGTGCTATGGCAAAGCTTTTGCTTTCGCCTGATAGTACTTCAACATTGCCACTGGGCGTTATGCTTCCGCCGCTACCGCTGCTTGCCTGTATGGTAAAAGCAGGCACCGGATTATTTATGGTCGCGGTAGTGCCTACGACCGTGTTTTGATTAAGCATATCAGTTATATGCAGGCTTAGTTCATATTCACCCGATGGAATCTGATGACTCATAGCAGTTGGATAACTCTTGCCCTCAAAAGTTTCTAGCACATATTTAATCGGGTCATTGCTGCCCACCTTTTTATAGCCCAATGAAACTTGGCGAATCCCGGAATACTTTTGATCATAGTTCCAAGCTGCTTGGTCATCACTGACTGTAAAGCCTGATATTGCAGGTTTTCCTGATATGGTACGCTTAGGTGCTTCTTCATCCACATCAGTACGGATTGGTTCATTGTAGTCGAAAATGATTTGTGCAACTGGAGCAAAGGTAGTTCCCGGGACCAAATCCGAACGTACTCTTACAGTAAAATTCAAGAATCCTTCTCCCTCGGGAGCGATTACATTGGGCGGCAAAATAATATCTTGAAACACCCAGATCAAATCACCATCCGCATTGGGAACTGTTACCACCGCCGGTTTGCCGTTCTGGTCAACAAAAGAGGTGGATGCTATTGCTAAGCTCTCTAGATCCCATACTTCGCTCAGTTTAAATCCATTTTGCTGCTCGGGAAGCACGATGCGGATATCACGAGCAGGCATGACCGCCTCAGCTTTGTTTTCGAATACAATTGATATCCTAAGTTCTTTGCCCGGCAAAATCCATTTTTCTTCACCGGGAGCTTCCGGAGTAATCCTAAGCGCATTCGGGTCTTCTGCAGTTCCGGTACCGCCGCCGCTGTTTCTTGGCTTATTAGTACAAGTATCCACATTAACCGGATAAGGGATTTCGGGAATATCTCCTAGCCCAACTAGGGCTTCCCACCAATTACCTTGAATATTGTTTTCTTCCCGGTACATCCGAATGTCATTGCTTAGCAGAAGTGCTTCTGCCAGGGCCTGCTTTGCTTCCGGGCTGGAATTATAGTTGAATCCGGTCTGATCATCCAGGGGACGGCCTTCATAGATATTCATATATCCCCCTAGAATATCTCTGGTTTTTATTAATCCTCCGGCTCCGCCTCCAGCAGCACCCCAAACCATGTCCAAATAGTCGACTATGAAATTGACTTTCTGCTTTTGATCAGCATTTTGCAAACCTGCCATCTGCATTTGGCCGTCTAGGGCTTTAGTAACACTTTCAATCTGGTCATTTTTGATTTTAGTATAAGCAAGCTTTGAATACTCGTGGCTTTTTTCCAAAGTAGCAAAGGCAAATGCTGTAACCGGATGATATTCCGCCAATTTTCCGATTCCGTACTTTTTGACCGCGTTTTGGGGGTCGAAAAGATTATCGGATTTGCACTCCGGAGCATCAGCTTCCGTATCTAATGCCGCTTTAAAATCCATTACCTCATTGGCGATATCTTCCACTGTGTCAGAGGAAATGCTTAATGCTTTCACCTGCCCAGCCGATGATAATGAAGCTTTTCTCAGGCCTTGATCGAGACTTACATATGGAGCTGAGGGCATACTGGCGATATAAGGCTGAATCAAGTTAGTGCCGTAATTAACGCCGAATTGACCACTGAAAAGGTAATTATAGGTATGGGGAGCTGTGATCTTAAGCATATCCTTATAGAGCTTAAGCCTTTGATCATGACTGCTTTGCTCCCAGCTGGAATCAGAGCTAACTCCCGGGAAACTATAAATGGGCACATGTACCATTTCTTCCGCATCATTTTCCTCATAATTGTACAAATACAGCGGAGCTATATCCCGAGCATTATTCATAGTCTCGATGTATTTATCCCATAGGTGCCGGTATTGTTCGGAATTAAGTTCACCACTTAATCCCAGGCTTTGCCATTGCTCTTCCGTAAACATCGCACTTACGCTTTCACCGCTGAACACTACTCGGGGCTGATTACCCCAGACCCACTTGGCGCTGCTCTTCCAAGCAATGTCGGAGCTGGAACCGGCCTTTACTTTGACAACCGCTACAACCGCGTAAGCATCTTGCTCATTATCTGCTCCTTTATCTTGGATAACATAACTGGCTTCAACTGGACTTATTAGTTGGGGACGACGCTCTTTTAAGTCGGCTAGTCCGGTTTCAATATCGTATTCATATGATCCGGCTAAACGGCCGGGATGAGCAAAATATACCAAGGCATAGCCGTCCTGCACCCCATCGTTATAAATCCTCCAGATAGAAGTGTTGCTACGGGCATTTGCCATAGTAGGACTCAGTACTTTTTCGGAACGCATTAGCGGAACTGGGGGTGCTAAAGCCACCTGCTGGCCGCAGGCCTGCCCATTTACCAAGACATCGTATAATCCGGCTTTATACAGAGCAGTTGTTGTTGCTAGAGCTGTCCCGTTCTCAAATTCCGTTTTGCAGGGAACCTGCAGATTACCTGCTTGCAAGCCAATATTTCCATTCTTATAAGGATAGAAACTGAAGCTGCCGTCGGCATTATAAAAGCCACTCCAGGCCTTGCTAGGAACATCAGCTTGATTCACTGAAATCGGCAAGCTTTGATTAGCATAGACATAGCGGCTCATATATTGTTCAGCAACGGACTGGTTATCGCGGAAGGCAATATCTAGATAAGTTTCCCCGGGACGCTTAAACTGTACCGGTACATAGAACAAAACTGTCCCTTTTTGAAGATTTGTCCCGGATTGCCGGAAGGTAATATTAATCGCATTGCTGATCCCGCTGCCGGCGACATAAATATTGCTCTGGTGATTTCCCCGCAGCAAGCCCCCCGTAAAATCATCTCTGCTAAGTGCAAGGCGGGCTGCCATAGGTGCCGATGCATACATTAAGTTAAGTGCATTATAGGTACGAGGCTTGAAATCCAGGGCTTTGGTGTCCCAGGTTACCGTCATGCCTAAAGAGTTCGCGATAAGCTCATCAGAGTCTAAAATCACCGGTATATATGCTATTTCTCCCACTTGAGCTGAAATTTCTGCTCCCGCGCTGCCGTCATCTAAGATTGCTCTCGGGGTACCGGTTTTGAGTTTAAGTGGGGTAAGGCCCTCAATCTTAGTTTGAACAATATTAAAAATACTGATTCCGGAGCTACAAACTAACCAAGGTCTGCTAACACCCATTATTCGCGCTCCCGGCGCTTTTTTGAAACGCACTCTTACATCGTAAATCTTGTCTTTATTAAGCTGTCCCTCATTTAATTCAGCTGACAGTGTTGATCCGCTGCTGTCAAATGATGCTATTATTTGTCCAGCGTCCATGACCGTGATCTCCAAAGAATCTCCAGCTGTTATGCTCAAAGGCTTTAAACTGGGAACCCCATTAAGGATATTGAGGTCTCCCTGCAGATATAGCCCTTGTTTTCCCTCTCCGCCAGATTTCATCTGCATGGTGTATTCCAGATAAGTATCTCCATCCCATAGTATGTTCATATTATGGAACGGGGCGAAATATTTATCATAAGAACTTAGATTATGTCCATGTATATCGAAGCCTACATTATATCCAGGCTCTAAGATACTGCTTTGATAGCGGTACCCAGCTGCTGTTAACCGCTGCTGCAAAATCTCACCTAGTGCAAATGGGCAAACAAAAGTGCCGTCCGAGTTGCGCCCGGAATAAAAACTGCTATCAAAACTATACGGATCGGATGCGTAATAATTAATAGTGCTTAGCCTAAAATAGCAGGGATACAGACTCTGACCGCTAATAGTTTCAATTGCTCCTTCACCATTAGCCTCGGTGCTCAGATGACATGTTAAGCGGCCGTAATAGTATCTATTCTCCCATTTGATCCCAGCCGGCAAATGAGTGCGCATTACTATTGGAAAGCTTCCAAGAGTGCTAATTCTCCCGTCGGAAGGCAGCCCTACCAGATCAAGCAGATAATTGGGTTTGAAAATAGGTATTTGGGCAAAGTCTTCCTGTTTATAGGAAAAATAGACTTTATCCACTCCATAGCGGCCGTTTAAACCACTGTTTAAAGTAATAACTGCCTTGTCGAAACCAGTATTGCCATTGGAAAAAATAAGTGTAGACATATCTAAAGGTCCGGTTGCCATATCGACGCTTTTATAGGTTTTGCTAGTATTGTTTTCTCCATTATATATGGAGACCTTTAAAGTATCGTCAGCATCTAAGCAGATTGCATGACCGTCATTCCCAGTCAAAAATAATGGTGCTGTTTCTTTGCCTTCCACTAATTTAGTTGCTGTTATCTCTACCTGAGCATAATCGAAACCACTGCCGGCAGTTAATGAATCCTCACCTAGACCCTGCCAGGCAATGCCAGGTTCTTCTTCCGTTTGACTGATACCAGGTAAAATGAAATCATAAGCCGGTATCAGGTCCTCTCCACTGCTGCTAAAAAGCAGTGTACCTTGCTCCGAATAGTTTTGTGCTTTGACCTTGATGCTTATGGCTTCACCAATAGTATCTCCACCGGGTTCGGTCAATTGTAAGCTGAAATGATCACTGCCGCCATTGAAGACAGCTTTTTCCACGCTTATATCAGCTTGAGCATATAATGGATAGGTACTTGATTGTCTGCCCTTATGATTAGCAGTGACCGGCAGCTCATGGGTTCCATCAGGAAATTTAAGGTTATCGCTTGCTTTGATGATCAATGGAATACTGGGCAGAGGATCACCTTGATTCCCGCTCCAGCCTTTATACTCAGCAGTTATTACCAAGGTGAATTTTTCCACTTGTCCACTGGTTTGATCAAAGGTCAGGGTTTCACCTGAAGTGGTAATATATGCGTTTTCCACCTTTACGAATCGGCCGGACATCATTTCAATATTTCCGGCTATTCCGTCCATAGTGGCATTGAAGTATAAAAAATCTCCATGTTCGGGATTAACTTGTCCCGGAAACACGATCTCATAATCGGTATCAGCTAATAGATTTTTGTTCTCACTATAAATGTATTCGCATTTTATTTCCGGATAAGCGCATTCCAGGGTGACTTTTGTGTCTTTAGGAATATTGACGTCTTTTGTAACCTGGAAAGAAAAGATCCAATCAGTCACGGCTTCGGCTATCATACTCTTGGAACTGAACACTCCCCTGGAGAAAAAAGGTTCGCTGGTTTCAGTTACCATTAGATTATTCCCTGAAACCAAAATAGTAGTCTTTTCTGTCGTTTCGTCGTAAATCATAAGTATGGACCGGTAATTGCCAGTTATTAGTGGCGTACCGGAATAACCTTGCATCAAGGCAACGTTTTCCATTTTTAACTCAGCAGGAATTTTCCCTGCCGGAGGATAATCATATCCCAAAAAAATTAGATCATAATTCTGGTCTAAAAAATCATCTTCCCTAAGGAAGCCATAGTCATACGAATGAACGCTTACTTGATACCTAAGCGGTATCTGCCAGCTGATGTCGATTTTGCTCCCTGCAGGAGCACTTGCTATCTGCGCAGGACTGCCGGCTTGTGAGAAATTGACGCCAGTTATTTCCACCACATTGAATTCCGGTTCTGACTCCAAAATCTTCATCGGTGAGTTGGAGGTATCTTTTTCAGTTTCATTCAGTTCTTCCGAATTGGGAAAACCTTTGCTCCCTTCTTCGGGCAACATGCTTTCCTCTTTAGATTCTTCAGAATCAAGATCAGTATTGCCCGCCGCTTCCTTTTCATGACTATCTGGGCTGATATAGTCATTTATTTCAGTATTCGGGCCGCGCTCCAAGTTCTCGCCCAAAACGCTTTCGCTGACATCTTGACCAGGTGCAGTTATATCATTTGCCCAGCTATACGATGGCATTATGAGCAAGATTATCAATAATACCAAAAATAATTTACAATAAATTTTATCTGCAAATACTTTCAAATCTTATCCCTCCATGTGATATCCATATATATCCAGGCTCGTTTTCAGTATTTGGTCATCACTGCCAATTGAATAATTCATAGTCACATATAATGCTTATCACCTTCACCCCTCCTTCCAATACTTACTAGTTTGAAATAAATCGCCTGGTAGTATTAACCTAATACATTTGCAGACTTTTGGGTAGGATAGGTTCTGTCATAAACCGTATAGGTTTTGATTCTGGCCTCGCATAAAGATAAATAATATTGGCAAAAGAGCATAAGTTTTCTGTTAATAACTCATGCTCTCGCAAACGAATCAATATTCTTTTCCATAATAAACCAAGATTAATACTACTTATTATATTGCTTGCTTAGTTCCCTACCCCATATCTTTTGAGTTATAGTTTTTAACCCAATCAGCTACCTCGACCCTTTTATTGACAGGTATTTTTTTTAGCAAATTACTGACGTGGAATTTTATAGTTGACTCTGATAAGAAAAGACTGGCGGCAATTTCAGGATTAGTTTCATTATTACAAAGGGCAGCAAGCATTTCCGTTTCCCGCTTAGTCAGATGAAAATCTTTCACAATCGCATTTATAAGAGCTTCATTGGCATCTACTTGCGGTTTCGCAACCTTACCGCGAATGCTAATTAAATGATTATTAACTTCACTTGCAGTCAGTCTCAACTTACGGCAAATGTCGCGCTGCGTAAAGTGTTCACATAACAATGCTGCAATTTCCTTTTCGATTGGCGATAAACTAATTTTCTCTAAATTCTCTTTTTGATCCAAATGTCTTGTCAGTATTTCTCTTTCTTCATCTGTGAGAAACTCTAATTGTAAATTTGATTCTGTTATCGCAGTAACATTTTTGAGGATAAACTCGGATCTTTGCTTTGCATATTCGGTACTCACAAAGAAAATTAGCAGCATTGCAAAAGGAGACGCTGCTAGCATCATCGCAAAAATGGTCTTCTCGATGCTGTCGGTAGCATATTTGTGCAAAAAAGTCGTAGCAAACATTCCTCCATACAGTAACGCATATCCTAGCCCTGCCAAATAGAATTTTTTAATCTTTTTAGCATAATAAAGTGGAATAGTTATGGTAACAGCATCCATAGCAATAAAGCCTGCGAGCGTAATATAGGCAAAAGGAAGAGCAAGAACACTTTCGTAAATGCTATATGACATTATTTGGCCCGTAACGATAACCATGAACAAAAATATCGCAGTAATATGCCACTTGATTTTATCTATCAAGTATCCCACAACTATATAAATC
Organism: Syntrophomonadaceae bacterium; assembly: GCA_031553935.1. Taxonomy (GTDB): domain Bacteria; phylum Bacillota; class Syntrophomonadia; order Syntrophomonadales; family Syntrophomonadaceae; genus JAISDD01. The sequence continues at coordinate 37,959 of JAVBKS010000034.1, forward strand.
GCACTGCTGCTTATTAAGGTTACGAAAAACAGGCCCGATTGATCCAAAGATTCCTTAATGAAATAGAGATTGTACAGAACCCCGGCAACGAAGCTATAAAGGCAAAGTATCACTATAACACCGCAAACAATTCTCTTCACCGGCATAGGTTCAAGCTTCATTTCCGTATCATTAATTGCTTTATAAGTCGGATTTATAAGAATTGCAATAACAGCAACAATTGTTAGCATTCCCAGTAATCCAAGCTGGATAAATTGATGGTAGTCTTGTAAGGAAAGGGCTAAACTGCCAATAATATTCATCACCGCAAAGCAGATAGTAGTAAAACGACCCATTACCGAAAAGTCCACTTGCATTGCAATAAGATACATACACATGCTGATGGATACCGAATTTAGCATAAAACCAAAGAACATAAATAAAAGCTTAGACATACCTGACGAAAAAATGCTCAAAGCAGCACAGACAACTGGAATTACGAGAATCAATATGTACAATCTAAGATTGAATTCATCTTTTGAATGCTTTAGTAAATAAATTGAAGCAACAACACCTAGAGTCATAGCTAAATAATAAGGAAGAAAGATAGGCATGCTAAATTCCGGCAATGCTGTATGGTGCAGCGACCAATAACTTACGCGTAAATAGAAAAATCTAAATGTCAGGAGTGCCGAAAAAACAAAAAACAGTTTTATTGTAAGTTTGTCATTTTTTTCTATAGCTCTATGTAAAAACACTTTTTATTCCTCATAAACTAATTAAAAATATCATATAATTTTTTAGCCTTTTTATACTTACACTATATATCAGCCACTGCATCAAAACAACCATGCCAAATTAAACAAATGCAAGGAAGTAAAGTTAATCTTCGCTCCCTTGCATCCAAACTTCTATTAAACCCTCATGCCTACCCCTTCGTATTAGGCTATTGTAGCCGTACCCTGTGGGTAGAATAGAATTGTCGACTTTTCGAAGTCAATGCCTTCGATAGTAACCTAAACCATCTATTCGTGCGGTGTTGCCTTAAATTTCTGGATTTTCGATCAGCGTTGGCCTGCCTAATGTGCCGATGGTTGCAGTGTTCCACACACTTGTCGTGTTCCAGCCTAAGGTATTAATGACGGCAAGCAAGCTGGACGGGTCCATACTCTGACCGTCCAACCCGTTTGGATCGCTAATCGGTGTAACCGGCACGCCTCCGGAGAGCAGTGTCATTGCACTGTTGGCGTAGTTTTGCTCGAGCGTCGCGCCGTTAACCAGTTGTCCGCAAACCCTGTGCACCACGCCGCCTGCGTTGGTGGCGACCGCTGAGGTCCCTAGAGCGATGCTGCTTTGCAAGCTGGCTGCGCCCGGCGACTTGGACTCCAAAGAGCCAACAAGACCTGCGACGCCGGTGTCACCAGTGGCAGAGCCCGATGCATAGCAGCGGCTGACCGTCGCACCGAGCCCATGGCCCAACAGTGCACCATACTGGGAGCCGACGCCGCTGCTGTTCCCGGTCGCGTAGCTGTCCAGGATGATCGTAGGATTGGCGCACAATCCCACCATCGAGCCAACCTCAAATTGCCCATTGGAAACCACATTGCCCGTCGCAAAGCATTGCTCGATCAGCCCATAGGCGCAATTGCCGCTAAAACCTCCAGCACCGTTACCGCTTCCCGTTCCGCCGGTGCTAGTCACGTTGCCGTGTGCCTGGCACTGGAAAAACTGCAGCGAAGGGTTTTGCGGATTTGCCGGTGCGGGTGCGTCGGTGTTGCCGTTAAATCCGCCAACTCGAATGGCTGCTTGAGCATTGCCGCTGGCCCGGCAGCGGATATACCTGGCGCCTGAAGTACGACCAACGAATCCGCCGACTTCTTGAGTAACGGCAGTCACGTTGGCGGTCGCGGAGCAATCGGTCACGAACATGATCGGTGTTGTGGGTATTGGCGTGATGTTGAGAACCCCTATATGTCCGGCGAAACCACCGCTTACTCCTGCGGTCGATGGTCCAATTGCCGCTATGGTAGATGCACTTGAGTGACAGTTTGAGATGTTTGTTGTGCCGCCGCCGGTCATGACCTGCATTGCACCGATTACACCACCCATGGACGCAGTTCGCCCAGTGATATCCACTCCGCAATTGATATTGGCATAGCTGCTGCCGCTGGTGCGCACTTCGATGGTACCAAATGCGCCGCCAAGCCGGTTGTTTCCGTAAATTGCGCCGCTTTCCACCTCACCGCCCAACATGGTGAGCGGGGCGGTCAGCGTTGTAAAGCCAATGAGACCCCCTTGATGCGCAGCAGTCGCAAGCGGATTGGGTTCATTTATTTGTATTTGCCCAACTATAAGATTCGTGAGGTTAGATGGGGCAGTGCACGTAAACATGCCGATAATACCGCCACAGTTTGCGGCAAAGAAAAGAAAGGTGCCTGTAGCCACGCTGATATTGGACATTTGACTCACCCCTGCACTGACCAGCCCGATCACCCCGCCCTGGTTTTGGTTGCCGGTGACCTCCGATTCTGTGACGACCACGTCGCTGACCGTGGCCGAAGCCCCCGCTTGGTTCAGCAGACCGATCAATCCGCCCGCGTTGACGGATAACGGGGTGATCTCTGCGATAACCAGCTGCGGCGCGATAATGCGCTCAACGATAATTTCGCCTTCCAGTACTCCTGCCATGCCGCCTATATATCCAATATTGCTGCCGGTTCCGGAGCGCCCGCCGGATGCTCGCCCTGGATTCAGCATGATGTCTCTGATGGTTCCACCTTGCATATAACCAACCAGCGTACCGATTTTACCGGTCAATGCGGTGTCGGCAAAACCGGTGAACATTGCTTCCGAAAATGCGTTAACGAGGGTAAAGCGCTCCAGCGCAACTCCGCGAACCTGGCCAAAAAGCCCGCGTACCAGCACAGGGTTTTGCGCTGTGGCGGCGGCGTTGATGGTCAGATTGCTGACAACGCAACCGCTTGCCGGGGTCTGGACAACGCCGGTGAAAACATGCTCGCCGGATAGAGACGGTACAATCAGACCTGCATCCACATTGCCGATAGGCATCCAACCATTGCCACCCCAAGCAGTTGCGTAGTTGGCCAAATCGAACTCGCTGTCCAATCTATATGTCAGCGATAGGCTGTCGGGCATGCCATGCACGCCGCCTGTCTGATCGTAAAGCGCCTGCATGCCTTCGATATTATCAAGAATGCGAGCACTTTCCGTCACACCCGCCCGGTTGCCTGGATTCCCTTGGGACATATCAGGATAAAAGGCCATTTCTGCGGGGGTGCACATGCGCACAAAGAAGGGATCGCCGATGATGCCATTCCCCGAGGCGAACGGCATGCCCATGGCCGATTCAAACAGCGTCAAAACGCCTGTTGATCGTCCCTCGTTGGTTATGCCCACCACATAGACATCATAGTTGAAGCCATCCATAACTCCAGTCTCCAGCGGCAACGGCGTTATGTTCTCTTTGCCGGTCAGGGAGAAGGAAAATGTTTGCGCGGAGGCACTCAGTGAGCGCACGAATTGGCCACGCACGGCGTTACCGGTAATCAGTGAGCCGGGATCATTGTAGCCGACAATCTCCTCCGCAGTGGGCACTGGCTGCCCGGGGGTCAGTAACAGATAATATATTGAAAGTGCCGTGACTGGTGAGGCTGACCCGTTCATCTCCACGTCTACCGTCCTGAATACTGCACCGCGCACCATTGAGATTAGATTAACGTTCAGGAAGCTGGTATCCACCGTGAAGGTTGAGAACGTGCGCGAGGTGTCCATAGGGTTGCAGAACGTGCCCAACTGAGTAGCAATGACTGTGTATGTGCCGTCTGGCAGGTCATAAGGCGATTGCACAGCCCACTCGCCATTCTCAGACAGCGTCGCGGTTTCGCAAAATACAGTCGCTCCAAGACTGTTCTGAACACATACCATCACCTGGCTGTTTGGAACGCCGCGCCCAGCAATGGATGGCCTCGAGGATGCGATGACCTCATTCAACTCCGGCACATCGATAGGCGGAGGCGGGCAGGCGGGGTAGACTACATCGAAGCAGGTTTCATCCTGCGGCCTATCGAAATTCACACTGCCCGGGCATCGCAGCACTGCCAGCACACAATGGCGCCCCTGCGTCCAAGGCGGATTGGGTTCGTAGCTCCAGTTGCCATTAGCGTCGATGGGCACCCGTCCGACGAAAATGCCGTCTCGATAAAGCTCCGCTTCGCAGCCAGGTTCTCCGGTTCCAACGATTGGATCTCCCGGATCGGCTCTTCCACCGTTCTCAGGGCTGGTGATTCGGATTTCCGTGCCTTTCGTAACGTAAAAACACGACATATCTTCCGGTGGATTCCCGGTATAGTTGCCCGGGCAATGCAACACTGCACGAACGCAATGACGACCGCCAGTCCATGGTGTAGCGGGACGATACATCCAATGTCCATAGGCATCGATGCTCACAGCCCCGGCAAACCTTCCATCAATGTATATATCAACGCGACAAAATGGTGTCCCTTTCCCCGTGACTGGATCAGTAGTGTTGACATTGTCGCCGTTGCAGGGGCACGTGATACAAATACTGCGGCAATAATTACGACTGCATGGCTGGCAAAGTGTAGGCACAGGCAAACAGAAGCGGGGTCCCCCGTGAGATATTGGCGCAGAACGAAAACTATTAAAGCACTTTTTCATAACCATCCTCCTAAACGATTTTCTCGAAAGAGATAGAAAAGCTCCATTATAATAAGATATGTATTCTGTTAAACATATGCTAAGCCATGTGAAATTGCAGAAAATGGTATTCTCATTATAATTAATGAAAACATTTGCTAAAAACTAAAGATATAGCGGATATACCTGAGGTAAGTTTCTGTTGGGCAATAACTCGAATAAAGAAGTGTAATTTTCGCTGGTCTTCGACGACAGCTCATGGCTCCTTTGCAGTTATTAGAAAACTAGCATGGTCAGAGCGCATTCACAATAGAAAGGATCAGCATGATTGCTCATGCTGATCAACAAAAATTTTATTATGGGGGGTAATTAATTGGTTATTTATATATGGGCAGATAATTGTTTGTAGAGGGTTTTAGCAATACCAATCGACCCGGTTTTGCTCATAAGATCCGCATATTTTTCGAAAAGCATTGATTCCCATACATCAGTGGCGAAGCCGCGGTTAATTAATTCACTTCGCGGTATGGCAGCTCGCATTGAATCCATTACTTTGTTAATGAACACGGCCTCTAATTGCTCGCAAGCAGTCTTAAGTTCTTTTTCTTTTTTACCGTTTTTAGCATCATTTAATAGTCTATTGAAATCCTGCTGAGAATTAGTCGCCGCTTGTGTTACTACACTTTGGTTCAGCGTGTCGGCAAACCCAGTTATTTTCATGTTTCACCTCGTATGTCGGATGTGTCAAACCCCTATCCTCCGGGCATTGTATTATCTTCTCAGATTAGTAGCGGTTTGCAGCATTTCATCTGAAGACTGAATTACTTTGGAATTTATTTCATAAGCGCGTTGCGCAGTTATTAAGCCAACCATCTCCTCAACTACTTGAACATTAGACATTTCCAGATATCCGCTCTCAAGTATCAGGGAATGATCACTCTCAGGATCCCAATCTACCGGTTCCCCAGAATTCTGAGTTGCCACATATAGATTTGCTCCTATTTTATCCAATCCGGCCGGGTTGATGAATTTTGCTAATTCCAGTTGTCCGGCTTCTTGGACCTCATCATTGCCAGGAATTTTGTAGTTTACGCGACCGTCTTTGGCAATGGAAACATCATAAGCATCTTCGGGCAGTATATCAGCTCCTACCATCAAATATCCGTCAGCATTGACAAGCTGTCCGGCAGCATCAATCTTTAAGGCTCCGTTACGCGTATATAAGGGGTCATCATATCCAGGAACTTGTATTTTGAAAAAACCCTGACCGGAAATGGCAACATCAATCATGTTGCCGGTATCTTGCATATTGCCTTGCGAAAAAAGAGTATTGGTTGCAGCTGCCTTTACTCCTAAGCCAATGCTTAAGCCCAAAGGTTCATTCACGGTGTCGGTTACGGCTGGGCGCCTAATCTGCTGATAAATTAGATCTTGAAATTCCACCCGCTGTTTTTTGTATCCAGCGGTACTAACATTTGACATATTATGGGCAATAGTATCAATGTTCATCTGTTGTCCATACATGCCAGAACTGGCAGTATATAGAGATCTAAGCATAGATAATCCTCCTGAAAATGCACATGCGATTATTTAAATTTCAATTCATAGTTTATTATCGTAAAACTTGCAGAAAGGTTTAACCATTTGCAATAATATAGAAGTGATTGACAGGGGTAAACATCCTTAATCCTAGTATTTATACAGCAGATCAGTTATTCTTATTAGCAGTATTTTGGATTATTTCTTGAAGGATTTCGTTTTGGGCAGTAATTTGCCTATTCATTTCATTTAATGTCAATTTAATGCTACGGAAAAATAACACTACTCTAAAGATCAAATAGACTATAAGCCCCAATAAGATAAGGTTTAGAATACTCCATATTAAAACTCTCATTCTATTTCACTACTCCTCTTTATGCCTTCATCTTCCGGAAGAGGTCAGGCAGCTAGCGTTAAACGCTTCCCAATACTTGTACAAAGTCCAAATAGGGATCGGTAGTACCTTGCAGGGCGCAGTTTTCTTTTTTCAATATTTTGATATAGTCTATGATTTCTTGAGTAATTTTCTCCCCCATACAAACTACAGGAATTCCAGGTGGATATGCCATAATCATCTCGCCTGCTATTTCGCCGGCGGCTTCATCTAGTTTAATTGATTTTTTGGGGCTGTAAAAGGCGTCCCTTGGCGATACAATCATATCGGCAAATGCCGGAACAAAGGTATTGCTCTGAAACTCTCTTACTCTACTCTGGGAAGAAATCACTTGCAGAGCCTCAATTAGAGTCTGGAAATCCTGTTTCTGGTCTCCAATACTGCAAATAGCTAAAATATTATTCAGATCAGATAATTCTATCTGGATTTTATATTCGGTTCTTAAAATACTTTCCATCTGGTAACCGGTGTAACCAAGCGGACTGACATTTATTCCTAATTTAGTTTCATCCCAATCATAGCAGCCGGGGGTTCCGATTATTTCTTTGCCAAATGCATATAGTCCAGGAATCTTGTTAATTTCCTCGCGGGCCCAGCGAACCTGTTGTAAGGTTTTTTCCAAGAGTTCTGCCCCTTTGGTTGCCAGCTGCTTTCTCGCAACATCTAAGGAGCACATAAGTAAATAGGAAGCACTGGAGGTGTAACTAAGATTAAGCACCTGCTTCACTTTATCTGTGGAAATCATGTTGCCCCGCATCAGTAAAACTGAACTCTGAGTTAAAGAACCCGCCGTCTTGTGAAGGCTCGCTGCACTCATATCGGCTCCAGCTTCCATTGCCGTGAGCGGAAAGGTATTATGAAATGACATGTGGGCTCCATGAGCCTCATCAACTAAGACTGCCATATTATGCGCATGGGCAATCCTGACAATAGCCTTTAAATCAGAAGTATGTCCATAATAAGTAGGATTAAGCAGAAAAACTGCCTTAGCATGCGGATGTTGTTGTATAGCTTTGTAAATGCTTTCTAGGGTAACACCCATCGAGATACCTAACTCTTGATTGATTTCCGGGTAAACATAGACCGGTAAAGCTCCGCTCAAGATAATACCACCGATTGTTGACTTATGAGCATTGCGCGGAATAATGATCTCGTTTCCCGGCTCACAAACGCTCATTATCATGGCTTGAACTCCGGCCGTTGTGCCATTAACTAGAAAAAAACCCTCTTCAGCTCCAAATGCATAAGCCAAAAGTTTCTGGGCTTCTTGGATAACTCCCGCCGGATTATTGATATAATCCAATTCGTTCATACCGTTGACATCTAATTGCAGTACCTTTTCTCCAACATAGTCGCGAAATTCCGATAAGCCTCGACCCTGTTTGTGTCCAGGTACATGAAATGGTATTACTTTTTCAGCTACATAGTTTTTTACAGCATCAAATAATGGAGTAAGGCTCTGATTAGTGATCATGCGCGGCTAAGTGCTCCTTATAAAAATTAATTATTTACATCCACCCATACTATTATATCTTAGCTCAGCTTATTGACAAGCGAAAATCATTGGGAACTGTCAAAAAAGCGCAGGATAAATGCTGTTATCTCTTCAGGATTTTGAAAAGAAAAAATGGGCTTATCACTTGTCAGGGGAAAATCAGATACTATGGCGATGACATTGTGAATATTTAGGGGTGTGCTGCCGACTTCAGCGCGCATAACTTCAATTTTAGGATAGTCTTCTTGTTTGAATCCTTCAGTGATTATTATATCTATTTCAGCTGGAATCATCTCTATGATCTGAGCTAAACGGCTAGCGCTTTCAGTTCGTTGGTAAGTCAGCAAGACTCCAGGGTTAGTTGCATAAACTGCATCTGCCCCAGCTGAAAAAAGAATTTCGGAATCATACTCTGAATTTAAAGTCAGACTAGTCACCGCGTTTTTTATTACTGAAACCTTTAAATTCTTGGCTTTAAGGCTTTGCAGCAGCCCTTTAATTAAAGTGGTTTTGCCGGAATCATGTTTTCCAACAATTGAAATAATTTTTCTTGGCTTTGATGTCACTATTTTCCCAACTTTTGCATGTATTTATTCCCCAGCAGTTAGTCTTTTTGCTGCTAGTTTCGCGTTTCTTAAAACTTCGTCTTCATCAAATGATTTAATAATTCGGGCTTCCATTAACACTTCGCCATTTACTATAACCGTCTCAACATCAGCTGCTTGAGCTGAGTATACAATATTGGCGACCACATCATGACAGGGCACCATATGTGGTTTACTGATATCCATAATAATCATATCGGCTTGCTTGCCTGGAGCTAAACTGCCGATAAGTTCTTCTTGCCCTAAAGCTCGGGCGCCGTTAATAGTTGCCATTTCCAGCACCTGATAAGCAGGCAAAGCTGTAGGATCCAGGTTTGCTACTTTCTGCAAAAATGCAGCCGTGCGCATTTCCTGCAGTAAATCCAAATTGTTATTGCTGGAAGCGCCATCTGTACCAAGACTGACAGTCAGCCCACACTCTAGCATCTCTTTGACACTAGCGATTCCGCTCCCTAGTTTCATGTTGCTTTCCGGGTTATGCGCTATTTTTACATTATGTTTTCTCAGTATTTCGAAATCTCGCGCGTTTAGGTGCACGCAGTGCGCAGCTAAAACATGACAGCCAAATAATCCGGTCTCTTCAGCTAAAGCTATCGGCGACTTGCCGAATTGTTCACTGATCGAATCATACTCATGCTTGGTCTCGGCTAAGTGGATGTGAATGCCGACATTCATTTCCTTAGCCAAGTCAGCAACTCTGCTGAGGTAGTCAGGAGAACAAGTATAAGGAGCGTGAGGACCAAACCATACCGTAATTCGGCCTTCTGCCTGGTGGTTCCATTTCTTGATAAGCTCAACATTTTCCTGCAGCGACTGCTCGCCATTAGGACCATTCCCGATTAGGCCCCGGGATAATACTCCCCTTACTCCGCTATTTTGCACTGCCAAGGCCACTTCTTCCATGAAAAAGTACATATCAGCAAAGCTTGTGGTTCCAGACCTTATCATTTCCGCAATGGCAAGCATAGTACCCCAATAGACATCAGCAGCTGTTAGTTTATCTTCTAATGGCCATATTTTATTCTCGAGCCATTCCATAAGTGGCAGGTCATCAGCATATCCTCTAAACAAGGTCATGGCTAAATGGGTATGGGTATTAATTAATCCTGGTAACAAGACTTTGTTGCACCCTTCGATTACCTTATCAAAATGGATAGTTGGCGGTTTACCTTCGCTGATTTCCAGGATTTTATTATTCTCTATAATAAGATAACCTAAATCAATTATCTCATCGGGAGCAGTCATTGGAACTATTGAAATATTCTCAATTAATATCCTCATTGCTTGGAATCCTCTTATTTTCTCTGGCCATAACTCTTCGCCCGATCATGAAGACTTATAATATCCACTGGGCTTATGGAATGTGGTTGACCAATTTGTTTTGCCAGCAGCGCAACCATTGCGGTTTTTTCAACAACATGAACAACTGCAAGTGCTCTTCCTGCCGATTGGGCCACGCATACTAAACCATGATTAGCGAGTAAAACTGCAGCCCCATCTGTTCCTAATTTGTCTAGCACTTGGTTTGCAAGGTTAGAGCTGCCACATTCTTGATAATCGGTTACTTGGATTTCATGTCCAACCACTTGGGCGGTCTCCTCCAAGATCACCGGGATATTAGTGCGGGCAACCGCAAATGCTGAAGCATAGATCGAATGCGCATGCACGATTCCGCCAACATCTGGACGATGCTTGTAAATCTCTAAATGCATTGGCGTTTCTATGGAAGGTTTATACTTTCCAACCTGCAGATTGCCTTCAAAATCAACAACTGCCAAATCCTCAGGCAATAGGTTTTCATAAAACATTCCACTGGGAGTTATGACAATTTTTTCTTCACCTTTGCAGCGAGCACTGATATTGCCCCATGTTCCCATTACTAAACCATCTTTTGACATTCTTTTAGCTGCTTTTAAAACAGAATCTCGTTCTTGTATATATTGCATTTATTCACATCCCTTACCTTATTTCGCGAAAAAATCAAAAGGAGGTCCAAACACTCCAATTTCGGTAATTATCCCGGCGATAAGATTACTCGGTGTTATATCAAATGCCGGATTAAATACCTTAACCTCCGGTATACTAATACATTTATCACTTAAATATTTTATTTCGTCTGCATTTCTTTCTTCGATCGGTATTTTGTCGCCATTATCAATACTTCTATCCAATGTCGAAGTTGGTGCTGCTATATAAAAAGGAATCTGGTGGTAACTAGCCAAAACTGCCAATGTGTACGTCCCGATTTTGTTAGCTGTATCGCCGTTTGCAGCTATTCGGTCGGCACCAACTATCACTGCATCAACTTTTTTTTGAGCCATTATATATCCAGCCATACTATCAGTAATAAGGGTCACCGGAATACTATCCCGAATGAGTTCCCAAACCGTTAGACGAGCACCTTGAAGCACCGGACGGGTCTCACACGCCCAAACCATTTTAATCTTTCCCTGGCTAAAAGCACTTCTTACCACCCCAAGAGCAGTCCCATAACCTCCAGTTGCTAAAGCTCCAGCATTGCAGATAGTCAATATCTGACTGGCATTAGCAAGTAGTTCGGCTCCATACTGACCAATAGTGCGATTTGTATTAATGTCCTCATTAAGTATCATTAATGCTTCTTGAATTAATAGGTCTCCAATTTCAGCAGCCGGTCTGGGCATACTGTCTATGAATACGGTTTCCATTCGGCTAAGAGCCCAAAAGAGATTGACAGCAGTTGGTCGAGTTGAAGCTAACTGCTGCTTTTTTTGGGAAAAGAACTCCGGCAACTCAGCCATGTCGCCTGAATAATTAAGTGTTGCCAGAGCCAGCCCGAAAGCTGCTGCAATACCTATCAGCGGAGCTCCCCTAACCTTTAGAGTTCTTATTGCTTCTGCTACTTCTTCGGCTGAATCATAGTACTCGTATTCAACCTCATTAGGGAGTCTACTCTGGTTTAACACCTTAATCCGCCGGTCTACATATGATAACGCCGATATCATTTCATTATTCCGGGATCACTCAGTATTTTCTGACAATCACAGTTCTTACTTTTCTCGATATGTTTTACCGTTTCCATTAATAGTAATCTCAGATCATCCATACTGGTCCGCATTACTTCCAATACTTCTCCATGGGTCAAAATACCTGGAGATATGCCGGCCGCAAAATTGGTTACTATAGATATATTGGCATAGCACATTCCTAATTCTCGTGCTAAAGTAACCTCGGGAACACTAGTCATACCTATCAATTGCCCGCCAAAATTCTTAAACATCTGGATTTCAGCAGCGGTTTCAAATCGGGGACCCTCAGTGCAGACATATACTCCACCGTTAATAACATCAAAATCCTTTTCTTGTCCCGCCTTCATAATTGCTGACCGTAAGTCAGGACAATAGGGAACGGTCATATCACAGTGGATAACTCCATGTTCGCCGCCATCATAGAATGTGAGCGCCCGTGATTTAGTAAAATCAATAAATTGATCTGCTAATACAATTTGTCCGGGCTTGAATTCGAAATATAGTGATCCAACGGCAGCGGTTGCCAATATATTTTCAACCCCCAACCTTTTTAAGGCTAGAATATTGGCACGATAGTTTACTAAATGCGGAGGTGTACTATGTTTTATTCCATGACGAGGAATAAAAACTATTTCATGTTCGTTATAATATCCGGTAATAATTGTTACTTGTCCATAGGGTGTATCTTGCACCTTGGTTTTGGCATGGTCCAAAATTTCCGGTTTATATATACCTGTACCACCTATGATTGCTGTTTTTATCAAACTTATACCTCCTTACCGCTCTTTTGGGGTTATGCGAGTTTATTCAGAATACACCGTAATTGAACCATCTTCTTGCTCAACCACTCGATTGCCCTCTTCAAGTATATAAACTTTTTTGTTCTTTTTATCTATGGCAATGTCGCGATTAATAATTGTTGAAACTTCTTCTTTGGTTGCCAGTGTGTTAATCTGCACTCCATTATCGTATAACTGCAGAGTCAGCTCCCCATTTTCTTTTTTAATCGTTTGATGTTGATGCTTAATATATGGTTTCATGAAAACATACTCATAGCCGCCCTCTACAAACATCATTTCATTTCCATTAAGAAATATTTTCATAAGTGTAGTTTTCCTTGTTAATCTACTTGAACTTACTTGCCGCGGCTTCCCGGCTTTATTGGCGCCCCTTGCCCCGCTTCACAAAATGGACAATGCTCCGGTTCCCAAGACTCTATATCCATTGTAAGTACGGAAACAAATTTAGTTCCAAAATCAGCTTTTCCTGCGCTTCTATCTACTAATACGGCAACCCCAACTACAATTCCGCCGTAATCTTTGACTACATCAATCACTTCTTTTACTGAACCACCGGTGGTAACAACATCCTCAACTACCAGAACGCGCTGCCCCGGCTTTATGGTAAATCCTCTGCGCAAACTCATTTTGGAGTCTTCACGCTCTGTAAACATTGAAGGAACCTTTAACTGGCGGGCAACTTCATAAGCAACAATAATGCCTCCCATTGCAGGGCCAATAACCAGTTCAACATTATCAGAAGAAAAATGCTCCTTAATATGATGAGCTAGTTTTTCTGTCGCCTCAGGGTATTGCAATACTTGGGCACACTGCATATAACGGTTACTATGCCGCCCTGAGGTTAACAGGAAATGACCTTCTAACAAAGCTCCGGCATCACTGAAAATTTTTACGGTTTCGTTTTTTTCTAACACTAGCTAAGCCTCCAATTCTTCAATGATTCTTTTGGTAGCCTCTAAAGGATCCTCAGCCTTGATAATCGGCCTGCCGATGACCATGTAATCAGCTCCTAAATCTAGGGCTTGCCTTGGCGTAGTGATGCGCTTCTGATCACCGGTTTCTGACCAGGCTGGTCTAATTCCTGGGGTAACAATTTTAAAGTCAGGTCCGCAGGCGTCCCTAATTATCTTTATTTCTTGCGGAGAACAGACTACTCCATCTATTCCAGCATGTTGTGCTTTTCTTGCCCAGGATAGTACCACATCCTTAAGTTCCATGCCTCTTATTAACATATCTTCTTCCAATTGTTTTTGGCTTATACTTGTCAATACGGTAACCGCCAGTACTTTGGGAGCATTAACCCCAAGTCTGCTGCTTTCATCTTTAACTGCTTGCGCTACCTCATTCATCATTTCTTCACCACCAGCAGCGTGAACATTAAAAAACATACAATTTAATCTTGTCATTACTCTGCCGGCTGCAGCCACAGTATTAGGAATATCATGAAACTTAAGATCTACAAACACTCGCCCGTTTAAATCATTGATCTGCTGCACTATTTGGGGACCAGCAATATTAAAGAGCTGCATTCCGACTTTAAATGAGCCAATACTGCCAGCCAGTTTTTCCACCATTTGCAGGGCCTCCTGCGGCGAATCCATATCTAAGGCCAAGATTATTCTGTCTTTAGCATTCATAGCATTCTCCATTTCATTGGAACAAAACTCGGTCAACAAATAATTATATTTTTAGTACCGCTGCTCCACATATATCACTTAGTTTACTAATTCCATTTTCGATCAAATATTCAGTTATTCCAGAATTTATTCTAACCGCAAGGTCTGGATGAACAAAGTTGCCGGTGCCTATTGATATTGCGGAAGCTCCGGCCATAATAAATTCCAGGGCATCATTGGTATTCATGATTCCCCCACCGCCTAAAATTGGAATATCGATCTCCCTATGTACCTGGTAGATCATTCTTAAGGCTACCGGTTTGATTGCCGGCCCAGACAGTCCGCCAAAAATATTGCCTAAGACTGGTTTTCTGGCTTTGATATCGATTGCCATGCCCATTAAGGTATTGATCATGGAAACAGCGTCCGCCCCTCCGGCTTGTGCTGCTTGGGCAATCATTACGATGTCACTGACATTAGGCGATAATTTAGGGATAACCGGAAGATCGGTTGCATTTTTCACCGTTTGAACAACCTGAAATACCATGTCGGGATCAGTTCCAAACTGCATGCCGCCCTTTTTAACATTGGGACAGGAAATATTCAGTTCAATGGCAGCAATACCAGTACTTTGTCTAATTTTTTCTGCGATTTCGCCGTATTCTTCTAGTGTATTGCCGGCGATATTGGCTACCACAGTCACTTGCCTCTGTAACAAATAGGGCAAATGTACATTAAGAAAAGTGTCAATACCGGGGTTTTCCAAGCCAATCGAATTCAACATCCCCGAAGCGGTTTCATAAATTCTTGGAGCAGGATTTCCCGGCCTTGGCTCTAAGGTTGTACCCTTGACTATTACTGCTCCCAGTCTTGATATGTCAACATAGTTTTCATATTCTCTTCCATAGCCAAAAGTACCGGAAGCAACCGCGATCGGGTTTTGCATTCTAAACCTGCCGAGTCTAACACTTATATCCGGTTTCATGTTATCATTTACGCCTGCACGTCCGGGATTCATTTCCATGACGGCAACCTCCTTGAATCATCACCATTCTATTTCCGATTGGAGAAATCAACTTGTTCAAAAGAAAAAACGGGACCATCTACACATATCTTGGCATGGTTAATATCGTCCGCTCTTAATTTTTTGGCACAACCCAAACAAGCACCAACTCCGCATGCCATGTATTCTTCAAAAGACAATTGGCCCGGTATCTCTTTTTTTCTGGCAAAATCAAAAACTTTGGCCATCATCGCCTCCGGCCCACATGTATAAATGTAATCAATTGCATTTGAGTCTATTTCAGTTTCGAGCAAATCGGTAACCAAACCTTTATAACCCTGACTGCCATCTTGGGTTGCTGTAATGACCTGGGCATTAAACTCTAATAATTTATCAAGTGCAACCAATCTATCACTATGTAACTCTCCATAAAGGACAGTTATTTGGCATTTGATTTCATTTAGTTTTCTAACTAAATAAACCAAGGGGGCAATTCCAATTCCACCGCCTACTAATAATACTCTCACCCCGGCAGGCGGAAGCTTAAAACCGTTTCCTAAAGGTCCCATTAAGTCTATTCTGGCCCCGGCTTGGATCCTGCTAAGCAAAGCAGTTCCTGTTCCCACAACCTTGTATAGCAGACTAAGCACCCCATCATTTTGAGCTATATCATGAATACTAATTGGGCGTCTCAATAAAGGTTCATTATCCAAACCGGTTTTTATATGCACAAATTGACCCGGATTGGCTATTTTCGCCAATTCAGGAAGTATAATATCCATGCGGTATAGATCATGTGTAAGCGCTTTATTCATGCTGACTAAGGAATCTGCAAATAAATGCACTCGTATCAACCTCCCAAGTGCTATTACTACGAAGTCTTTGCTATAACAAATTCCTGTAAAGACTTTACTTCGTAATGGGCTATATTGTCTCCTTCATCTACTACCTCAACAATAACTCTTAAGGTATCTAAAGAAGTCAGACAAGAAACATTATGCTCAACTGCAGCCCTTCTAATTTGAAAGCCATCACTTTCCTGCTTGCGGCCATGGCTTAAAGTATTAATAATAAAATCAATTTTGCCGGATTGAATTAAGTCAACTATATTAGGAGAACCTTCAGTATACTTTTTGACTATTTCCACTTCCACATCAAGCGACTTTAACCTGGCAGCTGTTCCTTCAGTTGCTACTAATTTATAACCAAGGTTTGCAAGCTTAACCAATAAGGGTAATGCTTCTTCTTTGTCGCGGTCGGCAATAGTTGCAACGATTTTAGCACCCTTATTAGGGATTTCGACACCGGCTGCCATCAGTCCTTTAATTAAAGCTTTCTTTAATGAATAATCAATCCCGATAACTTCTCCGGTCGATTTCATTTCCGGTCCCAGGTTAATATCTACTTGAATTAGCTTGTTAAAAGAAAAAACCGGTACTTTCACGGCAAAAAATTCTTGCTTCGGCTGTAATCCATCGCCATAACCCAAATTTTTCAGCTTTTCACCCAACATAATTCTAGTGCCTAAACTCACAATTGGGATCCCGGTTACTTTGCTCAAAAATGGCACGGTGCGACTTGAGCGCGGGTTAACCTCTAAGACATACAGATCCTTTTGGTACTCGACAAACTGGATGTTAATCATGCCTTTTACTTGTAATTCCAGGGCTATTTTTTGGGTATATTCAATAACCTTATTCCTAATTTCATCGCTGAGACTAAAATCCGGATAAACCGCAATACTGTCGCCGGAATGTATCCCGGCTCTCTCAATATGCTGCATTATGCCCGGAATCAAGACCCTTTCTCCGTCACAAATGGCATCAACTTCGATCTCTTTGCCCAGCAGATATTTGTCTACCAGGACTGGATGGTCTTTATTTATCTTCACTGCGGTTCGCATGTAGGTTTGCAGCTCTTCTTGATTATATACAATCTCCATGGCTCTTCCTCCTAATACGTAAGAAGGCCTAACTAAGACGGGATAGCCGATTTCATCAGCTCCGGCAAGTGCGGCTTCAATCGTATACACGCTTCTTCCAGGAGGTCTCAAAATCTGCAGCTTCTCCAGCATCTCATCAAATCTTTCCCGATCCTCAGCCCTATCAATATTGTCATTTGAGGTGCCGAAAATTTTTACCCCAGCTTTATCTAAAACATTAGCCAAATTAATGGCAGTCTGACCGCCAAATTGAACGATTACACCCTGGGGCTGTTCCTCTTCAATAATATTCATGACATCTTCAAAAATCAGCGGCTCGAAGTACAAACGATCCGATGTGTCGAAATCAGTGCTGACCGTCTCGGGATTATTGTTTACTATAATAGCTTTATATCCGGCATCCCTAATAGCCCAAATCGCATGGACCGTGCAGTAATCAAACTCGAGACCCTGGCCGATACGTATAGGTCCGGCGCCAATTACCAGGACTTTTTTATCATTATCATGAGTCGCTTCGTTTTCTTGCTCATAACAACTATAGTAATAAGGAGTGACGGCATCATATTCTGCCGCACAGGTGTCCACAAGTTTGTAAGTGGGTAAGATTCCTTCTTTTTTTCTAAGGCTGCGGATCTCTGCTTCATTTGTTCCTCGCAGAGCAGCAATTTCTATGTCTGAGAAGCCCATTTTTTTGGCTGCCTGCAATAATTCAGCATTCATGGGATTTTTACTGATTATTCTAGAAAAATCTATTATATTTTTGATTTTTTGCAAAAAGTATTTGTCAATTCTAGTTATCTGCCAAATGTCATCCAATAGCATATTGCGATTAAAAGCTTCAGCAATAATAAATATTCTCTCGTCATCAGCTTCCTTAAGACGAGTAATTAATTCCTGATCAGAGCTAGTGAGTAATTCCGGCAAACGCAAGCCATTAATCCCAATTTCAAGAGAGCGGATTGATTTAAGAAAAGCGGCTTCGAAGCTGCGATCAATTGCCATAACTTCTCCGGTAGCTTTCATCTGGGTCCCCAGGCGGCGGTCTCCGAAAACGAATTTGTCGAATGGCCAGCGCGGAACTTTTAAAACCACATAATCGATCGCCGGCTCAAAACAAGCAGAAGTTGTGCCAATGATCTCATTAGGTATTTCATCTAAGGTATAACCGATGGCAATCTTAGTGGTAACCCGCGCAATCGGGTATCCAGTCGCTTTCGAAGCAAGCGCACTTGAGCGGCTAACTCGCGGATTTACTTCGATAACATAATATTTTTTGCTGAAAGGGTCCAAGGCAAATTGAATATTGCACCCTCCCTCTACCTTAAGTTCTCTTATTATTCTTATGGAAGCGGCATGCAGCATTTGATACTCTTCATCAGTCAGAGTTTGTGCCGGAGCGATTACAATGCTGTCTCCAGTGTGGATACCCACGGGGTCAAAGTTCTCCATGCTGCATATGGTGATACAATTATCATTGGCATCACGCATGACTTCAAATTCAATTTCTTTAAAACCAGCAACGCTTTGTTCTAACAGCACTTGCTTTATCGGGCTGCTCAATAAACCTTTAATGGTAGTATTAATCAGCTCTTGTTCATCGTGAGCTGTTCCACCGCCGGTTCCCCCCATGGTAAATGCCGGTCTAATTATTAATGGATAACCTATACTCTCTGCGAATCGTTTAGCTTCATCGAGACTATGCACAATAGTACTCTCTGGAATCGGTTCCCCCAGTTTTTGCATGGTTTCTTTGAATAATTCACGGCTTTCAGCTCTCCTAATTGCATCCAGAGTCATTCCCAACAATGGTATTCCGGTTTCTTCCAGCACTCCGGATTCATCAAGTGCTAATGCTAAATTAAGGCCAATTTGTCCGCCGATATTAGCGATTATTCCATCCGGTTTTTCTTTGATAAGTATTTTTTTAAGATTCTCAACTGTTAAAGGCTCGAAATAGACTTGATCGGCGATCTCGGCATCAGTCATTATGGTAGCAGGGTTACTATTAACCAAAACGATTTCTAAACCCTCTTCCCTTAATGCTCGGCAAGCCTGAGTTCCTGCATAATCGAATTCAGCAGCTTGACCAATAATAATCGGCCCTGAGCCTATTACCAGAACTTTTTTTATATCATTTCGCAAAGGCATAAATTTCCCTCCATATTGTCATCGCCATTAAAGATTCTGCACGAATTCATCAAGATAAAACCCGGTTTCACTGTAGCCATGATATCCTTCCGGATCAAATTGAACAGATATGATCGGAAAATTCCTGTGCTTAATTCCTTCAATACTATTATCATGAAGACTTCTTAAGATAAAATCGGCATCAATGCCCATTAATGAGCTTTCTTCTATGGCATACCCATGATTCTGCGTTGTTATATAAATTCTATTGTTAATCAGATTGCGGACGGGATGATTAGTACCTCTATGACCATGTGGAAGTTTAAATATTTGAGCTCCTAATGCCAATGCTATTACTTGGTGCCCAAGCCCAACTCCAAATATCGGTACCTTTCCCAGCAAGCCTTTGACGGTTTCCTGGATGCTTAGCAGTGCCTGAGGGTCACCGGGGCCGTCGGAAATAAAGACTCCATCCGGCTCTAAATCAAGGATTTCTTTGCTGCTGGTCAGGGCAGGAACTGCTACCACTTGACACTTCCTTTTGAGAAAAGAATCAATTGCCGACCTTTTGGTGCCTAAATCCAAAAAGACTATTTTTTTGCCTTCCTCGCCAAACTTCATAATATTTCTTCTGGTTACATAAGAAACTAAATCACCAGTTTGGTCTTGGGCTGCTTGTTTCGCTAGTTTAACTAAATGTTCTATATTATCTATATTTGAGGTGATAATACCTCCTTTTATACCTTTAGTTCTGATAGCACGTGTTAATGCCCTAGTATCAACTTCAGTTAAAACCGCTATTTCACTGCGGTTTAAAAAGGTAATCATATCTTCTTCCATTTCATAATGGCTGGGAAAATCAGTTGCTTCCCTTAAAACTAATCCCTTAACCATGGCTCTAGCTGAGGCAAAACTTTTCTTATTAAAACCTACATTACCTACCAGAGGATAAGTCATAACAACGATTTGTCCCCAAAAAGAAGGATCGGTAATGATATCCTGGTAGCTAATCATTGCTGTTGTAAATACGACCTCACCACTCGCTTGCAGGCAATCATTAAGTAACTTTCCAGCAAAAATTTGTCCGTTTTCTAAGACTAAATACCCTTTCATTTCCCCTGCCTTCCCACTGAGAAAAACTCAATATTAATTCTACTTTAGATTTTGAGCTCGCCATTGGCGGCAACAATGGTTCCATCAACAATTGTCATCACCGGCCAGCCTTGCAGTTGTTGCCCATGAAATGGGCTATTCTTACCTTTAGAATAGAAATTTCCTGTATCAACTGTTTTGATAAGACGAGGATCAATTATCGTTATATCAGCTTTAGCTCCTTTGGCTAAGCTGCCGCCATCAATATTAAGTATTCGCGCCGGACCCACTGTAAACATGGAGATTACGCGCTCCAAACTCAAAACATTTTTGTTGACCAGGTCAAGACACACTGCAACTGCAGTCTCTAGGCCTGAAATTCCGAAACTAGCCAGCTGGTATTCGCAGTCCTTACTTTCAAGATGATGGGGCGCATGATCAGTTGCAATACAATCAATAGTCCCGTCATTAACGCCAGCTATCAATGCATTTATGTGATCCGTTGAACGCAAAGGCGGATTTACTTTGGTATTAGGATCATATGAACCCACTATTTCGTCGCTAAGAGCTAAATGATGCGGTGTTACTTCGCAGGTAACAGCTAAGCCATCACCTTTGGCCTTTCTTACCAAGTCTAGCGATTCAGCAGTTGACAAGTGACAGATATGCAGCCTGCCGCCGGTTAGCTTAGCAAGACTAATCTCACGGCCTACCATTATAGATTCCGCGGCAGCTGGAATAGCCTGAAGTCCGTAAATAGTGGAAAAATATCCTTCATGCATCAAGCCTCCTCGGCTCAGATCCATTTCCTCACAATGAGATAGAATTGGTAAATCAAACATCTTAGCATAATCCATAGCATTGCGCATTATATTTGCGTGTTTCACCGGTTTGCCATCGTCTGAGAGCGCTATACAGCCAGCCGATACTAAGCCGGCTATTTCGCTTAATTCTTCGCCATTAATTCCCTTAGTAATAGATCCGATTGGATAGACCTTCACCAAAGCGGATTTTTGTGCTCTCTCTTTTACAAAATTTGCAACTACATGGTTGTCAATTGCCGGTTCAGTGTTTGGCATACAGCAAATAGCAGTAAAACCTCCAGCAGCAGCAGCCCAGCTACCGGTTGTAATGTCTTCTTTGTATTCAAAACCAGGTTCTCTTAAATGAACATGCATATCAATAAACCCAGGAGCCACAATAAGCCCTTCGGCATCAACCACTTCGGCCTTTACTGCTTTACTTTCACCGATTGAACTAATGTAGCCGTCTTCTATCAAAACATCCTGGACTTTATCGATATTATTGCCAGGATCAATCACTCGACCGTTCTTAATCAACAATTTCATCTTTTGTCCCTCCCATCATCAGGAACAGTATTGCCATCCGAACTGCAACCCCATTGGTTACTTGCTGATTGATGACTGCGCTTAGGCTATCTGCTAATCTACTGTCAATTTCAATACCACGATTCATCGGACCAGGGTGGAGGATCATTACATCTTTTTTAGCTGTTCGGGTGCGATAATCATTTACCAGGAATAGATTGGCGTATTCTTCCATGGAGGGAAACAAAGCGCTTTCTTGCCTTTCTTTTTGAACACGCAAAACATTAATCACATCCGCATCTTCGAAAGCATCTTCAAGGCTATAACAAACACGAACACCTAGTTTTTCAATCTCAGCCGGCATCAGCGTTGATGGCCCTACTACTCTAATATCACAGTCAAATTTTTGCAGAGCATAAATATTGGATCTCGCTACCCGGCTATGCTTTATGTCGCCAACAATAGCAACTTTCAAACCATCCAAACTCTTTTTCTTCTCTTTTATCGAAAAGAGATCTAATAGTGCTTGGGTAGGATGCTCATTTTGACCATCACCAGCATTAATAACTCTCATATTGGTATTGCGAGCAACATAATGGGGCGTTCCGCTCATTGCGTGTCTCATAACCATTAAGTCAAAACCCATCATTTCAATGGTTTTCATAGTATCTTTCAGGCTTTCCCCTTTTTGGACACTGCTGGTTGCAACAGTGAGATTAACTGTATCAGCACTCAAATACTTGCCGGCAATCTCGAATGAGGTTCTGGTCCTGGTGCTATTTTCGAAGAATACCGTAGCTAGAGCCTTGCCCCTTAAAGTCGGAACCTTTTTTACATCTCGACTGATGATGTCCTTCATCGGAACAGCCGTATCTAAAATCTGCAATATTTCTTCTTTGCTAAGTTCACGCAATCCCAATAGATCTTTGCGTTGCTCTAATCTCAAATTGCTATCTCCTTCCGACTGCAAAATAAAACCTCCCGGTATCGGGAGGTCGCTTCTTTTTTGCTACTCCCTCTTTAGCTTTATCCTATTGGGAGTCTAGTCATCTATTAATTCTTGTATTACTACCTGATCCTCGTCATCTAATTCCTTTACTTTTACGGAAATGATTTCTTTCAGCGATGAAGGCACATTCTTGCCGATGAAATCCGCCTTAATCGGCAACTCTCGGTGCCCCCTATCAACTAATACTGCTAATTGTATTGATCTCGGCCGCCCCAAATCCATCAAAGCATCTAAAGCTGCTCTAATTGTTCTTCCGGTAAATAAAACATCATCTACTAAAACTATGTTCATACCAATTATATTGAAATTGATCTCTGTTCTCCGCACCAATGGCTGTGATGCCAGAGTTGTCAAATCATCACGATATAATGTTATATCAAGAATCCCGACCGGAACTTCCAAGCCTTCGATATCTTCAATTATTTTTGCTAAACGAAGCGCCAATGGTCCCCCGCGCCTTCGAATTCCAACCAAGGCAATATTGTCGACACCTTTGTTTTTTTCAATGATTTCGTGAGCAATCCTAGTTAATGCTCTCTTTAAGGCTACTTCATCCATGATGACATTCTTATCACGAAGCTGCATAACGATCCCCCTTAAAAAAACAAAACCTACCTAAATTATAGGCAGGCAGACGACTTCCAAAATCCTTGCCAGCCTCTCTGGACTAACTTAAAGGTCTAAGGTGATTTTAATAAAACAATTATTTAAAGTCAATGTATACTTTAGGATATTAAGTTTATGGCCGTTTCGCTTTGAACTCTTCAATTAATGCAATTGCATTACTGGTTCCGATTCTATCTACCCCTAAATCCAGTAGTTCCTGAGCAAAAGCTGCCGTCTTAATCCCTCCGCTGGCTTTGATTTTTAATCCTCGCGATTTGTATTTATTAATTATTACTATATCTTCGCGACTAACACCCCTTGAGGACATTCCGGTCGAAGTTTTTAGGTAATCGGCTCCGCTCTCACTTACTATGCTAATTACTTTTATGAGTTCCTCTTCATTTAACAATGCCGTCTCCACAATGATCTTCAGAGTGAATTCGTATTTAGACTTAAGCTCTAAAACTCGTTCGATTTCCTGGACTATATACTCCCAGCTGCCATCTTTTAACGCCCCTATATTTAAAACGAAATCCAGCTCATTAGCTCCATTTTGCAGCGCAATTTCTGCTTCAAAACACTTTACTGCTATCTCTTGGGCACCCAGGGGAAAACCAATCACGCTGCACAGCAAAACTTTATTTCCATTGAGGAATTGGCGTGCAAGTTTGACTCGATAAGGCATTATACATACAGCACAAACACCGAGCTCAAGAGCTTTACTACATAAAAAATCAATATCCTTGAGCGTAGCATCTGCTCTTAAATCCGTGCTATCAATACATGCACAAATCTCCGAAATACGCTTAGACTCTATATCCAAATTTCTTCAAATCCTTTTCATTATTGCGCCAGTTCTTTTTTTCTTTTACCCATAAATCTAAATAAACTTGGCACCCCACCAAGGTTTCAATATCTTGGCGCGCGGTTTCACCAATTTGTTTGAGCATAGCTCCTTTATTGCCAATTATTATGCCCTTTTGTGAATTTCGCTCCGTATAAATAACCGCTCTTATATATGCCTTGTTACTGGCTTTAAACTTAAATTCCTCAATCTCAACGGCAATAGAATGGGGCACCTCGTCTCTGGTTAACAACAAAACTTTTTCCCTAACCATCTCCGAAGCTAAGAATGAAATGGACAGATCACTTAAGTCTTCTTCCGGGTAATACATTGGTCCTTCGGGCATATACTGAAAAGACTTTTCCACTAGTAGATCTATGTTGGTTCCATTGGCGGCAGAAATAGGAATTATTTCAGAAAAACGCAGGTGTCTTTGATAGGTATCCCCTATTTCTTTAATGTTTGCGCCGCTGAGAAGATCAATTTTATTAATAATAAGGAATATTGGAGTATTGGTATTACTCATATTCTCGATAATATACATTTCGCCGCTGCCAAGCGATCTAGTCGCATCAACAACATAATATATCAAGTCTGCTTCACTTATGGTCTGTGCAAATACTCTTAACATATATTCACCTAATAAGTGCTTAGGTTTATGCACTCCCGGTGTATCAACAAAAATTATCTGCCCCATATCTGAAGTATATATGCCTTGAATTCGGTTACGAGTAGTCTGAGGCTTTTCGGTAACAATCGCAATTTTTTCACCGATAATTTTATTCAATAAAGTAGACTTTCCTACATTAGGTCGCCCAACTATGCTAATAAAACCGGATTTCAAATTTGGTCCCCCTAATTATTATTTAACTGAAACATAAACGGCAGTAACTCAGAAATATTTTTAACAATTATCTCTCCATTTTCACCATGAAAATAGATAGTTAATTGTGAAGAAAACTCAGCCAATACTTGCAGGCAAGCTCCACAGGGAAAAATCGCCTTGTTTTCAGGCCCACATATCGCTAACTCGGTCAGCTTCCTCTCCCCGTCATTCACAGCTTTAAAAACCGCTACCCTTTCAGCGCAAATGGTTAAACCATAAGAAGCATTTTCGATATTTGACCCAGTATAGACTTTGCCACTCGCCGTTCTAAGTGCTGCTCCTACTGCAAATTCCGAATATGGGGAATATGATGCATTTCTTGCATCCGCGGCCATTTCCATTAGTCCTTCATTTTTCATTATTTCTCCAAATAGGCTAAAATATATGGGCCGAAAACTAAAATAGCTACAATTATCGCTGACCCGGCTGCAGTAAGAACAGCACCGGCAGCAGCATTTTTAGCAATCGCAGCTAAAGGGTTTAATTTCAAGGTGTAAAGATCAATGGTTTTTTCAATCGCGGTATTAACCATTTCTGTAACTATCACAATATTTATGGTTAGAAGTATTATTAGCCATTCAGTGCGAGTTAATCTACATATCACTCCCGCTGACACAACCACTAACACTGCCAGAGCATGGATTCTCATATTGCGCTCACTTTGCAAGCAATACTTGATTCCGGCCCAAGCATACCCGAAACTCTGTAATAGCTTATTCATTAAATCTACCTCTCTAACAGTAGATCCCTAAGAATTGTCTCCTCTATGGCCCGCATAGTTTTTTCATCTTCTTCAGCTTCATGGTCATATCCTAATAAATGCAATATTCCATGAACAATTAGAAATCCGAGTTCGCGAGTGAAAGCATGTCCATATTCCTGCGCTTGCTCCATAGCTTTTTCCACTGAAATTACTATATCACCAAGCAAATCAACGCCATCTTCATCACCATATATTGGCTCATCTGCAGATTTTTCATTCATCGCAAATGATAATACATCAGTAGCGGAATCAAAACCGCGGTAGGTTCGGTTAAGCTCCTTGATATAATCATTATCGCACAATACTATGCTCAGTTCGGCTGCTTCTGCTATTTTCAGATGATCTGCCGTATAGGATGCAGTTTTGCTGATCAATTGAAACATTTCTTCGTCATAGTTCAGTTTATTCTGTTGGTTCAGAATCAAGGTCTCCAAGCATCTCTCTCCTTTTTTCGAATTCCTGGACTACCTCAGGATAAGCTATCCTCTTATGATAAATTCCCTCGAGGATTTTGCAAAACGATTCGGTAATGACATTTAGATCATTAAAGGTTAGATGACTGTCTTCCAATTGCCCATCCTTTAACTTGTCATTGATTAAACCAACCACCATATTTCTTATCCCAGATGAGGTTGGGTCTTTTAATGACCTTACTCCGGCTTCCACAGTATCTGCAAGCATAACCAATGCATTTTCTTTGCTCTGCGGCTTGGGGCCCTCATAACGAAAACCCTCTTCACTTAGTTTTTCTTCACCCGCTTCTATCTGGGCTTGGCTGTAAAAAAACTTGGTCAGGCTTGTACCATGGTGTTGCTGGATAAAATCGATAATGATCTGCGGCAACTTCGCTTCCCGTGCAATCTCAACTCCATCTCTTACATGTGAAGTCACGATTAAAGCTGATAAAGCCGGAACTATTCTCTCGTGCGGGTTGCCAAAATTCCTCTGATTCTCAATAAAATAATCCGGCCTTTTCAATTTGCCGATATCGTGATAATAAGCTCCTACCCGAACTAGCAGAGAATCAGCTCCAATAGCATCTGCTGAAGCTTCTGCCAAGTTGCCTACCATTAAACTATGATGATAAGTTCCCGGAGCTTCAAGTAACAGCCGCCTTAGAACTTTATGATTTGGGTTTGACAACTCCAATAATCTAATCATGCTCGTAATATTAAATGCGGTTTCCAAAAAGGGCAAGGCGCCGATCATTAATACCGCTGATAAAATTCCGTTAATTAAGCCGACAATAACTCCAACCAAGATTAAAGTCCAATCCATCTGACCATTAATCATTAGAACTATAAGAATTGCGGTTACATTGCCTAAGCCAATGTAAATACCGGATTTTGCAATATCTGAAGTCTGATTAATTCTTTGAACTCTATAAATGCCGATAATACCGCCCATAAAAGCTACGATCGCATAGTTAAGCTGATTACCTTCATTAAGCAATCCAATGTAGAAAGACATGAGCATAGTCGCAAAAAAAGCGAAACGATAATCTAGCAGAATCGCGACTAACAATGAACCTGCAGCTACAGGCGCTAAAAAACCAACCATTGAATTTATTTGTGGCTGGTCACTAATATTGATAAGCACAATAAATCTACTGGTGATTAGTATTATTAAGAAAATAATAGCTAATAATAACAACTGGCTGGCATCTGGAAAGTTTTTCACATAATAGCGCTGGGAATACTTGAAGACCAACCACATAGTAAAGAGAATGAAAAGCAAAGTTCCAATAATAATGTACGAAAAAGAATTATTACTTAAGATTCCCAATTGTTCTAAAGTACTTATTTGTTCAGTTGTGACCCTTTCCCCGGCGCGTACAATAATCTCACCGGCTTTGATCGTTTTCGTTACCGGCTGAACAGATTCGTAAGCATCTTTTAAAGCTTTTTCCGTTGCTTGTTCATTAAAGAGGATATTAGGGCGAATGGCATTTACCATTACCTTTTGCATGGTGTCTTTTTCCGCTTGCACAAGGGTTAGGCTCTCGATCTGCAAGGCTAATTGCTGATTGACAGAAACCAAGCCTTCCTCGGCTATCGTTTTTTTCATGGTTTCCTGGATCAATGGCAATAGAATATTCTTAAGCATTTCCGCATCCCTGGCGGTTTTTTCGCTCCAGAAAGCAATTAAAGCTTCAGTATCGTTTTTGGGCACATAAGGCGGTACTTTTGGTAAGTTCAGCAGAAGTCCGTTAATTTGCTGATTTTTATCAATATCTTCAGATTCAATAATTTCGCCTAAACGCGTAAAAAAAGAACTAACGTAACTCACGGCATAAGTAGCTGCTTGCGGATCTTCTTGATAGACCTTCTGAACCTTACTGACAGCTAAATCCCTTAATTCCTGGGTGCGCTTTTCCTCGATTACAATGGTAGTCGAATTTGCTTGAATATTATACGGAGCAACTTCATCGACATTAACTATTACATTGGTTTGATCTCTTCCTGTAAGAATAATTAGCATGGAAAACAGGGAAAAAAGAACAGCACCAATTATCAATTTATTATTTGTCTTAAACAGAAATTCAAGTACTTTCTGTTTTAAATCTGAAACATACTTGGGCATAAAAACTCCCGATAATACTAATTATCAGCTCTTTTTGCGGTCATAGTTTTCGTAAGCATTGATTATCTTTTGGACTAGCGGATGCCTTACCACATCATCTTTTGTCAGGTATTCAAATGAAACTCCGGGAATACCGCCGAGAATTTTTTGGATTTCGATTAAACCTGAAAATTCTTCTTTCGGAAGATCTACTTGGGTAATATCGCCAGTAATAACTGCTTTGGAGCCAAATCCTAATCTAGTTAAAAACATTTTCATCTGCTGGGGAGTTGTATTCTGCGCTTCATCCAAAATAATAAATGCATCGTTTAGGGTTCGGCCGCGCATGTATGCTAAGGGCGCGATTTCAATGATGTTCTTATCCAGATAGCGCTGGGTTTGCTCAACTCCCAAAATATCGAATAATCCATCATACAAAGGACGCAAATATGGATTGATCTTTTCAATAAAATCACCAGGCAAAAAACCTAGTTTCTCGCCAGCTTCAACTGCAGGTCTTACTAATACGATTCTCTCTACACTGCGGTTTTTTAATGCCATGACGGCCATAACCACCGCCAAATAAGTCTTGCCTGTCCCAGCAGGCCCAATGCCAAATACGACATCATCTTTACTAATAGCTTGTATATATCGCTTCTGGCCTAATGTTCTTGCTTTTATTTGCTTTCCGCGAACTGAATGCAATAATATATTAGATGGCAATGCCAGTTCATTATCCTTATCGCCATCTTGCAGCACTCTAAAAGCATAATTAATATCATTAATATTCAAATGGGCATCTTCAGTGACTATTTTCAATAGCTTTTCTATCAGCTTCCCAACTAAATCTACATCAATTCTTTTTCCTCTGATTATTATCTCCCCGCCGCGGGCATGTAATTCGACAGGAACAATTGATCGCAAATAGCGGAAGTTTTCATCTTCATTGCCAAAAAAAATTGCGGCAATATCATTATCAGAAATGCTAATTTTCAGTTCTTTTTCTATAAAATCTCAGCCCCTATATTCGAATATTTCGTATTATATCATATGCCATGTCTATAAAGCTAATTTTGCTTACTCTAACACGCGGACTTCGCTAATTTCCTCGATCAATTCAACTAAGACTTTGACCCTGACAAACGCTTCAGCTGGTGACGATACTACCTCCACTTTATAATTGCCTTCAGTATCATTAATACTGCGAGGCAGAGAATTCAAAGCCATTTCAACCGCTATTGCTTCAGCTTCGTTTGCACTTCTTTCAATACTATTAGTCTGAAATTCCTGGGAAACAATCTTTAAAAATCCTAATTGGCCCCAAGGCGTTGAGATAGTCTTAGCTATTCGGTTATCTACAGTATTTCCAAGACTTTCGCTTTGATTCCACATAGATATCTCTCCCCAAGGCGTTATTAATAAATACTGAAGTTTTTCCTTACCGGCAGCAATTGTCTGTACTTCATTAAGCGCGCATTCGCCGTAGCTTTCCTGCCAAACTCGAGCGTAAACAATTCCCCGGGCTCTGACCCGGTAAGGTTCTAAAGATTGATTGGGATCATCAAGACCAAAAGGGTTAGGTTTGGGATAGATAATACCGCTTATTATAACATCACCTTTGGAAACCACATCATTGACAACTTTTTGTTTCTCGCCATTTAAAACCAGAATATCAGTAATGATCCCGTCGCTATTTGCCACTATATCACAAGGTGCTGTTATCTCCGGTCCGGCAAATGTCTTTTCGACTACTTTGATGTTTAAACTAACCCCTTTTATATCAACTTTGGCATATGACAAGCGGTTAATTTCCCTTAATAAAGCCAATTCAACTTCAGTCTTGTCGAAATCATGCTTGCTGACTCCCTTTTCCACCCCATATTTTGCGGCGACCTCCCTGATTTCTTCCGTCGAAACCATCTGATTTCCACTCACATCCATAAACCAAATAAAATCAGAGAGAAAATAAGTCATCAGCAAAAAAAATGAAACCCCAACCAGAAACCCTAGGCGTCTTTTTAACACTGTCTTGTAAAAAGGTACTCCCTGTTTCTTGATAACTTCAATCTGATAGTCTTGAGTCTCGCAAATGGTCTTTAAGGCTGAATAGCCGCTGTTTCTAACTTTCAGCACCGCTCCATTGCTCTCTTTGCGAACATCACTTATAAAAACTCCGCGCGCCATTGCCATATTAAGGACTTTTTCAACTTGGGATCCCGTTATTCTAACTGAGATTAAACCGGCTATGAGATCAAATAATCTTCTAAACATAAATCCACTCCATTACTAAATTAGTCACTTCAACTATTAAATTAACTACAATTATTGAGTCAATCATTGTATGATATGTGATTTAGCAAACCGATTACTTTGATCTCTTCGCTGTTTAAAGATTTGATTTCCAATCCCTCTCCCACAATACTTAAAAAGCCTCGGCTAAAGTTAATTTTCATCGTATTGAGCCCATATTCTATTATGCCGCGGTGGTTTTCAATCATGATTTCGCTGCGCCCTAATATCGTTATTCTAGGTAAATCCAGAACAATATCCGGGGGTATTTCCATAATTTCTCCGATTAATCTGCCAAACTTATCTCTTTTACTCACCATGATATCCCCCATTCCCCTTGGATGAGATAATTATTAAAGTCTTTAAGCAAATATATGAAAATACTATTATAATCATTCTTTTTAATGAAAACTGAGATAAGGAGGTGAAAAAAATGTGATGGTGAGAAGATGTTATAAGGGATCGGGGTATTGAAGATTTCTCATAGATGCCAATATCCCCATCCCATTAAATGATAGCCCTTGCAGACTGGCTTCTAAATAAATCCATAAGCGACGATACTTAATAGAAATGAGGCAATTACCAAACCAATTACTATCTGTATAAAACGCCTCTGTTTCCTGCTTTGCTTGCCCCGGTTCATTATGCTCATGAGTTAACCCTCCGTTCAGATGCAAAATATAAAACTAAATGCTAATACATATATTAATCATTAGTTCGCAATAATTCAAATGAAATGCTCGTACCTTCTAGTGAAAAACATTGTGCTGGCACAAGGTTTCTAGGTTCCCTAGACACTCCCCCTTGACACGTAATATATTACGTAATATTATTTTCTTATCTCGGGGGGGCGAAATATGAAAAGTTACTCTTCAAGAGAAGTGATTCAACTTCTTAAGCAGGATGGATGGTATTTAGTTGCAACTGTTGGGAGTCATCATCATTTCAAACATCCGACTAAACGAAACAAAACAACTGTGAAACATCCTGTTAAGGATATACCAATAAGAACCATGAAAAACATTGAAGAACAATCAGGAGTTAACTTTTATTAGATCTGGTCCCCTTTTGCTATATATCTCGAGGAGGAATGACTATGTTGCCAGCCAAATATTTCTATCCAGCTGTTTTTCATTATGCTGAGGATGGAATTTCTATCTCGTTCCCTGATATTCCTGGCTGTTTATCTTGTTCAGAGACTACAGAAGATGCCTTCAATGATGCAAAAGAGGCTTTAGGTCTACATCTTTGGAGTATGGAACAAGATAAGGAAATAATCCCCAATCCCACCCCTGTAAATTTATTGACTCTTGGGCCTAATGAGATACTTGTTCTAATTGAAGTTTTTATGCCGACAATTAGGGATAAACTAAATAACCGTTTCGTAAAAAAGACTTTAAGTATTCCTTCCTGGCTTAATTCTGAGGCCGAAAATGCTGGTGTTAATTTCTCTCAGATACTCCAAGAAGCTTTAAAAGATCGCCTTGGTTTACAGTAAGGGAACGACCAAAGTAGATGGACCTGTTGACACCCTGGGCAAAGCCTAACAACAGCCTATACTATTCATAATGACTGGATATGATACATCGAGTTTATCAAGTTCCTCGAAATAACTTTTAATGAAATTCACTGCCTTGTCTTCTCCAATATTGGAATTGGGAGAACACCCTGCAGATATGAAAGAAAATAATATCACCATACAAAGTACTCTATTCAAGTCTTAACCCCACTAAAGCACAACTCGTGGGGCTGGCAACTTGATCTAGCAATTTCTTCGTCAGATCATAGTGCCCCCCACTGTCTGCAATTCATTCGCTTGTTTTCGAACTATTAAATATCGATTTCTATTATCTGCTCTTCAGTAATTGCAATCTTCACTTTATTATCTTTAACTTCAATTAATTCACCAAGAGGAGCATCTTTTATAAGCTCAATACTATTAATTTTCATATCTTTAACTTCTGCCACATACAAATTTCGCTCATCATTTGATAGATCATTTGCATAAAAAACCATATTACTTCCATTATTTGCGATCGTAAACTGATCAGTAATCATGATGTCTTTTGGTGATTCATAATAAATATTCCCTTTATTGTCGACAATCTTGTCGCCAACACGCTCCAACGAAAAATGCGGGCAAGTATTTACATAGAATAGTACATCTTTTTTGTTATTCCATTTAAATCCAACACCTACAAATTTCTCAATACTCTTATCTTCGATATTGATAACAATATATACTCCTTGGGAGGGGGTTAAGTGGGCATGGACTGTATATCGGTTTTCGTCCAACCATTCTGTATTATAAACTGAAGAATATAATATACCTGCCATATCGATAATTTCAACTTTTTCCACGTCTCTGACCAACACTGAATCGTGAAACTCATTGTTTCTGCGAACCAGTTCAGCTGACAGATTGCCGCTTGGCGATTTTTGCACTATCCCAGAAAAGCTTAATTCTTTCAGATTGAGTTCAGCCGTGGCAGGAATATCCTTGTTTTTCAGGTCTTCGTCTATCAAGGAAAGATCAGCATCAGTTTCCAAATTTGTTTTCTTTTCTGAATCTAAATCCTGCGAAACACTATCATTTTCAGAATCACTACTTATTTCATTTATAGCTTCAACCGTTGATTTTTCATTATTTGTCTCAACTATTTCTTCACTATTTATTGCGTTTTCATTATTTGCATAAACAATGCTACCCACGGTAATAAATAGTGCTATTGCAAAAAATGTAATGAGGACCTTATTATTCAATTTCTTTTTCATAGTTATCCTCCTTTACCATACATTACCACATTATTACACTCACCTATTAGCAGCACTCGCTTGCTGGCAGATTTTTTTAGCTAAGGCCATTATGGTAAGGATGGGAGGATTGCCCAACGATTGCGGGAAAACAGTAGCGTCAGCCACGTAGAGGTTATTTGGAAGGCGGGGATTATGCAGGGTTGATGCTTGCGCTTCAGTAAGAGGCAGCATTCCGCCAGGGTGCCCGGCGTTGATGGTGCCTAAAAACATATCATCTTTTCTTATACCTAATTTCATAAGAATTTCTTGGCATAATTCTACGCCATTTTGCAGTCTTGCCTTGTCGAGAGGTGTAAGGGCCTTTTTGATGCCGTAATTATCGATGGAGCCAGTATTAGTATCAGCAAGTTTAATCATTAGAGACAGTGTATCTGCAGCCGGATGGCGCCATTTTCGGTTAAAGAAAAAGCTTAAATAATCAAAATAGGGAGATAAGATATAGTGTTCACTTTGCACGGCAAAAGGCATGGATAATTCCCGGTTCTGCAAGCTTCCTTCATATTTTGCGGCTACACAAAGGACTGGATCGACAAAAAGTTGGTCTTCACAAGCAATACCGGAGTTCTGTAATATGAGCGGAGTTCCCAAGCCGCCCGCAGCTAAGATCACTAGATCTGCGGGATAAAATATGGTCTTTAAGCCTTGTTTAGCTTCTACTCCAATAACCACATCATCTTGAATAACTAGTCTTTTTACCCTACAGTTAGTTTCTAGCTGAGCACCCTTGGATAAAGCAGTGCTAAGCAATTGCCGACTGTCCCATTTGGCCCCGTATTTACATCCGAGAACACATCTTCCGCATTTAGTGCATTTAGAATAGTCACCGAATTTAGGTATTACCTGGGGATTTAAGCCCAACTTTTGGCAGATATCGAATAGTTTTAGGCTAGACTTACTCCACTTGTTTCGATGATCATAGGTTATTGGAATTTGGCAATATAGTTCGGCAAACTCGTCATCCAAATCAATTCCAATAGCTTTCAGTCCGTGGTCCATGCGCAAGGCATTGCCGGCAGAAATAGTTGTAGTTCCCCCCGTACCCAGTCCTCGCACCATGACAATCTTGTCTGATGAACGCTCAACTTTCATGAACGGAAAAAGTAATCTAATTTCTCTTTCATCTAAGAACAATCCAGTTTTTTTAAGCTTTTCTAAAAAT
>JAVBKS010000045.1:0-10480 GCA_031553935.1 Syntrophomonadaceae bacterium
AATGCGCTGGAATGGATCAAGACTTGGCGACTTAGTATTAAGAGATTTCTTAGTAGGAGCTGGTTATCCGGGATTTGGAGTAGTAGCCCAGGATTCGGCTAATGTAGCTAAGGAATACGGCATAGACAGAGAAATGCAAGATAGATGGGCAGTATTAAGCCATGAAAAATGGGGCAAAGCATTCGAGAGAGGATTTTTCAAAGGCGAAATATTCCCCTTAGAAATACCCCAAGGCAAAGGCAAGGATCCTATCATCTTTGACAAAGATCAATTACCAAGACCGGGAACCACTTATGAGCAACTAGCCAAATTATCAACTGTTAATGGCAGTATATCAGTAACAGCTGGAAACTGCCCCAGTTTAAATGCCGGTGCAACCGGGTTAATAATGACCACCAGAGCCAAAGCTGAAGCCTTAGGGCTAGAGCCGGTAGCTAAAGTTTACAAAGTACCCAGTGTAGCTGAATTCTATAGCAATATAGCAACTGCGCCGGGCAATGTAATCAAGAAAACCTGTGAAATGCACGGGTTAAAAACGACCGATATAGGGCTACTCGAAATCAACGAAGCCTTTGCCGCAGTTACCCTGACATCAACCAAGATCTTAAGTGACGGCGATGATGGCAAGTGGCAGCATTTCAAAGATATCACCAATGTCAATGGCGGCTCCATAGCTATAGGCCACCCACTAGGAGCTACGGGAATACGCTTAACCATGACCATGATTCCCGAACTCAAAGCCAGAGGCGAAAAATATGGAATAGCTACCCTTTGTGGCGGACTTGCCCAGGCTGACGGTGTGTTAATCGAAGTTGAGTAAAAACGAAAAAATCTAGATATATTTTGCCGAAGTGTATAAATATTTACACTTCGGCAAAATAAAAAGAATCAGGAGGAGGATAAAAATGGATTTGAAAACTATGCTTTATGAAAAAGCAGATGGAGTTGCTGTAGTAACCTTTAACCGTCCCAAAGTTATGAATGCAATTGATGCTGACTTTATCCTGGATATGACTGCTGTAATTGAAGAAGTGAAAAATGATGCCGAAGTAAAAGCGGTGATACTATATGGCGGACCCAAAGTATTCGCTGCCGGCGGTGATATCGAATACATGCTGACCGTTTCTCCGGTCGATGTTGAGCCTTTTATTGCTACAACCCATGCAGCATTAGACGGTTTAGTACGTTTAGACAAGCCGGTTATAGCAGCTATTGCTGGTTTAGCATTCGGCGGAGGGCTGGAAATTGCAATGTGCTGCGATATTCGCATAGCTGCCGAAGGAACAATGTTAGGATTGCCGGAATCAAACCTGGGCCTTTTCCCTGCTGCCGGCGGAACGCAAAGGTTAACCCAAATGGTCGGCATTTCTTGGGCGAAGTATATGATCATGACGGGGGATCCAATTGATGCCAATACAGCTCTAAACCTTGGACTGATTACCAAAGTTGTACCGCTCGATGCAATTTTAGATGAAGCTAAGAAAATTGCGAAGAAACTGGCTACCAAAGCTCCAATTACAGCTAAGTTAACTAAGCAATCACTAAATAATGCAATGTACAGCGACTTGCAATCAGCACTTCTGTTTGACCAAAAATGTTTTGCATTCATATTTGCAACTGAGGATCATACTGAAGGCCTAAAAGCATTTATGGAAAAGAGAAAGCCGGTTTTCACAGGTAAGTAGAGGTTAGTGAACAAATAATAATAATACAAAGGGGAGGAATTATAATGTCAAACAAGTGGGCAGAGTATTACAAAAGCAGAGTGATTACGCATGAAGAAGCAGCACAAAAAATTCAATCAAATGACGGGATAATGATGTCTGTTGGCGCGACCGCTTCTACAACCAAAATGTATGAAGAAATACTCAAACATTGCATAAATTTAGAAAATATATTTGTCAATGAGTGCATCGTCTTTGTTCCCAGCCAGTTTATGTTCCGAGATTTTAATATTAAATACTATAACCAAATTAAAGGCGGAACCGGATATGCGATTGGACCAGCTCGGGAACTATTCAAGGAGAAGCTAAGAGACATTCTCGTTTCTCAGGTTCATGACAGTGCTGAATATATGGCTTATAACACTGATGTTTGGTATGCAACGGTTACTCCTCCTGATCATAATGGATATGTTAACTTATCACTGACCGACTTTTGTCATTCGGACGGAATCAGGATGGGAAGAAAGATTGGCAGAGCTAGAACTGTAATTGCAGAAGTAAATGATCAGTTGCCGGTAGTGTTCGGCGATAGTTACATGCATGTCAGCGAATTTGATTATTTTGTTGAAATCTCTCAGCCCCCATTATTATATGATCCGGATTTGACAGCACCATCTGAAGATATTGTATCCATGGGCAACTATGTTGCGGATTTGGTGAAAGATGGTGATACTATTCAGATCGGAATCGGCCCTATTTCTGAAACTGCCGCTTCTTTGCTTGATAAAAAGCGTGATTTGGGAATCTACACGGAAATGCTTGCTACAGCACATTTGGATTTGATTGAAAAAGGCGTTGTTACCAATAGTAAAAAAACATTTTTTAATGGAAAAACGGTTACTTGCTTTATTCTAGGAAACCAAAGGCTATACGACTACTGCCGGGAAAATCCTGCATGCCAAATAATGTCAGGAGCTGCAATGGCTAATCCTCTAAACATTGCAAAAAATCCCAACATGGTTACAATCAATAATACTCTATTAATGGATATCACCGGGGCATCAACTTGTGAGGCTATTGGGCACAGACAGGTAAGTGGTGTCGGCGGGCAGCTTGCTTTCACAATGGGAGCTATGTTATCAGATGGCGGACGGGCCATCCAGATCATAAAAGCTGCCAATAGAGGTTCAGATGGCAATTTGCATTCGTCAATTCTTCCGGAATTGCCGCTGGGAACCAATACTTCTGTCACCAGGAACTGGATAGACAATGTAGTAAGCGAATATGGCGTAGCCAGTATGCGCAATAAGTCAGCAAGACAAAGAGCAGATGCTTTGATTGCTATAGCTCACCCCGATTTTAGAGGCGAGCTGCGCAAAGCTGCCCGCAGAAACCTGTATCCCTCTTTTGACCAAGAGATCAAATGATATTATAGCATATGAAGGTTGTTACGAATAGTACAAACTTTTCCAATGAAGACGTAATTTAAGGAGGCTATTTTCCTGATGAAATCATTGTTACCGTTTACATCAGAGCATGATATGTACCGCCGGGCACTAGCCGGTTTTATCGACAATGAAATCGTGCCTTATTACAAGGACTGGTTTGCGGTGGGTGCGGCTCCAAGAGAAATATTCAAAAAAATGGGCGATAACGGTTACTTTTGTATTTGGATAGATGAGAAGTATGGCGGGCAAAATGGAGATTTTCTCTACGAGTATATTCTAAATGAAGAACTAATGAACAAGGGAATAAACAGTTTGCCTATCAATCTGCATAGCGGTGTGGTTATGCCCTATATAGATGCTTTTGCCAATGAAGCCCAAAAGGAAAAATGGATGCCTGGCTGTGTTAGCGGTGAGACCATAGTAGCTGTTGCTATGACCGAACCGGGAGCCGGTTCGGATCTAATTTCAATGCGTACCAAAGCAGTAAAAGACGGCGACAGTTATATATTGAACGGTTCCAAGACCTTTATTACTAACGGGACTAATTGCGACATCGCAATTGTAGCAGCAAAAACTGATCCTGCTGCAGGACACAGAGGCGTTAGCTTGTTTGTTGTTGAAACCGGTACTCCAGGTTACACGAAAGGAAAGACGATACCAAAGATCGGATTCCATGCCGGTGATACCTGTGAACTCTATTTCGAAGATTGTCGCGTGCCGGCATTCAATCTTTTAGGGGAAGAAGGCAAAGGCTTCATTTATTTAATGCAAAAATTGCAGCAAGAGAGACTGATCAGCGCAATAATTAACCTATACATGGCAAAAAGATGTCTGGACCTTACTTTGGAATATGTTGATCAGCGCCAAATTTTCGGCAAAAAATTGGGTGCATTCCAAAATACTCAATTTGTACTAGCAGAAGTAGCCAGTGAAATTGAGATTGCGAAAGCTTTCGTTGATCAATTAACTCTTGCACATATGCGCAATGAATATGTGGTTAAGGAAGTCAGCATGGCTAAGTACTGGGTAGCAGAGATGAACAATCGTGCTGCTACTAGATGCTTACAGCTATTTGGAGGATACGGATATTGTGAAGAATATGATATTTCGCATCAATTCGTCGATGCCAGATTGCAAACCATTGTTGCCGGAACAGCAGAAGTAATGAAGGGCATCATCGCCAAAGATCTAGGCTTATAATTCTCATTTGTTACGCAAAATCATTTATATTGTCCTGAGGCTATTCATAAGATGAATAGCCTCAGATGATAAGCTTCATTTCATTAACACCTTTCCTATTATATATAATTACCGTTGTTCGAAAAATTCCAAGTACACCCAATAATACCAACAATATAGCTTCTAGATATATCCTGCTTAATCTCAGTTAAAATATGCAAGTAAATGGAAAACCGTTAATCAAATATTTTAGAGTTGATGAGAATTGTTGATTGGAGGAATTATTTAATGAAAAGATTTGTTGATAAAGTAGTTATCGTAACTGGCGGAGCTTCAGGAATTGGTGAAGCTGCTTGCATTTCATTTGCCCAAGAAGGTGCCAAAGTTGTGGTTGCAGATATTAATAGCGATAAAGGACAAAAAGTATCTGATGAGATAAATGCCCAGGGATTCAACTCCGTTTTTTTTAATTGTGATGTTACTAAAGAAGCTCAGGTTATAAGCCTGGTTGATTCAACAGTTAACAAGTTTGGCAGACTTGACATAATGGTTGCCAATGCCGGAATATCAATGTATAAACCTCCAATTGACTGTACTGAAGAAGACCTTGATAATCTGTACAGCATAAACACCAAAGGCGTATTTTTCTGCGATAAACACGCAGTCATTCAAATGCTGAAACAAGAATCAAGAGGAACTATCGTGAATACCGGTTCAATGTGCAGTGTTATCAATCGCGCCAATACCTTGCCTTATAATGCTTCGAAGGGTGCAGTAAAGCAAATAACCCAAACTTTCGCACTTGCGTATTCAGCTGAAGGCATCCGCACCAATGCAGTCTGTCCGGCTACAATAATGACCCCAATTCTAAAGCAAATTTTGCAGGACCCGGAACACATTAACAGAAGCTTGGGCATGCATCCGATTGGAAGACATGGTGAACCTCAGGAAGCGGCTGATGCGATCTTGTATCTGGCTAGTGAACAATCATCTTTTATAACCGGTCATCTATTAATGGTAGATGGAGGTTACACAGCTCAATAAGGATCAAAAAACTAAATCGCAGTATTAGCTTCTGCTGGCTGAATTAGCTCTAGCGTGAGGTTTGATTAACTATGGCTAAAAATAAGGAGGAAGAGTAATTATGGCTAGATTTCAAGATAAAGTGGTTATAGTAACAGGTGGAGCAAGGGGTATCGGGGAAGCGGCATGCATTTCCTTTGCAAAGGAAGGCGCTAAAGTGGCAGTAGCGGACATATTAGATCAAGGCAAAGAAGTTGCCGATCAATTAAATGCTCAGGGTTATGATGCAATTTTCGTAAAAACCGATGTCGCGAAAGAAGAGGATGTAATAAATCTAGTAAACAAGACTGTAGAAAAATATGGAAAACTGGACGTGATGTGTGCAAATGCAGGCGTATCACCATATAAACCAGCAGTTGAGCATACCAAAGAAGATATGGATTACGCCTACGGGATAAATCTATATGGCGCATTCTACTGTGACAAATATGCAGTTATTCAAATGCTCAAACAAGGAACCAAGGGAGCAATTGTGAATACAGCATCGGTTTTCAGTCATGTGGGCAGAGCGAATTCAGCAGCCTATGCTTCATCCAAAGGTGGAGTAAAGGTGCTGACCCAATCATTTGCGCTTGCACATTCTGCCCAAGGTATACGCTGCAATGCAGTATGTCCTGGAGTTATTATGACTCCCATGATGGAAGGCATACTCCAAAACGAGGAGCATTATAACATAATGGTTTCCATGCACCCGATCGGCAGATTGGGAAAACCTCAAGATATTGCCAATGCCATATTATTTCTAGCCAGTGAAGAGGCTGATTTCATTACCGGGGCTTACCTATGTGTAGATGGTGGCTATACCGCTCAATAATACTTTAGCGAAGTTAGTGGGGGATTTTATTCATAATATTATGAATAAAATCCCCTTTTTTATGCCCGCCCCTCTTTCTTGGTTCCCCAATTATAAACAGTTTTCCATTCTAGTCAATGCTATGCATTCCCTAATGCTGCATTAGAGATTCAAACAGTAATAAATCATCAAAGTGAGTCAATGTGCCCAAGAAGTATTGCTAAAAATTATGCTTCAATTGATATAAATGAAAAATATTATATCATGTGGCAATAATGGAAATTACTGCATAACATAATGTAGCTTGATTATATAAGCAATACACAAAAGGAGGAACTACATTAATGGCAAGATGTAACTCGGGAAATTCGGACTATTTTTATGCGGAGGCCATCAATCAAAAAAACGTTAGCATGAATGCCAACCAAGCATTAAGCGCTGTTACTGCAATTATCCAAGATGTAGAGGAATTTCAAATAGCACATGTAGAGATTGAGCAAGAAATCGAATATGAAGATTAGTGGCGCAAGCAGCCCATGAAGAGAAGGTGAATGATTTGAAAAACTCATTTGGTAATTTTGGCTTAGACTCAGTTAGGTACTATTCCAGATATTTAGATAAATATGGAATTACTTTCGAGCCATCCGCGCAGAGCAGCAAGCTAACTGGCATTAATATGCTTGAGGAGATACTGGCATTAGGTGACAGCATAGATTTTGTTAGCGAGGACAAAATTCAAACGCTAAAAACGGTCGCCGATTTTTAGAGATAAAAACGATTAGAAGATTATAGGAGGTTTTAGTAACCATGGCTGATAAATTTCAAGCGAAAGCAATAAATCAAAAGAACGTTAGCATGAACGCCAACCAAGCTTTGAGTGCAATTGCAATAATCGCTCAAGATGTTGATGAATTCCAGATCGCAAATAGTGAAAAAGAGCAAGAGATCGAGAATAGAGAATAATTTCAAGAACCGTATATGATTACAGAAAAATACTATTAAACAAGACAAGGCGCGTGAGCGGCGCGCCTTGTAATAAAAGGGCGGAACTCATATGCAGAAAGAAATACTTAAGGCAGATGATAAGACCGAGTGTGTTTTTAGAACTGCAAAAGTTGAACAAGAAAATATTAACAATCAGACAAATGTTTCGTTATGCGAAAAAACTGAGTTATTCCAGAGCAGCTCTAGTTTTGAAATTGAATACAATGAAATGGGAGAGGTTCGAGCAAATGAATGAAGACAAATTAATCATTGCCAGTTTAAAGAAAAAAGCGCACAACTTTTCTGAATTGCGTGTTGATAACCAAGGAAGGATTTATTTTGATGGAGAGCTATTCGATGAATCAAATCCTAAGCACAATAAAATTGCCGTAAGCAGAGAAAGATATCGCCGCATTGAAACCGGCGAAGAAACTAGAAAGATGCAGGAAGCAAGCAAAAAAGCAAAAAAAGGAACGGTTGAGATTATCACTGATATTAATACTGATAACCGGTCACAGAAAACAACCATTATTTTCTAAAGAGGTGCAATAATGACAGAAAATAATAGACCTTTGACTTTTAAAACCAAGAACAAGAGCTGGCAAATAGGGAAAACAATTAAGAAAGACTATTTGGCCATCTTAGAAAAAATGAGCCGCATTGATATGCAAGAGGGCATCACAAATGATGAAAAAGCAGAGCAAATAAAAAAACTGTTGGAGTGATGGAATTGGAATTTAGAATTACCACTACCCAAAATACTTCGAATCAAGCAAACCTAAAAGGATCAAAAAATGCTGAGCTCTGCCAGATTAATCTTATTGCTTTATTAGGCAGCCAAAAAAATGAAGAGCTAAATAGGTTTGTCTCTCATGATCAAACCCTG
The DNA here is from genome assembly GCA_031553935.1 of Syntrophomonadaceae bacterium. Classification (GTDB taxonomy): domain Bacteria; phylum Bacillota; class Syntrophomonadia; order Syntrophomonadales; family Syntrophomonadaceae; genus JAISDD01. Next base: position 8,038 of record JAVBKS010000045.1, read on the forward strand.
GAACTAAGTATAAAATTAAACAAAAAAGGCCAATTAGAAGTATATGGGAACAATGTTAATGATGACGAAATTAGGGTTTTTTCAGATCGGAATGAAACCTTATGTGAAGAGGGGCCTATATGAATAATACTGAATGCAAAACCAAAACATACAATTTATTTATAAACAGCTCGAATCAAGCGAATCTTAGCTCGATTGAAAATAGCAGCCATGTCCAATTAAATGCAATTTTGGTATTCATTCATCCTTATGAGTTGGAGCAATTAGACTTGGATGAGTTTAACATTGACATCAGGGTGGATGATAACGGCGCAATCACCATTGGCGATAAAACTGTCAAGGCAGTAGAAATCCAGCCGGGGCTAAAAATACTCGGAGTTATTAGAAACTCAAATTATCAATAGGAGGATACAGAAAAATGAATGAAGACAAAGAGATATTTGCCGATAAAGCAGATCCATTTGGATTCCTAAAGAGCAAAAAAGAAAATGAGGATAACCAAACAGACAATCTGGACAATGCGGCACAGAGCAGTTATGAGCCGGATTTAATAGATACTAATTCTATAACCGAAGGCCAGAATTCAGATGATGTAGCAAGGGATGAGGCTAATAGTATTTCTGCAGGCCGCAATGCCGACATTCAAGAGAACGAAGTGAAAAAGATCTCAGACACTGATAGCGAGATAATAAATAAAGCACTTAGAATCAATTATTCACATCACGATGATGAGGCCGAGATGGATTCGGAAAATATTGCCGCCGAAAACAAGCGGGAAAAAGCCAAATTGCATAAACAGATTATATTTAATACTGGTACAGGTCAAGCGAAAAAACAAGACAATTTCTTGGGAATGTTAAAAGGATTAAAAGCAATATCGAGTGAACGCAAAGGGAAAATATAAAGCATTATTTGTTGATGCTACAAGAAAAAATTGCTTGAAGAAATCGGAAGAGCAGATAGGATCCTATTGATCAGAGCAAAACATATATTAACTGCATTAATTGTAGTTTTTAAACAAACCTCCTCAATAAAATGTATTTGCAGAGGTTTAAAGGCTTAGCAAGGCTCAGATGCAAGGCAGCAAGAAACCTGTGGGCGAAGGCGTATCCGGGAACTTCGAGATCGCGGGCTTTTTAGCCGTCATTGCATATGAGCTTTTTATTTTTCTTTGTACAGATTTAGTTTGGTCTCTTGAAATTTTTGAACCAATAAATCTTTATCGATGTTTTCAAAGCATTCAAGAGATTTTTGCCGAAATATTCTTATTTCTGGGACATCTATTTGAGTACATAAAATATCACAGGTTAAATTGAAAATCCTATAATAATTCAACGGAAGCCTAGCATGGTAAGAACGCCACACCATGATATAAAAACTTGATATAGAACAATTGCTGGCTGTCCAAATATCTAATTCATCAACCGGGTATTTCAGCTTTCGGATAACACTCTGAAAGAGTCTGTGAAATAACCTAATCATCTCATCTAGGAGAGCAATATTCTCCACAACCTCAGACATCTGCATATAAAGAGTATCATCTTGATTGCATGCGTAAGAAAAGCTCAATAATTGAAAGAACATGTTGGGAAGAGGTTCATCGGGTACATCGAAAAACTCTTTGAGCATCATGAAAAAGTTGGATAATAAATCATTTATTACGGCTATGACAATCTGTTCTTTTTTCTTAAAGTAGAAACCAATATGCCCCAGGCTCATTTCACAGTTTTTGCTTAATTGAGTAAGCGTAGTTTTATTGTAGCCATTAATAGAGTATAAGCTATAAAACTCCTGCAATATTTTCTGCTTAGCATTTTGAGTATTTTCAATCATTTATCATACATCCTAAAAGCACTATATTCGTTCAAAGCCAATTATATTGTGATTATTCAATAATTACAATAGCATTCATTTCTCAAAAACGATTTATGTTGACTTGCCTTAGAAGGATTGCTACTATATTTATAGAAACATTACTATAAATATATAAGAAAAATCAAACACCAGAATTAGCAAAAACACCAAGACTAAATATAGTAATCTTTCTTTTTTGATCTTCAGTTAAGTAGGAGCTTTATTTCTTTGAAGGCGTAGGCAACAAATAAGCTGGACCTAATCTTAAACAAGAGCCGCAATAATTAGATTTTTTGAATCATAGCCATATTTCCTAATATCATATCCAAATTCAATTTGTTAAATACTAAGCCACTTCTTTAGCGTAAATTTACAAGTTTAGGGGGTGAAATAACAGAGCTTTAAAAGATCACCTGACAACGTAGAAGAGTTTAAGGAGGAAATAAATAAATGGATATTAAAAACAGAGTAGCCCTTATAACCGGAGGAGCATCAGGATTAGGATTTGCTTGTGCCCAGAGTATAATAGCAGCCGGAGGAAAAGTTCTGATTCTTGATATTAATGAAGATAATGCCAAAGCAAAAGCAG
>JAVBKS010000017.1:0-40311 GCA_031553935.1 Syntrophomonadaceae bacterium
TGATATATGTTCTATTTCTTAACTAATAACCCAACTGCATCACTATATCTTACTTTTTTGAAAAAAAGTAAGCAAAAAACAGCCTGCGCAATGTTATACCCTATACATTTACCGAAACTTGGCCTGCGCACCTTTTGGGGCTCAAAACTCGACTGCGTCTCAAACCGGCGCCCTATTTGTGCTCGGCTTTCATTTGGTAAATTGTAATAGTGTTTTTCAGATGCTCCGGCGGTAGGGGACCGGAAGGAATTATTCGTTCCCCTAATACTGAGCGTTTCGAAAATAATTGGCTACAGTTAGCTGACGTAGGGCTGAGCACGAAAAGGGAATCCCTCCGTCGCTTCGCGCCACCTCCCTCAAAAGGGAAGCTTTGTCCCCCTCTCCGAGGGGGATGTCACCCATGGTGACAGGGGGAGTCTTCTGCAAAGTGCGAAAAATCGACTGCTGTTATCAATGCTTGAATTATTAAACTAGTATTATATATTGATATATGTTCTGTTTCATAACTAACAACTTATCTGCATTTCTTTCTCTTGCTTTTTTGAAAAAAAGTAAGCAAAAAACAGCCTGCGCAATGAAAAACCCTAAACATTTACCGAAACTCTGCCTGCGCACCTTTTGGGGCGCAAAACTCGACTGCGTCTCAAACAGGCGCCCTATTTGTGCTCGGCTTTCATTTGGTAAATTGTAATAGTGTTTTTCAGATGCTCCGGCGGTAGGGGACCGGAAGGGATTATTCGTTCCCCTAATACTGAGCGTTTTAAAAACGAATGGCTGCTGTTTTTTCGATAGCGCCTAGAGTGCAACACATAAAAATCCTGTACCAGTCCAGCGGCGATAACGACAATTCAGGCAGGATCGCAGTGGAGCATTTACCAGCTCTTCTAAAACATCTTGGCTATAAAGCGCACAGGTTGAATTCCAGGCATGTTGATTTCCGAATTCCCGCATCTCGCTCTTTTCCATAGTACTCCAGGCTCCCAGCTCGTTTTTTATTACTCTAAGAACAAAACGGTTATTAATGAGCATGGGCTTAGCTTTCCAAACAACCAAAACCTCTGCGGATTTATCCAGCTCATATCCATCTGTATCGCAAACTGCGTGAATTATCTCAGTGTTTAAAAGTGCTTCAACCTTATAGGTATGCATCTTTTTAAACTCCTTCAAGCCGCCTTTGACTTCGCCGTCGTTCCCGCCCAGGCGCAGACCAACACCAGCCAATGCTCCAATAATTCCTAAGCCAGTACCCCCAGCTTCAGCTAAATATATACCTGCTTTATCAGCAGTTTCATAGGCTAACGCTTTGCTTAGAATTTTGCGTTTGGCATCTAAACCAAACTGAACGAGCAACTCTTGGTTAGTGATATTATCTATTTTCACAACGGCTATCCCCGGGTCAGAGCCTATGGCGCTGGATTTTTTCAAATGCTCCAATAGTATAGACACCAGCTTGTCAAAACAACCGTTGATAGCCTCACAGTCAAAGCACATGGAGCTGTTATGTGAGGTATATGGTATTTCATCGTGTAAAAGCAATTGATGCCGGGTAGTTAGCCCACAGGTGCCAATACCTTGCTCAGTTATCAGTTCTTTCAATTCATCAGCTATAGCTCCCGTGCCCTTAGAATCAAGATTATCAGTATCGTCAATGCAAACAAGCAATTTCATATATGTTCTCCTTAGAAAGAATACTACTGGGGGTTATTTTCCTTCAATTGCCGCAGGCCGCGGCCCGACAAAATCATTGCGATTTTCTCATCGTTGAGATCTGTTCTGAATATATCTTTGTAAAACTTTCTGACTTCCTCGTGCATGTTAATGTCTTCAAAGCGCTCTGGATATATGGTTTTAGCAAGCCAAAGTATTGCCAAGGGGGTTTCGATGGAGTATGTATGGGCAAAACGCGTTATCCCAACCGGAAGCAGGTATATTTGCTTGTTCTTATAGGCGGATAAGGCATGAAGCCTTTCTGACTGTTCGATGTAATCCATGACATCCTCGCCATTGACAATTATATAGGGCGGGTCATAGACAAAAAGCTGCTCCAAAGTGATGAAGTGCTTTTTATCTGTATTCTGACCGTGCATTTCTGCAACCCCCACTGGTTTAATCCCGATGCGGGGAATCCAGTCTCCAGGCAATGTATTAGTAATGTCAGTACGCAATAATTCGTTGATTGCGTGATAGACCTCTTTTTTTTCTTTTTCAGGAATGTTCTCAACTCGCCCCTCAACTAAGCGGAGTGCATTGTCAAAATAATTGTTATAAGCCGCGGCTTCGCCTTCTCTGCCCATAATTTCGCCAATCATGTTTACAGCATATTTTAGATCGTCTACTGAGGAGTATTCAATGGTAACTAACGGCACCCCGAATTTGCTTAATTTTTCTAATAGTTTCTCGTCCATAGTAACAGCCGATTCGCAAAATATTACTTGTGGAATGGGACTGGCGTATAGTTCTTCTATATTTACTGTGGCTGAGCCGCTAGGAACTCGTGCTTTCAATATAGCTGGGAATAAGTCTAAGAAGAGGCTGTCGCGAAGGTTGCCGCTTGAAATAGCAACTATTTTCTCGCTGTCGCCCAGCATGCTGACAATCTGGGTTGTAGTGGCGAAGATGGTAGCTACGTGATCTGGGTTTTTTGGGACTTTGACAACTCTGCCAATGCAGTCGGTTATTGTTATAGTTTCCTTTATTAGAGACATCTCAGCTATATCTGGCGAATTTGCTTGACTATTGCAGCCTGCTGCAAGGATAAAAGAAGCAATAAGAGCTATGAGACTTAAAAACGCTGGTTTATACACCTTTTTCATTTGGACCTCCATCTATAAAATCAAGTGGAACCATGTAAGTTAACTCGTTTTCATTTGCCTGATGCTTGAATACCTTAGTTACGGTATTGAATATCCTTTTCATATTTACTTCGTTTAATGTAGCTGAGGCATTGCCTTGAGCTCCAAATGTTCCATTCTCCATTAGAGCTACTCTTACTGGAATTCCGCGATTTTCAAGGTAGAGAGCCTGATTGGGAAAATGAGTCGAAATGATCATGGAAAGATTTTCTTCTTTAACAAGAGTGCACATATATTTTAGAACACTCAACTCATGGCGAAAATCCAGATGAGAAGTAGGTTCATCAAAAATAATCAACTTAGTGCGTTGCGCCAGAGCTCTGGCTAATTTGACCAGTTGAGTTTCGCCTCCGGATAGTTCATTAAAACTGCGGTTCTTAAAATCATACATCCCGACTTTCTCCAAACACTCCTCAGCAATATCTAAGTCATGCCTATCTGGAGAAGAAAACATACTTAAGCCTGCAGTTCTCCCCATTAAAACTATCTCTAGAACAGAGAAGCCGAAAGTGTTAATTGTTTTTTGTGGAACATAAGCTACCTTTTTGGCAATTTCAGCAATTTTCATGCTGCAGAGGGATTGTTCACCATATTTGATACTACCGGACTCAGGCTTATTGAAACCCAAAATACATTCCAGCATGGTCGTTTTCCCACAGCCATTTGGGCCAAAGACGCAAAGAATTTCTCCTTGATCAAGAGAAAAATTGATGCCATTAAGTACCTTGCGGTTACCATAAGAAAAATGCAGATCAGCAACAGTAATCTGTTTCACCAGCTTCCAGCTCCTTTAGTTTTTCCTAAAAGGTAAATATAAAATGGGCCGCCTATAAGCGCGGTTAGAACTCCTATCGGAATCTCACCTCCGGTAATTGAGCGAGCTAGATTGTCTACAATTAGCAAAAAGCATGCTCCCATTGATAGGCTTACCGGCAGTAATAATCGGTTATCATTGCCACATATCATTCGGCACATATGAGGAATAATAAGACCTACCCAACCTATAGTGCCGCTCATGCAAACCGCACCAGCTGTGGCAAGCGTGGTACATACAATAAGTATCCCCCGCGATAGTTTAGTGTCAATCCCCATAGATTGGGCTTCTTTATCTCCAACCGATAAAAGATTAATTCTCCACCGCAATAGCAGAATGCCAACAAGACCGATAGAAATAGGTATAAGCGCAATTACAATATCATTATAGTTAGCCCGGGCAAAACTTCCCATGAGCCAAAAAGTTATGGTAGGCAGCTGCTCGTAAGGGTCGGCTACATACTTAATCAAGGAAATAAGGGCTGAAAAAATGGAGGAAATAATGACTCCTCCGAGTACTAGTGTGACAGTTGGAGCATTTTTGTAAATATTTCCGGTAACATAACTCAGCAAAACCGCCAGTAAACCGAATATAAATGCCAAAATATAAACATAAATGCCATTGCCGAACAAGAGAATGGCAAGACAAGCACCAAACCCAGCACCTGAGCTCACACCTAGCATCCCGGAATCCACCAGAGGATTACGGAATATCCCTTGTAGTGTCCCGCCACAGACAGCCAGAGCGCCGCCGACGATTAATGCCAGCAGTGCTCGAGGCAAGCGGATATCTATTACTATGGTATATGGTATTTCACCTTTTCCATAACCTAGCACCATGGAACGCATGATTTCAACAATCTGCACAGGACTTAGCGAATAACGCCCGATGAACATGGATAATAGCAGCAACAGCAGCGGGGCAAGAACACATGCTACTAATAGAAATGTCTTTTTTCTTTGGGTCAGATTCATTTTATTTAATTAAGCCCCTTTATTCTGCGCTCGTTTTTTATGCTTTTTTTCGGGAAAATGATAAACAATAATAGCGCCTGCAGCTGCTAACAGAGCTCCGACCAACCAAATAAATGAGCTATTTACTTTACTTGTTGGCTTATTTTCAAATACATTTTCATCTTTAATTAAATCGGCGCCGAACTGATTACTATATGTATCTAAGGTAGTAGAGCCAAATGCATCGATGATTTTTGAACTAAGAGAATTCTCTTTTCCTTTCATTAAATCATTAGGGGAGGACGTTTCATCATCATAATTGCTAATGGCAGTAGTATTCATAGCATCTATATCAAGGCCTTCAGAGGCTGAGTTTAAAGCATTCTTACTCTTGTTGATTTCTTCGTAATGATTTGAGCTTTGACCTGATACTATTGGTTCTAGAGTTGCTGCAGTGGTAAAGGTTATCTTGATTTCACGGCCCAGGGTTTTGCCGTTTTTTGCCGTTAGATTCTTGCTGATTTTAATGGCATATGTTTTGCCTGCTTTCAGACCATCGTTAATATCTAAATGGATATCACGTCGCATTTCACGTTCCAGTTGATCATCGAATATAATGACGCTTGTCGGCACATTGACACCTTTATCATCCGTCACAGCAAAACAACCTGCATTGTTTTCCTTAACAGTAATATTGCTAATATTACTGTTAAAAACTAATTGTAACCTTCTGTTGGTTTCGACTCCTACCTCGCCGTCAGCTACTGTCGAGTGCACCAAGGCTAAGGGTTCACTGTCACCACTGCCACTACTATCACCATTCCCGCTACCATCGGCGCCCATGGCAAATGAACCAGTGGGCAAAATACATAAAAAAATAAAAAAACATATAAAAAAAATTGGCTTTTTCATTTTTAACTCCTTACCGAAAAATAAAAAAGGCTCCTCATATAGGGAACCTAAGCCAATCAGCAACAAACCAATTCGTCAAAACATAGCATAAGTTCCGTTACATGTTGAGAGACCTGAGCATCTCTGCTCGGATTTTCCTGGCCTATTTATATAGGTGTCACCTTAAAGCGGAAAGCTCAAAACAATTGGATATATGCTAACATAAGCGGCTGCAAGTGTCAATATATGGGCGTTATGACATGTGATTCCTGCATGTTAAACAAAAGTGTGCCAATTTTGTTTTGCGTAGTTGGCGAAATGCTTTTTCGAATTATGAAGCTAATATGAAATATACATGGAAATCAATTGGAATACACATGTTGTGTTTTCAAGACATGCAAGTGTGCGAAAAATAGCAGCAAACATATATTTGTTGTATTTACCAACATGTATTTAAACTTGCCGTTCTCATTGAAAAGAGAACTCAACTGATGATAATTGCTTATATTTAGCCTATTACAGCTTGCAGTGTTTTATCATTTGTTATTTTTATGGCATTGCTTAAAACAAAAGAATTTATTAAAATTCAAATTATTGATTTTGTTGTCATAGGAGGGGACTCATACATGCGCAGTCTGTTGCCATTTACTGGCGAGCACGAAATGCTTCGCAACGCATTTTGTGGTTTTGTTGATAAGGAAATAATGCCCTATTATCCGGAGTGGGAGGAAGCGGGCCTTGCTTCCAGGGAATTGTTTAAAAAAATGGGAGATAACGGTTATCTTTGTGCCTGGGCGGATGAAAAATATGGTGGAGTTAATGCCGATTTTCTTTATGAGTATATATTCACTTCAGAATTGACGCTTAAGGGAGGTAATAGTCTTACCTTAAACTTACACAGCGGTGTAGTAGTGCCATATATTGATTCTTTTGCCAATGACGAGCAAAAGGATAAATGGATGCCGGGATGTGTAAGCGGGGATATAATTTCCGCTATTGCCATGACTGAACCGGGAGCTGGATCTGATCTGGCATCGATGAGGACACGAGCAGTAAAAGACGGTAATCACTATGTTCTTAATGGTTCGAAAACATTTATCAGTAATGGAACCAATGCGGACATTATAGTTGTGGCTGTTAAGACGAATCCCGAGGCTGGACACAAAGGAATAAGCCTTTTCGTTGTGGAAAAAGACACTCCGGGTTTTTCCAGAGGCAAATTAATTCCCAAAATTGGTTACCATGCAGGTGACACTGCCGAATTGTTCTTTGAAGATTGTCGTATCCCAGCTGAGAATCTCATAGGGCAAGAGGGAGAGGGATTCGTATACCTAATGAAAAAGCTTCAGCAAGAGAGGCTTTTTAGTGCAATAAACAATCTCTATATGGCTAAGCGATCATTAGCTCTGACATTAGAATATGTTGATCAAAGACAATTATTTGGTAAGAAACTAAGCCAATTCCAGAACACCCAATTCGTGTTAGCCGAGGTAGCAACAGAGATTGAAATCGCTAAGAGTTTTGTCGAAAAGCTCACTTTAGCACATATGAATAACGAGAGTATTGTTAAAGAAGTAAGCATGGCAAAACTTTGGATTAATGAAATGAATTTCAGGGTTGCTAATCGTTGCCTGCAATTATTTGGTGGTTACGGCTATTGTACTGAGTATGATATTTCAAAACAATTCTGTGATGCTAGACTATTTAGCATTGTTGCAGGAACCTCAGAAGTAATGAAGGGAATCATTGCTAAAGAGATGGGTTTTCCGAAATCCTAATGAGCCAAATGCCAAGCCAAGTAGCGCTGATTAAATGCATAACCATAAAAAGAGTTGCCACAAGGCAACTTTTTTTGTGGTAGCACTTTTTCATAATTTCGGAGCTTAAGCTTGGCATTACGGAGATATTTGAAATATTTCTAAAGTTATATGCGATTGTGCTTGCGTGCATACAAGAGCAAAGACTATTATACGAATATGGAAGTGACTTTAAGATAAAGCAATTGGAAGTGTTATTGTGTTCTATAAAACTCGGGCCTTGATAATTAATAGCATGGATTATCTGGAAAATGACAAAATCCTAACAGTTTTTACTGAAGATAAAGGTAAGATCAAAGCTATTGCAAAAGGGGTGAAAAAACCTAAAAGCAGCCTTCGTGCTTGCGTTCAACCCATATGCTTTTCGGACTTGCATATTCGCAGCGGCAAAAGTCTTGAGCAAATCACCCAAGGGCGAGTTCTGGAGTTTTATGGAGATATTCGTGAAGATATCAATTGCTTACTTAATACTTTGTACATTTTTGAGATTTTGGACAAAACCCTGCATGAAAAGGCGCCTTTGCCGGAATTGTTTGCCAGCACGCTGGAATTCTTAAACAGTTTAGCTGAAAAAGGGTTTAATCCACTATATATTCGTTATTTCGAATTGAATTTATTAATTGAATTAGGCTATAGACCTCTTTGGAATCAATGCTGCTGCTGTGGCAGAATAACAAGCCCCATGCTTTATTTTTGCCTTGATAGATGTGCAACGATATGTGATGATTGTAAAAGAGAATCCCAAAGAAATATAAGTATAATGGGAGAAACCGCAGGAATTTTAAATCTCTTATCTACATCAAAAATTAATATAGTACCTCGTTTGCATGTTTCGCCACAAGCCCTTAAACAAATAGAAATGATTTTGGAAAAGTATATGGAATATCATTTTGAGAAGCGTTTTAGTATGAAAGCTACACTTAGTAAGTTTAGACCATCACCAAATTGATTTTACTTATGGAAGCAGCATAAGGAGTGAAACGATTGAGCTCAGAAGTCCTAATGCGTTTGGAAAATGTCAGCAAGATATATCACATGGGCGAAGTTGAAGTTCATGCCCTGGACCAGGCATCACTTGAAATTAAGACCGGCGAACTGGTAGTTTTAGTTGGACCCAGCGGATCAGGCAAGAGCACCCTGCTGAATCTGATGGGAGGTATGGACGTGCCGACCTGCGGAAGAATAAGTTACTTAGGCAATGACTTAAGTCATGCTGGCGACAAGGAATTAACTCTTTTTCGTCGCAATGAAGTCGGTTTCGTTTTTCAGTTCTATAATCTAATTCCTGATCTAACCGCAGCAGAAAACATAGCACTGGCAGCCGAAATGGCAAGCAAGCCACTGCCAATTGATGAAGTGCTGCAAGAAGTGGGGCTATTAGAGCGCAGCCGACATTTTCCCTCCCAGTTAAGCGGCGGTGAACAGCAACGAATATCGATTGCCAGAGCAATTGTAAAAAGACCCCGTTTATTACTCTGCGATGAGCCTACCGGAGCCTTGGATTTTCAAAGCGGCAAAATGATATTAAGCTATTTGAAAAAGATTAATTCTGATATGAATACTACTGTCATTATCGTAACTCACAATACTGTAATAGCGGCAATGGCTGACCGCGTTATTCACATGGGCAGCGGCAAAATTGTTAAAGATTATTTGAATGAAAAGCCCCTATCGCCAGAAAGGATAGAATGGTGATGCCGGTACTATACCGACGTTTTTTTAGAATAATCCGCCAATCTCTGGGGCAGTTTATTGCTTTGACATCTATAGTGATGCTGGGGGTTTTAGTTTATATTGCCATGAATACCGCTTTTCTTAACCTTAGCAAGTCACAAGAGGATTTTTATACAAAATCAAAATTCGCAGATTACTATATTAATGTAATTAGAGCTCCACAAGCAATTTTGAGGCAAATAGAAAATCTCCCTGGAGTAATGCAAGCCAAAGGCAGAGTTCAGCAAGACATTGTTTTTTTGAAAAGTGATGCGGGCAGAGGAACTCTGCGGGTGACTAGTTATAATCTTCCTATGGAAAACGAGTTAAACCAAATCCAAATCAAGTCAGGCAGGATTTTTGGAGAAAGTAGTGACCACGGCATAGAAATACTAGTTGACCCCCAATTTGCTCAAGCTAATAATCTTAAGCCGGGAAGTATTATTAAAGCCATTGCCGAAGGCAAGGAATATGATCTTTATGTAGTGGGTACTGCTATTAGTCCGGAGTTCATTTATGTAATGAAGGATTCATCTACGATGCTTCCTGACCCTAAGGAGTTCGGAACTGTTATGATGGCATATGATCAAGCAGTTCAAATCCTAGGCTTTGAAAACCAGTACAATCAGTTTATTTTGGCACTGGGAGCCGGAACTGACGTAAGTAAGCTTGAGAACTCCATAAAAAGTATACTAAAGCCTTATGGCAATCTCAGTGCATATCCTAGAAAAGATCAACTCAGTCATTCCATGCTTGATGCTGAATTGCATGGCTTGGAAATGTCATCAAAGTACACGCCTTTGCTTTTTTTCCTCATAGCAGCTGGTTTTCAGTTTTTGTTATTAGGCAGAGTAATTAAAAATCAAAGGACCAGCATTGGAATTTTAAAGGCCCTTGGCTACGATAATGTAGCTATTATCTGGCATTACATATTATATGCCATAGCGGTCTCAGTTTTGGGCTCAATACTGGGCAGTGTATTCGGGGTTATGCTGGCCTCAGTTTTCTCTCAAGTTTATGCCATGTACTTTAATTTGCCAACAACTATAGGTGGACTTAATATTGAAGCTATAATCATGTGCTTTATGCTGACAACTTCGATCGGTGTTTTGTCCGGACTTCTGGCTTGCCGTCAAGTGTTGCGTATTCAGCCTGCTATAGCAATGCGCTCCCAAGCGCCCTTAACCAGCGGCAAGAAAATTGTATTCGAAAAATTCGATATATTATGGGACAGATTAAGCACTTCCTGGCATATGACATTGCGTAGCATGATTAGAAATCGTTATCGGTTCATAGTGACGATCTCTGGAGTTATTAGCTGTGCGGTAATCTTGACATTTGGATTCTTTACAAATGACTCTATTGATTTCATGTTAAATAAATATTTTACAGTAGAAAAAAAATACGATGTTTTAGTTACCTTCACCAAACCATTACCTCAAAGTTCACTGCTTGATCTAATCAAATGGGATGAAATAATGGCTTATGAGGGTGTGCTTCAGATCCCGGTTAGGATGTGGAAGAGTAATACTGATGAGGATTTTGCTCATGAAGAAGATGGCTTGCTGCAGGGGATGAGTTTACAGCAAAAAATGGTGGGGATAACAAGTCCCGAAAATAATCAAATGATGATTCCTGAAGAAGGAGTCTTGCTAAATGAAAAAATTGCAAATAAGCTAAATGTCAGAGTAGGGGACAGTATTGAGATCGAAACCCAATTTGGCTATGGCCCAAAACATAGAAGTGCTTTAAAGATTGTAGGTCTAAGTCAGTCACTCATGGGAGGAGGATCATATGTTTCCTTGGCAACTGCGAACCGAATCATTGGAGAAAATAATCTGGTAACATCGACATTGCTTCAAACCAAGCCTGACAGTCTGAGTATAATCAAAGAGCAGATGAAATTAATGACCAATATTAGTTCAATTGTCAGCAGTAAAGAAGAGAAGGATAATTGGAATACCATGATGGCAAGTATGGTTTATTTCGTGACCATGACTGTTGCATTTGCCGGTGTTATTGGGATGGCCATTGCGTACAACTCTGCGCTCATGAACTTTAATGAGAGGCAACGAGAGCTAGCTACCTTTAGGGTTATTGGGTTTACTAATCGTGAACTAGCCGGATTACTTTTTAAAGAAACTGCGATCCAATCAATTATTGGCGTTATTATTGGCCTACCATTAGGAAAGATATTGGGGGTTATGTATATACAGGCCATTTCGACAGATATTTATACCATGCCAGTGGTCATATACGGCAAAACATATTTGCTGGTTGCGATAATGACATTGGCCTTTATGATTGCCGGGTTCTGTTTAGTCGTTCCCAAGATTAAAAAACTTGATTATTTGGATGCATTAAAAAATAAGGATTAGGGAGAGGATGGAGTAAATGCGCAAGAAAATCTTGATCGGTGCCGCAGTTTTTGCCTTAGCAATAGTTGTAATGGTATCCACAGTATGGGGACCTGGTATCCAGGTTGATACAGCTTCTGTTTATCTCGGCTCAATTACAACTGAACTGGTTGAAACCGGCTATGTGCAAAATGTGGAGCAGTATTCGGTTCAGAGTACTCTGAGCGGGACAATAGCGAAAATCAATGTCAGGAGCGGCGACAGCGTAGTTGCCGGACAAGTGCTGCTAAGTATTGAAAACCCTGATTTAGTTCTAGAAAAAAGACAGGCGGAACTTCAATTAGCTCAGGCAAACACAGAGTTAAGCGTAGCACAGCAAACTAAAGGATCGCTAATTACGGATTTAGCAAAAGTGACCACTGATTTGCAGAGACAAAAAAGCCTGCTTGATGCTGGTGCGATAAGCCAAACCGAATATGATGACTTGGAAGCGCAATACAATTCACTTAAACAAAAGAGTGAAGCCCAAGATGACTATATTAATAGTATTAGGAATACTATCAGACAAAGCCAAGCAATATCTGATAGCGTAAGTGCCAAAGCGGGTGGACTAAACATTGTAAGCCCGATTGTTGGTACAGTGCTTGATATTCCGATTGAAAATGGAGAGGTGGTCGCGCCGGGCAGAACCTTAGTCGAAATTGGTTCTTCTACAGGATTAGAAGTTAAATCCGATTTATTGAGTGATGATCTTAGGGATATCAAAGTAGGGCAGAATGTGAAAATAACAGCACCGGTTCTTGCTGATCAGGTCCTTTTAGGACAAATTGTGGAGATAAAGCCCAAAGCTTTCATTAAGGTTTCTGCATTGGGAGTTGAACAGAGGCGTGTGCCGGTAATTATTTCGCTAAATGAGTCTGCAGCTCTTAAACCTGGATATGAAGTTCAAGTTAGAATTGAGACGGCAACCAAAAACGAAATACTGTTGCTTCCGCGCGAGAGTATCAGGCAAGGTGCGGATGGCAATCTGCAAGTACTTTTGATAAAAGATAACCGGGTATTGTTCCAGGACATTAATATTGGAATGCGTAATCTTGATCAAGTCGAAATAACAGAAGGTCTGAGCTTGGGGGACGTAGTTATACGCGATGGCAGTCTTACGATGGCAGAGAACACTAAGGTCAAGATTTAGCTCTATGAAAGACGCGCTGCGAAAAAACCTCCCCCGCGTCTACAAGTTGCGAAGCAGTTTAATTAGTTTATCATTGACCGGTTTTAACATATAGCCATCTACGCCCAAGGCAGTAGCTTGTTTGATAATTGCTGAATTATTAATGGAAGTAAACATGACAACTTTTGATTTGATCTGCTTGGCTCTAATTGATTCCAATACTTGGATTCCGCTGATATCAGGCATTTCGATATCTAGCAAAACAATATCTGGGGCTAGTTTTTCAATTTGATACAGAGCTTCTTTACCGGTTGCGCATAGGCCGATTACTTTGAAACCTGACAACTGAAGAATTCCGGCGGCACTTATACGCAGTAGTTCGCTGTCGTCAACTACTACCACTGTTTTTGGTGATCTTTCATCTAACGCTAAGCCCAGCATGAATTTTATTTCCTGAAGTTCGAAAAATACAGCTACCAGAGGAAAACCCCAAATGATATCCGTTTTGTCTCCGCTGATAAAAGCCGGCGGGGTAAAAGATATATTTTTCTCTTCTTTGCTTAGCTGATCAGCAAAGGTACTAGTAGTTATATTAAGGAGCTCTTTAATAACTTTTACTGAAATCTCATTGTGCTCTTTAAGTTCGGTTCCCATGAGCTTTTGCCCCAGCAGTAAGCTATCATTAGTACTCATTGATACAACTAGATTCCCAACAAAATCGCCGGTGATGCCATTGACTATGTGGGTTTGCAAGTTTGCCGGGATTTTTTTTATTGTTTCTAAGCGCAACTTGCGAGGCAGATCAGATCCAAAGAATACGGCGAATGATGATTCGAGCGAATCGATTATCAGATTAATACAGCGAGCATCTATTGCCAAAGTAATTCCAACTTTCATTCGTTTTATTTTATTTACGTAGATAAACCATATTACTTTAAGAATTATTTATAATTTCCGATTCACTTAAGAAATATATTTAACAAAAAAATAATGGAATAACAATCGTGTTTAGGTAGTTTTTTGAAAAAGCAAACATAATAGTATATCATAAGGTTTATTAATATTGGTCGGAGGCATTTATAAATGGATATAGAAGATCCACTATTATGGCAACTTTTGCTCCAGGGATTATTAATATCTTTGAATGCTGTCTTTGCATGTGCTGAAATAGCCGTGATATCATTCAACGATAACAAACTAGAGAGATTGTCAATTTTAGGTGATAAAAGAGCCACTAGGCTATTAAACTTAACTAGCAAACCGGCGAAGTTTTTAGCTACAATACAGGTGGGAATTACCTTAGCCGGTTTCTTGGGAAGTGCTTTTGCTGCGGAGAATTTTTCAGATCGCCTGGTCGATTGGGTTCTCAGGAATAATATTAACATTGATGCTAGTGCCTTAGATACGATGGCGGTCATTGCGATAACAATTATTTTATCGTATTTCACATTGGTATTAGGTGAACTAGTGCCCAAAAGAATTGCCATGAAATACGCCGAAAAACTTGCATTGGGCATGTCGGGTCTTATCGTTTTTATTTCGAAATTATTTGCTCCATTAGTCTGGGTATTAACCATATCAACAAATGCTTTGCTACGCCTCCTGCAAATTGACCCTAATGCTGAAGATGAGCGGATTACAGAAGAAGAGATCAGGCTTATGGTTGATGTTGCCAGTGAAAAAGGCACAATCGATGCTGATGAAATGTTCATTATTCACAATGTTTTCGAATTCGACAATAAGAACGCAGAAGAGGCAATGACTCATCGAACTGAGGTTTCTTTACTGTGGTTAGAAGAAAATGATGCTGAATGGGAAAAAACAATAACCGAGAGTAGACATAGCCATTACCCTATATGTGATGATGGACCTGATGATATCGTGGGCGTACTATATGCAAAAGATTATTTTCGTCTCAAAGACCACAGCCGGGAAAACGTACTGGAAAAAGCTGTTAGACCGGCGCAATTTGTTCCTGAGTCCGTAAGGACCGATGTGCTTTTTAGAAATATGAAAAACAAAAGAAACCATTTTGCGATTGTGTTAGATGAATATGGAGGTATGAGCGGGGTAATAACTATGAACGACCTATTAGAGCAACTGGTTGGGACTTTAGATGATGATTACACCATGGAGCCAATCAGGCCAACAATCGAAAGGGTTGATTCGCAAACTTGGAGTGTGAGCGGTTCGGCAATTCTATCTGATGTAGCGAAAAACATGGGCATCTCATTGCCAATTGATGAATACGATACATTTGGGGGTATGGTTTTCGGCATTATGGGTTCAATACCTGAGGATGGGCAAACCCCTGAACTGGAAGAGTACGGGCTGGTGATAAAAATAAAAGAAATTCGCGAACACCGTCTCGAAAAAGCCTTAGTTACAGTTATGAGCCGCAATTAAGAATAGAGCAAAGAAGGAGCCGTGTACTTTGGTGTTTTAATCCCATTAACTTGACAGACTGGAATTATGTTGTTTAAACTTAGAATAATTGAATAAGAGACGATGATAAAGAAAAGTAAAAGAGTCTGACTTAACAGAGAACCGGGGGGCTGAGAACCGGGAAGTAATGCTTTTTGAAAGGCGCTTTGGAGTCAAGGAGGAAAGCCGGAAGGCAAGTAAAACCTAAAGAGATGAGTGGGCTTTGCCAATCAGGGTGGAACCGCGGGTTATCCCGTCCCTGACATTTGGTAGAGCTTTTTTGTTTTCTAAAAAAATTGTATTTCGATTGAAAGGAAGTATTGGTATGAATTTTCAAGATTTAATCTTGAGCTTGCAGAATTTTTGGGCGAAGCAAGGATGTATTATTCAACAGCCTTATGATATCGAAAAAGGAGCTGGAACTATGAATCCAGCAACATTTTTGAGAGCCCTTGGGCCTGAGCCGTGGAAAGTAGCCTATGTTGAACCTTCGCGCCGTCCGACTGACGGCAGATACGGTGAAAACCCTAATCGATTGCAGCATTATTATCAATTCCAAGTAATTCTCAAGCCTTCTCCGGATGATGTTATTGATCTGTATATGCAAAGCCTGGTCGAATTAGGGATTGATCCCTTAAAACATGATATTCGCTTAGTTGAAGATAATTGGGAATCACCGACTTTAGGCGCTTGGGGTTTAGGATGGGAAATATGGCTGGATGGTATGGAGATAACTCAGTTCACTTATTTTCAGCAATGTGGTGGCCTGGATTGCTTCCCGGTTTGTGCAGAAATCACCTATGGGATAGAAAGGATAGCCATGTATATCCAAAACAAAGAAAGCGTTTTCGATATTGAATGGGTTGACGGCATAACTTATGCTGATGTTCATCATCAAAACGAAATCGACTATTCTCATTATAATTTTACAGTTGCAGATGTTGATAGTCTTATGACCATGTTTAATATTTGTGAAAAAGAAGCCTTGCGGGTAATGGAGCATTCACTGGTTCAGCCAGCCTATGATTATGTCCTAAAATGCTCGCATTTGTTCAATTTGCTTGATGCCCGGGGAGCAATTAGTGTAACCGAAAGAACAGGCTATATTGGCAGAGTAAGGAATTTGGCGCGCTTAATCGCGGCAGCTTATGTTGAACAGAGAAAAAAACTGGGATATCCACTTCTAAAAATACGTGAAGATAGAATGAAGTATCTTAGTAGTGAGGAGGTGTAGTCGTGAAGGATTTACTGCTAGAGATAGGTATTGAAGAAGTACCGGCGGCATATATGCCTGCTGCCGTTAATAATTTGCAGAAGATAGCAAAGCAAATGCTAACCGAAGCGAATATTTCGTTTACGGAACTAAAAGTATTTGCAACTGCAAGGAGGATGACTCTTCTGGCTGAGGGTATGTCTGAAGTTCAGTCAGATGAGCTCACTGAGATTAAGGGGCCCAAAAAGAGCATTGCTTATGATGGCGAAGGTAATCCTTCCAAAGCGGGGCAGGGATTTGCTCGAGCACAGGGCTTTGAATTCAACGATTTAATTATCAATACGGTTGATGGGGTAGAATATGTATTCGCAATAAAAAAAACTATTGGCCAAAGCACCGCGCTGATAATGCCAAATCTATTAGAAAAAATCATTTTGGGGATGTCATTTCCAAAATCGATGCGCTGGGGCTATAATTCTACTAGATTTGCCCGACCTATACGCTGGCTCTTAGCATTTTTCGGAGACGAATTTATTGAGTTTAGCATTGAAAATATAAAGTCCCAGCCCTATACCATGGGACACAGATTTTTGTCCACAGATTGGATTAAAGTAGAAAGCATACCTCAATACTTTGCCTTGTTACCAGAACATCAAGTAATTCTTGATCAAGAAGTGCGGCGCTCAATGGTTTTAAACCAAATTAATGATGTTGCCGCTGCTTGCGGCGGTCATCCAATGGAAAATGACGATCTTCTAGAAGAAATCAACTACTTGGTTGAGTACCCCACTGCGTTTGTAGGCAAGTTTTCGAAAGAATACCTGTCGGTTCCTCCCGAGGTTTTAATAACATCTATGATTGAGCATCAAAGGTATTACCCGATGTTTGATGGCAATGAAAGTTTGCTGCCTAACTTTATTGGGGTTAGAAACGGCGGTCAAGATTTTTTGGAAAATGTGATTGCTGGCAATGAGAGAGTATTAAAAGCTAGGCTTGAGGATGCCTTGTTCTTTTGGAACGAGGACTTGAAAAAAGATCTTGCTTCTTTAGCACAAGGTTTAGCAAATGTCATGCACCATGAACAGTTAGGAAGCTTATCTGATAAGATCAAGAGGGTTGAAGAACTGGCTGTCTATTTAGGTAATGCATTAACCCTTAGCGATGAAGATATAATTATAAGGTCAGCCAAATTGTGCAAAGCCGATTTATTATCGCAAATGGTTTACGAATTTCCAGAATTGCAGGGAATAATGGGCAGGTACTATGCCATAGAGCAAAAGGAGAAAATTGAAGTAGCCGAGGCCATTTTCGAGCATTATTTACCTAGATTCGCAGGGGATGAACTGCCATGTAATCCTACCGGTATTGTTCTTAGTTTAGCGGACAAAATCGATAATATAACTGCTTTCTTCGCTATTGGAATTAAGCCCTCAGGCTCACAGGATCCTTACGCGCTGCGGCGCCAGGCATTAGGGGTTATCAACATTATTTTGGAAAACAAGTTGGAGATCGATCTCCCTGCTTGTATCGGCAAGAGTCTTAAGACATTAAAGGCTACAGCGCTGAAACAAACCGCAAGTGATATTGTTGATGAGATCATGAGCTTTTTTGCCCAGAGGCTGCGCGGGGTATTCTCCGATAGAGGGTATTCATACGATGTGATTGATGCCTTGTTATCAACCCAAGTAGTTAGTTTAAGTGATATCCTTGATCGGGTTAATGCTTTGCAGGAATTCAAAAATAGTGCTGATTATCAAGATTTTATCGTGGTATTCAATCGCGCTAATAACTTGGCGAAAAAAGAGACCATTACGACTTGGAGCAAAGAGGCCCTAGTCGAAAAATGTGATTTTGAATTATATGAAGCCATGGAGTCTATGAAAAATACTTTCAAGTCATTAATTGATGCGAAAGAATATAATAAGGCGCTTTTGAGTCTGGCTTCTTTGCGCCGTCCCCTCGACGAATTTTTTACTCAAGTTATGGTTATGGTAGATGATACCAACCTGCGTTCGGCGCGTCTTGGATTATTATTTGAAATATCGCAATCTTGCTTGATAATTGCTGATTTTAGTAAATTAGCATAGTATTTTCGTTAAATATTTGCGGAAAAAGGATTTTATTTCTTTGATATAGTATATATAATTAATATTAATTGCTTAAAAAGTATAGCATAATGGTTGGTGTTAATCATAGATATCAATGAAAGACAATCGAAAATCCTTAAAATTGTTGCAGATTTCGAGCCAATAACAGGGGAGCGGATTGCTGATAAACTTAGTATGACTAGAGCAGCTTTAAGGCCAGACTTGGCTGTGCTCACCATATCGGGGTATTTAGAAGCTAAGCCTCGGGTCGGTTATACTATCAACAATAACCGCTCTACTAATGCTTTTGGGAAAATCATTTCTAAATACTTGGTGAAAGATATTCAGTCAGTACCAACAGTTGTTAAATCAGATGCCAGTATTTACGATGCGATTGTAACTCTGTTCACTGAAGATAGCGGCAGCTTATTTATTGTCGACAATGACAATAATTTGTGCGGAGTAGTTTCACGCAAAGATTTATTGAAAACGACATTAGGAAAAGCAGACATTCATAGGATGCCGATTAGCGTAATAATGACAAGAATGCCGAATGTAATAACGGTTACCCAGAATGATAATGTATTAGAAGCAGTAAAAAAATTAGTTGAGCATGAAGTCGACAGCTTGCCGGTTGTCGACCTAAAGATAAATGGCGAAAATGACGAATCCACTAAGGTGGTGGGCAAGGTATCTAAGACTAACATTATAAGGATGTTTTTGGATTTAGCCGATAGATAATTTTTTAGATCGGGGGCATATGTTTGAGTAATCACTTGCCGGGGGTTTATATAGTCTCAGATTCAATCGGAGAGACTGCCGAGATGGTAGTGCGGGCAGCTGCCAGTCAGTTTAATTCTGGAGAAATGACAATTCACCAAGTTCCCAATATTTCGGACAAAGCAACAATTGACAAAATTGTCCAATTTGCTGCGAAGAATAGATTTATGATCGCCTACACTCTAGTCATAAATGAGCTGGCAGAGCATTTGGCAGAGAAAGCCAATGAATATGATGTGGTGAGTGTTGATATACTGGGGCCACTAATCGATGCTTTCAAATTGTCCAGCAACATCGAGCCGCGGCGTGAGCCTGGGCTGTTTAGGAAAATTGATGAGATGTATTATCGCCGCGTGGAGTCAGTTGAATTTGCGGTTCGTTATGATGACGGCAAAGATCCACGAGGAATCGAACTAGCAGATATTGTACTAGTAGGAGTTTCAAGGACTTCAAAGACTCCTTTGTCAATGTATTTGGCTCATAAGCGCATTAAGGTCGCAAATGTCCCGTTAGTACCTGAGGTAGCCCCGCCCGAGCAGCTTTTCATTGCCGAAAAGGGGAAAATTATCGGTCTTAAGATAAGCGATGAGCAATTAACTAATATTCGTTCCGAACGGCTAAAGAGTATGGGATTAGCCGGTCAAGCCAGTTATGCATCTCAAGCCCGAATTTCGGAAGAGTTAGATTATGCCGATCGTATTATGAGGAGAATTGGATGCCCAATAATTGATGTAACCAATAAAGCTGTTGAGGAAACAGCCAGTAAAATTCTCGAAATATATTATAGGAGGTTGAGTAATGTCAAGTCATAAGTATGTTTATTTGTTTGAGGAAGGTAACTCTAATATGAAAGAATTGTTGGGGGGGAAAGGAGCCAATTTGGCCGAAATGACCAAAATTGGTTTGCCGGTACCTCCTGGCTTCACGATAACCTCGGAGGCATGTAATACATTTCTTGATGCCCACGGGAAACTCACAGAAGATGTTTTAGTGCAGACAAACGAAGCGATGTACATACTGGAACAAAAGACCGGCAAAAAATTTGGTGACAAACTAGACCCATTATTGGTTTCAGTAAGATCTGGAGCAGCAGTTTCTATGCCTGGAATGATGGACACCATCCTGAATCTAGGACTAAATGATGATTCGGTACATGGTTTAGCAAATTTAACCGGTAATGAGCGCTTCGCATTTGACTGTTACCGCCGTTTTATCCAAATGTTCAGCAATGTAGTTCTAGAAATAGACCATCATAATTTCGAAGAAATAGTAGAAAAGTATAAAAGAAAACTCAGTTTAATATTTGATTATGATATTCCAGCCGCTGAACTTCAGGAGATTATCAAAGAGTATAAAAACTTAGTTAAAAAAGAGAAAGGCTTTGATTTTCCACAAGAAGTTAAGGATCAGCTCATATTATCAATTCAAGCGGTTTTTAGCTCATGGAATAATCAACGCGCTATTGTTTACCGCAAGCTTAACAAGATAGATGATAGTTTAGGAACCGCGGTAAATATTCAATGCATGGCATTCGGCAATATGGGTGATGATAGCGGAACTGGGGTTGCCTTTACCCGTAACCCATCAACTGGAACCAAAGAACTATATGGTGAATTTCTCGTTAATGCCCAAGGCGAGGATGTCGTAGCTGGAATTCGGACACCAACCCCGATTTCGAAGCTGCAAGAACAATTACCCGGAGTTTATCAGCAATTTATTGATACCTGCGATATTTTAGAAAACCATTATCGCGATTTACAGGATATTGAATTTACCGTCGAGCGGGGTATCCTTTATATGCTTCAGACCAGAAATGGCAAGAGGACTGCTAATGCTGCAGTTAAGGTTGCAGTTGATATGGTTGCTGAAGGAATAATAAGCAAACAAGAGGCTATGCTTAGAGTAGAGCCGGAATCGATCAATCAACTGCTGCATAGACAAATTGATAACACCGTTGCCCTTACTCCCATTGCGGTTGGTTTGCCGGCTTCTCCGGGAGCAGCATGCGGCAAAGCAGTTTTTGATGCCAATTTAGCAGAAAAATTAGGCCAGAACGGAGAAAAGGTCGTTATGGTCCGCAATGAGACCACCCCGGATGACATTCATGGTATTATCCATTCTGAAGGAGTTCTCACGGCTCGCGGCGGTATGACTTCGCATGCGGCGGTTGTGGCCAGAGGCATGGGAAAACCATGTGTTTGTGGCTGCGAAAGTATTAAGCTTGATTTTCAAGCTCGTACTTTTGAATCAAATGGAGTAGTGGTTAAAGAAGGCGATATTATTACCCTTGATGGTGCTACCGGCAAAGTAATGTTGGGTGAAGTTCCGATGATTGAACCGACTCTGTCAAAAGAATTCGAAACCCTTCTAGAATGGGCGAATGAAGCCAAAAGATTGCAAGTTAGAGCAAATGCCGATACCCCTGAAGATGCCACCAGAGCTAGAGAATTCGGAGCCGAAGGAATCGGATTATGCCGTACGGAGCATATGTTTATGGCCCAAGAACGTTTGCCCTTTGTTCAGAAAATGATTTTAGCCGAAACCTTGGAAGAAAGAGAAGAGAGCCTCGCTGACTTATTGCCTTTCCAAAGAAGTGATTTCTATGGCATTCTCAAAGCGATGTCACCTTTGCCGGTTACTATTAGATTGCTTGATCCGCCTTTACATGAATTCTTACCTGATCGGGAAAACTTATTGCTGCAGATTCATGAGAAAAAGATCAATAAAATCAATGATTCTGAATTAGTAATTCAAGAAGAATTACTGAAAAAAATTGATAATCTGGATGAAGCTAATCCCATGCTGGGCCACCGGGGCTGCCGCTTAGGGATAAGTTACCCTGAAATCTACCGCATGCAGGCGCGGGCAATATTTGAAGCTGCAACCCAGCTCAAAAAAGAAAATATCTCCACTTTTGCGGAAGTCGAAATACCATTGGTCATGGATGTTGCTGAACTAGCAATGTTAAAGCAAGATATTCTGGCTGTGTATGAAACGGTAAAGAGTGAGACCGGGATTGAACTCGAGTTTACGATTGGAACCATGCTGGAATTACCGAGAGCTTGTTTAATAACTGATGAAATAGCCACTGAGGCTGAGTTCTTTTCGTTTGGAACTAATGATCTAACACAGACAACTTTAGGCTTTAGCCGCGATGATGCTGAAGGTAAGTTTATTCCGGTTTATCTGGAAAAGAAGATCATGCGCGATAATCCTTTCGCAGTTCTTGACCGTAAAGGCGTGGGTGCTTTGATGAAGATGGCGATTGCTGGAGCCAGAAAGCAAAAACCAGGAGTTCTGATGGGGATATGTGGTGAACACGGCGGTGAAACCAGTTCGATCGAATTCTGCCATCAAATCGGCTTAGACTATGTCAGCTGCTCCCCATACCGCATCCCGGTTGCGCGCTTAGCTGCTGCCCAGGCGGCAATTAACAACGGCTAATGGATTTAGTGTTATAATGTAGGTAAGACCTAATATGATTGGTCTTTAGAAGTGGTTATCTTTTGACGAAAATCGACAATGTGAAAGGAGTGATCAAATGCTTAAAGAGAGTATAACAAAGGCTTTGAGTGAGCAGGTTAATGCCGAGTATTATTCAGCCTATTTGTATTTAGCGATGTCAGCTTATTGCGATCAAATGGGGCTGAAGGGATGTGCAAATTGGTTGCACATACAAGCCAAAGAGGAAATGGCTCATGGTACCCATATGTTTGAGCACATATTAGAAAGAGGAGCAATGCCTAGTTTTGCTGAGGTCAAAGCTCCGGTCACGAACTTTGATAATCTTACCAGCCTATTTGCTCAGGTTTTGAGTCATGAACAGTATGTTACCGAAAGAATTAACCATATAGCATCACTGGCGATGCAGGAAAATGACCACGCAACTTATGATTTTATACAGTGGTATGTAAAAGAGCAGATCGAAGAAGAAGCGACCGCCGAAGAAATCTTGCAGAAATTGAAACTTTTTGGAGAGAACTCCGGCATGTTATACAATCTGGATAAAGAAATGAGTACCAGAGTATTTGTTGATCCTTTTGCGGCAGCTAACCCCTGATATAATTGATCAATATGGAAATTCATAAAAAAGGTGCAGCAAAAGCTGCACCTTTTTTAGATTAAAAAACTATTCTACCTGATGCATAAATAAACTAAGGTTTGATTAACCAGTTGATAGGCAATTTCTCCAAAGGTTATGGGCCCCAAAAATGATTCGATTTTTTTACCTTCAAGTTCTCCGTATAAGAAATTCAAAATACAATTGCAGGAGAAAACGGCTTCAATGTCATTATGGCTTTCAATTTGCAATCTAAACTCCTGGGCATAGTCAGGAACTGCTTCAGCGAATTGATATTTAATACCTCGAAATACCGGAGCATAGAAGGCAACCGTAACATCGGATAATTCGCGGAATGAAGTATTAATATAGGCTCCGGAATAATCACCAATTAGTGGGAGTTGAGTATTAATGTTATTAGCGCGCAAATAATCGGCGAAGTTAGTCTCTTTACCGTCAATCAAGCAGTTTTCCGCTGTAAAGGAGTCTTCAGTAAACTCTAGGATTGGACTATTGGGATCAGGTCTAAATATATTAATGATGCCGATTTCTACTAACTTGTCTGCGGGTATGGCAATATGCATAGCAACTGCTTTGTTATCGTAATAAGTGCCGGTTTTTCCGTCAAAGACCCCAGGTACTTGTGTAGGTTTGCTAAGGTTAACTCCGGCAACCCAGCCTACAATATTCTTGAAGAAAATGTCGTCAAAGTCAGCAGCATTTTTAGCATAGTTTTTATGTACTTCGCTGTCAGCAGGGACAATTAATATAGTGAAACCATTATCATATGCATCCTTGGTTATACTGTTTAAGTCGACTTCAGAATATGATTTGATAGTGCAGTCAGCGAAATTCAATTCATTGACAAATAGTTTTTCTGAGGTGACAACTCCGCCATCAGCGGCCATAAAGTACTCGATTGTGCCCCCGATCCAATTGCCCTTGGGGAGCTTTCTTAATAAATCTTCATTTCCAGCAATATGAAGCAATTTCTTTTGATTGATCTTTTCAATAGTTTCGTTTATTCCTAATAGCATGCAATAGCACTCCTTTATAGTTTTGCCAGCAGATCAAAATCTTTACTCAGAATGGCTTTGTATTGGGTAATAAAGGCATTGATTTCAGCTAAACTCTTTTTTAACAGTTCGTTGTTGGGATCTTTAGAGTATAATCCGCTCAACCTTGTAACTAAAAGGCTAAATCCTAATTGATTGAATTTTATGTTGTTTTCACGAGACAGCAGTTTTTTTACTTGGGTTTCATTTAGCTGCATAGATATCCTCCTTTTGGAATACAAGCATAAACAATATACTATTTGACTAGTCAATATTCTTTGATACTTTCTATATCGAATGATTGCAATAAAATTTTTAGTTTTTGCGATTCATAGTTAACAAAATAGACGAATGCTGCTGTTGAGACCGCAACTAGCAGTCGTACCAAAGCATCAATAATTGAAACCGTATGTGCATTCTAGTCCTTTTTAGGGAAATCAATATTTATATAATGTTCTAAACAGAGTTTTTGGAGATAGAAATAGTTAATAATGTGAGGGAATAGCGGCGAGTATCAGCAGAGCGGGCTTTTTGCAAATAACCCGCCTGCTGCAAATAAGTCAAGAGATGTATGAATGTAATCAAAAAATAGTGTTTCGCCTGATTTTTTATTTATTGATGATAGAATTTTGAATGGTTTTTAATTCGGAGCGTTTTTTGAAAAATGATTCTTTCATTTCGCCAAGCCATTCGTAATGGTGCGCCATTTCCTTTTCCGAAAAGCGATAATACGGACTGCCGCTGAAATCAGGGCGATTACCGGGAAGCAGTTTTCCTTGGGCACCACAAATAGGGCATTCAATAATATCGTCTTTAATAAGACGGATGATATCTGATCCGCATAAGTTACAGGCATTTGCTTTGGGCTGATACTCTGGGGCTGTGAAAATGTTTCTCCCGAGATTTTCGGCATAAGCGAGATTGGCTGGGTCTTGGAAAACCTCCCCCGGCAGGGTTGCAAATGGCTGCCAAACATCAATTATTTTCATCTGCAGCATCCTTGGCAAAACAATTGAACTTGCTTGGGAAAAACCAATCCAGCCCTTACTGCCGTAAGGTGTTACAATAATGCAAGGTTTATCGCGATTGTACTGAGCATAATGGAACGAGGGCATTAAACGGTCACAAAGAACTTTGTACATACTATGGGGACCAAGAATGTAAACCGGGACTGCAAATACGATTGCTGAGGCCATATTAATTTTATTGATTAATTCATTGAAATCATCATCAATTGTGCATTCCTGGCCAGCCTGCAAACATCTGTAACAAGTACGACAAGGTTTAATTATAAGGTCAGTCAAACGAATGAACTCAGTGCTTTTCGGCCCAGGAATATTATCAATAATATGCCTGGCAGCAAGTTCACTATTACCGTGTTTACGAGGTGAAACAATCAAGCCTAAAATTTTCTTCTCCATTTTTATCACCTGCCCAATCGTTTTTATTTAGTGTACCATGTTGAGTGCAAGAGCAACATAATTTTGAGAAGCCAATTAAATGTTTACTAAATCAAGAAGGAAATTCTATCATAAATAAAGTATTATATCATTATTGAATGTGAATTCATAGCATTAATGATTAGTAGCAGTATAATAATCTGGTGAGAATTATGATGATACGTAATGAAATTGAAAAAAAAGAAGAATTGACCCTTAGCCCCTGTGCCTGCCTTGCCATAAACAGTAAAGGCAGGGCAAGAGAAGAAGAGGCGGACCCGATAAGAACTTGTTTTATGGTTGACAGAGATAGGGTAATCCACTCAAAGTCTTTCCGAAGGCTCAAGCATAAAACCCAGGTTTTTATTGCTCCGCGCGGTGATCATTTTCGTACGCGTTTAACTCATACTTTAGAGGTGAATCAAATAGCCAAGACAATTGGAGCAGGATTAAATATTAATCTTGACTTGATTGAAGCTATTGCCTTAGCTCATGATGTAGGGCATACTCCGTTTGCTCATGCCGGAGAGGAGATACTTTCCAAGCTGCTACCAGGTGGGTTTCACCATAATATCAATAGTGTGCGGGTATTGACAAAAACTGAGCAGCATCGGAAAGGAAACGGACTCAATCTAACTGCAGAGGTTTTAAATGGGGTTTTATGTCATAGTGGTTACGGTACCCTAAGCAGTGATGCCGACACCCTTGAAGGGCAGGTTGTAAAGATTAGTGATAAGATTGCATATGTACAGCATGATATTGATGACTCGATAAGAGCAGGATTGCTAGACCCGAATGAGTTGCCAATTGATTGCCTGGAAATCCTAGGTCGCTCTCATAGCGAAAGAATTACAACTTTAGTTGCTGATACCATAGTAAATACTAGAAATTTGATAGCTAATGGCACTAACAATAAAGTCACTCCATCTGAAATTATCGAAAGCGCACTTATCAAACTGCGAGCTTTTATGTTCGAAAAAATATATAACGGCGAAGTTTGTCAACAGGAGAGAAAAAAGGCAATGTTCATTATTGAACACTTGTATGATTATTTTAATAAGCACCCAGAAAAAATGACAACTCTTTATTTGGAAATCGCAGCTGACGAGGGACTACAGATAGCGGTTGCTGACTATATATCGGGAATGAGTGACGCGTATTGTATTCAAATCTTTGAGAGCATCTACATTCCCAAAACATTAGTTGATCTGAGTATCGCCAAAGATTTCATATAGAAAAAAGGGTTAAATAATGAACAAATTCTCTGATGACAGAATAATCTATGAAATTGAAGCAGCTACCAATATAGTAGATATTGTTGGAGCGAGTGTTCAACTCACTAGAAAAGGTAACCGCTATTGGGGCCTGTGTCCGTTTCACGATGAAAAAACCCCATCATTTACTGTAAATCCTGAGAAAAACATGTTTTATTGTTTTGGTTGTCATCAAGGAGGCAATATTTTTTCGTTCTTAATGAAATATGAGAACATAAGCTTCTATGAAGCTCTGCAAAAACTAGCTTTAATTGCAGGAATCGAACTACCTCAAAAACCATTGAGTGACAAACAGAAGAAACAAAAAAATCTTTATGAGACCAATAAAGTAGCAGCTGATTATTTTACCAAATATTTGTATAAGCCTGAAGGTCAAGCAGCATTTGATTATGTTATGAAAAGGGGCATAAATAAAGAAATTACTGATGGATTTGAGTTGGGATTTGCTCCTGATGGATGGCAAAATTTGCTCGAACATATGACTTTGAATGGCTTTTCAGTTGAAGAGTTGACAGAATTGGGACTAGTTAAGCGTAATGATGATAAAAGCCGTTATTACGATCTATTTAGAAACCGGTTGATGTTTCCTATTAGAGATGTAAACGGACGGATAATTGGATTCGGTGGCCGAATAATTGGTGACGGCAGTCCAAAGTATCTTAATTCACAAGAAACCAGTATTTATTCGAAAAGATTCCAATTGTATGGTCTCTATCAAGCCCGGGAAGCAATTAGGAGCAGTAATTCGGCATATATCGTGGAAGGATATATGGATTGTTTAAAGATGCATCAAATAGGGATTAATAACACTGTTGCTTCATTAGGTACATCTTTTACTCCTGGACAGGCAGCATTGCTGCATAGATACACTGATGAAGCAACAATAATGTATGACGGTGACGAAGCTGGGCAAAGAGAAACTTTAAAAGCTATTGATATCATAACAGCGGAAGGGATAAAAGCATCGGTTATACAATTACCTGTTGGATTTGATCCGGATAATCTAGTTGAATTTTATAATAAAAAGGACTTTTTGCAATTTATACAGAATAATAAGATGAGTCATATTCAATTTAAGTTGAATTATGTCGTGAATAGGGAGAAAATCGAAGTATTAGCCGATAAATTAAAAGTTATACAAACACTAAAACCGGACTTGATAACTATTAAGAGTCCGATAGAACTTGAGAACCAGATTAGATTATTGGCTAATCAACTGCAGATTGAAGCTAATTTGATTGCTCGTGAGATTAATAATGAGGGCATCAATAAGAAAAAGCCATTAAGTGGGAATAAAACTCAAAAAAACAGAGATAATATTGAATACGGAAATTATAGTCTAGAAGAGAAGATATTGGCAGCAGTAATAGTAAACGAAGGTGTATTTAAGAAGATAACTGAAAAAATTGGATTTAATTTTTTTCAAGAAGCTGAGTGCAAAACCATTTTCGATAACTTTGTTACAATAGAACAAAAATTCTCGCTGACTTGGTTCGAGTTAAACAATGCTTTTATTGGGCTTGGACTTGAGGCAAAACTAGCTAAACTTTCATATTTAATCAATGATGACATTGAAATATCTGAAATTGAGATAGAAAAGTATATTAATGAAAGAATAAAGAAAACAAAAAACGATAAATGGCAAAGCATTCATAGAGAAATTAATGCTTTGAAAAATAATGGTAGGTTTTCAAATATTCTGGAATTTATTGTCAGACTAGATACATTCCTTACCCAGGAAGGGGGGACAAAATGAAACTGGAGAAAAAAATATCCGATGCTGTGGGTCTGTTGGCTGAAAAGGGCAAGAAAAAGAAAAGTCTAACTTATGAAGAGATAATTGAGGACCTACAGGGTTTTAATTTGGGGTCGGATAATATTGACGATATATTTGAGCACTTACAGTCACTAGGTATTTCTATTGGTTTAGAAGGCGAACTAGAGACTGAAGAGGATATTGAGCAAGAAGACATCGAAACCGAAGATATTTCGATTCCCGAAGGAGTAGAAATTGATGATCCGGTTCGGATGTACTTGAAAGAAATTGGCAGAGTACCATTATTATCTGCCGATCAAGAGATAAAACTTGCTTTAGCAATAGAGCAGGGGGATGAAGAATCAAAACGTCAATTAGTTGAAGCTAATCTTCGTCTGGTTGTAAGCATAGCTAAGCGCTATGTGGGCAGAGGCATGCTATTTCTTGATCTTATTCAAGAGGGTAATTTGGGCTTAATGAAAGCAGTTGAAAAATTCGACTACCGCAAGGGTTTTAAGTTCAGTACCTATGCTACTTGGTGGATCCGCCAAGCAATAACTCGAGCGATTGCAGATCAGGCTCGAACCATTAGAATACCTGTTCATATGGTTGAGACGATTAACAAGTTGTCGAGAGTGCAAAGGAATCTGCTGCAAACTTTCGGCCGCGAACCAACCCCGAATGAAATTGCCTTTGAAATGGATATTTCAGTCGATAGAGTTATTGAGATAATGAAAGTTGCTCAAGAACCTGTCTCCTTGGCAACGCCAATTGGTGAAGAGGATGATAGCCATTTAGGTGATTTCATTACTGATGAAGATGCGGAATCACCAGAAGAATCGGCCTCATTTGTTCTGTTGCGCGAACATTTGGATGGTATTCTAAATACGCTCACTGATCGAGAAGAAAAGGTCTTAAGACTTCGATTTGGGCTTGATGATGGCCGCCCTCGAACCCTTGAAGAAGTGGGGCAAGAGTTTGGCGTCACTCGTGAAAGAATAAGGCAGATTGAAGCCAAAGCGCTTCGCAAACTAAGGCACCCATCGCGCAGCAAAAAACTAAAAGATTATATAGAATAATTTTTTGTCTAGCATTTATTCCAGATTATTGCTTGACAAGTAACATCGATAAGATTATAATTTTCTTCGTTGGAACCTTCCTCGATAGCTCAACGGTAGAGCATCCGGCTGTTAACCGGAGGGTTGCAGGTTCGAATCCTGCTCGGGGAGCCAGATAATTATTAGCGGCATTAAAGCCGCTTTTATTTTTCAAATTTAGCTTGACCTTTTATTCTATTTTTTATATACTAATTCTCGCGGGGTTAATAGCCCTCGGGCCTATAGCTCAGTTGGTAGAGCTACCGGCTCATAACCGGTTGGTCCCAGGTTCGAGTCCTGGTAGGCCCACCATTGAAATGGCCCCTTGGTCAAGCGGTTAAGACACCGCCCTTTCACGGCGGTAACAGGGGTTCGAGTCCCCTAGGGGTCACCATTCGGGCGATTAGCTCAGCTGGGAGAGCACCTGCCTTACAAGCAGGGGGTCGGCGGTTCGAGCCCGTCATCGCCCACCATTATGTATAAAGAATCCACCTAAATGCAAGGTGGGTTTTTTATTTTCATTTATTTTTGACCACGAAGCCCTGAATGTCCTGATTTTATATAAGAAAATATCATACACAAAGCATAATATTAGGACGTGAAGAAATATTTGACAGGAAAATAGTCGCATTATACAATAAAAAAAATGTCGAAAGAAGGGTATTGTTATGGGTAGTGACCTCATTGTTACGTTCATGATGCTATTGATCGTCTGCTTGCTTTTCGTGAGTGTCGCAGTCTGGTTAAGGTCGAATATGACTTCAATTAACGGCGAAATCAAGCAAATGTTTGGCTATTATGAGCAGATAGTAAAGAATCTTGCCAGCTTACAAAAGATTATTAGAGATGAGGAAATTAAGAGCAGGGACGAGATTAGTCGTCTCTTACTGTATAATCGAGAAGAGATGAGCAATGCCCAAAAGAATCTTCAGGAAGTGTTATTAGCTAATAGCAGCCATATAAATAATCTGGAGAAAAATCAATTCGATTCTTTTACTAGGCAAATGGAAGGGTACATGCAATTATCGGAGAAGAGCCTAGACCAAATGAGGAATACCTTGGCAACCCGCTTGCAAAACCTGAACGAAAGCACAGCTCAAGAGCTGAAACTGATGGCTAATTCCTTGCAGCAAAAGCTTGAGCAAATGCGTGAGAACCTAGAAGGAAAAGTGCATATAATGCAGCAGGATAACAATGAAAAACTTGAGCAGATGAGAATAGTCGTTGACGAGAAGTTGCACAGAACTCTTGAGCAACGTTTAGGGGAATCATTTAAGCAAGTTAGTGATAGACTGGAATCGGTTCACAAAGGATTGGGCGAAATGCAGACCCTGGCAGCAGGGGTTGGAGATCTTAAGAAAGTTCTGACTAATGTGAAAACTAGAGGCACTTGGGGTGAAGTACAATTAGGCGCTTTGCTGGAAGATATATTGACTCCTGATCAATTTGAAAAGAATGTTGCCATCAAGAAGGGGGCAGAGAGGGTTGAGTTTGCTATTAGAATGCCGGGGCAAGATTATTCCGAGGGTATATGGTTGCCGATTGACGCTAAATTCCCGGTAGAAGACTATTATCGTCTCCTTGATGCTCATGAACTTGCTGATAGCAATCAAATAGAGGCTGCAACTAAGGCTTTAGAGAATAGAATTAAAGCCCAAGCTAAAGAAATTCAAAGCAAGTATGTAGAACCGCCGCTTACAACTGATTTCGCGATTATGTTTCTGCCAACCGAGAGCTTATATGCGGAAGTTTTGCGTATTCCTGGTTTATTCGAAGCCACACGAAGAGATTATAATGTCGTTTTGGCTGGCCCCACTACCCTTTCAGCAATTGTTAACTCATTGGCTGTTGGTTTTAGGACCTTAGCTATTCAAAAGCGTTCCAGTGAAGTATGGCAAGTATTGGGAGCTGTAAAGACTGAATTTGCAAAATTCGGCGCTGCATTAGAGAAAACCCAGAAGAAGATACTGGAGGCCAGTAACACTATTGAAGACGCAACCAAGCGTTCGCGCATCATGGAACGCAAATTAAAAACTGTCGAAGCTTTGCCGGAAAGACAAATAGAGCTCATTTTGAATGATGATTATACTGATAGTGATCTGGCATCAGCAGCCAGTGACTATTTTTCACAAGAAATAGAGCAAGAATTAAATGGCAGCATGATAGTATAAACACATATACCAAATGAAAATAGTTAAGGCATTAAAAGCCTTAACTATTTTCGTGAAATACGGCAAGAGCCCCAAAAACAACAATTAAATGCCCTATCACATGTTTTTCCAAGGTGAAACCATGGGAATTAACCGGAGCGCTAGAACTTTCCAGCGTTCTTTTTCTTTGCGCATATAAATCTGATATAGGCAATCATCACTGGTTATATAACAATTATAGTACTTGATTTCAACTAAATAGTTGTTGTCGTCGAATTGGATGAAGTTTAAGCGATTAGTATCAGCACTGTCAACCAAGGGAATAGATTCTTGGGGAATTACCATAAGCTTTTGCAGTCTAGGATCCCAATAGGAATAGGTGCTGATCAAATCATCGGCAAGCTTAGCCGCAAATGAAAGTTGAAGAAATTCGAATGCGCTCTGTCTGGAGGATGTCATTTGATTATTGGCATCCAAGAAGTCCTTGTTTATTCCTTCCAAAAAAATCTGCAAGGCGGAAAAGGCTAGTAACATATCGTTAGAGATGGCGCTTTCAACTGCAGTTAAGTTTTGTAAATCCTCTAACTCATTTTGATCGGCGATAAATAGCTCTGCTTGAGCATGCAGTTGGTTTGTCTGACCCATGATAAATATAAACATAATAATTATCACAAAAATTTTTTTGATTTTCATACTCCCCCTCGAAAATGTAATATAATACCATTATAGATATTTGGAAATAAATTACAAGTGCAATTATTTCGCCTTAACTTGACAAAATGCATGCACAGGTTTAGAATCATTTCGTAAAGTATTAAA
Organism: Syntrophomonadaceae bacterium; assembly: GCA_031553935.1. GTDB lineage: Bacteria > Bacillota > Syntrophomonadia > Syntrophomonadales > Syntrophomonadaceae > JAISDD01. Next base: position 32,723 of record JAVBKS010000017.1, read on the forward strand.
CCTTGACAATAGGATGCTTATGCTGGAGAAAATTGACCGGATCATAATGCTAATGGATTTTTATGGTCCGTTGTTAACTTTAAAGCAATACGAAGCCCTCAAACTGCATTTCGAGAATGACTGGACCTTAAGCGAAATGGCAGAAAGCAAGGGTATTAGCAGACAAGCAGTTTTTGATCTTTTGAAACGATCAGTTGAATCGTTAGAATTATATGAACAACAGCTAGAATTCATAGCAAAGTTTGAACGTTCAAAGCAGGTAATCGAGAGAATGGAAGAGTTGTTAAAAGAGTATGCTGTTGAATTGCCGGCTTACGATGATATGGTATTGCTCCTGAATGAGTTAAAAGCAATAACCTGATAGTATACTAATTCGCGATGAAAGCCTTGTCACGGCCGCTATTTGCGGACGTCATAGACGAATTTATGGTCTATGTTTTAATCAGAAAGTACGAGGGGGTGACCGAATGGCATTTGAGGGCTTATCCTCAAGGCTGCAAGATGTTTTCAAGAAACTTCGCGGCAAGGGGAAAATTAATGAAGATGATGTAAAAGCCGCCATGCGTGAAGTTAGGTTAGCTTTATTAGAGGCTGATGTTAATTTTAAGGTCGTAAAGAGCTTTGTGGCGAAAGTCAGCGAAAGAGCAGTCGGCCAAGAAGTCATGCAGAGCTTGACCCCTGGTCAACAGATAGTTAAATTAGTATTTGATGAGCTTCAAGAACTGATGGGTGGCTTGGAGGCTAAACTTAATTTTTCATCGCAAAGTCCAAGTGTATTTTTAGCAATTGGTCTTCAAGGTGCTGGAAAAACTACGACAGTAGCGAAATTAAGCAAATTGCTGCTTAAACAGGGTAAAAGGCCGCTATTAGTAGCTTGTGATATATATCGTCCGGCAGCAATCAAACAATTGCAGGTTTTAGGTGAGCAAGTAGGGGTTCCGGTTTTCACCAAACCTGATGCATCTCCATTGGTGATTGCTAAGGAGGCAATAACTTTTGCCCGTGACAATAACCGGGATATAGTTATATTGGATACGGCTGGACGTTTGCATATTAACGAAGAACTAATGCAAGAGCTCAAGGATATAAGTGCAGCGGTAGTACCTGATGAGATATTGTTAGTTGTTGATGCCATGACAGGGCAGGATGCGGTTAATGTAGCCGAAAGTTTCAACAATGAATTGGGAATCACCGGGGTAATTCTTACTAAGCTCGATGGCGACACCAGGGGAGGAGCGGCCTTATCTGTAAGGGCTGTTACCGGATGTCCTATAAAGTATGCTGGAACTGGCGAAAAAATTGATGCATTAGAACCATTTTTTCCTGAGCGCATGGCCTCACGTATTTTGGGAATGGGCGATATTTTGAGCCTGGTTGAAAAAGCCCAAGCCAATATAGATGAAAAAAAAGCCCGCGAAATGGAAAAGAAAATCAGGCAGCAAGAATTCACCTTGCAGGACTTTCTCGAACAAATGCAGCAAGTGAGGGCAATGGGGCCTATCCAAGAACTTCTGGGCATGATTCCTGGCCTTGGAAAGCAGGCCAAAGCTATGCAGGACGAATTTGATGAGAAGGATATCAAACGAATTGAGGCAATTATACAATCAATGACTTTCGCAGAAAGAAGAAATCCGTCGATTATTAATGGCAGCCGCAAAAAACGGATAGCGTTTGGCAGCGGCAGCAAAGTGCAGGATGTAAACCGCTTGTTAAAACAATTTGAAGAATCACGCAAACTAATGAAGCAGTTTGCCGATATGGGTGGCAAAAAGTCCAAAGGCAAAAAAGGCAAAATGCTGCCCCCTTTTAAGTTTCCGTTTAATTAGCTGTTAAATATATCAATTATTTAAATACAGAAAAGTATTAGGAGGAGTATAGATGGCAACAAAAATTAGGCTAAAAAGAATGGGTGCAAAGAGAAGTCCATTTTATCGGGTAGTGGTAGCAGATTCTAAATCACCCCGCGATGGCAAGTTTATTGAGGAAATTGGTTATTATAATCCCAACACTGATCCGGCTACCATTAAAATTGATGAAGAAAGGGCCTTGAAGTGGCTTTCACAGGGAGCTAAACCAACTGACACAACAAAATCCCTATTAAGAAAGCAAGGGGTTCTTAGCAAGTTTGCCGAAACTCGCAAACAAATTGGGGACTAGGAGTTGGTATAAGTGAAAGAATTATTGGAATTCATTGCCAAATCATTGGTGGACGATCAAAGTGCAGTTGCAGTTACCGAGAGTATAGAAGAAAATAGTACAGTTCTTGAATTAAGGGTTGCAGCAGATGATATGGGCAAGGTTATTGGAAAACAAGGCAAAATTGCTAAGTCGATTAGATCTATTGTGAAAGCTGCTGGAGGCAAAGAAGGTAAAAAAGTTATCATTGAAATCGTTAAATAATTATCTACTGGTGGTGCCTTATGAATGACAATTATGTTTGTATAGGTGCAATAATAGGTACCCATGGAGTTAATGGCGAAGTTAAGGTTCTTCCCTTAACCGATTTCCCAGAACGCTTCAAGAAGTTGGAGCAGATGAAACTGGAAACCCCAACCGGGATTTTGAGTTTGACTGTTGAAAATGTGCGCTTAACTGCTAAAAGTATACTGGTAAAGTTTACGGAAATCGCTAGCAAAGAAGCAGCAGCCCAGCTGAAAAAATGCAGAATACTTGTAGATGAACAAGATGTGTATCCTTTGCCGGAAGGTGTATATTATCATTTTCAACTCAAAGGTTTACGGGTATATGATAAAGAAATTGGCTATATAGGGGTGCTAAATGACATCATTGAAACCGGCGCTAATGATGTTTATGTGCTTGATTCCCCCAAGTGGGGAGAGGTATTAATACCTGCAATCAAGCAAGTAATCAAAACTATTGATCTGGACGAAGGAAGCATTTTGGTGGAGCTTTTGCCAGGGTTAATTGACGATAATTCTTAGTAAATTCACAAGGAGAATTAGATGCAAATTGATATCTTAACCCTTTTCCCGGAAATGTTTCCAAGCGTATTAAGTACCAGCATTCTAAAGCGGGCTCACGAAAAGGGGCTTATTTCTACCAACTTAGTCAACATCAGAGATTATGCAACTAATAAGCATGCGCAAGTTGATGATTACCCATATGGCGGCGGAGCCGGCATGCTGCTTAAGGTGGATATAGTTGGGGCAGCGATAATGGATATTAAGCAGCCCGGCAGCCATGTGATTTATATGTCTCCGCAAGGAGAGACCTTGCGGCAAAAGAAGCTTGAGAAACTAATATCTAAACAACATTTAGTTATATTGTGCGGTCATTATGAGGGTATAGATGAAAGAATATTGTCTTATGTAGACGAGGAAATATCGATTGGTGATTATGTGCTAACCGGCGGAGAGATCCCGGCAATGGTAATGATTGACGCTATAGTGCGCTTATTGCCCGGGGTGTTAGGACAGGAAGCATCTTCTGTGGAAGAGTCATTTACTTCATCTTTGCTTGAATACCCGCAGTATACGAGGCCGGCAGCTTTTGAAGATCAGGAGGTACCTGCTGTTTTGACCTCAGGTAATCATGAAGAAATTCGCTTGTGGAGAAAAAAACAAAGCTTGCTTAAGACATTGCTTAAACGCCCTGATCTGTTCCTTAAACGCAGCTTCTCGGCTGAAGAGAAAGGATTGCTGTTGGAATTACTATTTTCAGGAGAAAAAAATTGTTAAGAAAATCTCGCTGTTATATCGCGCTGCTGCATTATCCAATGTATAACAAGCAAAAGAGTATTATTACTACATCGGTAACTAATTTAGATTTGCACGATATTTCGCGGGTGGCTAGAACCTATGAAGTAGAAGGTTTTTTCGTAGTGCATCCTTATGTACAGCAGCAAGAGTTGATAAATGAGATAATTAATTATTGGACGAAGGGTTATGGCGGCAAATACAATCCCGATCGACATGAAGCTTTTAAACGATTACAATTGGCATCATCATTAGATGAAGTTGATGGGATAATTAATGACCAATGCGGAAAAATGCCTTTGCATGTAGTTACGGATGCCAAAAGCCATGTTAATTCTATCAGCTACCTGGAATTAAAGAAAAAATTATGGGATGATGATAGACCATACCTGATACTATTTGGAACCGGATGGGGAATGGCAGATGAACTGATAAGTGGCAGTGATTATATATTGGAGCCGATTGATGGAGTGGGCGATTACAATCATCTGTCGGTAAGAAGTGCAGTGGCAATTATTATTGACCGTTTGTTGGGTAATTATTGGTTTATAGACAAAGATGGCCTTGAGTGTTAATCAAGTGTGTGGTAACATTAAAATGTTCTGTGCTAATAGATGGTCCGCTACATTTTTGTAATGTATGAACATCACATTGAAAGGGGAAAAATCATGCAAGACATAATAAGATCAATAGAAAAAGATTATCTTAAGGATGATCTGCCGAATTTTGGACCTGGTGATACTGTGAAAGTTCATGTCCGGGTTATTGAAGGCGCCAGAGAGAGAATTCAGATTTATGAGGGAACAGTATTAAAAATAAGAGGAGCGGGGCTCTCCAGAACCTTTACCGTAAGACGTATTACTTATGGAGTTGCGGTGGAAAGAACTTTTCCCATACATTCACCGCGTATTGCTAAGATCGAAGTTACTAGAAGAGGTAAAGTCAGAAGAGCAAGGTTATACTATTTACGCGGCCTAACCGGCAAAAAGGCTCGGGTTAAGGAAAAGAGCCGTTATTAGTCGAAAATGATCTTGAGAACGCCTTATAGGGGTTCTCTTTTACTTTATATGAGGTGAATTGATGTCAATCAATTGGTTTCCTGGACATATGGTTCGCGCGCGCCGCGAAATTGAAGAAAATCTAAAACTAGTCGATATAGTTTTAGTATTGCTTGATGCCCGTGCGCCTTTTTCTTGCCGTAATCAAATGTTAGAAAACATGCTGGCAAGAAAAACCTGTATATATATTTTGAATAAAAGCGATCTCGCTGACAAGAATAGGACAGCAAATAGTCTGAAACAGCTAAATACTCTGAACCGAAAAGCGTTACCCTTGGATTCTTTAAGCGGTGAGGGTCTTAACCTGATCATCAAGAGTATCAAATCAGTTTATGCTGAAAAAGCGCAGATTAGCCTGGATAAAGGCCGCAGATTGAGAGCACCCCGGCTTATGGTAGTAGGAGTTCCTAATATAGGCAAATCAACTTTTCTAAACCGACTTGTTGGCAAAAAAACGGCAGCTACCGGCCCGCGCCCCGGAGTAACCAAAGGAAAACAGTGGGTAAGAATACGGGAAGACATGGATGTATTAGATACTCCCGGAATAATGTGGCCGAAAATTGAGAGCATAGAACAAGGGTTCAAGCTAGCTCTTCTTGATATAGTAGGAGAAAATGCTTATGATAATTACGAGGTAGCCCTATATCTGATCACATTTCTTAAAAAGACTTATCCCCATGTTCTAAGCAGCAGATACAAAATCAATGATCAAGATTTATCAGTTGAGCTGACTTTAGAAGAAATAGCTGCCAAGAGAGGCTATATTAATGCAGGCGGAATTGCAGATATTGATAAAGCAGCCGTGATTCTATTACAAGAGTTTCGCACTGGCAAACTAGGCCGAGTTAGCTTGGAGTAGCTGTGGTCAATTAGTGTGAATTGAAAACCTCAGCCGAGCAAGCCGAAAAAAGTTAGTAATACTGCCCAAAAGACAGTAAATAAGCCCGTCATCGCTATTGAAATGCTTGATAATGCTCCTTGAACATCACCCATTTCCATAGCTTTGGTTGTGCCCAAGGCATGAGAACTCGAACCTATTGCAATTCCCTGAGCGATGGGATCTTTGATTTTGAGCACTCTACATAGACTTGCCGAAAAAGTTGCTCCAAATAATCCGGTTAAAATGATCATCAATACAGTGATTGCAGGAATTCCGCCAAGGTATATTGATAATTCGATACCCATGGGTGTTGTAATCGATTTAGGCAGCAGGGAAGCAGTTAAGATCCAATTCATATTGAATAGCTTTGCCAATGCAAAAACGCTCAGCAGTCCAGTGAGTGAGCCTGCCATACATCCGATTAATACCGGCAATATATTTCGGGTTAATTTGGGGAGCTGTTCATACATAGGTATGGCCAAAACTGCCGTTACCGGAGCTAAGAAGAGATTGATAATGTCTCCTCCGGCTTTTAAGTGGGAGTAATCTAATGGAGTAAAAATGATAACAGAAATCAAGAAAAGCACCGCAATAAGCAGGGGATTCAAAAATGGATAAGGCCATTTTTGATAAACTTTAGCACCGAAATGATAAGTCATCACAAAGACAGTTAGTCCAAAGAGAGGCGAACTAAATACTGTTTCCACGTTTTATCCTCCTCTTAGCTTGTAACCCAACTATGAATTGTGTAGTCCACCCGGTGACTGCTAGGGTAATAATTGTTGATATTACGGCGATTAGTAGCAAATCTAGAATTTGACTGCTTACTATTGCATAAGTCTCAACGATCCCGGTAGTGACAGCTATGAAGAAAAAAGGCATGTTTCTTAAGAGAAACCAAGCAATATTTTGTATTCGTTCGATTTTCAGCAGACGAAATGCAAGAAAGAAAAACAACAATAGCATCGACAAAATATTACCCGGAATAAACGGCAGCCACCAACTGGAAATGAAATTACCGGCCAGGCAGAACATTAATATGATTGCTAACTCTAACAAATAGGGCAAATTATCACCTTCGAAATAAAATCAATTATAACATTTTGAGTTTATAAAGAGCGAAAAAAATGTCATTATCCAAATTTTCATTTAATTCGTTTTCGGCATGCTCGTCAGGATACTAAAGTCCTATTTAGATTTACTAACTTTTGACCCAAAGAGGTAAATTCATTACTATAAAAATGAAATAAATAAGGCTTAGATTTTGAGCCGGAAACTAATAGAACATAAATATTGCGCTTTGCATAAGACCGTTGTATAATTTAACAAAAAAGTATAAGGAGGAAAAATTATGCAACGTAAACTATTAGCATTGGCAGCGGCTTTTGTCTTTTGGGTAGGACTTATGTCGCTGTTGACAGCGCAAACAGTTTATGCCAATCCCGCAGATTTTACTTTCAACCCAGCTTCTGGAACTATTACTAAGTATGTTGGCAGCGAAGCAGACCTAGTAATCCCAGACCAAATCGGCGGTGTGAACGTAACCGCCATCGGTACTAGTGCTTTCGAAAACAATATGAATCTGGTAAATGTTACAGTACCTGACACGGTAACAACTTTTGCTAATAGAGCATTTTTCAATTGCCCAAATCTTACCAGTATTAATATTCCCTCGGGAGTTACAAGTCTCGGTACCAGTGCATTCTATGGCTGTAAACAGCTAAGCAGTGTAATAAACATTCCGGCAGGGGTTACAGTTATAGCCGATTCTGCTTTTAACGGATGTAGCTCTATAACTACCGTAAACCTTCATAATAGTATTACCGCCATTAATTATACTGCTTTCTATGGCTGCACCAGTATTACAAGTATAACAATTCCTGGCAGTGTTACTGCCATTGCCTCTAATGCTTTTGGCGTTAGGAACGCCAATTT
>JAVBKS010000033.1:0-46011 GCA_031553935.1 Syntrophomonadaceae bacterium
CAACGGGAAAACCAGCCTTTAGTAAAGCCTGGCGGCCCGGCACTCCAGTAACCCAGCCGATTTCTGGTGCTCCGGCTGTTCCATGGAATATATGATCTACTTGTTCATGTTTTAGGCCTGATCTTTTGACCAGTTCTTTTAAGACTTCGGCGCACAGGTCTACACTGTGCCAATTGGATAGGGGTCCCCCCATTTTGTCGATAGCTGTTCTGGCATAGGTTGTGATTACAACATCATTTGCACTCTTGGCCATGGTTTACCTCCTAAGTTCCTAAATTACTCAACTTCAATAATTATGGCGTCGCCCTGAGCTAATCCGCCGCAAAGTGAAGCGGCACCATATTTTTGCCCTCTGGCTTTGAGTTCAGGAATCATAGTCATTACTAAACGAATCCCGGTCGCTCCTAATGGATGCCCGATTGCTATGGAACCACCATTAACATTTGTTATATCTTTTACATGTTTCCAAAGTCCATCATCTCCGTTTGACAGAACTTTGGTAGCGGTTAAACAAACAGCTGCGAAGGCTTCATTGATCTCGATTAATCCCAAATCGTCCAATTTTAGTCCATTCATTTCAAGAGCAAGTTTAATCGCTTTTCCTGGTACAGTAGCAATATTACTGTAATCTTCCGCTATGCTCGCAACTTTAAATACTTTAGCGACTGGAGTTAACCCTAATTCGTCTGCTTTCTTTCTGGTAGTCATAATAACTCCACTGGCTCCAGTGTTTATCCCTGGGCAATTACCGGCGGTCACGGTTGGACTACCATATATGGTCGGAAGTTTAGCAAGCTGTTCGGCAGTGGTTCCTGGGCGGGGCATTTGGTCTTTATCAAATATTAATGCCGGCTTATTTTTGCCCTGCGCAAGTTCTAGTGCAAAAATTTCATCTTTGAAGAATCCTCTGTCAAAGGCTTTGCCCCATTTTTCGTGACTTAGAGCGGCCCATTCATCCTGCATTTCACGCCCAATGCCATGTGCCACTGCTACTTCTCCAGCATCTTTAGATACGATTCCAAAGCCTTCGTATCCGGCTCCAACTAGTTGATCTTTTATCCTCATGTCGCCAAGTCTTGAGCCCTGCCAACGAAACTTAGGATCTACATATAAGGGCAGGTTTTGCATATTGTCCGCACCGGTAGCCATACAGACCTCTGAATCTCCAAGCGTTAAAAAACGCCATGCATATTGGATTGCCGTTGTTCCTGAACAACATGCTCTGTCAATCGTATTAGATAGAGTTGTAACCGGAAACCCAGCTTTTAGCAGTGACTGGCGGATTGGAATGTCGGTCTTCATACCAACTTCTAATGATGTTGCAGTGCCATGCAAAATATCATTAATTTGTTCAGCTTTTAGATTCGATCTTTTCAATAATTCCTTTAATACTTCTGCCGTTAAATCAGTACTATGCACATTAGCCAATGGCCCGCCCATTTTGTCAATTGCAGTACGGGCATAAGTTGTAATTACAATATCATTTGCATTTTTTGCCATTTTAACACTTCTTTCCTTGTTTTTGGTAATAATTCAGTATGCTTATCTTGGTTGCATCCTTAGCGCGCCGTCCAAACGAATTATTTCGCCGTTAAAGTAGTTCGTTTCTACGATCAGCTTGACCAGATTGGCAAATTCTTGCATTTGCCCTAGTCTGGAGGGGAAAGGTATTCCTTTTTCTAATACTTGTCTTACGTTTTCCGGTAATTGTGACATTCCCGGAGTTAAGAATAGTCCCGGGCAAATGGTTACACAGCGAATGCCTTCTGATGATAGCTCGCGGGCTATAGTTAGAGTCATAGAGTTGATTGCACCCTTGGTTGCCGAGTAAGATACTTGCCCGATTTGGCCTTCAATGGAAGCGATTGATGAAGTGTTGATGATAACTCCTTTGGCTCCATCAGCATCGCCTTCATTTTGCATCATACATACTGCAGCTTGGCGGGTCATATTAAATGCTCCAACTAAATTGGTAGCAACAACTTTTTTGAAATTCTCTAAATTGTGGGCGCCTTTTTTCTTGTCAGCAGTCTTTTCTGCAATAACATAAGCAGCATTATTTAATAAAATATCTATTCTACCAAATGAGTCCATTGCTAACTTTATCGCAGCATCAACATCAGCTTCGTTTGCAATATCACATTTGCCATAAACTGCATTAGAACCAATTTTTTCAGCTAAAGCCTTGGCTGCCTCTACATTGATATCTAAAATAACTACTTTAGCTCCGGCCGCTGCCAAAGTCTCTACTGAAGTCCCGCCTAACCCCATGGCTCCGCCTGTTACTAATGCTACACGTCCTTTAATATCCATTTTTACTCCTCCATTTATTTGGTTTTTGTACCATTTTTTGATAATTTGGCTATTCCCTAGTTCCCAGTTCCTCTTCCACCTCCCCTTTGCTTTCGTATTAAAGTAAAGCTAATAAATTGACCTATGGGCATCTATTACTCAACTTCAAGAATTACTGCATCACCTTGTCCTAGACCTCCGCAAATTGCACAAGCTCCGTATTTACCGCCTCTAGCTTTTAGTTCTCGAATACAGGTCATAACCAAACGCATACCGGTGCCGCCGATTGGATGTCCGATAGCTACAGCTCCGCCATTAACATTGGTAATACTTTTTAGATAATCCCATTTACCTGTGTCTCCATCGGCTAACAATTTAGTTGATGTCACCGGCATGGCAGCAAACGCTTCGTTGATTTCGATTAATTCGATATCATCAAGCTTAAGCCCGGTAATGCTTAACCCTTTGTTGATTGCGGTAGCTGGTGAAATTGCTATATGACTGCCTTGTTCAGCAATGCTGGCTACGGTCAGTACTCGAGCTAAAGGCGCAAAACCTAATTGCTCAGCCTTGCTTCTAGTCATACAAATAACACCAGATGCACCCGCATTTAATCCCGGGGCATTTCCAGCCGTAACCGTTTTGCTGCCATTAACTAATGGTAGACTGGCGATTTCTTCTAAAGTAGTGTTGGGACGAGGTGATTGATCTTTGTTAAATATTACGGGTGGTTTGCCTCTTCCTTGGCTAAATTCGATGGGAAATATCTCTTCTTCAAAATATCCTTTTTCGAAAGCTTTACCCCATTTAACATGGCTGTAATACGCCCATTCATCTTGCATTTCTTTAGTTATCCCGTATGAAAGAGCAACATTAGCTGCGTCTTGAGCCAAAACTCCAAATCCTTTGTATCCCAGCTCAGCAAGAGGATCCCAGAGCATTGATTTAGACATAACTCTAAATGGTTCTTTTCTATATATTGGATCAATAGTTATTGGATATCGGCCCATATTGTCTCCGCCGGTAACCATTGCTACATTTGCTTCACCCAAAGCAATATTTCTAAAGGTCATTTGCAAAGCGGTTGTTGGAGAACAGCAGGCTCTATCAACCATGTTTGATATAGTCCCATAGGGGAAATTCGCATTCAGCAAAGCTTGTCTTATCGGTATATCACCATTCAGACCTAATTCAATGCAGCAAGCAGAGCCATTATTGATTTCGTCGATCTGTTCTGGCTTTAAGCCTGATCTCTTTATCAATTCTTCTAATACATATTTTAGCAATTCATGCGTAGGTGATTTGTAAGTAACACCGCCAAATTTGTCAATTGCTGTTCTTGCATAATGGGTAATGACAATATCATTTCCTGTCTTATTCAAAGTAATGCCTCCTAATACTTGTTATTATTTAGTACTGTGTCTTGTAAGTGAATTACAAAACCATCAGTAATCGATACAATTGTAACTGTCTAATAAATCTATTCTGTAGTAAGTCCCCCATCAACACTCAAGCAGGCTCCAGTAATAAAAGAAGATTCTTCACTGGCAAGGAATAGCATCGCATTAGCAGCTTCTTGCGGAGTTCCAGTTCTACCAATGGGATGCAGAGTAGCTAAGTAGGCCCTGACTTCTTCGCCCCGTGCTTTAATCACTTCTTCCATCAAAGGAGTTATGATGCCCCCCGGACAAAAGCAATTGATCCTTATCCCTTCGGTCGCATAACCTAGCGCATAGCTTTGCGTAAGAGTTTTTACCGCTCCTTTACTGGCAATGTATAATTGATTATTTGGCCTGGCAACGAAACTGGCGGTTGAGCCTGTATTAACAATGACACCTCTTACATCATTGATTTTTTCTTGCTTCAGCATTTGTTCAACCGCATACTTGTCGCAGAACAATACCCCTTTAACATTAACAGCTAATGTCTGGTCTGCATCAGATTCCGTCCACTCGTTTGGTAGCTGTGGCAACATGATGCCTGCATTTGCACACATTATGTCTAATCTTCCATGCTTTTCTACCGTTTTGTTAATCAAGTCAATGACTTGATATTCTCGAGTTACATCAGTTTTAATAAACATAGTATCCAGACCGGCTGAACTTAAGCGATCAGATAATCCCTGGCCTGCTTCATTAATATCTGCGATGACCAGCTTTGCTCCTTCCTTCGCAAAAGATTCACATGCTGCCGCACCAATTCCCATAGCTCCGCCGGTAACTATAACGACTTTGTCTCTAAATCTCATTCTATTCATTATTTGCCGCCCCCTATCGAATATTGACTAGCCTCTATTACGCTTTAAATCACATTTTTAAAACTTAGCTCATAATGACGGAAGGTATTTGTTCCCCATTCGAACACTGATTAATTAGATTGCCGTATAGCCTCCGTCAACACATAATAAGGTGCCGGTAATAAATGATGCATCATCGCTTGACAAAAACAGCACTGCATTTGCTACTTCTGAAGTTTTGCCCAGGCGGCCAATTGGATGCAAATCCACCATCATCTTGTAATGTTCCGGGCTCTGCACGGTTTCTTTGAGAATTTTGGTTTCGATTATCCCTGGACAGATTCCGTTAACTCTTATACCCTCAGATGAGTGCGATAAGGCAAAACAATGAGTCAAGCTTCTGACGGCTCCCTTTGAAGTAGAATATCCTAATGATCTCGGCCTTCCCACCAGACCAAATACTGAGCACATATTAACAATAGTTCCTCTCGACTCTTGCTTCATCATTTGCAGAATCGCGTATTTATCACAGAAATACATTCCGAATACATTGATGCTCATGATCCTACTAAGATCTTCTTCACTATGATCTACATTCATAATAAAAGGAGCAATGCCAGCATTAGCTACCATTACATCTAAGCTGCCATGCTTTTTTACAGTTTCATCAACCAAATGAACTACGTCACTTTCTTTCGATACATCCGTTTTAATAAAACTTACATTAAAGCCTTGGGCATTTTGATCATTCGCTACTTGATGGCCTTGCTCATTAATATCAGCAATGACAACTTTGGCCCCTTCCCTTGCGTATGCCTCAACGATTGCTTCTCCGATACCCATTGCTCCCCCAGTCACAATGACAACTTTGTCTTGAAATCTCTTCATTACGTTCTCCTCCAGTCAATATTTTGTAATTTATTATTAGGTCTATAAGGCCTTAACAATCATTGGCTTAACGTACCAAATAAGTGAATATCATCTTCAGGATTTCCAGATCAGGAGCTTGGGTTGTTTTATTACCGCTGATTACAGGTCTATTTGCTATACCTCCGAGCCTCACACTATCAAAGCTTCTGATTCTATGCTTATAAACCGATTTCTTTAGCTATTATGGTCTTCATAATTTCAGACGTACCTGCAACTATAGTGAAGAGGCGCGAATCAACAAACTGGCGGGATATTGGGTATTCTTCGCAATATCCGTAGCCTCCGAATAATTGAAGGCAGCGGCTGGATACCCTATGCGCCATTTCATTTATCCATAATTTAGCCATACTGACTTCCTTAACCACATTTTCATGTTTCATGTGAGCTAAGGTCAGTTTTTCGATGAAACTGCGAGCACATTCAATTTCGGCTGCACATTCAGCTAAAACAAATTGTGTATTCTGAAATTGGCTTAGTTTTTTGCCAAATAATTGCCGTTGATCAGCATATTCCAAGGCGAGGTCTAATGAATGTTGGGCCAAAAATGTTGTGTCAATCGTACTTAAAAGTCTTTCTTGCTGCAATTCCGACATCAGATAATAGAAGCCTTTGCCTTCTTCACCAATAAGATTTGCAGCTGGAACTCGGCAGTCTTCAAAGAATAATTCTGTGGTGTCTCCGCAGTGAAATCCGATTTTGGGTATTCTGTTCCCCTTGGAGAAACCCGGAGTGCCTTCTTCAACTGCAATTAAGCTAATACTTCTAAAATCCGAGCTATTTCCGGTTTTAAGAGCAACAATCGAAATACCGCAGTTACCACCATTAGTGATAAAAGTTTTCGAACCATTTATGATGTAGTGATCGCCGTCTTTTACAGCTTTAGTTCTAATCGCTTGCAAATCAGATCCTGTTCCCGGCTCAGTCATGGCAACTGATGAGATCATTTCGCCGCTAACACATTTAGGAAGCCATCTTTCCTTTTGTTCTTCATTGCAAAACTTGTTTAAATACGGAACGGCTACGCCGCTGTGTAGAATTGCTCCGATAGAGTTGATGCCCTTAATGAAAAACTGTTCGTTAAGAATGAATTCATAGAGAAAGTCAGCATTAACACCTCCATATTTTTCATCAGCCCATGCGCAAATGTAGCCGTTGTCTCCAAGCTGCTTGAAAATTTCTTTTGGTGGATACCCAACTGCTCCCCATTCTTCATAATAGGGAAGTATTTGGTTGTCAATGAAATTCCCTAGAGCATTGCGATACATTTCGTGTTCGCTTGTGAATGGTAAGATACTCTTCATTACTAAACCCCTCCTATTTTTTTACTATATGCAATAGTCTTGCTACGCCATAAACCCTTTGCTTGCACACTTTAAGCAAAAGTAAAACCAAATCGAGTTTTGAATATACATTATATATTGTCTAATATATATATTATTATTTTGTGCAGTTTTATGGATAAAATTTATTCGAGTATTATTTGCATTCATTACGCAACATAAGTAATTGTTTTCAGGTATAGGGATCTTAAACCTCCGTAAATTCCAATGTTGGACATCGATAAAGATTTTGCGAGAGAACACAAGTTGACGATAAAAAGTGTTGCAGTGTAACAGCTAGCATTTACACTGCAGAGTTAATTTGTTCTTTACAACTTATATAATTTATAATCTGCATTTTATTAAATATTAGCATTACGTATCCAATTCAGTCAACTAAATATTTTCGAGAAAGTACTGTCACCCCCTCGTATTTCTTTGCAAACCTAGCTATTAAGTGTCTCTTTAGGTTTGTACTCTTTTGATTCTTTAGTTTAATGCATTAACCTCATCAACAATTTGCTCGAAAAATTGACTACTTTCACTGCAAGATATATAATAAATTTTGGACTTAGAATATTATGATTTTGCTAGGATGTTGTTGATGAGCCGCGACCCACAAAAAACAAAGAATAGAATTTTAAAAGAGTTTAATGCGTTGTATGATTCCAATGGTTATGATAAGACTACTATGGCGGTACTTAGCAAAGCCTGCGGGATGAGTTTGGGTAATATAAATTTCTACTTCAAAAAGAAAGAAGATTTGGTTGTCGCTTCTTTTATGGATAGGACGAAATTAATCTTTAGAATACTTAATGAGATTGCAGTTCTCCCAAATGATATCTTGTTTAAGTATTTGTTAAGAGTTATAATTTTTGACTATTTGGCCAGCAAAGATGAGAGTCTATATCACTTGATGGCTGAGACTCCTGAGATATTAGCGGTAGTAGACCGCCTAAACGAGGATTCATATATTACTTTCGTAAGAGCTTTTAGACAATTGAGAATTCCTATCAGCGAACAGCAAATCTTGACCGGCTGCTTAGGTGCGGTATGCACACATATAATGCTTATGCGCCGTTCTTATATTAACCATTTGCCCTTAAATTATTATCATTTGTATGATGCGTATTGTGATATGTTATTTAGCCAGTGCAACTTCAGTGAAGTAAAAGAATACCGGCATCGCGTTTTGGAGTTTTTTGAGGAATTAGATAAAGATAAGTTTGTCGAAAAGTATACCAAAGCATATGCAGAGCTCTATTGATTTGAATTGTATCAAGCCAGAAATTCGTCAAACATAGTTTAGTCCTGCACTTCCACGGTATGCTACTCGGTTTTTTAAAGTTGCAGCGTTTTCATAGGTTTTATTTCCGTTGCAGTCTGTGCAAATAATACTCAACGCGCCTCACGCCGGTAACGTCATTTATATGGGCAAACGTGGACGCGAGTTTCCCCAGCACATTGACGGCGGGAAGCAAGTCATGATTCCCAGCGTGCCAACGCACCTTGTGGTGTTGTAAGCATCATATCATTCCCTAACAAGCTGTCATCCATGATAGAGCATGTTAAAACTTTTTGTTATTTCACCGCATCCATAAGAAATAGTGATGCATCAGTGTTCATAAACAATTTTTCGCCGTGGTAAAAAGTCCGAGACTGTACGTTTATAAAGCCCAAACGCATTAAAATGGATTTTAGACTTTCCTGCTCAAAACCGTTATGGACATCTGCGGACACAATCACCTCGTTCTTGTCGAAATCTACCAGCAGCAGATGCCCGCCCTCATTCAGCATTGTGTAAATTTGCGCCAATACCGGTTTAATATTTTTTATATGCAAAAGTACTTGCGCCATAATGATATAGTCTGCGTGCAAATCGGGCGGTGTATTTTCCTCGATGTTGCAGCACAGAACATCGGCGTTTGTAATGCCGGACTGTTGCAATTTTTGCTCGGCTATTCGCACCATGTTGGGTGAAGCGTCAATAAACAACACGGACTTGAAATCTTTTAGCAGCTCCATGCCGATAAGTCCGGTTCCGCAGCCGAAGTCTATTGCAGTTTTCTGTTTTCCGTCCTCAATGCAGAGACGCAGCGCCTCAGCTATTATTTTTGAAATCTCTATCCGTTCCGGCATATCGTAACTGTTAGCGATAGCTTCGAATTTATCAATATTTCCCACTGTAATACTCCTTTATCAAGATTTCCAAATACTGCTTTAACCGTTCCTCCAAATATTCCGAAACCATCGGCGCGGCATTGTCATCTTAGTAGCAATTGTCAAAGCATTCGTAATACCGCTGCCTGTCGGCAAACTTCACATCGATGGGCGGAAAGCCGCATTGCATAAGCATAAGGTTATCATGAGCCGCCCTGCACGTACCCTTATTGATAATCTCACCTAAATCACTTCGAAATTTCCGTAAGGGTACGGTAAGGGTATTTAATGATTTTGATTTTCGCAAAGCGGCTATTCATGAGGCTTTCGAGGCATGGCACCTCAACTTACACAATTTGTATCGCCCAATTCAGAATGGTTTATGCATAAACCGAGGCAAAATTAATATAAAATGGTTGATCTACAAATCCAACTGTCCTCCAATAGTGCTGGTAATGCCTTACACACTCTTGCCAATCTCCCGTGACCCAGCATCCATAATGGTCTACACGCCAGAAAAGCTGTATTGGAATGTTGTCATTCAGGGTATTATCTCCGTACCATACTGTTTCCGTTACTGGCTGCAAATTCTTTGTGGCCAGCGCAGGCAAAGCTTTGACTTGATCTTTTCGCAAAAAAGATGAAGTAAATATATCCCAAATGCTGTTTTCAGTCATCGTTAGTTTGAAATTCCAATCCGCTCTAGTCCCGGAGCTATTATTATACACGTTAAAATCCGATATTTCAGTTGTTTTACTTTGCGATATACTATAGCTAGCACTAAAACCAGGATCTTTTGAAATATCAACTCCTACGCTAAATTCACTGCCAGCTGTGTATTGGGTACGATTATTCACATTTTTCGGTTCAGTAGATAGTGTTCTGATACGATCAGTCAATGGTTCAAGGTGAATATTTACTGCTGATTGAAAAAAAGCTCTGTCGTATTTCGAATCAGATTGCATAGGCCCGCCGTTAGTCGGATTGAATCCAGCACCCAAGCTTCGAATTCGCAGATACTTATACTGAGGATTGTAGGAAGCAATCAGGCTGATTTCCATGATTACCGAGTTATTGGTCACCTGAGAAACTCCCAGTTGCCATTGACCCTCTATTGCCAGATAAATCAACTTGTACTGGTGTAGGGGAAGCGCGCTTGGTGTATTTTTTAGAGTTGTGCCGCTTTGTGATTGATCGGGAGCTTCGAAATTGGAATATAGAATATTGGCAATAAGCCTTGCTTGTTCGTCAACACAAAGATCATAAAACAGTGCTGAATCATTGTCACACTTTTGACAGCAATTACGGCACTCACCATCCACTGTAGAACATTGGCTTCCATCACTTTGCCGGGTTAGAGTACTTAGCATGTGTGAAAATGAGCCGCTTTCCTCAATTCCAAGAGCATTGACTAGCAAATAGTTTTCCAATTGCCTTACAATCACGCATTTTCCCGCTATGCCGAAGCCAATTATCCCTGAAAGATATTCTGGATCTTGTACATTTAACAGTATCAGAGATCCGCCATTTTTTAGTGTGTCAATTATTGAGGAGTTTAAGTGAAGTGCGTTGCCGCAAGCTTCGTCGCTAAAGTCGATAGCTAATGTAGAAAAAACAGATGCCGTACCATTATTACTTTTACCAAATATTACGAGATCATCTATTGTATCCTGCAAATTGTCCATTAGATGGCTGCTCCATTGAGAATCCAAATTTTTCGTCATATCTATTCTCCTATAACAAATTTCATAGAAACTTGTGCTTGTCGTCTGTTGTTAAAAAACTAATTGATCCCGGCTAGTTTATTATATGCAGTGAAATGATTTAGGGTCTCAAAGAAAGAAATGAAAAGGAATTATTGCTCTCGGATGGACGGTATGTTTTACTTTCTCCTGAAGTTTCACTGCTTAGCAAAGCAGAATTGAAAGTATTCTCGCTCGATTAAGTGTCGGGGAGTTTTTGGCAATATGACCCATTGCTTAATAAGTAGATGTTACCTTTTTCTTAAGAATCTTCATAAAGCAAATTATTATAGCTTGGTTATCAATGCGGTCATAATAACTTTGTTTTATAACTTAAAGTTCCCGTCCCCTTAGAGTGCTTGCTTTGTTAACCAGTAAAAAAGTAATGCTTACAATTAAGATTACAGGAAAAGATACCCCCAAAATGAAATCATAATTTAATAAAATACGATATATGATAAAGCCGCAGAACCATATTAGGAGGCTTACCCATTTGTTACTTGAATTATTATCGATTTTTTTTCTTCCTAGAATATAATAGTCGCATAAAATTATTGCAAAAAGAGGAGCAAATACTGAACCTAATAAATAGAGAAAATTCTCATATTCTTCAATTGGAATTATAGCGGCAATGATAGTTCCTAAGGCGCAAATGAAAAGTGCAAAATACTTCTGATTAGCTTTGCTGAAAATATTTGAAAAGCTTACCCCAGCCGAAAAAACGTCTAAATAAACTGTAGTAACCGTAGAGAAAACTACGATTAGCAAAGCAATATAACCTAAACCGGCAAACAATAGTATTTGGGCAACGTCTGCTGAACCGGTATAAATTGCTGCCATCATACCAACCACGTACATCCAGACACTCCCGGCGAAGTATGCTAGAGCTGCCAATAATGGTCCTTTTTTGGAATCAGCAGATATTCTGGTATAGTCAGAGATCAGCGGCAGCCAAGATAGAGGCATTATAATGCTTAATTCAACCGCTTTGCCAAAAGTAAGATTAGAACCAGCAAACGAAGTTTCCAGTACCGGTGCTTTAACAATAGCGATCATCAAAATTATTGTTGCTGCGAATAAGCAGGCAACACATATGCCATTGACTTTTGTTGCATCTTTAATCCCCAGTCCTATCCAGATAAAAATCAAACAACCAATGAAAAAGCAGGCTATTTGAGTGTTATGAGTTGACAAAAGAGCGTCGGTGAGATAATTGATGGCTTTAGCCGAACTAATTATCATGACAGCAGTCCAGCCAAGTAATTGCATAATATTTATTAATGAAAAAAGAATGGAGCCATGATTCCCAAACGAGATGCGAGTCGTGCCCAGGGCTGACAATTTGGTTTGGGCTCCAATAATTCCGGTAAGGTAGAAAATAATACCGCCAATTATATGCCCCAATATTATTGCTATACTTCCTTTAACGAAGCCCAAGGGAGCGATAAGAGCTCCGGTTAAGATCTCCGCAATAGAAATAGCAGCGCCAAACCATAAAAAAGACAAATTCCAATTACCAATCCTATCCATATATACCCCTTTATAAAATGAAAAAACCGTGCCCTCGCACAGTATTTCAATTAATTCCTACGCCGACATTATCCGAATCTGGTCAAAGGGCTTAAAACACCCAGTTAGCTTTCAGCCCCTAACAGCTCTCCAATAGTATTAAAATGTTTAGTACGATATATCTTACCTAATAAATGTCAAATTACCTATAAATCTTGCCAAAATAGCGTTTTACTTGGCTGCAATAATCTTGGTACTCAGCACCGAATTTGAGGCGCAGGAATTTTTCTTCTCGCAAAATCTGGAGATGAATACTAACTATTTCAATGGCAAAAGCCAGCCAAAAAAAGAGACTTGGATAAATTAACGCTATTCCTAAAAAGTAGAGATGCATAAATAAAAATATGGGATTTCTTGATAAAGAAAAAATGCCGCTGGTTACAAGTTGGTTTGAGTTTTTCTCATCAATTCCAATCCGCCACGCTCTGCCGAATGCATGTAGTGCGAGAGCAAAAACTGCTAATCCAAGATAGCAAAGAAATACTCCGAACCAGCGCCAAGCAATATTGTTATCTTTAAAATCAGTAAAAAATGTGGGCAGATCTGTATGGAAAGCTACCAAAACGAGCATTACTGTCCACAATAGTAATGCAGGCATAAGAATGAGCTCTAGGGCTTTTTCCTTAGTACTCTTCGAGCTCGTACCTAAAACGAAAACAGTAATGCCTTTGCGGGTCAGAAAAAGCGAACGTCCCAAGAAAAGCGCGTAAAAAACAATTAGACTAATAATAGTAATAATATCGATCATAATGTAACCTTAAATATATTTCGATTGTTGAATAAATCGACGGTTTAACCCATGCAATGTTACTATTCTATTCGATTTTTACAATAGAGTAAATAAGCTTAGTAATATTTAACTTTACAAGTACTCTAAATCTTGCTGGTTAATGTACTATCTATCCTGCTACATAATTTTTGCATGGCCTTAATGATCTTCATAGTGGGTACGGCAGTGAATGACCCGGGAGCAGTCTAGTAACAAGATAGACGCAAGATTGTTTTCAATTCTAGTAAAGCTATATATTTCATGCAGTCTCCAGAGTACCATGCCCTTGTCACTTTGCGTAAACGGAAAAGGTAAAAATTTGCAAATGTCTATGAAGCTCTTGGACTTAAATGTGTTATACTTAAGAAATCTAAACTATAAGTTGGTTCTAGATTGTTTTGCTAAAAACTTCGGGTACGGCTTAAGCCTGGTCTGGTTATAGCATTATAGTCTTTTGATAAATTTTGAGGTGAAATATTTACATGAGTGAAAATGAATTCGTTAATGCCATCAAGGAAGCTATATATCTGATTAATCTGGAGAGTATTGATAAGGGCGAGCCCTGTTATTCGCTGCCCGATATGCTTGCTCGCAAGAATGTCGCAGCCTTGAGAAATCTAGGTAAGCTTTATGATGTTAAAGGATATTCCAAAATGAACAAGGCCTTAATTATTCAAGCCCTAAATACGGAAATGCAGGAACCTTTTAGGCTGAAACATATTTTATCCTTTTGTGATGAAATTGAATGGGATTTGTTCAAGAGCGCCGCTCACGCAAAAGCAATCATCGATAATGATCTATTCTGCGATAATTATCGGGTATTGATTACGCTTGGTTTGATGTGCTTGTATCATCATAATAATCAATTCTATTACATCGTTCCGGAGGAGATTAAAAAGGCTTATCATAAGTTAGAATTATCAGGCTTTCCCACTGAAAAGGAGCGGGCTTTACTCCTTAATGATTATGCAATTGCAGCCGTTAATCTGTATGGTGTCATAAGTCAAGCCGATTTTGTAAGCCTTTTCAATTCTCAAAATCGCAAAAAGACTAGCATTGATGAGGTCAGTAGAACTCTAATGCCTTTTTCATCTATATTACAGGAATTCTGCTTATATGGCGATTATATCGTTAACTATTGTTTTGAAGATAATAATTTCGCGGATGTTGATTATTATATCCAAGCCGCTGACTCCAAACCCCGATATTTACCTGATAAAAACGAGTTCTTAAAATATCGCGATTGGGATTATACCGAAGAAAAAACGGCGCACATGACCTTGCAATCATTTATTATCCAAGAGATCACCAAAGACGAGGATGAAGCTCAAGACTTACTTGAGGATATCTACTTTTTGTGCAAATTTCAAGCCAAGCCCGAGCTATATTTCGACCTGCTCGAGGATTATGAGTATCACTTAAGCTATGAAAAAATGCAGCGCTTCCTTCAGCTGCTCCTGGAATTAAACAATCACACTAGGCTTTGGGTGAATAACGGCTATACTCCTTTTGAAATTCACGCGGAAAAACGCAAGCATTTAAGGTTGGTCCCCAGTTCTCGCTCCAGTAAAGAGAAAAGCCGCGAGGATGATTAATTACCTTCGATTTGGTTGTCTTGGGAAGTACTTAGGATTTCAATAAAGCCTTTGTCAGCATTAATGCGAATGAAGTCTCCGGTATGCAGTCTTTTAGTAGCGTTTTCAATACCTACAATTGTAGGAATACCATACTCTCTAGCCACTATGGCTCCATGAGTAATCATTCCGCCAATCTCTAAAACCATTCCTTTGGCATTTACGAAAAGCGGTGTCCACCCAGGGTCAGTGAACCTGGTCACCAATATTTCATCTTGCCGAAGTTTCTCCCTTCTGGGATCAAGAATTACTCTAACTAAACCTTCATATACACCTGCCGACACCGGTGTTCCGATTAATGCTCCTTCAGGAGCTTTTACATCATCGTAGCTTCCAGTGAAAATCTCGCCGGTGTTGGTCATGACTCTTGGAGGGGTTAGGTTTTTCCATCTATCGAATAGTGTTTTCTTGGCTGTAATAGGTGCTTTCCAATCGCGGTCGGCGAAACTTTGATTACATATTGTTTCAATTTCTGATATTTCTAAAAAGAAAATATCATCTCTTGCCGCAATGGTCCCATTAGCAACCATATTGTCAGCAATTTCATAAAGCATTTCTTTCACCACTGCAAATGCACTGACCGTATAATATTTGGGATATTCCCGCAAGGGTAGATACATTTTTATATTCTTTATATGATTATATACCCCTGCCATCTGCTTTTCATTATGCTTTTCCTTTAATAGCTCGATAATCTTTTCCTCGCTTCTGCGGGAGGCTTTTTTTTGTTCTTCGAAATTATCGCGGTGTTCATAGGCTTTATTATTCTCAATATGAGTAATAATTGCTGCACTTATGGGTGAAAAATCTTCATAGTATCGGGGCTGAGTGATATCAATTTCCCCGATCGCCCGCATACCGAAGTTTACCAGAAATTTTTCCAGGGACGCTATCACTTCAGGGTCTTGTTTCATCAATAGTAATCTATGAGCATTAGCAGGATCATCGTTGAGGATCTTAATTAAATCATTTTTACCTCTAATGGTTTCAGCCAGATCTCCCATTGCTAAACCCATTTCTGTTGTAATATTGCCTTCCAAACCACGTTCTAAACCATCTACCAATTCAACATGGTCAAAAGACGCCAGTATTTTTCTTAATGCTCTATCACTCTTAAGCCCGTTAAACATACCCCCAATTCCTATTAGTCCTTCTTCATCACTTATTCTAAAAGTTATTTCATAAAAGAATTGCTTTACTAATTCGATCTTATCTTTATCATCTTTGCAATTATTTGCTTGTTCCCTCATATCACTAATAAGCTTTGCGCGCGCATTATCTAATACTGCACGCAGGTCAGGTTTAGGATTCACTTTAAATGTTTTATTGCCCGCTTTAACCATGGGCATAAAATAATTATAGATATTTTTCGTTGTCTTGAATTTGGGGAATTGTGGCGATAATTTGTAACTGCTAATACATTTTTTGAGTGCTATTCCCATTAAATAATCTGCCTCTTTAATGCTCTTTACCATCATATTGCCAATTACTGGAACACCGAAAATTGCGGAGAGATTAAAATACATCCGGCCTCCGGCTTCACTTAGCAGAGGCAAATTCTCGACTTCAAGCTTAGTCATAAAAACTTGTATGATTTCTTTATAGATACTCAAACCCAGAGGTTTAATGGGATCTAACATTACCTGAACATGGCCGCCGGAAATATAAACCTGATTTTCGCCCACGATTTCGCTTGGTTCAGGTAAGGGATATAACGAAGTAATCGGCCGGCTTTGAAGAACTCTTACTTTGCCATCTCCTGCAATCGCCCATTCGATATCCTGGGGATGATCATATATTTTTTCAATAATTAGTCCCATATGAATGAGCTCTTCTATTTCTTTATTATCGAGTGCTTCCGATCTCTGCTGTTTTTCGTCTAACACCACTTTGTCCAAACCACCAGCGTGGTTTCCAAATATAGCCAATTCTTTAACGGCGGTGGTTTGCGCAATTTTTTTCTTGCTATATTTGTTTATACAGTAATAATCAGGATTAATGATGCCGCTGACTATTGCTTCTCCCAGACCGAATCCGGCATTTATTATCAGTTGATTGTAATTGTTGTTAATGGGGTTTGCGGTAAACATAACACCTGATTTGTGAGCATCTACCATTTCCTGAACGATCACTGCAATCTCAGCTTCATTAATGCCAATATTGTTTTTTTTCCGGTATGCAATAGCTTTGGCAGAATACAATGATGACCAGCACTTCTTAATATGCGTCAATATACTATCGCAGCCATTAATATTAAGGAAAGTGTCCTGCTGCCCAGCAAAAGCTAGATCGGGCAGATCTTCAACGGTTGCGCTGGAGCGCACGGCAAAATTGGCTTTCTCATTAAAGGCTCGCAGCGCTAGTATAACTTCGCTTGCTAATTCGTCCTCCAGATCTAAGGCCTCAATTTTAGCTCTAATTTTCTGTGATACTGACTCGAGCTCGGCGAGATCAAGTGTAGAAATATCACTAAAATTATTGATTTCCGTCCTAATCATCGGAGAATAATTTTTGAAAGCTTCGGTTGTAACTACAAAACCTCGGGGTACGTCTATGCCATTTTTTATTAGAATACCAAGATTAATTGCCTTTCCGCCTGCAAGGGCAAAGCTTTCTTGGTCCAAGTTTTCAAGCGCTAATATATAAGCCATATGCCGACCTTTCTTTTGCATTATTGGCTTATTATCTCCCATTCGGAAAAAATCATAATGGTATCATTTACTGGGTTTGGAATAATAATTAGAGCAGATTCCCAAAATCAACATTTCGATAATCAGAATTGCATTTTGACTTGTAGTCTTAAACAGAATATCGGTTTCCAGAAAAGCTTTATTCAATTCCATCAACTCCGGCCAGGAAAATTTAGCGGCCTTACCGGCTAGGTTTCTTATCACAAAATCTTTTTGACCTGTCTTCATTGAAATTTCTTTTGCCCCCAAACCTTTATCAAGGTATGCTTTAGTTAAACCTAAGAGAGCAAATTGTCTGTTGATCATAAATAGCATATAGACTGGATTGTCACCCTGCCGCAATAAGTTTTCTAACGCCGATAGGGCAAATCTTGAGCTTTTGTCCATTATCGCATCGATTAGTTTGAATACTTTTTCTTCTTGTAATAGTGCTTGATTATCTTCTATATCCTGCTTAGTTATCTCTTGGCCGTCATTAATAAGACTTAGTTTACTTAATGTATTTTTTATTAAATACATGTTCTGTTTACTAGAAGCTATCAATGCTAAGGCTTCTTTATTAATAGATTGATTCAAATTCTTTGTTTCTTTTATCACCCAGGCACTTAATTCACTTCTATTTAGGGGCATACAAGGCGTGGTCTTACAATTACTTAATAGCAATTTGGCAATACTATTGGAATTTTGGTATTCCTCGGCAGTAAAAATGACTATTTGGTCATGGTTAGGATTATTAATATAATCCGCGATAACCTCATATATCTCATCCTCCTTGATTTTTGGCCTTTTTTTACCTGTTAGCCAAGGTATTCTTTTTATTATCAGGATCCTATTCATACTAAAAAGGGGAGAATACTGCAAAACATCGTTTAGCATCGAACCATTTAATTCATCTCCATAAAATACCGCAAGATCAGGATCTTCGCCAGTATGCTTGCAAAAACTCATGGTGATATTTTTTATTGCTTCATCAATTAAGAATTCTTCTGGTCCCCAGACAAAGTACAATGATTCAAGCATGGTCATCCCCATTTCTAAACTCAAATTCGAAATTTGCGTCCTGGTATTAGTCTTTTGGTAAGCAAATTGACATACGGGTTCCTATTCCCTCGCGGCTAATAACTTCGAAAAAGCCATTATGCTTATGCAATATAAGATTTGCAATGGCAAGTCCAAGACCAGAACCCCCAGTATTCCTGGCACGCGAAGGGTCGGCGCGATAAAAGCGACCAAAAATAAAGGGAAGGCGCTCTTCAGGTATGCCCATACCATTATCTTGAACCGTTATTTTGATAATATCATCAATTACACTAAGTTGCAGGATTATTTCTTGATCGGGAAAGGAATACTTTATGGCATTATCAATTATTATTCTTATCGCTTGTTTTATTAGGCTAGGGTCAGCCACAATGAATAGTTCCTCATAATCAGATTTAAGTATCCACCGGTGTTGGTTGTCAATCATTACTGTTTCTTTGTAGACTTCTTTTAGCAGCTGGCAGGCATTAAGCGTTTCCTTTTCAAGAACTACCCTATTATTGTCTCCTCTAGCTAGAAAAAGCAGATCTTCTACCAGTTTTCTCATTCGATTGGTTTCTACTTTAATAGTTGCAATTGCTTCTTCCAATGTTTTTTCATCATCTTTGCCCCATCGATCCAGCAGATTAATATAGCCTTGAATAACTGCGATGGGGGTTCTTAGCTCATGCGAAGCATCGGACACAAACTGAGCTTGGCTAAGGTAAGCATAATTTATCCTTTCCAGCATGGTATTAATGGCTTGGGAAAGCTCTCTCAGCTCGGTTTGAGTTTCATCTACAGCAATTCTAGTTCCCAGCTTATTAGCATCGATTCGATTTAATTTGCCGGTTAAATCTTGAAGCCCGATGAATTTTTCATCACTGAAACTACCTGGGATATTCTTAATCAAACTGGTCTGTTGGGTCAGTATTTCAATTGGACTAAGGATTTTTCTTGCTAAACGCATACCCGAAAACACATTGTATATCAAAATAACGACCTCAAGTGTCAGCAATAAGAGCAAACAATGAAAAACTAATGATAATAGCTGCCCCATAGGGCAACCGATTAATAGGGGTTTTTGACCGCTGTTTTCTACTAATTGATAAAATTTTAGATTATTTATTGGATTATTGCTATTTTGATAAGCTGGCAAACTATTATCTATGCCAATATATTTATCCGATTTAAAGCTGCTCTCTGGCTGATATAAGAATAAAAATGCTGGCAAACGTAAATAAGATTTATGTTCCTCATAATCATTAACACTAAACCCGGGTATTTTTAGCTCCGGTGCTTGCTGCCAAAGAATATAATCCTTGGTGCTTTCTCGCTCTCCAGACCAAATTACAAAAAAACCAGCAAGGACTACAAAAAAAAAGTCGATCAAAATAAAGACTAGTGTCAGGCGTAATAGCCAGCGCAGATTAAGATGCAAGGCGATGGAATGGCTTGATCTGTTCTTTTTCTCCTTACTCATTTTTAATCACATAACCTACGCCCCGAACTGTAAAAATGATCTTTTTATTGAAAGTTTCATCAATTTTACTGCGCAGATAACGAATATATACATCGATCGTGTTGGTTTCTCCCAAGTAATCATATCCCCATACTTTTTCAAGCAAAGTCTCCCTACTCATAACAATGTTTTTGTTTTCTAACAAAACTTTAAGGAGATCGAATTCACGCTTGGTTAAATCTAAGCGTTCACCCCCATAAAAGACTTCATAGCTATCGGGGTTTAAGAGCAATTCTCCTATCTGCAAAACATTCTTGCCGGCAGAAGCATTATTATCTCCACGAGAACGCAAAGCAACCCTAATACGAGCCATCAACTCCTCAATCTCAAAAGGCTTAGTTATATAATCATTGGCGCCGCCATCCAAGCCATAAACCTTGTCAATAACTGAGTCTCTCGCCGTAAGCATAATAACCGGTATATCCAAAGACTTACGAATACGCCGTAATACTTCCATTCCATTAAGCCCCGGGAGCATAATATCAAGTAATACTAAATCAAAGGCGCCAGACTCCAGTAACTGAAGTCCGCGCCTGCCATCGTGCGCTTTTTGCACAATATAACCTTCATGTACAAGTTCCAATTCGATGAACCTTGCCATATTCTCTTCGTCTTCTATAATCAATATACTATTCATTTTTCTTCATACTCTGTTTGATTTCTTCCCTAAAATTATCCGTTGCTTGCGCTGCTCTATCCATAGTATAGTTTACCCGGGTATTATCTAAGTCAGAGCCTCGAAAACTCAAACGATAACCGAAGAATATTGCGATGATACATAAAGGAATAAAGATATAGAATGCAAAAATTATCAGTAACACTACCGCAGTCATAGGCAAGGTTACAACTATATTGCCATCCTTTTTCATGTCTAAGAAATTGCTGTTGCCTTTATTGATTAATCTTGAGGTAAAAGCAATTATTCTCTTGCCAAATCCGATAATGGTATCGGTGAAAGATTTTCCGCTATTATAACTATTATAACCGTAGACTTGGCTGGGAGCATTTTCCTCGTTTTGGCGGGAACTCCAGCTCCCTTCCGGGTTTCCCGATTGGGTTGAATAAAATCCACCTGTTGGCGGAGGGCTAATTTTTCCCTGTTTTTCTAAATAAATGACAGCTTCCAGTAGATCACCATTGGTTTTTTCTAAAGTTTCTTTGGCTTCTTCATAAGAAATGTTTGTTTTCTCGCGCAGTTTTTCAACTAATTCTAAATCAATCATGTTTTTCCCTCCTCATTTCTAGCTAAACTCATAATACCCTGCTAGTTTTAGAGAAGAATTAGAGAAATATTAAATTTACATTATTCTCTCATTAAATAAGGGAGATATACCGATAACCTAATAAGTTTAAACTTGGGTTACAACTGTTTGCTTATCTAATACCGCAATGGTGCAGCGCGAAGTGCATACCAGCTTATCCATTTCATTTACTATCCTTATTTCCCATACCTGTGTGCTTCTTCCCACATGAACTGCTGATCCGATTCCATAAATTGTTTCCCCGGGCCGCACTCCTCGAACATGATTCATATTGAGTTCCAGTCCAACAATTGATTGGGTATTAATATCCACGTAAAGAAGGCTTCCGGCCGATGCTACCGACTCCGCAATAATCCCCGAAACACCTCCATGCATTAGTCCAAAGGGTTGCAGATGACGGTCATCAACCTTCATTGCAAGTTTTACTCTTTCTTTCGAAAATTCCAGGGTTTCGATTCCCAGTAATCCCATGATGGTCCTACTATAATCAAAATTAATCACTTCTTTTTCCACTTCCATAAGGCCCTCCAAATGAATGTTATTATGAATACTTGATACATATATTACTCAGATTAACCGCAACATCTAAAATATAATCTTGTGCACTCTCGACGTTCTCGTACACTTCACGCCACTTAATTATTTGAATTGGATTATTCTCATGTTCCTCAAATAGTTTTGCCACCCCACTTCTATAAAGCGAGTCTTGCTTTTTTTCCAGTTTAAAAATTTCGTAGCAGCATGACATTATCTCTTTCTTATTATGCTCAATTCTATTTAAGAGATTAAACGCTCGCTCCTGCAGGATTAATGCATCAAACAGGACATTTATCATTTCTTTAATAGTATCATCAGGATCACCGGCTTTATAAAGGATTATTCTATCGACTATACCTGTTATATAATCAAGAGTTTTGGCAAGCTTTTGGGCTAATTGGTAAGCATCTTCACGGTCGAAAGGGAGAATAAAATTCATATTTAAACGCCGGATCAAATCTTGAATAATTCTATCACCTTCATGTTCCATTGCCGATAGCTTGGCCATTTTGATATCTAAATGCTGCTGATCATAAATCAACTCTTTAAGAATCTCACCACCCCGGACAACTACTCTAGCACTTTCACAAAATTGGATAAACAACTCATCATCCTTGCGGCCAAATAACATAATTCACCTCTTTTTGAATTTTTCCTGTTAAATTACAATGCTCTTAAATAGTCGGGTCTTAAAAACTTAACATCTTTACTCTCAATTATACTATCGATTAGTTTTATAATCTGCTCTTTATCTTCGGGAAACCTTCCCTTGATAGGCAAGTAATTAGACGCATGGTTACTTCTGAATTCTGAGCCATCTAGTTCCAGGTTCTCGATAAGTATGCGCATTTCATGCAGGATTTCGAAAGGCTTGGGCAATTCGAATTCTCCCCTATTCATTCTATTATAAAGCACGGTTCCCGGCTCTAGCATCAAGGTCAGCGCGCCAATGAAATCTGGATTCATTTGATTCAGTATTTTAGCCGTGTTAACGGCATGATCTAGCGCTTGCGCCGTTCTTCCCGCTATTCCCAGCAATACGGTTACCGAGAGTTTTATGCCCGATTTTTTTATTTTCAAACCCGCACTCAGCATTTCATCATAAGTAACCCCTTTATTAATATCTTCCAATAGTTGAGGATCGCCAGTTTCAACGCCTAAATAGGCTATTGTCAGACCGGCTTTCTTAAGCTCAAGCAGTTCATCATCTCTTTTTGCTAAAATACTGCTTGGACTCGCATAGATTCCTAAATGCTTAATGGTGCTAAAGTTTTTATACAAGTAATCAATTATTTCTAGCAGGTCTTTGGTTTCTATAATCAAAGCATCTCCATCACATAAAAAGACTTTGTTCAGACTTCCGTGATAGAGTTTGGCCATCCTGATATCGGCTTTGATTTCCTCAAGCGGGCGGACCCTGTATTTTTTATTTTTATACATACTGCAAAACGTACACTTATTATGGCTGCAGCCAATGGTGCATTGAAGCAAATAGCTGCGGGCTTCACTTGGGGGCCTAAAAATATTACCTTCGTAGCGCATGGTTTTCCTCCAAAAATTTAATTACAATATAGTATTATTATCCCTGCTATATATTGATAAATAAAACACATAATAGTCTTAAGTGCCAAGTTTGGAGGGAATAATATGGCAAGAAAAAAGGGAATAATGTCTGACCAACTTAAATACGAGATTGCTCAAGAATTAGGGGTAGAAAACATTGTTGCCCAACAAGGCTGGGGTAGCGTCTCATCTAGGGATTGCGGAAATATGGTTGCCAAAGCTATAGAAATTGCTAATCGCAAAGCCAATAATTCTAACAACTAGCACATGGGGGCTTAGTCCCCCAATCTAATTTTGATTTTTAGATCCTGATCCCTTTTTACCAAGTGCATCAGATATATAAAATACTAGATAAACCAATAAAACAGTGATCAGCGCATATTTCATTAAACCTACTCCAATTAGTATTCCCATTACTGCGCATACCCACATAGCGGCCGCCGATGACAAGGTCCATATATGACCGTTTTCCCCCATGATAAATAGTCCAGTTCCAATAAAGCCCACTATGGCAACAACCTGTGCAGCTAAACGCCCAGGATCCGTAATCGTAAATACAGTGTATTTATGTAAATATTCCATTGAAATTAAACAAACGAAAACGGTCCCCATTGTAATTAGCCCAAAAGCAATTCTCGACTGATATGCATTAGAAATTCTGGCCATAACTAATCCCAAGAAAAAAGCACAAACCAAGCGCAGCAAATATTCGAGCATTCTTATAATACTCGATAATTTGGAGCTTCTTTGGTAATAGTAATATCATGAGGATGACTTTCAACTAAGCCGGCATTGGTTATGGTTATGAACTGAGTTTTGCTCTTCATTTCTTTAATATCCTTAACTCCGCAATAGCCCATTCCTTGTTTTAATCCACCTACTAACTGAAAGATTGTATCACTGACGTATCCTTTGAATGGAACCCGCCCTTCAATCCCTTCCGGTACATATTTGGCGGCGTCCTCTTGGAAATAACGATCGCTGCTGCCTTGCAACATAGCATCGATAGACCCCATGCCTCGATAAACTTTATAGCTTCGCCCTTGCAATATAACTACTTCCCCCGGACTCTCTTCCGTACCCGCCAAAAGATTGCCCAACATAACGACATCGGCGCCGGCTGCAATAGCTTTTGCTATATCACCGGAATACTTTATTCCGCCATCTGCAATTATTGGAACATTATATTTCTTCGCAACTTCTGCACAATCTACAATGGCAGTTATTTGGGGAACTCCAATTCCTGCCACAACTCTGGTTGTACAAATCGAACCGGGTCCAATTCCAACTTTAACTGCATCTGCTCCGGCTTTAATTAATTCCTCAGCTGCTTCTCCAGTTGCAATGTTGCCAGCAATTAATTCAAGATCCGGAAATGATGTTTTGATCTCCCGCACCATGTTTAACACTCCTAATGAGTGGCCATGAGCAGTATCAACAACAATTACATCAGTTCCAACCTTTCTCAAAGCCGAAACCCGCTCCATAGTATCTTTGGATGTTCCGACCGCAGCTCCTACTAATAAACGGCCTCTGTTATCTTTGGCTGATTGAGGGTATTTATAGTTTTTTTCGATATCTTTGATCGTGATTAAGCCCATCAATTGATAATTATCATCTACTAATGGCAATTTCTCAATTTTATGCTTTCTTAATATGTCCATGGCTTGGTTCATTTCAGTGCCTACCGGAGCTGTAACCAGGTTACTGCTGGTCATTACATTGGAAATGGGTTGGTTGAATCTGGTCTCGAAACGAATGTCGCGGTTAGTTATAATGCCCACTAAAGTATTCTCTTCTGTGGTAATTGGCACCCCTGAAATTCGATAGTGTTCCATAATATTTAGTGCTTCACGAATGGTATTATGCGGACGCAGTGAAAATGGATCAGTAATAATTCCATGTTCAGATCTTTTAACCCGATCTACCATCATTGCTTGGTCTTCAATCGACATGTTTTTGTGGATAATCCCAATGCCACCTTCACGCGCAATCGCTATCGCCATACGGTATTCGGTAACGGTATCCATTCCGGCGCTCATAATGGGAGTACTCAAAGTGATTCGTGAAGTTAGCCGAGTACTAACTTCTATCTCATTGGGAAGTATGTCTGTATAACCCGGAACCAAGAGTACATCGTCATAGGTAAGACCTTTTTTGGCAAACCTGGACATCATTTTTCAGTTCCTCCATATTTAATTTTTATTATATTACTCCATATTATTATATCTATCAAGCCCGATTAAGAGCTTGATTGGGGTCTAGTCTCCACCAATAACGGAACTTACTCCATAGGAATAAAAGTGTTTAGTTAAAGCCTCAGTAGCAGTAATGCTAATACCTAAAGCTTCCGCTATGGTTTTGCTGTCTTGATTATCTTTTAGCATAGTGAGCAAGTTTTTGTAATCAATTCCGATTTCTTCTGCCATTTCTTTCAAGGATTCTATTCTGCTCCAGGGCGGAAATGATCCCTCACTGTGATTTTTCATTTTAACACCTTGTATAATGAAAACATAGGGTCATCATACATTCCTTTCATAGAAATTTTTAATAGATTGCCTTCCATAAATCAGTATGCCCAATACTTGAAAATAAAAAGACCCCAGCTAGTTTTCTAATAGCTGGAGCCTTACCTTATGTATGCTTAATAATGATCAAATCGAACTGTTCTTAAGTCTCATATTAGTATTATCCAGATCGACTACGATAACCTCGCGGCCTACTTTTTTGATGGCATCCCAGGGAATGATGATTTTTTGGCGATCAGCCCAAAAATTGAAGAAATTACCTCGATTAGGCAGAATAAAAGATAATATCTGCCCGGTCTCTTGATCAACCAGCATATCTGATTCACCTACAGTACCCATGCGCATCCCATCATAAATATTTATCATTTCCTTGCCGGTTAACTCATATAGGCGCAAAGCACTTCCTCCTTTTGCTTTATCATTTGCCCGTATGACCAAATCCGCCTGCCCCACGCTGTGTCTCTTCCAAATCATCTACTTCGCATATAACAGCTCGTACTACAGGAGCAATGATCATCTGAGCAATTCGTTCTCCTCTTGTTAACCTATATGATTCTCTGCCGTGATTTATAACTATGACTTTTATCTCTCCCCTATAATCTGAGTCAATAGTTCCCGGAGAATTAAGCAAAGTAATTCCGTGATTAATAGCCAAACCACTGCGCGGACGCACTTGGGCTTCCAATTTTCTGGGCAAAGCTATGGCGATTCCAGTCGGAACGAGAACCCGGTCGCCTGCAGCTATTTCTATTTCATCATCAATAGCTGCATACAGGTCTAAACCAGCAGAACCTTCAGTCATGTATTTGGGTATGGGCAAATCAAATGAATGAAGTCTTTTAATTAATAATTTGGCATGCATATCATCCTTTGCATCCATTATTAATTTCTCCAATACTTTGCAAAGGAATTTTCAACCAAAGGCAAAATATGACTAGCTCCAATCGCTGCTAACGAGATTTTTTGATCACTCAAAAGTTCTTGGGCCAATTCTTGAACCATTTCCCTGTCTACCTTCATAATTTTTTCGATAACATCGTCGACCGGAACCACTTTATCATACATAAGATAAGATTTTCCGATTCGATTCATGCGGTTTATAACGCTCTCCAGACTTAAATATGTGCTGGATTTAATCAGATTTCTAGTTCTTTGCAGCTCATCTTCTGTAATTCCTTTGCTCACGAATGCAGAAAACTGCTCATGCAAAGCTTCAAAAAACTTGTCTACTTTGTTAGGACTAGTACCGATAAATATTGAAAAAGCCCCCGTATCGCTATAACTGGAATGTGCTGAATAGACTGAATAGGCAAGGCCTAATTCTTCTCTGATGTTTTGAAACAATCTAGAGCTCATACCTCCGCCTAAAATGCTATTTAAAACATTTAATGTATACCTTCTCTCGTCGTAGTACGAAACTCCAGTTACCCCTACACACAGTTGAACCTGTTCGATATCTTTGGCGACCGTATGAACGAAAGGAGTATAATCGATTCCCTTATTAGCTGCGGACTCCGGAGGACTCGTCCCCCTATGCTTAGCTATATTCCGGTTCAAATAATCCACTATTTCTTGTTCATCAGCATTGCCGGCAATCGCTATTATCATGTTTTCTGCAGTATAGTACTTCTTATAAAAGTCAAAAACACTATCCCGCTCAAAATCAGAAACCGAAGCTGTTGTCCCCAAGATCGGAGAGCCCATGGAATCGCTTTGCCAGAGCTTCTGATTAAAGACATCATGTATGAGCTCATCAGGAGTATCTTCATACATGTTGATCTCTTCTAATACAACTTCTTTCTCTACCTGCATATCTTTGGAATCAAACTTGGCATCAAAAATCATATCAAATATAATATCAATGGCCTTGTAAATGTCTTCATCAAGAGTCCGGGCATAAACGCAAGTAAATTCTTTTGAGGTAAAAGCATTCAACTGTCCGCCCATACGCTCGAAACTCTCAGCAATATCTCTCGAACTAAGTTTGCTTGTTCCCTTAAAAATCATATGTTCCACAAAGTGACTAACTCCCGCTAAAGATTTACTTTCATGGCGAGACCCAACTTTAACGAAAACTCCTAATGCTATTGATTTTAAATATGGAATTTTCTCTACGACTAAACGAGCTTGGTTGTCCAAAGTCCAACTGGTAATCATTGTCATTCCTCCACTTATAGCATCCCTATTAATTCTGTTGCAGCAATATTTATTCCTCTTTTGCAAATAATTTTGCTAAGAAATCAAACCAATGAAAATGCTTTTCTTCTACTTTTTTGCCTGCAATAAGATCAATAGGCGCAATAAACTTCCCATAAGCATATACATTTATAGTTCCCAATTTTTGTCCAAATACAATGGGCGTTTCGATATTGTAATTGAAATCTACCACCTTACTGATTGCACCGGGAAGCAATCCCAGATACAGGTCGAGATCTCCTGCCGGATAGATAGGCAAATAAGCTTCTTCACCTGATGACAATAATACTTCTTTAAAAATCTCATTCTTGTCAATTATTTTTGCATTTTTAGTCTCTTTAAAACCATAGTCCAGGAGTTTTGCGCAATCGCCGGCACGATTATTCGAGTTTAGCACCACCGCAATTAATTGCCTGTCGCCGCGCAGTGCCGAAGCTACTAAACATGGTCCGGCAGCATTTGTTGTACCGGTTTTCACTCCATTTGCTCCCGGATAAGTACTTATTAGGCTATTGGTATTGTATATAGTCATGGGCTGTTTATAGGATGGATGATTAAAACTAGTCTGATTAATAGCAACTATTGAGCTAATAGTTGCTTGCTTAAGTGCATAATTACTAAAAAGCAATAAATCATAAACTGAACTGTAATGATCAGGGTTAGGCAGTCCAGAGGCATTCTGAAATCTGGTATTTACTGCTCCCAAAGCAAATGCTTTTAGATTCATAAGATGAGCAAAAAAGAGTTCATCACCAGCAACATGCTCAGCTAAAACTACAGCAGCATCATTGGCTGAGCGGATAAGACTAACCTTTAACAAATCTTCTAATTTGATTTGCTGACCGGCTTTGAGTCCAATTGTGTACGGAAGTGTCTTAGCTGCACCTTTGCTTACAACGGCAATTTCATCTAGATCACAGTATTCTGCGCTGATAATCGCCGTCATGATTTTCGTTGTGCTTGCTATCGGCCTT
This sequence comes from Syntrophomonadaceae bacterium, assembly GCA_031553935.1. Taxonomy (GTDB): domain Bacteria; phylum Bacillota; class Syntrophomonadia; order Syntrophomonadales; family Syntrophomonadaceae; genus JAISDD01. The sequence goes on from JAVBKS010000033.1 coordinate 28,941, forward strand.
CTAACGTCGATATTCTCTCCAGCTAAAACCTGATTGTTACCGGCATCTAATAAGCAATAATACTTTGAACCCATTTTCATAGCACCGAAAGCTGCGCGATTCATTGTCAAAATACAGAATACTGACAACAGCAGTACTGAGAATATGCGTTTAGCATAACTCATGGCGCTACTCCAACAGGGGCTATTATGTTTTCAATTTTCACCATTTTATACCCTTGCTCATTGATACTCTTAAGCAAAGTTGGCAACGATTTAACCGTCGGTTCAGTGGGATGCATCAAGATGATGGCATCATTGTGGAGTTGGTTGACTACTCGTTTTACAATGGTTTCCGGGTTAGGCTTCTGCCAATCAATGGTATCAATGCTCCACATGATCAAATCATAATTTATGCTGTCTACCGCTGACATTATTTTCTTGTTCTGCTCACCATAGGGCGAAGCAAAATAGCGAGTTTCATGCCCAGTTATATCCTTGATTATTTTTTCTGCCTTCTTTATTTGCTCTTTAATGTCACTATCTGATAAATTAGCAAAGTGAACATGTTTGTAGCCATGGTTTTGCAGGCTGTGACCAGATGCAGCAATAAGCTTAACCAGCTCTTGGTTTTTTTCCGCCCATACGCCGGTAACGAAGAAAGTTACTTCTGCTTGGTTTTTTTTGAATTCCTCCAACATTGCCGGAATATACTCTTCTCCCCAATCAACATTTACCTCAATTGCCACTGCCTTTTCTCCTGAATTACCTTGGAAAATTGGGCTCCTGGAGGTAGCAGCCGAACTGGTAAAGTCATAGAAAAGCATCAGCAAAAGCAAAAATAACCCGATTGAACAGCAAGTAATGAGCAATATACTTTTCTTAGTGAACATAAAAACTCTCATGTTTTATCCCCCTTGCCGATTATTTCTACTAGTAAACTTCCTTTGTTCATGCTCGCTTTTATAATTATCGGACCCTTAGTATTATTGGCAAACCTCATGTCCATGGAGCCATAATTTACAGCGGCATCTTGGCCTTCGGGAACATAATGCACCGGCCTGCTGTGAGGATGTCTTTCTAAAACCGTCAATTTGGCTAGCATGACTGCATTATATAAAGTCGATGCAGTTTGACAAACACCCCCGCCGAAATCTATTTCCATTTCTCCGCCAATAATTACTGGAGCCGGTTTGAAGCCTCGCTCTAGAGTTCTGGGACCTACAGTTTTATTAAAGGAAAAAACTTCACCTGGCCAGAGCAAAGTATTGTTGATACTGATGATTGCAAGTTCAATATTATTAATTCTCTGAGATGTCCCCCTTACATATGTTCGAAACGAACTTAAAACCTGCTTGGAATCAATTATTTCTTTATCTGCATGTACGGGTTTTATATAGTCAAGCTTAATCTCAACCAGTTGATTCTTTTCTGCGTTTTGAATTCCGTCCAGAGTCTTTTCGATATCCACAAAATAGCCGTTTTGGCCCGGAATAACAGTACCTTTCGTTTTATCCAAAGATGGTTCAATTGGAGAACGTTGCGTCTTTAAAGCCAGTTCCTGGACGATTAGGCGCACCTCATGCAGATAAAGCTTACCCACATCATGTCCGCCTATTTGCACCCCTTCCTTAACACCGTAGACTCCTCTTTGAGCATTATCCAACCAGGAAGCCAAGGCCGAGAGGCTAATCCCGATACAAAGGGCGATGATTACAGGGCTATAAAAGCTTATTACAAAAAATCTATTCTTAAATAATTACTTCATCTCCTTTGCCGCATATATTCAATTGATATTCAGCTTGAAGAAATTCTATTCTAAGTGTCTATCATGAAAAGTTATCTTCATTTATAGCCGCCAAGATAGTAGGTATTATTGGCAAAGTTAATGATAGATTTAATAAAAGAATATACAAAAACACTAATGGGGGAACGATCGTCCCCCCATTAGTGTTTTTGTATATTGGCTAAATGATTTTTTCTTTAATTAAAGCATCAATATCAGATTCAGAATATCCAAGTGCCTTCACTACCTCAGCAGTATGTTCTCCAAGATCTGGCGGCATGCTTCTCATCCCGACATTATAATCAGAAAATTTTGCCGGGAAAGACATTTGCGTTATTTTACCTTCTACCGGATGATCGACTTGATACCAAAGTTGCCGACTTTTGATATGGGGATCATCTAATGCTTCTTCATAGTTTTTGACCAAAGTGACACAAACATCATAGTTTTCAAATATTTCCAACCATTCATCATGGTTCTTGCTTTTCATGATATTCGCAACTTCGGACCTCATTTCCTCTTGTCTTTGTTCATCAGCATAGATATCCTTCACGAATGCGTCATCGCAGCCGATCGCTTTACAAAACTCTTCCCAGAACTTTTCTTCCCCATTACCGCAAGCTAAATAGCGATTGTCTTTGGTTAGATAAAGATCATAACATGCAAAATATCCTGATAAGGTTTCATTAGACATTTTGGGATTAATTCCATCTACAATATATTTAGGCATGCTAATGACTTGAAAAGGGGCTGCACAGTCTGCAATAGAAATATCAATATATTGGCCATTGCCATTACGTTCCTTACCCATCAAAGCACCCAAAATAGATACTGCTGCACTATATGAACCCGCAACATCAGAAAAGGGCGTTGTGGGAATCACTGGTTGGCCCTCTTTAGTTCCAATAGTGCTGAGTATGCCGGTTATACTCAAATAATTAACATCATGACCCGGCAAATCCTTATTCGGGCTTGTCTGTCCATAACCAGTTATTGAGCAATAAACGATATCCGGCTTAATTGCTTTAATATCCTCATATCCTAATCCTAATTTGCTCATAACATTTGGCCTAAAAGCTTCGATTATCACATCTGCGTTTTTGGCAAGTCCTTTGAAAATTTCTTTTCCTCTCTCGTCACGAAGATTAAGTCTAATACTTTTCTTGTTTCGATTTAATGTATAGAAATAGCAGCACTGCTCCTTTATTGTGGGAGGAAACCAGCGGCAATAATCGCCACCCATATGATCTTCGATTTTAATAACCTCTGCTCCAAGATCAGCTAAAAACTGAGAGCAAAGCGGTCCAGGGACTAATCTTGATAAATCAAGAACCTTAATCCCGTCTAATGGCAATTTCATAGAATTCAATCTCCTATATAAACTATTAATGAATCAAAATAATGAACTTAATCAACAATTCGATTATGCAGTATATCCTCCATCTACCATGAGAACAGTTCCGGTAATAAAAGATGATTTATCACTCGCCAAGAATAGGATCGCATCAGCTACCTCCTGTGGAGTTCCATGCCTTCCCATTGGATGCAATGCTCTGCTGCGATTAAGATGCTCAGGATCCTGCACAATCTGTAGCATTATTGGTGTTTCTATAGTACTTGGGCACACACAATTCACCCGGATACCTGATTCGGCGTAAGCCAGGGCGAATGTTTGGGTCATCATTTTGACCGCGCCTTTTGATGCCGCATATGCCAACACATTTGGCCTACCAGCAACGCTGACAAGAGAGCCGGTGTTAACGATAACTCCTTTATTTTCTTGCTTTAACATCTGAATCACAGCTTGTTTATTGCAAAAAAATGTACCCTTAAGATTCGTGCCGATTACTTTGTCGAAGTCCTCTTCTGTATGATCAATTGGGGTTTTATATGGCGCTATACCAGCGTTGGCGCACATAATATCTAAGGTGCCATATTTTTTTATAGTCTCTTGAACTAAATTAATAACTTGGTCTTCTTTGGAAATGTCAGTGTTGACGAAAATAGTATCAAACCCTTGCGCATTGAGCCTTTCTGAGACATTTTTACCGAGATCATTGAAATCAGCAATAACAACTTTTGCTCCTTCTTTAGCAAAAGACTCACAAGTCGTTTCTCCAATACCCATTGCACCACCGGTAACTACAACTACTTTATCCTTAAACATTTTTGTTACCCCCTAATAATTATTCACTGCTAATTCGGTTTAGATTAACTTGTCTTAGATAAATCCTTATGAATAGAAATGTTCTATTATTTAAAGCCACCCTTTAATCGCGAATATCGGGAATGAAAAATGCGATATCCAAAAGGATATTTATTGAGCTGTATAGCCACCGTCCACGAAAATCGTTGTACCCGTGATAAATGATGCTTCATCGCTAGCCAAAAATAGAATGGCATTAGCAACTTCTTGAGCCTGTCCAAGCCTGCCAATAGGGTGCAAATCTATTGCCATTTGCTTATGCTCAGGACTTTGCAATACTATTTTCATTAAGGGAGTTTCGATTACACCCGGGCAAACCGCATTGCAGCGAATACCTTCTGCTGCGTGAGCTAAAGCAAATGATTTAGTAATTATTTTCACTGCACCTTTTGAAGCCGCATATCCTGCCGAGTTTGCTCTTCCAACCAAACTGAACATCGATGCCGTATTAACTATAGCTCCTGGAGTTCCCTGTTTTTGCATTTGCATCACGGCATATTTGTCACAGTAATAGGCGCCGTAGGTGTTAATCGAAAAAATATGCTCGAGATCATCTTTATCATGATCAATAGTTGCCTTGTAAGGTGATATTCCTGCATTAGCACACATGACATCTAACTTGCCATATTTCGAAACTGTAGAATTAACTAGATTCTTTACTTCATCTTCACTAGCGACATTAGTTTTAACGAACATAGTATCATAGCCAAGTGAATTAAGTTTATCCGATACTTCTTTGCCCATCTCATTAATATCAGCTATTACAACTTTCGCTCCTTCTTTAGCAAAAGATTCGCAGGTTGCCTCCCCGATTCCCATTGCGCCGCCCGTTACAATAACTACTTTGTCTTGGAATCTATTCACTATTGACACCTCCAAATTTAATTGTCTGATCACTTACAGATGAAGATCTATATTTGGTCCAAAAAACTCGAAAAAATCACAAATAGAATAAGTACACCCTCGCTTATAGGCCTAACTCTTTAGCAATAATTACTTTCATAATTTCTGAGGTTCCGGCAAATATGGAATGGGCTCTAGAATCGACAAATTGGCGGGAAATATCATATTCTGTGCAGTAGCCGTAACCGCCGAATAATTGCAGGCATCTCGAGGCTACTCTGAAGTTCATTTCGCAAACCCATAGTTTTGCCATGCTGACCTCTTTGACAACATTTTCAGCATTCATATGAGCCAGCACTAGCTTTTCCATCATGGCTCTAGCTAACTCGATTTCAGTTGCAACCTCAGCGAGCACGAATTGCGTATTCTGAAATTTACTAAGTTTCTTGCCAAATAATTGTCTCTGATCTACATATTCTAAGGTTAGATTCAGAGAACGCTGAGCCATCGAAAGCGCTGAAAGTGAAACAACTAATCTTTCTTGCTGCAGTTTCTGCATCAGATATACAAATCCAGCTCCCTCTTTTCCTAAAATATTGCCTGCTGGAATTCGACAGTCCTCGAAGAATAATTCAGCGGTATCACCTGTATGCTGACCAATTTTGTGAATTCGGTTGCCACGAGTGAATCCCGGGGTATCTCTTTCAACTACGAAAAGGCTAATTCCTTGATGCCCAGTAGACGAGTCAGTTTTGGCAGCTAGTATTATCAAATCAGCTAGTGTTCCATTACTTATGAAGGTCTTGGAGCCATTTATTATATAGCTGTCCCCATCCTTAACCGCCTTAGTCCTGATTGCCATTAGATCCGAGCCGGCTCCCGGTTCTGTCATCGCAACAGCTGTAATCGCGTCACCACTAGTACATAATGGAAGCCACTTCTCTTTTTGCTCTTCATTGGCATATGCGTCTAAATATGGAACGATAATAGCACTATGGGTTGGCACAGGAACTGCATTTATTCCTTTTATGGTCATTTCATCATTCAAAATATATTCATAAAGAAAATCAGCATTTGCGCCACCATATTTTTCGTCTACCCAGGTACATAACCAGCCATTGTCGCCCATTTTCTTAAATATTTCCCTCGGATACCCACCTTCTTCTTCCCATTTGGCATAATTGGGAACCAGCTCTTTTTCAATAAAACTTGCTAAGGCTTTTCTGTACATTTCATGTTCAGCAGTGAATGGTAATAAACTCTTCATTATGCAAATACCCTCCTAAATAATCAGTACCTCAAGACATATGGAAAAACACTAATGGCCTCAAACTCTTAACAGGCAAAGCTCCTCTAAAACCTAATGCCCGGCCTGTCATTAGCACAACATGATCCATAATTTCCACTGTCCCCCTCCGTTATAGTTTTAAATAGAAACAAATTGTCTTATCAAATCATCCCCCTTTTTATTCAGCTTTGAGTTGTATAAATGTTTTCAGAAATGGTTGAATAAATTCTTATTGCAGTCGTGTTGGATGGAAATAAGTATTTTTATGGATATACCAAATAATTATCATTGACTACCGCTAATAGCATTATGCGTGTTTGTGAATAAATAGTATGTGATTGATTCTTATATTAGCATGCATACTTTTCGATGTCAATCTTATAGCCTAGAGTATTAATGAATATATTCTGCTTGCCAAAACTGTTAATAGAAATCTTTCCACAAGCTTATCAGCGCCTCAAATCAGACAAAATTGGCGCTCTGATGATTGTAAAGTCCCGCCCATAAAGCCCCCCCATTCAATTTGCCAACTCTTTTTGCCAACCACTTTATATCGCATTCTTGAAATCATTGTTGTTGACAGTAAGGTACATGTAGGCTATTATTAATATTGTTCACATACTATTTAATTTTCGACCTCCCGAATAGTTTTTTTACTTTGTGCAAACTAGATGTTGTTGCAATCATCATTCAAAGTACACCTCGGTTATTTGATTTTGTTACTCATACAGATTTCAAAGTTAAGTCTTTTTTTATAGAAGAGATGGGGTAAATAACGAATTGAAGGAGGGGATATAGCTTTTACAAACTCCCGGTGAGGCAATATTTAACAATCGATAAATTAGACTAGATTGCAGAATTCCTATTTTATTTCTCTGTTTGAAACATTGAGATAGCTCATATTAGATCTGCGTCTACAACCACTTATTGTTTATTATTTTTGCGTTCTTAAAAAATAGAAATCATGGAGGGCTTCAGATGACAAACAAATGGTCAGAGTATGTTAAGGAAAGAACTATTACCTTTGAAGACGTACCTAAGCTGATAAAAGACGATTGGACCGTAACCGTTTCTTGTACCCCCATTGCTACTTCTAACGAAATCTATGCTGCAATTCTAAATAATGCTCCAAACTATAAGAATGTTTCTTTGGGCGAAGGTGTCGCTTTATTTCCAACCCCTAATTCCGATATCCAAAAAAATATTGATGTATGGCCTAATATTAAAGGTTTAACTGCTTTTGCTTTAGGACCTTTTGCTCGCGAGTTATACAAACAAAAACTGAAAAATTCGGTATTCACCCAAGCTCATGATGCCCATGAAGGTTACGGCGAAGTTACAAATATGTGGATTATCCATACTACTCGACCGGACAAACATGGTTACGTTAACCTTTCCCTATTCGATTTTATGCAATCATCTTCAATCAGAAGAGGACGCGAAGTGGGCGTACTAAAAACTGTTGTCGCCGAGATAAACGATCAAGTGCCCAATGTCTATGGGGAATCAAAAATGCATGTTAGCGAAATAGACTATTTTATTAATATTTCCCGCAAACCTGATGCCTTGCCTGCTTTGCCTCCTCCAGCACCAGAGGACATTTCAATGGCAGAATACGTAGCTGCAATGATAAAGGACCGTGACACCCTCCAGGTAGGAATAGGACCGGTTCCCGAAACCGTCGCATCACTGCTTGAAGGAAAGCACGATTTGGGAATATCAACTGAAATGATGGCTAATTGTCATATGGACATGATTGAAAAGGGAATTATCACTAATAAATATAAGCCTGTATACACGGGAATATCCACTTTCTCTTTTGCCATGGGAGATGACAGACTATATGAATATGTAACTGAGAATGAAAGTGCACAGATTCTTCCGGCTATCAAATTAGCACACCCCATGTTCATTGCTCAGCACCCTAACTTTGTAGCAATTAACAGCGCCTTATTAATTGACCTAACCGGCCAGTCAACTTGCGAAGGTGTAGGCCACAGAATGATAAGCGGTGTTGGCGGACAGTTTAGTTTCCAAATTGGTTCACGTTTTTCTCCAGGAGGCAGAGCTATTCAGTTATTTAGAGCAGCTAATGTCAAGAAGAGCGGTGAAATTGAATCCAGCATAGTTCCCGAATTACCTCCTGGAACTCCTGTATCTGTGCAAAGATACTATGCAGATATAGTTGTAACCGAGTATGGAGTTGCGAACCTAAGGACCCTAAATGCCAGGGATCGCGCCGATGCTTTGATCGCGATTTCGCATCCCGATGTACGCGGAGAATTGCGCAAAGCTGCCCGTAAGAACATGTATCCAGCTTTTGCCCAATCTGAAACCGAGTAATCACTGTAAATTATTGTTCAGTTTGTATAGAAATAAAGAAGGTTATCATATTTAATGATAACCTTCTTTATTTCTACCTATAGTGTTTAACAATTATTATTTTATTCCCATCTCTTTAGCAACTATGCCCTTCATTACCTCTGAAGTCCCGGCAACAATGGCATGAAGTCTTGAATCCGTAAACTGCCGGGATATTTCGTATTCTTCACAATAGCCATAACCGCCAAACAATTGCAGACACCTGTTGGCAGCCCTGAAATTCATCTCCGCCACCCAGTATTTTGCCATGCTAACTTCCTTAACAACATTGTCCTTACGAATATGGGCAAGGGTTAGTTGATCGACAAAGCTCTTAGCCAGTTCTATTTCCGTAGCAACTTCAGCTAATACATACTGAGTATTCTGAAATTGACTCAACTTTTTCCCAAATAATGTGCGTTGATCAACATATTCCTTAGCTAATTCTAGAGAACGCTCTGCCATGTATAAGTTAATTATTGCGCTTATCAATCTTTCTTGCTGAAGTTTCTGCATTAGATATACAAAGCCGGCGCCTTCAGTCCCGAGCAGATTGGCCGCCGGTACTCTGCAATCCTCAAAGAACAATTCCGAAGTATCACCAACATGGAAACCAACTTTAGGAATTTGTTTTCCTTTAGTGAAACCAGGGGTACCATTCTCCACTAAGAAGAGGCTTACTCCTTTGTGTCCTGCAGCCGGGTCAGTCTTGGCTGCCAGTACAACCAAATCGCAATTGGTTCCATTAGTAATAAAAGTCTTCGAGCCATTTATGACATAACTGTCACCATCTTTTACTGCTTTGGTTCTCATGGATACTAAGTCAGATCCGGCTCCAGGCTCAGTCATTGCCACTGCGACAATGGTGTCTCCAGCAATACAAGAAGGCATCCACTGTTCCTTTTGCTCCTCATTAGCAAACGAATCAATGTAAGGCATTACCACTCCACTATGCAGATTAATTGGCGCACTGTTCATCCCTTTTCTCATTAACTCGCGATTCAAAATGTATTCATATAGAAAATCACCATTCTGTCCGCCATATTTTTCGTCAACCCAGATGCAGAAGTATCCATTGTCCCCCATCTTTTTGAACAATTCTCTTGGGGGAGCCCCTATTTTTTCCCACTCACTATAATAAGGAACCATTTCGTTATCAATAAAGCTGGCTAACGCTTTGCTATACATCTCATGCTCAGATGTAAATGGAAGTATACTTTTCATGACAATCTTTCTCCTTTCGAAGTGCATAAACTCAAAATAAACCGGATAGAAGTGTTATGCATCTATCCGGCTTTGTAAGCACTTAATAACCTCACTATTTCTTAAATAATCTTTATGAAGCTTTTTATATGACTGTATTTGCTATTTAATTAAGACTACAAAATTAAAACTTGATCTGCAGTAATGCTACTTACCTTTGAAAACTGGCTTTCTCTTTTCCATAAATGCTTTCATTCCCTCAGTATGATCTTCGGTTGCAAATATAAAAGCAAATACTTTTTGGTCAAACAGCAGCGATGATTGCAGATCACTGTACATAGCATTATTTAGTGATTGCTTGGTGAGCTTCGCTGTAATTGGCGCTTTGGTAGCTAATTTTTGCGCGATCTTTTTGGCTTCGTCTAAAATTGAATCTACCGGCACTACTTTTGTAATTAAGCCGAGGCTCAAAGCAGTATTCGCATCAATTGGATCTCCGGTCATTATCATATACTTTGCCCAGGAGATACCAACCATTTGGGCCAATCTTTGCGTTCCGCCTGCTGCCGCCATAAGTCCCAGGTTACATTCAGGCAAACCCATCATTGTTCCTTCGGAAGCAATGCGGATATCGCAGCACATTGCGATTTCAAGACCACCGCCAAAAGCCAGACCGGATATAGCAGCAATAACTGGTTTATCTAGTCTAACAATACTATCAAGTCCAGCATGTGTGCTAGCAATGAAGTTCTCAACTTCCACAGGGCTAACCCGCAGCATAAAGTCGATATCTCCGCCAGCAGCAAATACTTTCGGTCCACCATAGATGATCAATGATTTTACTTCGTCATCACTCTTAACTTCTTTGGCAACCGCAGCAAGATCATCAATAACATCTGAATCAATTGCGTTCATAACTTTCGGACGATTAAAGGTTGCGATTGCAACGCCATTTTCTTTTTCATACAGCATGGTTTTTAATGTCAAAGCCATAACTAACCTCCTAGAATTTTTCGTACTTATATTAATATGATAATGGGTTTTTATCGTGGGAAGCCTAGTTGTACTCAGCTTCTATAACTACAGCATCTCCTTGGGCAAGTCCACCACAAATTGAGGACACGCCATAACGAGCGTTTCTAGCTAGTAACTCTCTTATCATAGTTAACGTAATCCTTACTCCAGTCGCCCCAATAGGATGGCCGATCGCAACTGAACCTCCGTTAACATTGGTAATATCTTTAAGATGTTTCCATTTGCCTTCATCGCCATTTGACAATACTTTTGTTGAAACTAGGGGCATAGCAGCAAAAGCTTCATTAATTTCGATTAGATCAACATCATCAAGCTTTATCCCGGTCATTTCTAAGCCTTTGCTTATCGCAGCTGCTGGAACTGAAGCAATCAATTTGTAATGATCAGCAACACTTACTACTTGCAGAATTCTTGCCAAAGGTTTTAAGCCCAATTCTTCGGCCTTTTTTCTAGTAGTGACAATCATACCAGATGCTCCGGCGTTTAAGCCCGGTGCATTACCTGCTGTAACCGTTGGACTTCCATATACACATGGCAATTTGGCGAGTCCTTCAACAGTTGTGCTTGGTCTGGGGGACATGTCTTTTTCCAGTACTCTAGGAGGTTTGTTTTTCCCTTGCTCGATTTCAACTTTAAAGTATTCATCATTAAAGAATCCTCTTTCAAAAGCCTTGCCCCATTTCGCATGGCTTCCAGCTGCCCATTCATCTTGCATTTCTCTGGTAACCCCATGTTCAATGGCAACTTCGCCGGCATCCTTAGCTACAATTCCAAAGCCTTTGTAGCCAAGCTCGATTAATTTGTCTACCAGGACTATATCTCCAAGCCTGGAGCCATTATGGCGGAATTTTGAATCCATAATTAATGGTATATTAGCCATATTATCTGCGCCAGTTGTAATTGCTAAAGTTGATTCACCCAATTTCAGGTTTCTCCAAGTAACTTGCAGAGCACTGGTTGAAGAACAGCAAGCTCTATCAATAGTATTCGATAATGTAGTTAGAGGAAAACCAGCTGCTATGATGGCTTGGCGAATTGGAATATCACCTTTAAGAGCCATTTCAGCACAGAGTGCAGACCCGTGGTTAACTTCATCAAATTGTTCTGCTTTCAGACCAGATCTCTTTAATAACTCTTGTAATACTAATACTGTTATATCTGAACTATGAACATTAGCTAGTACGCCACCAAAAGCATCAAAAGGGGTTCTAACGCAATTTACGACTACCACATCATTGGCGTTTTTTGTCATTATTATTCCTCCCTATTATTAAACCTCATCACACTTACTCAATTGCGATTCACTATCACTTTATTTAGGCTGCATTCTGATCGCACCATCTAAGCGGATGACTTCTCCATTTAGATAGCTGCATTCCACAGCGGTTTTTACCATTAATGCATATTCTTCCGCTTTTCCAAGGCGAGGCGGATATGGAACCATTTTTCCCAATGCATCTTTTACATTGTCAGGCAATCCTTGTAGCGCAGGAGTATTGAATATTCCTGGGCATATTGTGATTACTCTGATTCCCTCTGATGATAAATCTCTGGCCATAGTCAGGGTCATAGAGTTGACTGCGCCCTTTGCTGCCGAATATGCCACTTGTCCAATTTGTCCGTCCATTGATGCTACTGTTGAAGTATTTATGATTACTCCTTTTGCCCCATCGGCATCAGCTTCATTGAGCATCATTTTACAGGCTGCCTGCCTGGAAAAATCAAATGTTCCGATCGTACATACTCTTATGACTTTCATGAAGTTTTCTAGACTATGGGGGCCTTTTTTCTTGTCAGCAGTTTTTTCCGCTACTGCAAACGCGGCATTATTTATCATAATGTCGATTCTGCCAAAGGTATCCATAGCAAAATCGATTGCAGCAGTTACATCTCCTTCGATACTAATATCACATTTCTTATAAGCAGCATTGCTACCCATACTCTCAGCAACTGCTTTGGCTCCGTCTTCATTAAGATCTAATATTACTACCTTCGCTCCAGCCTTATAGAGTATTTCAGCTGAAGCTCTTCCTAAACCAGATGCCCCCCCTGTTATTAACGCAACCCGATCCTTAATTTCCATTCTACATCCTCCTCGTTTACTAATACTTATTCGTATATAAAAACTCCCTTAACGCGAATCAGGAAAAACTATTTTGATCAACCGCTTCAAAAATCTGGGAGAAAAATTAATTAATGAATAGTATAAATCCAGATTATTCGATCTCAATAAAGCAGGCATCACCTTGAGCCAGTCCACCGCAAATGGCAGCTGCTCCATATTTTTGTCCTCTGGCCTTAAGTTCTGGAATCATAGTCATTACTAAGCGAATACCAGTTGCTCCCAATGGGTGCCCTATGGCTATAGAACCACCATTAACATTGGTGATATCTTTCACATGTTTCCAGAGCCCATCATCTCCACCGGATAAAACTTTGGTAGCTGTTAAGCACACAGCGGCAAATGCTTCGTTAATTTCGATTACTCCCAAATCGTCTAATTTCAAATTATTCATCTCTAATCCCAGTTTAATTGCTTGCCCGGGAACTGTTGCAATATTGTTAAAGTTATCTGCTATACTTGCTGTTTTTAGCACTTTAGCTAGTGGGGTTAATCCTAAAGTTTCAGCTTTAGCTCTAGTGGTCATGATCATTCCAGTTGCTCCAGAGTTGATCCCGGGGCAGTTGCCGGCTGTTACTGTAGGGCTTCCATATATGGTGGGTAGTTTGGCTAGCTGTTCGGCGGTGGTTCCCGGCCGAGGCATTTGATCTTTATCAAACATTAATGGGTCTTTGCCTTTGCCGACTGGGATTGCCAGCGGAAAGATTTCATCATTAAAAAATCCTCTGTCAAAGGCTTTACCCCATTTTTCATGACTTAAAGCTGCCCATTCATCTTGCATTTCGCGTCCGATGCCATGTGCCAAAGCTACTTCGCCGGCATCTTTCGATACTATTCCATAGCCTTTGTATCCAGCTCCGACTAATAAGTCATTTATTTTCACATCGCCTAATCTTGAACCTGCCCAACGGCATTTGGCTTCTAAGAAAAGAGGCATGTTTTGCATATTGTCGGCGCCCGTTGCCATAGCAACTCCTATATAGCCGGCTTCAAGAAATCTTCTGCAATACTCGATTACGGTTGTGCCAGAGCAACAAGCTCTGTCTATATTATTTGAGAGGGTAGTTACTGGAAAACCTGCCTGCAGTAATGCTTGGCGAACCGGAATATTAGTTCTGGTTCCTACCTCTATTGGGGCAGCAGTCCCATGAATGATTTCATCAATTTGCTCATGTTTTAATCCTGATCTTTTCAGAAGCTCAGTCAAAACTTGGGCAGTTATTTCCGAGCTATGCATAGGAGCCATAGGGCCTCCCATTTTGTCGATAGCGGTTCTGGTGTAAGTGGTTATAACAACATCATTTGCATTCTTAGCCATTCAATACTCTCCTTATTTCAATCCATAGTTATCGAAATTCACCCGACTTTATCTTGGCTGCATTCTAAGTGCACCATCTAAACGAATTATTTCTCCATTGATGTAGTTGGTTTCTACGATAAACTTCACTAAGTTGCCAAATTCGAACATATGGCCTAATCTTGAAGGATAAGGAATATTCTTTTCTAGCGCTTGCCTAACATTATCAGGGAGTTGTGACATTCCCGGAGTTAAAAACAGTCCTGGACAAATGGTCACACAACGAATGCCTTCTGAAGATAGTTCGCGGGCTATTGTAAGAGTCATAGCATTGATTGCACCCTTGGTTGCGGAATAAGATACTTGGCCGATTTGGCCTTCCATGGATGCGATCGAAGAGGTGTTTATGATAACTCCCTTGGAGCCATCTTCATCAGCGTCATGTTGCATCATACATACTGCGGCTTGACGGGTCATATTAAACGCACCAACCAAATTAGCAGCTACAACTTTCTTGAAATTTTCTAAATTATGTGCGCCTTTTTTCTTATCGGCTGTCTTTTCAGCAATAACGAATGCAGCATTGTTAATTAATATATCTATTCTTCCAAAGGAATCCATGGCCAGCTTTATTCCTGCATCAGCGTCAGCTTCACTACCCAGATCAAACTTTGCGTAGACTGCATTTTCGCCAAATTTAGCAGCTTGAGCCTTAGCCGCTTCTTCATTGATATCAAGAATAACTACCTTTGCGCCTGCAGCAGCTAATGCTTCAACACTTGCTCCGCCTAATCCCATTGCGCCACCAGTTACTATCGCGACTTTCCCCTTAATATTCATTCTTATTCGATCCTCCTATTTTATTATTTTCTATTAGTAATTCTCTGATCAGGTCTTAATTTGTCTGAGTATTTGCCTCCTTTCTCATAATCTGTTTATTGCGATTGGTCCTTTTAGCAGTAGGATCAATGTAAGTGGTTGCAATTAATAATAGCTTTTATCTAGCGAATTATGCTAGATTCATGTAGTTATTTATTTAGTCTTTATACTATAAATAAAATAACATAGTATATTTATTTAGTCAACGAGTTAGCCTATGCTATATGGACCTGAAAAGGCTTTCGAAAAGTCAAAAGAGTTGATAATTTTCTTTTCTTGCTTTAGAATGGTAAAGTTATTACTAATCACTTTAAGGACGGCTAACAACATATGCAGGAGAAAGTCCCGAGCAGCAAAGAGAAGTCACAACAAAATAGAATAAGAATCTTAAGAGAATTTATCGCGCTTTATGAAAAGAATGGTTATGAAAAAACAACGATGATGCAGCTTAGTTCTGCTTGTAATATGAGTGTAGGTCATATACGTTTTTATTACAAAAAGAAGGAAAATCTTTTCTTTTCGGTTCTCGATAATACTATGAAATGCATAAATGATGTGGTAGAAGAAATGGTTGATTTGCCAGATGATTTATTATTGAATGTTTTGTTTAAAACCATGGCCTATACTTATCTGACCAACCAAGATGAGATCAGATACCGGCAAATGGTTGAAATCTTGGAAAATCCTCCTCTATTGGATCGAATGGTTGCTGCCAGCTACAGACTCATACTCAAATCTATTCGCCAATTGAAACTGCCTGTGGACGATTTGGATATTCAGACCGGCTCTAATTGCGCCGTAGCCAGTTATTACATTACGGCTAAGCACTCTTACAATGCCAATTTGCCCCTGAACTATTACCGTATATTCAAAGTTTTTTGCGACATATTGTTTTTGTATATCGATTTTCCAGCTACGCGAGCTAGTCAAGAGATGGTTCTATCCTATTTTGAAGAGCTAGATAAAGATTTGTTTTTGGAAAAGTTTTATCGATTATTTAATCAATTTTTGAGTAGTTGAATTAAGTATAGCTACTAATTAAGTACATCTATCAAGGCTACACCATTAACAAAAAGCGAGAGGCATAAAACCCTCTCGCTTTTGATTTTTTTGCTAAAATTATTACTCAACTTCGATTAATACACCGTCAGCCTGGGCAAGTCCGCCGCAAAGGGTAGCTATTCCATACTTTTCGCCTCTGGCTTTGAGTTCAGGAATCATGGTCATGGTTAAGCGTATTCCGGTAGCTCCAAGTGGGTGGCCTATAGCTATGGAGCCGCCATTGACATTGGTGATATCTTTGAAATGCTGCCACTTGCCATCATCGCCGTCACTTAATATCTTGGTTGAGGTCAGGGTAACTGCGGCAAAGGCTTCGTTGATTTCGAGTAGCCCTATATCGGTCGTTTTTAAACCGTGCATTTCACAGGTTTTCTTGATTACATTGCCCGGCGCAGTTGCTATATTGCTATAGAATTCAGCTACACTGGGTACTTTGTAAACTTTAGCTACCGGCTCTAGCCCTAAGGCTTCAGCTTTGGCTCTGGTAGTCATTATTAACCCGGTTGCACCGGCATTTAAACTGGGGCAGTTACCAGCGGTTACAGTTATACTTCCATTAACTGTTGGCAACTTAGCTAGTTGCTCATATGTGGTTCCCGGTCTTGGTAATTGATCCTTGTCGAAGATGATGGGATCCTTGCCTTTGCCTTGGGGTATTTCTAAGGGGAATATTTCGCCTTTGAAAAATCCTCTCTCGAATGCTTTGCCCCATTTTTCATGGCTTAATACTGCCCATCTGTCTTGCATTTCTCTGTCTATGCCGTATTCCTTAGCTACATTAGCCGAATCCTGAGATACTACTCCAAAGCCCGGATAGCCTGCTCCTACTAAGAAGTCTCTTAATACTAAGTCGCCAAGTCTTGAACCGTTCCAGCGAATTTTGCCATCTAAGAGTAAGGGCCAGTTACACTGATTATCTGAGGCACAGGCAATGCCTACTTCTATATCACCGGCAACCAGGTAGTTATAGGCATGTGCGATTGCGGTTGTTCCCGAGCAGCATGCTCTGTC
>JAVBKS010000041.1:0-49845 GCA_031553935.1 Syntrophomonadaceae bacterium
AAAAATTTAATGACCTCAAACACTCCTAAAAAGGAGATTGTTTAGGCAATTAATAATGAATGCAAATTTAGTTAACTATAGTTTATATTAAAGCAACCTTGGAAAAAAAGATAGCCGCTCACTGTATGATTGGTTTAAGGAAGAAATGAAGGTGAGTGAAATGTGTTTTGTGAAAGCAAACAAAAAATGGTTCAATTAAGAACCATTTATGATGAAAAAACACTCAGACAGTTTATGATTGCTTAAACTATTTTCCTTATACAGTATAGACCGAAAAATTTGTCTATAGCAACCGCAAGCAGCGGTCTTTTAAAAGGTAATAGTATTGGCTAATCCGCGTTAAAAAACATTTTAAAAGCGAATTAGTATTACATAAGCCAAGTCAGGTTAATCCATTGGTCCGCCTTCCCAATGTTGTCTGATTTTGCGAAGTGCGTAACCGCCGAAAAACAAGCCGTTTAAAAAGGCTAATGGTATTGCCATAGCGCCGAAATAATGGAATTTCTGTTTTAAGTCTGCTTTGCCATCACTTCTTCTGTAGCGAGTCACATAAATCCCTCCTTTTTTGTATTTTTATCAATAGAAAAGAGATTTATTAATGATAAGTTTTCCAGAGAACTTGCGCGCCAGAAGTTAGGCATTACATCTTCTAACTATGATTTGCTTTTGTTAATAATGGTCGGGACAACTCGCTCGAAAAAGGTATACAAGGCTGTTCCGCCAATAAGGAGAATTAAACCCAAACACAAAATTTTTGTTAACATAATTATCACCTTTAATATTTTGCGATAAATGAAAACAAATATTCAATAATTGTGCGTAAATTTTTATATAATTTGAATAAAATAATATCGAAGCACTAGATATCTAAGTCTTTTTCATTCAGAATTCTTGAAATTAAGATAGTTGAGTATTTGGAAAGGTCGATTTCATCGTTTTTATTAATTGTCCTGAAGAATCTGTCATAGAGCAAACGAATTATTGGTCTGTCGGGTTGATTAATGTTAACATCAACAACTGTCCCAATATCTCCTGTATTCAATTGAACAACGCTACCGAGCGGATAGATGGCAATATTAGAGACTAAGGCATCCACACATTTCTCGTCTAGATAGACATCTGACATTCTTTTTATGATAGTAATGGCCTGATGGATAGTATAGGATGGCCGATAAGGTCGGTCCGCAAGTAACGCATCATAGACATCTGCTACTGCAGTTATGCGTGAATACAAATGGATTTCCTCTTTAGATAATCGCTGCGGATAGCCGTGTCCATCCCAACGTTCATGATGCTGCAAAGCAATATATGCAGATTCTAGGGAAATGTTGCGATATGATTTCAATATCTCGAAGCCATATTCGGTGTGGTACTTGATCTCTTCAAATTCATCATTATCTAAATCATCGGGTTTGTTTAAGATATCTTTGGATACAATAGTTTTACCGATATCGTGGAGCAGTGAACCTACACCTAATTCAAGCAATTTATCTTCATCGAAATCAAGGGTTATACCGATTAATAATGCCAGTATACATACATTTACCGAATGAGCAAAAGTATAATTGTCGTAATATCTAATATTACTAAGTCCGGTAACTACATTATTGTTTTCTAAAAGGTCGGAAATAATATTTGATACTACTTCTTTGATGAGGGTTGAGTAAAGCCTGCGGTCATGTTCGATCCTAGTAAAGCTATCTTTTACAAGCAGAATAGTTGCTTGTCGAAATTCCTCTGATATTGCTTCAGCCCATTCGGTTTCTTCTTCTTTATGACTTTTAATATAAATTGAAGAAACTTTCAAGTCAATTAAGCGCTTAATAATGGGTTCAGTAATATTCATCCCAGAGCGCAAAAGTAATTGCCCATCACTGCTATAAATAGTTCGAGCAACGATCATATCTGTTTTTAGATGCTCTACATAAATTCTTCTCACACGCTCACCCTTGAAATTGTATCTTTTTTCAGAGAAATATAATTAATTGGAAGGGTTATTATATCTTTTTTCTGTATCATTTTGTATCTTCCTGCCTAAAGTAATAAATAAATCTACAATTTCATTAATTTTTTTCGATTTGGCATTAAATTCATGTGTTTTTCGTGGTAAGAATTATTATCGGTGAAAAATGCAATTTGCTTTATTTCTATTTTATAAAAGGAAATCTTCAGAAAACGAGCGTTTTTATTGGTATGTGAAACGGGTTGCTTGCAAATAATGTAAAAAATTATCATGGCAGTACAAAGACATTAAGGTATATTACAAGTTTACCTAAATAATATAAACATGATTTGGCATTCGAGAGTTTAACTATTGCAAATATTCCGTGCTTATGTGTTGACAGCACTAATAGCTTTCAATATACTAAATTAATACAATAAACTCATACGAATATTTGAACTATGATGGGAATAACAGCTGAACAAACTTTTGTTTTTAGAGAGCCGGAAGGGTGGGAGCCGGTAGCAGAGTTGTTTAGAATCTCCTCCCGGAGTTGCAAACTGAAAAGCATTTCTGAGTAAGTGAAGCCGGACGAATAAGTCCGTTAAAAAGTTATCATAATTGTTTATGTTGCAAGCGGTTGTATTATTTTTATACAACAAGCAGGGTGGTACCGCGGGAAACCTCTCGTCCCTGATCCCAGGGATGTGAGGTTTTTTTATAATTTTCTAGAGGGAAGGTGAGTTTATGAAGAGTAGTATGGTTAAAATTGGTGCAGAGAAGGCACCGCATAGGTCATTGTTTAAGGCGCTTGGTTTAATTGATGAAGAACTAGATAAGCCCTTAATTGGAATTGTGAATTCGTACAATGAACTGATTCCTGGCCATATTAATCTGGATAAGATTTGCTCGGCAGTAAAAGCGGGGGTCCGTTTAGCTGGCGGAACACCATTCGAATTTAACACTATCGGTGTTTGTGATGGAATAGCCATGAATCATATTGGCATGAAATACTCCTTAGGCAGCAGAGAATTAATTGCTGACTCGGTCGAAATAATGGCCACAGCCCATAGCTTAGATGGCCTGGTTTTTATTCCTAACTGCGACAAAGTAGTGCCGGGAATGTTAATGGCAGCTGCTCGCTTGAATATCCCGGCTATTTTTATTAGTGGTGGGCCAATGTTAGCAGGAAAAGTTGACGGCAAAAAGGTAAGTTTGACTCAGGTATTTGAGGCGGTTGGAGCAGTTGCTAGCGGAAACATGCCGGAAGAAAAACTGCAGCAATATGTCGAGAACGCTTGCCCCACTTGCGGGTCTTGTTCAGGAATGTTTACGGCAAATTCAATGAATTGTCTAACTGAAGTTATAGGAATGGCATTGCCGGGTAACGGCTCGATTCCGGCGGTTTTTTCTGAACGTATTAGACTTGCCAAGCAAACCGGCATGAAAATTATCGAGTTATTAGAGCGCGATATTAAGCCATTAGATATCATGAATGCGGAAGCGTTTTATAATGTTATTAGGGCAGATATGGCGATTGGCTGCTCAACTAACTCTGTATTGCATTTGCTGGCCTTAGCACATGAAGCTAATGTGAAAATTGATTTAAAATATTTCAATGAATTGAGTGAGAGTACTCCTCAATTATGCAAGATTAGTCCTGCTGGTGAGCATCATATGGAAGACCTTTACTACGCAGGAGGCGTGCAGGCAATTCTAAATGAATTAAACAAGCAGCATTTGATTAATCTTAACGGCATAACCGTTTCCGGAAAGTCGGTCGGAGAAAACCTGGAGGCGTTTCCGGTACAAGATCATGAGGTTATTAGGAAAATTGACGATCCCTATAGTCCCAATGGAGGTTTGGCAATTTTATTTGGTAACATTGCAGCCGAAGGGGCAGTTGTTAAAAGGGGTGCGGTTGACAAAGCCATGATGGTACACTCTGGACCGGCAAGAGTATTTGATTCTGAAGAAGATGCAGTGCATGCAATTCTCAATAAAAAGATAAACAAAGGTGATGTAATCGTTATTCGTTATGAGGGGCCCAAAGGGGGGCCAGGAATGCGCGAGATGCTGACCCCGACTTCAGCAATAGCCGGAATGAACCTGGATAAAGATGTAGCCTTAATAACTGATGGTAGATTTTCGGGTGCGACTAGGGGTGCTTCAATTGGGCATGTTTCCCCAGAAGCAGCGGCAGGTGGAATTATCGCGCTTGTTGCCGAAGGAGACATAATTAAAATTGACATTCCAAATTATTCTTTGGAACTTGATGTGGATAACGAGACTCTAGCGAAGCGTCGAGAGAAATGGCAAACTCCGCCGGCGAAGATAACAAAAGGCTATATGAAAAGATATGCCGAAAATGTTCTTTCCGCGAGTAGTGGTGCCATATTCAAAATATAGAAGAGATTATTAATGAGAGGGTGAGAGGGTTGAAATTAAAAGGAGCAGCTATCTTACTGCAATGTTTGCAACAAGAGGGTGTAGAGGTGATTTTTGGTTATCCTGGAGGTCAAGCATTACCTATTTATGATGAACTTTACGATTCGAGCATTCGGCACATTTTGACTAGACATGAGCAAGGTGCAGTTCATGCTGCTGATGGTTATGCTAGAGCTACGGGGAGAGTAGGGGTATGCCTGTCTACCTCAGGGCCAGGAGCTACAAATTTAGTTACTGGAATTGCAACCGCGTTCATGGATTCAATTCCATTAGTTTGCCTGACAGGGCAAGTGGCAACTCATATGATAGGTAAAGATGCATTCCAAGAGGCTGATATTACAGGGGTTTGTTTGCCGATTACGAAACATACTTTCTTAATTGAAAAGACTGAGGATGTTCCCCGGATTATAAAAGAGGCTTTTCACATTGCGAAAACTAACCGCCCGGGACCAGTTCTAATAGATCTTCCTAAAGATGTCATGGAGAAAGTAATTGACTATGAACCTTACAAAGAAGAGATCAGTATCAGAGGATACCGCGTATTGAAGGGCTTTAATATGGGGCAGGTTGTTTTAGCGGCCGATCTCATAAACTCTGCTGAAAGACCGGTAATTTATGCTGGAGGTGGAATAATTTCTTCCGAGGCCTCCGAAGAACTGCGAGAGTTAGCAGAAAAGAGAAAGATACCGGTTACCACTACTTTAATGGGTATGGGAAGCTTTGATTCATATAATTATTTGTCATTAGGTATGCTAGGTATGCATGGGACCAGATATGCCAATTATGCAATAGGTGAATGTGATGTTCTAATTGCTGCTGGAGTTAGGTTTGATGATCGGGTTACTGGTAAAATTGATACTTTTGCGCCCCATGCCAAAGTCATTCATATAGATATTGATGCAGCCGAGATCGGTAAAAATGTCAGACCATCAGTGCCCATTGTTGGCGATGTTAAGGAAGTTCTGAAGGCAATAAACCAGCGGGTCAAAGAAAATCACGAATTGACTGAATGGCATGCAACCATTGATAGGTGGAAAGAGACCTTCCCTTTGAGGTATGAATACACTGCTAGCGGTACACTTATGCCCCAGCATATAATCGAAAAAATTAGCACTTTAACCGATGGAGAAGCCATAATTACTACTGAGGTAGGGCAGCATCAAATGTGGGCGGCGCAATTTGCCAGGATAAAATATCCTCGTCATTTCTTGAGCTCCGGCGGACTAGGCACTATGGGTTATGGTTTCCCAGCTGCAATCGGAGCAAAGTTAGCTTGCCCTGATCGGCCAGTTATTGATATTGCCGGGGATGGCAGCATTCAAATGAATATACAGGAGCTAGGGACCGCAGTTGATTATCAGATTCCAGTTATTATATGCATTTTGAATAATCGTTACTTAGGGATGGTTAGACAATGGCAAACCTTATTTTATAATGGCAGATATTCTTATACCGATATGACCTCACAGCCTGATTTCGTAAAGCTGGCTGAAGCATATGGCGCAATAGGAATTAGGGTTGAGAAAATTGAGGAAATTGATGAAGCGCTAAAAATAGCTTTGAATACTAAAGACAGACCAGTTGTCATTGATTTTGTGGTTGAGAGAGAGGCAAATGTATTCCCCATGGTGCCTCCAGGGGGATCAACTCTTATCATGCTGGGGGAGGATTAATCTATGAAATTCCATACTTTGTTGGTGACAGTTGAAAATCAACCGGGAGTATTAACCCGAGTAACTACTTTATTTAGAAGACGCGGATATAATATAGAGAGTTTAAGTGTAGGAGCTTCAGAAGATCAGTCCCTATCAAGAATTACGATCGTTGTCTATGGCGATGATGCGGTTATTGAGCAAGTAACTAAGCAGCTGCACAAACTCATAGAAGTTACTAAAATCGTAGACATAACTGATGATAAATATGTTGAAAGAGAATTAGTGTTACTCAAAGTTAACGCTGACAACAGCAACCGTGCTGATATTGTACAGATAGTCGATATTTTCCGCAGTCGAATCGTTGATATTGGCCATGATACCCTGATTATCGAGGCAACAGGTGATGCTGGCAAAATTGACGCTATCCAAGAATCATTGAGGCCTTATGGCATAATTGAATTAGTCAGGACGGGAAAGATCGCTTTAACTAGAGGCTTTAAATAATAGAAAAGAGAGGAGTATTACCATGGTGAAAATGTATTATGACAAAGACAGTAACTTGGAACTCTTGAAAGGGAAAACTATCGCAGTTATGGGGTTTGGATCCCAAGGACACGCACAAGCGCAAAATCTTAAAGACAGCGGCCTAAATGTTATTGTAGGTCTACGTAAGCCCTTTAATGATGCAACCCAAAGCGAATGGGATGCGGTTATCTCAGCCGGGATAACTCCAATGACAGTTGCAGAAGCTGCACAAAAGGCCGATATCGTTCAGATTCTTTTGCCCGATGAATTCCAGGCTAGGGTGTATAGAGAAGAGATTGCTCCATATATGACCAAAGGAAATGCCTTGGGCTTTTCACATGGATTCAACATTCATTTCAGTCAAATTGTCCCGCCGGCTGATGTAGATGTCTTCATGGTAGCACCCAAAAGCCCAGGACACTTAGTAAGAAGGGTTTTCACAGAAGGCGCTGGAGTTCCGGCAATCATTGCAGTATATCAGGACTTTAGCGGGCAGGCACACGATCTGGCACTTGCATATGCATGTGGGGTTGGCTGTACTAAAGCCGGTGTTATAGAGACTACATTCCAAGAGGAAACCGAGACCGATCTCTTTGGGGAACAATGCGTACTATGCGGTGGAGTTAGTGAATTAGTTAAAGCCGGATTTGAAACCATGGTTGAAGCCGGTTATCAGCCGGAGATTGCCTATTTTGAATGCTTGCATGAGTTAAAACTAATTGTTGACTTGATGTATGAAGGCGGTCTAAATCGTATGCGCTTTTCGGTCAGTGATACCGCAGAGTGGGGAGATTATCAGATCGGGCCCAAAGTTATCGGCGCCGAAAGCAGAAAGGTCATGAAAGATACACTAAAGGAAATCCAAGAAGGCCGTTTTGCAAAAGGATGGCTGCTGGAAAACCAGGTAGGCCGTCCGGAATTCAATGCCATGAGAAGAAAGAACCAGCAACATCAAATTGAAGAAGTTGGGGCAAAACTTCGCGATATGATGCCCTGGTTAAAGAATATAAAGAAATAGGGAATAAGCTTTGCACAGACTATAAACTAGATGCTTAAGTTTATAGTATTAGAGGTGAAAAAATGACAAACGAGAGAATTTATTTTTTTGATACAACTCTAAGAGATGGTGAGCAATCTCCCGGAGTAAGTTTAAACGTCAAAGAAAAGCTTGAGATAGCCGGGCAGTTGAAGAAATTAGGGGTGGATGTCATCGAGGCCGGGTTTCCCATCGCTTCTTCAGGAGATTTTGAAGCCGTAAAAGCGATAGCTGAGAAAATCAGAGGTCCAGTTATCGCTGCCTTATCACGAACCGACAGGCGTGATATCGATAGGGCCTGGGAAGCTCTAAAGGGAGCAGAAAACCCTTTGATTCATGTTTTTCTTGCTACCTCTGATATACATTTGAAATTCAAATTGCAAAAAAGCAGGGAACAGGTGCTTGAAGAAGCGGCAGCAGCTATAAAATATGCCAAGCAATTATGTCCTGCAGTTGAATTCTCGGCTGAGGATGCTTCTCGTAGTGATCCTAAGTATTTGGCCCAAGTCGTTACTAGGGTTATTGAAGCGGGAGCAACCGTGGTTAATATTCCAGATACCGTAGGTTATGCGGTTCCTGAAGAGTATGGAGCTTTTATCAGAGAATTGATGGCAAATGTACCTAATATTGATCAAGCGATTGTGAGTGTTCATTGTCATGATGATTTAGGTATGGCAGTGGCAAATTCATTGGCTGGGCTAGCAAATGGAGCTCGCCAAGTAGAATGTGCTGTTAATGGAATTGGGGAAAGAGCAGGCAATGCCTCGTTGGAAGAAATAATCATGGCTTTATATACCCGAAAATCATTTTACAACAAAGAGTTTGCTATTAACTACGGTGAAATCTTTAAAACCAGTCGTTTGGTCAGCCATTTAACCGGTATGGTTATTCAGCCTAACAAAGCGATTGTCGGTAAAAATGCATTTGCTCATGAATCAGGCATTCATCAAGATGGGGTATTAAAAGAAAGATCAACTTATGAAATCATGAGTGCTTCATTAATTGGAGCCAGTGAGGATAATTTGGTGCTGGGCAAACACTCTGGGCGGCATGCATTTAGAGATCGGCTGATTAACATGGGGTATGTGTTAGAAGACCAGGATTTTGAGCAGGCATTTAGAAATTTCAAAGACTTAGCGGATAAAAAGAAAGAGATTACATCTACCGATTTGGAGGCACTTGTCAAAGAACAAACAATTGCAATCCCGGAAAAATACTCTTTAAAATATTTGCAGATTACGAGTGGAACCGGTATGGTTCCAACCGCGACCATTAAGATTGAAATCGATAATATGGTATTTGAAACCGCAGCGATTGGCGATGGTCCCGTAGATGCAGCCTGCCGGGCAGTTGATAAAATAACGGACATATTTGGAAAAATGGTAGATTATAAGCTGAATGCAGTAGGAAGTGGAAAAGACGCGTTAGGAGAGGTAATAACTCAGATTCAAATAGATGGGCAGGTATATACCGGCAGAGGACTGAGTACTGATGTAATTGAAGCAAGTGTTAAGTCATATATTAATGCTATCAACCGCTATACCTATAGCACGCAACTAATTAGCAGTTAAGGTTAAGAGTAGTCTTAGTAATTGCGAGGAGGATTATCATGGGAATGACTATTACCCAGAAAATACTGGCGAATCATGCCGGCTTGGATTATGTTGAACCTGGACAGCTTATTAACTGCAAGCTTGATATTGTACTAGGTAATGATATAACAACTCCGGTTGCTATCCCTGAATTTGAAAAGTTAGGGAATAAAAAAGTATTTGATAAGGATAGAGTGGTACTAGTCCCCGATCACTTTGTTCCCAATAAGGATATTAAATCAGCTGAGCAGAGTAAAGTAATGCGTGAATTTGCTTTGCAACAGGAGATTTCTAATTATTTTGAGGTAGGGCAAATGGGAATCGAGCATTGTCTGCTTCCAGAGCAAGGAATCGTAGTCCCGGGTGATTTGATTATAGGAGCGGATTCGCATACTTGTACTTACGGCGCATTGGGAGCTTTTGCAACCGGAGTCGGTTCTACTGATATGGCTGCTGGGATGGCTACTGGTGAGGGTTGGTTTAAAGTACCGGACACGATAAAATTTATTTATCATGGAAAACTACCAAAATGGGTAAGCGGTAAGGACCTGATTTTGCATACAATTGGCGATATCGGAGTTGACGGAGCACGATATTTGTCGATGGAATTTGCTGGAGAAGCAATTAATGAATTATCTATGGATGGACGGTTTACCATGGCCAATATGGCTATTGAGGCTGGAGGAAAGAACGGTATTTTCGAACCTGATCAAAAGACATTTGATTATATTCATGGCCGTGCCAAGAGACCATTCCAGGTTTTTGCTTCGGATGCAGATGCGAGTTATTGCGAAATTCGGGAATATGATGTGAGTAAGATGGAACCGGTAGTTGCTTTTCCTCATAGCCCGGAAAACACTAAGCCGGTCAGCTTGGCCGGTCAAGTTAGAATTGATCAAGTAGTAATTGGATCATGTACGAATGGAAGACTTGAAGATTTGGCGATAGCTGCGCAAATCCTCAAAGGAAATAAAGTGCATCGAGAGATGAGAGTAATAATTATCCCTGGCACGCAGCAAATTTATCTGGACGCAATGCGTTTAGGTTATATTGAAACTTTCATACTTTCAGGTGCAGTTGTAAGCACTCCAACTTGTGGGCCGTGTTTGGGCGGATATATGGGAATATTGGCAAAAGGTGAAAGAGTCTTAGCTACGACCAATCGAAACTTTGTTGGTAGAATGGGTCATCCAGAAAGCGAAGTATACCTATCTAGTCCGGCAGTTGCGGCAGCAAGTGCTATTACAGGACGGATTTCCTCACCTGAAGAAATCAAGTTAATTGATTAGATGTTCTTAGAAAGGATGGACTAATGAAAGTATCTGGAAAAGTTCACAAATTTGGCGCTGATATTGATACTGATGCCATCATTCCGGCTCGCTATTTAAATACCATTGACCCACAAGAACTTGCTAAGCATTGCATGGAAGATGCTGACCCGGAATTCCCGCAAAAAGTAAAAACCGGTGATATTATTGTAGCTGATAAGAATTTCGGTTGCGGAAGTTCAAGAGAACATGCTCCAATTGCTATTCAAGGAGCTGGAGTTGCATGTGTAATCGCAAAGTCTTTTGCCCGGATTTTTTATCGTAATGCCATAAACATCGGTTTGCCTATTTTGGAGTCAGAAGCTGCTGCAGATGCGATTGCTGAAGGTGATGAAATTGAAGTTGATTTCGCTACCGGAAGGATATTAATTGCAAGCAAACAAGCAGAGTTTTTTGCTCAGCCATTTCCACCTTTTATGCAAGAAATAATTCAAAAGGGCGGACTTATAAACTATTTGCAGAGCCGTGCCCCTAAATAGACTTATTTGATGGGAGAGAATATCGTGTTTAAAATTGCCGTTTTGCCAGGCGATGGAATCGGTACAGAGATCGTTCCTGAAGCGTTGAAAGTATTAAAAGTAATAGCTGATATATTTGGACACCAGTTTGAATTCAAGGAAGCGTTAGTAGGCGGTGCAGCTTATGATGCTTGCGGGCATCCTCTGCCCAAAGAAACCCTGGATCTTTGCAAAGAATCGGATGCGGTATTATTAGGTGCAATTGGCGGCCCCAAGTGGGACAAATTACCAACGGAATTACGTCCTGAAATTGGTGGCTTATTGCCTCTGCGCAAAGGATTGGAATTATACGCTAATTTGCGGCCTTGCATACTTTTTCCTGATCTCATACATTCTTCAACGCTTAAAGAAGAAGTTATAAAAGACGTTGATATATTGGTGATCCGCGAATTAACCGGGGGCATTTATTTCGGAGAAAAAAGCAGGACTGTTAATGCTGAGGGTTTGACGGAGGCAAGTGATTTGTTGAAGTATAACAGCTTCGAGATTGAACGCATTGCGCGCTTTGCTTTTGAAGCAGCAAAAAAGAGGCGCCAAATACTTTGTTCAGTTGATAAAGCTAATGTACTGGAATCATCTCGGCTTTGGAGAGAAATCGTAACGGAGATGGCGAACGAATATCCCGATATCTCAGTTAGTCATATGTATGTAGATAATTGCTCTATGCAATTGATTAACAACCCTAAGCAATTTGATGTAATTGTTACTGAAAACATGTTTGGTGATATTCTAACAGATGAGGCTTCGATGTTGACTGGTTCGATTGGAATGCTGCCCAGTGCCTCGATTGGAGGAAGTGTGGCCATGTATGAACCGGCTCACGGGAGCGCGCCTGACATCGCTGGACGGAACTTAGCTAACCCAATTGCTACGATACTCTCGGTGGCAATGATGTTGCGCTATTCATTTAATTTAGAGAAGGAAGCGACAATTATTGAAAAGGCAGTGCAGGAAACTTTATCTGCTGGCTTTAGAACATCTGACATTCAAGAGATTGGCCTAAGCTTAATTGGCACCAAAGAAATGGGAGATAGAATTGTTGAGTATTTGAAGCTTAATGTATAAATAATTTGTATGATCGTCCCAAAAAAAGTGCATCAAAGAGTTAGGATTAAGCAGTGATAAGACTCATTATATGATATTGTGTTTCTGAAAATCTTGAAAAGAAATAAAAACCCAGCCGCTTTTGGGGTGCAACCAAAAGTGGTTGGGTTTTTTAAGGCTATCAATTCCGGCTAATTTCGAAAGTCATAGCTAATATTGATTTTGTTTTCGCAAATACAGCTGCTAGTATTATAATTAAAAGTGGTAATTTCTGATCTGGTTATTTTCAGGTTGGCTGCTGCAATGATGTTAGTTGTGAGTAACCAGAGTATCCATATGGATAAAAATGGGACGGTGAGGATATAATGACAATTGAACAACCTGATCTATTTGCGGATTTTTTTCCTGAAAATAAAGAACAGATTTCAGCATCAGCTAAGACAGATGGAGCTGATAATGGATGGGAAAAATTCTTGCCGGGAGTCAATAAAAATGAAGCCTATAACGATATTCATGATCTCGGGGAATTGAGGGAAATAGCCAAGGACTGCCAAGATTGCCGTTTGAGAGCAACATGTAAACAAGTTGTTTTTGGATGCGGGGATATTAATAGTAAAGTCATGGTAATCGGGGAAGGGCCTGGTGCTGATGAGGACCAGCAAGGCATACCTTTCGTGGGTAAAGCAGGACAGTTACTTAATAAGATACTAATGGCTGCTGAGCTGGAGCGTGATCAGTTGTATATTACTAATGTAGTGAAATGCAGGCCACCTGAGAATAGACTACCTAGTCCTGATGAGGTCAAATGTTGTTCAAAGTACCTCGAAGCTCAAATCAGGATAATGAAACCAAGAATAATAGTTTGTTTAGGATCTCTTGCCAGTCAAACAGTTGTTGATCCTAAGGTCAGAATTAGTAAAATACGGGGGCAATGGATAGAACGCAATCAAATCAGAATTATGGCGACTTTTCATCCCGCGGCGCTCCTTAGAAATCCAGCATACAAACGTCCAACCTGGTCGGACTTTCAAGCTATAAGGGATTATTATAAGACAATTAAGCAGAAAGCCTAGGTTATTAAAGATGCAAATCATGATCAAAGATGAGAAATTGATGGAGAAATTTGGGGACATGCTTAGCAGTCTTCTAGTACCTGGAGATATAATTTACTTGACGGGTGAGCTTGGTTCAGGAAAGACAACTTTGACCCGCGGAATTCTCCGAGGTCTCAATTATAGCGGTTTAGTTACTAGTCCGACTTTTGCGTTAATGAACATATATGATGCCGATATAACTGTTAACCACTTTGATTTATATCGTTTAGATGACAAGGAGATTTTCGATACAGGATGGGAAGACTTTATTGGTAAAAGAGGGGTTTCAATTGTTGAATGGGCTGAAAAATGCTTTAATATTTTGCCCCAAGAGGCCTTGTATATTGAAATCAAATTAATTGATGATGATTATGATTTAGGTAGAATGCTACTAATTAGTGCTCGAGGTGAACGCAACCACTATCTTTTAAACAGAATCAAAGAGTTGACCGCTTAAGGAATAACATGTTTCAGGGTATATTTACAATTAATAATTAGACTTGGAAACACGTCAAATAATGATATTTGAGGCGAAAAAGATGTTAATTATGGCACTAGATAGCTCAACTCCAGTTGCAGGGGTAGCTCTGCTGCGGGATGGAGTATTATTAAAAGAAATATTTTGTAATTATAATAAAAAACACTCGGAGACAATGTTACCCATGATTAATCAAGCCTTAAGTGAGTGTGAGTGCTCTCTTAATGATGTTGATGCCGTGGCAGTAACATGTGGCCCTGGGTCGTTTACAGGATTAAGAATTGGTCTAGCCACAGCTAAGGGGCTGTGTATGTCTAGAAATATTCCTTTGATAGCGATATCAACCCTCGAGGTTCTAGCTCACAATATTGTCCGTAATCAAGCATTAGTAGGAACGATATTGGATGCCCGAAAAAATGAGATATACATGTCGTTGTTCGATGTATCAGGAGAGTTTCCGCAAGAGCTGATGCCATGCTGCGCAGGTAATCCGGATTACTTTGCCCAAGAAGCCAATGGGTTCTTGGATAAAATGCATAAAGAGCAAATCATCTTGTTAGGTGACGGCGTGTTGACTTATTCTTGTCTGTGGGAGCAATTTTGGCCTCAGCAGTGGATAAAAGCCCCCTCGCATCTCTTATTGCCTCGTGCATCTGCGTTAGCCAGCCTGGCTATAGATAGATATGTGCGTGCTGACTTTCAAGATCCCTTACAATTGCAGCCGCAATACCTAAGAGAATCCGAAGCAGAAGTTCGTTTGCGGGAGAGGGTGTAAAATGTTAATCAAAGACTTTATGCTGCGTAAAATGACTCCAAATGATCTGGATCAGGTTATGGAAATTGAAAAACAAGTTTTTACCCTGCCCTGGTCGCGAGAATCATATGCTGGAGAACTGAATAACTCATTTGCTAACTATTTAGTGGTTGATGTGGCGGGCAAGGTGGCATCATATGGCGGTATTTGGGTAGTTTTCAGGGAGGCTCATATAACTAATATCGCTGTGCACCCTGAACATCAAGGATTGGGATACGGCAAGAGCTTGATGCTGGGTTTAGAGCAAGTTGCTCGACAAAAGAAAGCGGAGTATGTATATTTGGAAGTTAGACCATCTAATATCAAAGCCCTAAATCTGTATGAGGGAATTGGCTATGGCCAATCCGGGACTCGAACAGCTTATTATACCGATAATAACGAGGACGCAATTATTATGAGCAAAATCCTATTTTGATGAAGGTAATACAATATGAAATCAGTAATAATTTTAGGAATCGAGACATCCTGCGATGAGACAGCAGTAGCAATAGTTAAGGATGGAGTAACAATTCTAGCAAATGCAGTGCAGTCGCAAATCGATATTCATAGAAAGTTTGGCGGTGTCGTACCCGAGATAGCATCTCGCCAACATATAGAAAATATTGGTCTAATATTAGAAAGTGCTTTTATTGATGCCGGTTTGGGCTATGAAGATATAGATGCTGTAGCCGTAACTAATCGTCCAGGTTTAATAGGAGCTTTATTAGTGGGAGTTTCATTTGCCAAAGCATTTTCTTACGGACTTAACAAACCCTTGATTGCAATTAACCACTTGGAAGGCCACATTTATGCAAACTTTCTTGAGCACCAGGGAATAATGTTTCCTGCAATATGTCTGCTGGTATCTGGAGGCCACACCAGTATTATATATTCGGAGAAACCAAATAGCAGCATAATCATTGGAGCCACAAGAGACGATGCCGCTGGTGAAGCTTTCGATAAAATTGCCCGCTTTTTGAACTTAGGTTATCCGGGGGGACCAGTTATTCAAGAGAGTGCAAAAATCGGACAACTAGGGAAGTATAAACTGCCACGGCCACTGCTTGATCATAATAGTTTTGAATTTAGCTTTAGTGGTTTAAAAACGGCTACCATAAATCAGTGGAAAAACTTGCAAAGCAGTGGAGGAGCTGACATCAATAGCTTAGTTGCAGAGTTTCAGGAAGCAGTGATAGATGTTTTATTAGAGAAAACTTTTAGAGCTGCTGAGCAGTATCGGGCGAAGAGTATTTTACTAGCCGGAGGAGTGGCAGCCAATAGTCGATTAAGGGAAAGAATGTTGCAAAGAGGGTTAGACAAAAATCTAAAAGTTTATTACCCCTCTGTTTCCCTTTGCACAGATAATGCGGCGATGGTTGCGGGCTTAGGATACCAATACTACCGCAAACAGAAGTTCTCTGATTTATCGCTCAATGCTTTTTCAGGTCTATAGTCCTTGTGAAAACTAACTGTGGATATTGGGGATAAAACTGTTGATAAGCTGTATAAGAAATTTCGTGGGAGAAAACAATAGGATTTTAGAGCGGTTGCAGGTTTTATAGAAAAAGTGTTCTGTGGATAAATTATAAGGAGGTAGATATATGCATCCAGAGTTAATCCATATTGGATCGATAACCATATATTCATGGGGATTCATGCTGGCTATTGCAGTAGTAACCGGAATTGTTGGTTTGAGTTACAATTTCAAAAAGTCAGGCATCAATCAAGACTGGGCAATTGATATAGTCCTATATATGGTCATAGGAGGTATAATTGGAGCCCGTATATTATATATAGTTCTTTATGATTTAATCGATTTTTTTCATCATCCACTTGAGGTTTTGAGTCTAAGCAACGGATTAACCGGCTTGGTATGGTATGGGGGAGTTGCTGGTGCAATACTGCCCCTGGTATTTTTTGTTCGGAAAAGAAAGCTAAGCCTAAGTGATATCACTGATATGATGGTTCCTTGGGTTGCTTCAGGTTATGCAATTGTGAGACTAGGATGCTATATGGCGGGTTGTTGCTATGGAAAAATAACGGCTTCCAGCTGGGGACAGGTATTTCCAGTCGTCGACCATTTTTACCGTTATCCTACGCAGCTGATGAGCTCACTGTTTAACTTCTTGTTGGCTTTATTTTTGCTATGGTTTTACAAAAAACGGGTATTCTCTGGACAGGTCACATTGGTGTACTTAATCGCATACGCACTCTATCGATTCGCGATTGAATTTTTCCGCTATAACCAGATTTATTGGGGACCTTTGTCGATTGGACAGCTAATAAGCTTAGTTCTTTTTGGTGCTGCGATAATAACATATGTAATCATGATCAGAAAACCTAAGAAGAAAGAGGAATTTGAATAAATGAGTACGAGAAAAGCCGAGCTGCGCGCGCAGATATTTGCTGAGCGCCAGAAACTTGCCCCTTCATTTGTTTTGGCTGGCAGTGCAGCAATGGTGGCTAAGCTTGCAGAATTACAGCCTTTGCGTAAAGCCCAAAACATAATGGCCTTCGCAGCTTTTGGAAACGAAATCAGTGTTGACGGGTTCATCGAGGAACTAAGAAATCAAGGAAAGACGGTTTTGTTGCCACGGATAAATCGGGAAAGTGGAATTGAAGCGGTAGTGTATGATAACTGGGAGTCATGCAGCATAAGTTCGTTTGGAATTAGGGAACCTCTAGGTAAAGCCGTTGAACCCCAAAGTATTGATGCGATTCTGGTGCCGGGAATAGCATTTGATGGCAATGGTTTTCGAATTGGTTATGGAAAGGGTTATTACGATAGCTTTTTGCCTAAGTTAAGCAGTTACGCTTTCATTTGTGGAGTTTGTTTTGATTTCCAAGTGGTAGACAGTATCAATCCTGAAACCTATGATGTTCCTGTCCATTGGATAGTGACTGATAAGTCTGAACTAGCCATAGATTTCAATTATTTCTGAGACTGCAATACTTCGAAAAATATCCAAACAATATTGACATAAATGTATTTAATTGTTGTGCTACTGAATTTTTTTAGCTTATAATTTACTTAAGTAATGTAATGCCGATACGTCGCCGTGATTGAAAAGTATCGAAATACTTAATAGAGGACGTGAACACCAAATGGTCAGAAGCATAAATAAAACTGAAATTTCATATGACCAATATGTATATAAAAAACTAACGGAATTCTTTTTTAGCAAGGATTGGCTTAAGAGCGAACAAAAAAGCCACTACTTCTAAAAGTAGTGGCTTTTTTGTTCGAAAGAAAATGCCGGACGCCGGACCTCAACAATTTTGCAGTCGCAAGTTATTTTAGAAAGAAGGCGATAGATTATTAGAGGAATATTTTTTAGTGGGTTCGTGATAAAAGATTCGAAAAGAAAACGAATTGAGCAAGTTTTATAATCAAGTCATATGAATGTTTGCATTTAAAAAAATAGATAAGCCCAGGAGAGCATAACGAATAAAGGAGGGGGGAGACTTTTTATGAATTTCGAAAATATCCTTATTACAAAAGAAAATCAGATAGCTACGGTTTACATAAACCGGCCAAAATCCCTCAATGCTTTAAATAAAGCTACATTATTGGAGCTCAAAGAAGTGTTTGATTTATTGAAGACAGACGCTGAAGTGGATGTAATTATTCTTACTGGAAGTGGTGAGAAAGCTTTCGTAGCTGGTGCAGATATCGCTTATATGCAAGAGATGACAGTTCTGGAGGCTAGAGAATTTGGGGCTTTAGGTCAAGAAGTTTTTGCAGCTATTGAAAACTTTGAAAAGCCGGTAATTGCTGCTGTTAATGGATTTACTTTAGGTGGAGGATGCGAACTTGCTATGGCCTGTGATTTTCGAATTGCTTCGCTTAATGCAAAATTTGGTCAACCTGAGGTCAGTTTAGGTATTATCCCCGGTTTTGGAGGAACCCAACGTTTGCCCCGTCTAATAGGGGTAGGTATGGCAAAACAGTTGATTTACTCTGCTGAAACTATTGATGCTAATGAAGCCTTACGGATTGGGCTGGTTAATAGAGTTGTAACCGAGGATGAACTACTGCCAACTGCTGCGAAAATAGCGCAACGCATCATAAGTAATGGTCAAATAGCAGTTCGTCTAGCAAAGTCTGCGATTAACGCTGGAGGAGAAACAGATATAGATAGATCTATGATAATCGAAGCAGATCACTTTGGAATTTGTTTTGCAACCACAGATCAAAAAGAAGGCATGCAAGCATTTGTTCAAAAACGGGCAGCCAATTTTTCCAAAAAATGATTGGCAACTAATCAGCCAACCGGTGCCTTTGCAGACTGAAGAAAGCGCTCAAAAACAAGACTTGAATAAGTTTATTTAGTTAAAAGCATGTGAAGTAGCAATGAGAGAAGATAAATAAACTTATGCTTAGACGAGTAAATAATTTAACTGTTTTGAGAATACAGCACGACAATTATAAAAGGAGGGAATAATTATGTTTAATAAGAAAGTTGGCGTTTTAGGCGCCGGGACTATGGGTCAGGGAATTGCGCAAAATTGTGCGGAAGCTGGTCTAAAGGTTGTCTTTGTAGACATTGATCAAGCGATTCTTGATAAATCGGTAAAGGGCATTTATGCCAATTGGGATAAATCTATACAAAAAGGAAAAAAGACTGCTGAGGAAATTGATAAAATAAAAGATCTGATATCCACAAGTGTTGATAACAAGAGTTTTGCTGATTGCGACATCGTGATCGAAGCTATCATAGAGAATATGAACATTAAAAAGAAGGTGTTCCAGGAGCTTGATTCAATTTGCGCTCAGGAAACAATTCTTGCCACCAATACCTCGGCTTTAAGTATAACCGAGATTGCATCAGCCACTAAAAGGCCGGAAAAAGTGGTAGGGGTACATTTCTTCAATCCGGTTGCGTCCATGAAATTAGTAGAGATCATACCAGGTGCTGAAACCGATCCAGCAGTTGCTGACCAAGTAAAAGAATTATCCCTTTTTATAGGCAAAGAGCCGGTTGTGGTAAAAGAATCGCCCGGATTTATTGTGAATAGATTACTAATTCCCTATATCAATGAAGCCGCAATCATTTATGGTGAAGGGGTAGCAACTGCGGAAGAGATTGATCAAGCAATGAAACTGGGTGCAAACATGCCAATAGGTCCTTTAGCACTTTGCGATTTAATAGGGATAGATGTTTGTTTAATGATAATGGAATACTTCTGGCAGGAGATCGGTGATTCTAAGTATAGGCCTGCTCTGGCGATAAAGCAAAAAGTCAGGGCGGGAGCGCTAGGACGCAAAACCGGTAAGGGATTTTTTAATTACTAATCTAATGGCTTTAGGGTAAAGCAAGTGAAACGGAGGAGAGGCTCATGACAATTGAAGTAGTAATTGTAAGTGCATGCCGGACAGCAATTGGGTCATTCAATGGAAAACTTCAGGATGTATCAACAGCAGATTTAGGGGCAACCGTTATGGGCGAAGCGGTAAAAAGAGCAGGAATAAAAAGTGAAATGCTGGATGAAGTAGTTTTTGGATGCGTACTGCAGGCTGGACTAGGCCAGAATATAGCTCGGCAAGCAATGATAAAAGCAGGAATACCAAAAGAAGTTACCGCTTTTACACTTAATAAAGTATGTGGCTCTGGCTTAAGAGCAGTTAGTTTAGCAGCACAGATTATTAAAGCTGGTGATGCCGATATAGTACTGGCAGGCGGTGTTGAGAACATGAGCGCAGCACCCTATTCATTAGATAAAGCTCGGCGCGGTTATAGAATGGGGCCGGGGACCATAACTGATATCATGATAAAAGACGGACTATGGGAAGCATTTAATGATTACCATATGGGTATAACTGCCGAAAATATAAATGCTGAATGGAAGATTACCCGAGAAGAGCAAGACGCTATTGCTCTAAGAAGTCAAGATCTAGCCAACAATGCCATCGAGGCTGGGAGATTTAAAGAGGAAATCGTGCCTGTTGTAATAAAAGGCAAGAAAAATGATACGGTGTTTGATACCGATGAATACCCGAAAAGAACTACATTGGAGAAGGCTGGGGCATTAAAGCCGGCGTTCAAAAAAGATGGCTCAGTAACTGCCGGTAATGCCAGCGGTATAAATGATGGTGCTGCAGCGGTTATAGTGATGTCAAGAGCGAAAGCTGATGAACTGGGTATTAAACCTCTGGCGCGAATAATTAGCTACGCATCAGCTGGAGTGGATCCCAAAATTATGGGAATAGGTCCAGTTCCAGCGTCGCAGAAAGCCCTGAAAAAAGCGGGTCTAGCCATAGAGGATTTGGATCTTATCGAAGCAAATGAGGCTTTTGCTGCCCAATCAATCGCAGTGGCTAAGGATATGGGATGGGATAAGATGATGGATAAAGTCAATGTCAATGGCGGTGCAATCGCACTAGGACATCCAATCGGCGCTTCGGGAGCGCGGATTCTTGTTAGCCTTTTGCATGAAATGCAAAAAAGAGAATCTCGCTATGGCTTAGCAACTCTGTGTATCGGTGGGGGCATGGGCACCGCGATGGTAGTTGAACGCATGTAAAATTACAAGAGAAGTCTTGAGCCGCACTTGCAGACGGCCAAGACTTCTCAATAAGAAACGACCACTTTGTGAAACAGTTAGCTATTACTTGGTTCTATCTTAACCATTTCCTTCAAAGAGGCGAAAACTCCGCCTAAACCAGAAAGGTCGCTCGGAATAAACAACTTGGTTGCCTGACCATCGCTGACATCTTTTAAAGCTTCCAAAGCTTTGATAGCCAAAACTTTGTCATCGGCTTGCGCTTCTCTAATCATGACTAAACTGTCAGCAAACGCTTTTTGAACCTCAAGTATTGCTTGGGCTTCGCCCTCAGCAACTAAGATTCTTGCCTGACGATTACCTTCGGCCTGTCTTATAGCAGCTTCCTTAACTGCTTCAGCGTTTAATATCGCCGACTGCTTTTGGCCTTCGGCTTCAAGAATTGCAGCGGTTTTTTGCCCCTCGGCTCTGAGAATGGCTTCGCGTTTTTCCCTTTCAGCGCGCATTTGTTTTTCCATGGCAGTTTGAATATCCTGAGGAGGCAAAATATTTTTTAGCTCAACTCGATTTACTTTAATTCCCCATTTGTCAGTGGCTTCATCGAGGATGGAGCGCAGTTTAGTGTTAACTATATCTCTTGAAGTAAGTGTTTGATCTAATTCCAAATCACCGACAATATTACGAAGTGTGGTTGCGGTTAAGTTCTCAATAGCGAGCCGCGGATTCGCTATTTCATAACTATAGCGAAAGGCATCGGTCACTTGAAAATAAACCACGGTATCAATCATCATGGTAACATTATCTTTGGTGATAACCGGCTGGGGAGGGAAATCTACTACTTGCTCGCGCAGATCAACGATTGCCCTAAACTTATCAATAAAAGGGATGATAATATTAACTCCCTGCTCAGCCATTTTGTGGAATTTACCCAGACGCTCAACAACGCCTACGGAAGCTTGTCTAATAATTCTAATGGCGGAGAAGAGGATCACAATAGCTAATATTACCAAAAGGGTAGTAGCAACAGTGCTTAACATATAATTGACTCCTTTCAATATTCCTTTGTCAATCAATAGAATGTCGGGTTACAACTAACTTTACTCCATCAATTCCAGTAACAATAATATGGGTATCAGCTTCTATTTGCTCAGTGGACATCGCTGTCCAGACTTCACCGTTAACTTTTACTTGCCCGTAGTGCAAAGGGTCAATCGGTTCAATTACTTTGCCTTTTTGTCCGACTAAAGCATTAACATTACTCGGAGTGTCGTTGCTTTTTATAAATCTAACTACAATTGGCCGAGTAAAAAACAGGAAGAGCAAAGTGAAGCAAGAAAACATAAGCAACTGAAAATTGAGATTATCCATCCAACCAATTTGAGTAGCGAAGGCAATAATAAATGCAGATAAAGATAACCATAGAAACCAGAATCCAGTAGTGAAGACCTCTACAGCGCCAAAGACTAAAGCAACTATCACCCAATTGAGAGCGGACATAAAATACCTCCTTTCTACCTGGCAAATACAATACTATTTTGTATATAATACCACATGATCATACTTCTTATTTATAGCTCCAGATGCGCTCGGAATTCTAACATTTAACGGCGTTAATTGAAGCAATCTAGAAAGACTGTAGAAAATATGATTATTTACAATATAATAGCGAAAACTCATCATGCAAATAATTATATAGATGAGAGTAATGAGCTGAAGAACAGATTCTGATCGGGCACAGCTTTTCTTGAGAGTAAATTGAATAAAACGAAAATGTGTATAGGGAAATCGCGAATCAGAATTAATGTGGTAATATTTTATGAAACAAGTTCAAAAGATATTAATACTATTAGGGGGGAAAACCATGGAGAACAACGAGAAATTACTAATTGCAATTAAAGAAGCTTGTGTAGACAATAGGATAAATTGTGCTGCCGCAAGAAAAATTGCCGAAGAATACCAGGTAAACTATGCTGTGGTTGGGGGTATCTGTAATGAAGCCAAGATAAAAATTATGGCGTGTGAACTGGGCTGTTTCTAATATTTATTTATGACCTCAAGTGAAAATCAAAATAATGAGTTATTCAGAGGTATAATAAGAAATACTTAGGAGCATAATACTATTTATCTAATATAGGCAAATTTAGTGAGTAAAGTGATTTGATAAACTTGCTATCTATTGCCTAAAATTATTATAAACAATTAGCACTCACATCGAGCGAGTGCTAACAAAAAATACTGAATGTTATAAGGAGGTAATATCAGTGAAGCTTCAACCATTAGCCGATAAGCTGATCATCAAACCAATTGAGCCTACAGACGAAAAGACCAAGGGCGGAATTTTTGTACCGGATACTGCTAAAGAGAAAACCCAAGAAGGCGAAGTTATTGCTGTTGGGCCGGGTGCATTAAACGAAAAGGGCGAAAGGATTGCCATTGATGTAGCTGTGGGAGACAAAGTTGTGTTTTCAAAATACGGCGGCATGGAAATAAAAGTTGATGGAGAGATTATTTGCATTATGTCAGAGCGCGACATTCTGGCGAAATTTGTGAAATAATTAAACGATAATGAAGGAGGATCAACTAGATGCAATCCAAAGAGATTAGATTCGGAGAAGAGGCCAGAAGAGGACTAGAAAGAGGTATAGATGCCCTTGCGAATACAGTAAAGGTAACCTTAGGTCCAAAAGGAAGAAATGTTGTTTTAGATAAAAAATTTGGTTCACCAACCATAACCAATGACGGTGTAACAATAGCAAGAGACATAGACTTAGCAGATCCATGGGAGAACCTAGGCTGCCAACTCGTAAAAGAAGTTGCTATCAAAACTAATGATGTAGCAGGTGACGGAACAACAACCGCAACCGTTTTAGCACAAGCAATGATCAAAGAAGGCCTGAAAAATGTAGCTGCCGGTGCTAATCCTATGATTATGAGAAAAGGTATTGAAAGAGCGGTTACAGCAATTGTTGATGAAATCAAAGCTATCAGCAAGCCAGTTGAAGCTAAAGAAGCCATTGCACAAGTTGCAGCGATTTCAGCTGATGATCGCGAAATCGGAGCTTTAATTGCAGACGCTATGGAAAAAGTTGGCCGTGATGGAGTTATTGCAGTTGAAGAATCCAAATCATTAGGAACATATTTGGAAACAGTTGAGGGAATGAGCTTTGACCGTGGCTATGTTTCTCATTATATGGTGACCAATACTGAGAAAATGATCGCTGTCTTAGATGATCCGTATATACTTATCAGTGATAAAAAAATATCCGCAATCGGAGAAATTTTACCGGTATTAGAAAAAATAGTACAAACCGGCAAGCCTTTATTACTAGTGGTTGAAGATATTGAAGGGGAAGCATTAGCAACCTTAGTTCTAAATAAATTAAGAGGAACTTTTACTTGTGTTGCTGTTAAAGCTCCGGCATTTGGTGACAGAAGAAAAGCCATCTTAGAAGACTTAGCTGTATTGACAAAGGGTAGACTCATTTCTGAGGATCTGGGATTTAAGTTTGAAAATATAGAATTAGATATGCTCGGTAAAGCTCGTCAGGTTATCGTTAAGAAAGAAGAAACAATTTTCATCGATGGTGCTGGAGCAGAAGACGATGTAAAAGAGAGAATCGCTAATTTAAGAGCTCAAATCGAAGAAAGCGAATCCGATTATGATCGGGAAAAAATGCAAGAAAGATTGGCTAAATTAGCTGGTGGAGTTGCAGTTATCCAAGTAGGAGCTGCCACTGAAACTGAACTAAAAGAGAAGAAACACCGTATTGAAGATGCTTTGGCTGCGACGAAAGCTGCAGTAGAAGAAGGAATAGTAGCCGGTGGTGGAACAGCTCTAGTAGCAACCATCAAAGCTGTCGAAAAAGTTCAAGCCGAAGGCGATGAATTAACCGGTGTAAACTTAGTCAAGAAAGCTTTAGAAGAGCCTTTGCGCCAAATTGCCAATAATGCTGGTGCTGAAGGATCAGTAGTAGTTGAAAAGGTCAGAACTTCAGCAGAGGGTATTGGATTTAACGCATTAACCAATGTTTATGAAGACATGATCAAAGCTGGAATAATCGACCCCGCAAAAGTTACCCGCTCCGCAGTTCAAAATGCAGCTAGTATTGCAGCTATGGTTCTAACAACTGAAGCAGTAGTCAGCGAATCTGAGAAGG
The DNA here is from genome assembly GCA_031553935.1 of Syntrophomonadaceae bacterium. Lineage (GTDB taxonomy): Bacteria > Bacillota > Syntrophomonadia > Syntrophomonadales > Syntrophomonadaceae > JAISDD01. Next base: position 25,115 of record JAVBKS010000041.1, read on the forward strand.
ATGACAAAGGATTTGGCGCCATGGGTGGAATGGGCGGCATGGGCGGCATGGGTGGAATGGGCGGCATGATGTAGTCACTGCCTTATTTCCCCAGAATGCTCGAATTAAAAAACGTAGTAGTTTTTTAAGCAGCAACCAATTGAGACAAGAACTGAATACACCTTTCATCATTTATTAGGTGATGGAGGGTGTATTTATTTAGAAAACTTTATTCTATAATGTAATGGTTAACCTAATAAAAATAATTGCTAAAGATGATGCTTAAGGAGAGATTGATTTGCCAGTATTAGAAGAATTAAGAAGAGTTATTGCAGAAATCAAAGATATACCTGAAGATAGTATTTCCATGGAATCTAATTTTGTAGATGATTTAGAGGCGGATTCCTTAGACGTAATTGAGATGCTCATGCAATTAGAAGAAAAATACGATTTGATTATTCCAGAAGATATAATCGCCAATATGAAAAAAGTTAAGGAAGTCGTCGAGTATATCGAAATGGCCATAAAGGAAAAGAAATAGTTTTTTATTTACAATTAGATAATGGAATCGGAGTTAAAAAATACCCTATAAGACTTTGGCCAAAAAGTTTTCAATGCGGCAATTGCCTGAATCGACCAAAATATTCTGCGGGGTTCCTGAGGCTATGATCATACCATCATCCATAAATACGATTTGGTTGGCAGCTTCTTTTGCGAATCCGATCTCGTGAGTGACGATTATCATAGTCATCTTTTCATTGGCTAAATCCCGAATAACATTGAGAACCTCCTGGGTTAACTCGGGATCTAGAGCAGAAGTTGGTTCATCGAAGAGCATTATATCAGGGTTTAACATCAGTGCGCGGGCAATAGCGACTCTTTGCTTCATACCTCCGGATAGCTTCGCGATGGATTCATTAATCTTATCGCTCAATCCTACCTTGTGTAATAACTGGGCACATTTTTCTTCCAATTGAAGCTTATTTTGTTTTTTACTCAATCGAGGTGCCAAAAGCAAGTTTTCTTTCACACTTAAATGAGGAAACAAGTTGAAATGCTGAAAGACCATACCCATTCTGCTGCGAATAACTCGGCAATCCTTTTCGGGGTGATAGCAACCGTTAATACATAGAGGTTTGCCTTCAATATAGATATCACCGCGATCTGCTTTCTCAAGATCGATCAAGCAACGTAATAAGGTGCTTTTGCCTGATCCTGAGGGACCAATTATGGCGTAGACTTCACCCTTATTAACTTCTAGGTCTATCTCTTTTAAAACCTGCAATCTATCAAAAAATTTAGATAGTTTTTGAACTTTTATCATTTGCATTTAGTTCACCTTAATCATAGGAGAATTTTTTCTCTAATTGCTTGAAAATGACATTAATAACATAAGACATTAGAAGATAAAAAACCGCAGCTACAGCAAATGCTGAAATCATGCCGGTTGAATTAACAATATTTTTGGTCACATGTAATAACTCAGCCATACCAATTGCAGTGACCAAGGCAGAGTCCTTGATCAGGATTAAGGCTTCATTGCTGACGGCTGGTAGAGTTACCTTAAACATTTGGGGAAGTACTATATGATAAGTTGTTTGCCAATGGCTGAGACCCAAGACTTTAGCGGCTTCGTGTTGACCACCATCGATCGCTAAAAGGCCCCCGCGAAATATTTCGGCAAAGTAAGCTGCATAATTAAGGGTAAAAGCAATTGAAGCTGCAGTAAAAGCGTCAAACTTTAAGTACTGACCGACAATTGGTATAAATGGCAGCCCATAATAGAAAAAGAACACTTGCAAAAGCAAAGGAGTACCTCGCATCAGCATAATATAGAAGGATGTTAATCTGCTGATGACAAAATTCTTGTTATTATAAAGAAAAGTAACAGCTAATCCCAGAGGAATTGACAGCAACAAAGTTACAGCAAAAAGCTGCAAAGTCATTGTCGAACCCTTAATCATTGGGCCCATCATATAGTATAGTGAATTAATGTCCATTCAAATCACCATATCGATCCGGTGCGCAATGCACCGGACGAAAAAAAAATACGATTAGCGTACTACCTTATCTTCTCCGAACCATTTTTTTGATATTTCTGCAGCCGTACCATCAGCTATCATATCATCCATTGCTTTTTGGATTTTAGCGTTTAGTTCAACATCCTCAAGACGAGTTGCTACCCCATAGTCTTCACTAGCAAAGGAAATATCTAAAACTTTGAATTTATCAGGGTTCTTTACAACATAATAATTGGCAACAATTTCATCTAATACAACAGCCTGATTGCGGCCGATTTCCAGATCAGCAAAAGCTTCTAAATTATTGCTATATTCGGAAACGCTTTTTAAACTCTTTTTGGTTTCAACATCGGAATCGAGAGCAGCAACTGCTGAAGAACCTTTTTGCAGACCAACTATTTTGCCCTTTAAATCAGCTTTCGAAGCAATCTCCGAATCCTTCTTAACCATTAAAATCTGGCGGTTTTTCAGATATGGTTTTGTGAATAGCATACTGGCCTTGCGGCTTTCGTTGATAGTGAGACCATTCCAGAGAACGTCGACTCTTTTAGTTGTTAATTCAAGTTCCTTTGAATCCCAATCTATAGGCTTAAACTCAACTTCCATGTTAATGCGTTTAGCAGTTTCAGTTGCTAAATCGATGTCAAAACCTACAAGTTCATGAGTTTTCGAATCTCTAAAACCCATTGGTGGGAAGTTATCATCAAGTCCGATTACAATTTTGCCGACTTTTTCATTTGATGTTGGTGGTGAAGAGTCACCGGCGTTGGGTTGAGGTTGATTGTGAGAATTGCATCCAACAAGGAAAGCTGACCCCATTACAAGCACAAGAATGATACCAAATAGTTTTTTCATCAATTGTCCTCCATTTCTTAATTTTGTGTAACACAATAATAATCATATTATGACATTAATAGCGCTGTCCAGCCATTACTTTTTAAATATTTAGTTGTATTGGCTACTGCAATCGTTCATATTTAATGATGAATTAAGATAGATATTGAAAATGATGTTGACGTGAATACGGCAGTTTATATAGAATATTATTAATTTGTATCAGCAATTTGCGGATAATTCTTGTCAAATTGCATGTAAAGGCAAGCCTAGGGCTTGATTTTTTTTCGATAGGGTGTTTTTATTGAAAGCTATGATCATGGCTGCAGGACTAGGTACAAGACTAATGCCTTTAACAATGTATTTGCCAAAACCGATGATTCCATTAGCAAATCAGCCATTAATGGAAAGAACAGTGAAGCTTCTTGCTGCCCATGGCATCAAAAATATCATGACGAATCTTCATACTTATCCTCAAATAATTCGCGATTATTTTGATGACGGCAAAGCCTGGGATGTAAACATAAGCTACAGCTGGGAAAACAACTTGTTGGGAACAGCTGGAGGGGTAAAAAAATGTGAAATTTTTTTTGATGATACTTTCGTTATCGTTAGTGGTGATGCCTTAACTTCAATTAATCTGACCCAGGCAATAAGAAAGCATAAACAATTGGGGGCATTAGGAACAATAATAATGAAAAAAGCACCTGAAGTTTCACAATATGGAGTCATCGTCTGTGATGAAAGTGGAAGGATAAGATCTTTTCAAGAAAAACCCAAGCCTATTGAAGCTCGCAGTGACCTAGCAAACACCGGTATTTATGTATTCGAGCCCGAAATATTTAAATATATACCGAAAAACTCAGTTTATGATTTCGGAAAACAATTGTTTCCCGAGCTATTGCGTTTGAATGCTCCCCTTTTTGGGATTGAAACCAATGAATATTGGTGTGACATTGGTGACATAGAAGCTTACAAACAGGCACATTGGGATGTTATCGAAAATCGAATCGGTTATGATGGCAATTGTAGCCAAAGAATCGAACAGGAGAATGGAGTTCTGCTCTTGGGCTTGAACGCAAATATTTCTGATCACGTAAAAATATTTGGTAATGTAGTAGTCGGCGCAGGGTGTACCATAGGGGATCATGTATCCTTGGAGAATACGATTATTTGGGATAATGCTGAGATTGGAAATAATGTCAAAATCAGCAATGCCATTGTAGGATATAATTGCTGTGTCAACGAGTTTGACTTTTCGCCTGTTACCAAAATACTTGTATAATAATAAGGTCTGCATAGACATGGTATTGTCAATAGCAGACCTTTCTTTTGGCTTCGTATGAATACTTGGGATTTATTCCACATAATTAGCGTTTATAAAACTATGTTATTTCATTATTGTCTCTATCTGAGTATCCAATTCTTCAATATCAAAGGATTTTGCTTCTGATAACTGTTCAGGGCTAATCGGCATGATACTTAATATTCTGAACTTGCCATTTTCCTTAACCAGCAGAGAAATGCCATTGCTCTTATTCTCTTTAACCGTCACTTCAAAAACTACCACTGCAGAGAATTTTCCGATTTTCGTTTCTTCTCGTAAAGGGGTTACGGTAATCTTTTCAGTTGGAGCCGGAGATATTTCTGGTAGCTCTTTTGCAAATGCAGCTATTATTTCATCGCGTCTGGGGAGTAGTTCCTTATTATCCATTGAAGCATATTCCGGAATTTGTTGAGCGATTAAGAAAACGCTATAACAGTCTGCCTGCCCCAAGTAATCACTATTGTTAAGTGATGTAAAGTATTTTACGACAGTAGTTTCTGGACTGCTGATATGAGCGTAATAACCCATGGCTGCTATCACCAGAACAATGATAATAATAAATGACTTGGGGACTGAGGTCTTGTGATTTACTGCCAATTGATGATCCTCCTTTTGTTGAGTGTAGATTTTATCCATTGTAACATAAGTAAAATCTCATAGTAAGCAAAAATGCTTAAAATTAACAGCTTGATTCACAAGGATTTGGTCAAGTTGACTAAAGAAAGACTGTTTGTTAAGATTAGTGAAATTCTATATAAAAGCAGGTAATTATGGCAAAAACTAAAGGAAAATATCAGGGATCAAGTAAATACATTGTATCAGATGAGCTTATGAATAGTGTTAATATTGCTATTGCTTTGGAGAAGCCATTATTAATTAAAGGTGAACCTGGCACTGGCAAAACCATGTTAGCACAAAGTATTGCAGATGCTTTGGGCATGGATCTTTTTGTCTGGAATATAAAATCAACCACTAAGGCACAGGAAGGTTTGTATGTTTATGATACCGTCCAACGCCTATACGATAGCCAATTTGGCGAAAATGACGTGGGTAACATTAAACAGTATATTAAGCTCGGTAAACTCGGTGAGGCTTTTACTTCTTCAAATAGAGTTATTTTATTGATTGACGAAATAGATAAAGCTGATATTGAGTTTCCCAACGATCTTTTATGGGAACTTGATCAGATGAGTTTTTATATTCCTGAAACTAAAGAAAACATCAGCGCCCAAACCAGGCCAATAGTTATTATCACGAGTAATGCTGAAAAAGAGCTGCCAGATGCATTTTTACGCCGTTGTATCTTCCACTACATAGCATTTCCTGATACCCAGGGAATGGAGAAGATAGTAGAAGTTCATCATCCAAAACTAGAAAAAAGTTTGCTAAACCAAGCGATGGAAGCCTTCTATATGATAAGGAACGTCCCCAATATTCAAAAGAAGCCGAGTACCAGTGAGTTAATTGATTGGTTGCAGGCCTTAGTCATAGGGGGGATTAGTCCCAACAAACTGAAATCGGAACTCCCTTTTTTAGGCATTCTTCTTAAAAAGAATGAAGACTTAGATACTTTGCTCCAGCAGCTTTATCGAAAAACCTATAATAAAACCAGCCCGAACAAAAGCAGTAATTCTAATCGCTATGGCATGTAAGAAAGGCTTGGGAGGGCAGGAATGTTTACCGATTTTTTTTATATTTTAAAAAGTGTGGGCTTGCCGGTTTCTTTTAATGAATGGCAGGATCTTTTGGTAGCCTTAGAGGAAGGATTAGCTGGGTCTTCTTTAACTGGATTCTACTATTTGTGCCGAGCTTTATTAGTGAAGAGTGAAGCCCATTATGATCGATTAGATGTTGCTTTTGCCTATTATTTTAAAGGAGTCGAAACCCCTGAGGGGTTGCCAGATAAGATATGGGAATGGCTGGATAAGGAGCTGCCGCCGGTTATGGTTACTGAGGAGATGCGGCAAAAACATCAGCAGCTTGATCTTGAAGAGTTGCAAAGACGACTTGCTGAGCGATTAGCAGAGCAGAAAGAGGCTCATCATGGTGGCGATCGCTGGATAGGGATAGCTGGAACTTCTCCTTTCGGGCATTCGGGATATCACCCGGGAGGCATTCGCCTAGGTGGAGCCAGTGGGAATTTATCGGCAGTAAAGGTTGCTGGAATGCGCAAGCATCAGGAATTCAGAACCGATGAAACGCTGGGCGTTCGCCAATTTCAGATGGCCTTGCGCAAGCTGCGGCAGTTTACCAGCCGTTTGGATGGAGCGAAAACCGCATTGGATTTAGATGCGACTATCAATAAGACATGCGATAATGCGGGCAGGTTAGAACTTGTTTGGGAAAGGCCTAGAGAAAACTCAATAAAAATTATGTTGCTTATGGATTCCGGCGGTTCCATGTACATGTATAGCCGACTATGCAATCAACTGTTTTCAGCAGTTAACCGCTCGAATCATTTCAAAGATTTGAAAGTATTTTATTTTCATAATTGTATATACCAGTATTTATTTAATGATCCAAGCTGTTCGCTTAATAACTATACCGATACCGAATATATATTAAATTCTTTGGCTCCGGATTATCGGGTAATCATCATAGGCGATGCCAGCATGGCTACGTCTGAACTAACCCACGTCGGAGGAATTATTGATTGGGATCTTTATAATTCTGTACCCGGTCTTGAATGGCTAAAACGAATCAAACAACATTTTGAATACTCGGTTTGGTTAAACCCAATCTTAAAGAATAATTGGAACTGGACCTCAGGTTTTCATACGATTAGAATGATAGCGAAAATATTCCCCATGGAAGAACTAACTATAGATGGTTTAGAATCCGCAATAAAAAGTCTTCGCAGCCGGACTAAGGTCGCATTATAGCATTTATTAGGCGCCATGGTTAGTATTGCGGGATCAATAAATAATTTCTGATGTCGATTAAGAATTCTTGGCTGGTATGCCTTGAAAGGACTGGACTATATCTATCTGTTACTGGCATTTGCATTAACCATAATGCTGTTTTATTTTTATTATGTATTGAAAATACTAATAGCCAAAGCTGATACCTTTGAATTTGTGTTAATGGAGAGCTTTATTAACTGGTTAATAGTTAACAAACAATCTAGCAAGATGAAGAGTTATCTATTGATAGCTTTGTCAATTTGCCTAGAGGTACTTTATTTTGTTCTGGTAATCTTGTTTATTGATAATAAGGTTATTATATTTTACACCATATTATTGATTACCTTTGAATGCTTGCACTTGGTCACTAGTATTTATTCTTTTAACCAATTCTTTAAGAGCAAAAGAAAGCTTAGCAATTTATTCAATTGGCGCTTAGAAAGGAGCGCGGCATTGCTGATTTTTACTCATAATATATTGACTATTGCCTATATTATAAATTATTTAATATAGAAATGATTTCCCGTACTAATATTATACGTTTAATTCTTAACTTTAATAGTTCTGGATGAAATCAAAGGCACGAAACCGTTGGCATTTTTGTACCCGATAGTACAATAAAAGTAAGTGCAGTTATTTAGCTTAATGCTTTTGCTCCCGGAATTTCCTGATATAGCAATATCAAAATATGTTTGCCAGTCAATAATTTGGTATACACGCAGAATTAATTCTTTGTTTTCTAACTTAGCGTTATTGCTTATTAGTGTAGAATCAGGAGGAAAATGCCATAAAACTGTGATACTACCTTCACAGTTTTTTACTATTTTTATACTATTTTGGGGCATATAAATCTCACTAGAATTTGAATCAACTATTTCGGGAGCAGTTTCCCATTTGAATTCAGGAGCAGTATGTTTTTTCTTCTGGGTTTCTGAATCAAGCGAGTTTATTATCCAATATAGCAATGCGATGAGTATTAGGCTAACCATGGCAATAAATAATAAGGGGCTCATAATAATACCTCTTTATATGATTTAAATACTATTCCTTATTTAGTCCGCTCCGAGTTAAGGTTGCGCTATAAGGATAATAGTATTAGTATTTACTAAATGCAGATAAAAATTTCGTAAAAAGCGTATTTATGAAGACACATTGTGGGAGGAAGCATGAAAGACCGGGTTTCTTGGAAATTGATAGATTTTGCTTTTATACTACTAGCTGCTATCATTGCACAACAATTGTTCATGCTAATGGGATTAGATTACCTAGCAGCCTTAGTATCAGGCTTAGGATATGGTGATGCTGAAACTATGCATTTCTTGATAAACTACTTATTTCAATTTGTCTTTATGCTTACATTGATATTCTTTATAGTTTTAGTAATAAGAAAAGGATCATTTGCTGAGCTGGGGTTCATCTCCATAAAACCCAAACAATTTCTTCTTTATGGTTTTGGTGGAGGCTTTGCTGTCTTTTTTGTTGTGGTAGTAATGGGTGCTTTATTACAGAGTATAAATCCCCAAATACCACCACAAACTTTCGAAGAAATCGTTCGGAATGCGAAGAGCAATTATGCATTATTAATTTTGTTCATGTTGGTAACGGTTTTTGCACCTTTTTTGGAGGAAGTATTCTATAGAGGCTTTTTATATCAAGCTATGAGAGCGCATTTTAATGTTTTTAGCAGTTGTTTACTTGCCGGAGCTATATTTGGATTGGTTCATTTTGACATCTGGCGTTCTTTGCCTTTAGTTACGGGAGGCATGATTCTTTGCTGGTTATTCGAGAAGACGAATAACCTATGGATTACTATTTTAGCGCATTCCAGCTGGAACGCTTTAGTTTTCCTAATGCTTATATTTTACATGAACGCGTAATTATTACTAATGAAAATTGTTGACAAAACTTAATTATGATAATAGAAATATAATAGAAATTCTTAAGAGGTGATAAAGTGCCGATATATGAATATGTTTGCCAAGAATGTGGGAAATTTGAAAAAATGCAGAAAATATCTGATCCTTTTTTGCAGGAGTGTCCAAAATGTGCTTCCCCGGTAGAAAAAATAATAAGCAAGGATTTTGGTATTCAGTTTAAGGGGACAGGCTTTTATAAAACCGATAACTCGGAAAAAGATAGAGCTCGTCGCCTGAATCAGGAAAGGCAAAGGGATAATGAATGTATTTTAGATGGTGATGTTTCCCGCTATGCTGACCAGGCGGAAGCAACAACCAAGTCCATTGCAGAGAATCAATGATTTTACCCTAAAAAATAGTTAATGCTTGTTATTTGCTTTAATTACAGTCTTTTGCTTTTCGTTACGATGTTTCAATATAGTGTGTTTTTTCCAGTATTGAAGAAACAAAGCAATTTATAGGTTGCAAAATAAAAACATTGCATTTATAAATAGTATTTCTGGATTATTGATGCAATCTATTTATGCCCATTTAATGTAATGTATTAGTGGGAGGATTGAGTTGTTGTATAAACTAACTAATGTAATTGAAGTATTCGTGTTTGATTTAATGGACTCTATTTTAAAAACCAAAACAGAAATGTGTACTTGCGACAAGTGTAAAGCTGATATAGCTGCTGTTGCACTAAACCAATTGAAACCTAGGTATGTAACAAGCCAACTTGGTGATGTTATAACTAGGACTGAAATCATGGATTCCGACCTGAGAACAGCAATTGTTGTATCATTAACCGAGGCAGTTGAATTAGTCGCCAAGAGCCCGCGTCATGGGAGGGATTAATTATTTCGAGTAAGCCCATTATAATTTATACTGATGGCGCTTGTTCCGGAAACCCCGGACCTGGCGGATGGGCAGCAGTTTTGATATCCGGTACTCATTATAAAGAAATATATGGAGCCGAGCATAGTACAACTAATCAACGGATGGAACTGCGTGCTGTTGCCGAAGCATTAAAAACTGTAAAATTGAACAGACGTAATATTGAGGTTTATTCGGATAGTGCTTATATTGTAAATGCATTCCAAAATGAATGGATTGCGACTTGGCAGCGCAATGGCTGGCTCAACAGTAAAAAGCAAAGTGTTGCAAATCAGGATTTATGGTTATCTATCCTTGAGCAAATGCGAAGAAATAATGTAGTAATTATTAAAGTTAAAGGTCATTCCGGGGACAAATGGAATGAGCGCTGCGATGAATTGGCACGGCAAGCGATTAAAGAATTAGGTAAAGATGAGTAAGATTAGGGTTACGGTTGAAGAAGAGAAAGGCGAAGTTTGCCTTAAAGTATCTATTAATGACTCTCTTGCAAGTATTGCCGATTTATTGGAGGCTTGGCAGCCTTTCTGTATGGATGCAAACATCTATAAAGCATATGCACCCGGTAACCATAATGATTGCAAAGGGTGCTTAATTAATTGTTGTGAAACCGCCTTTTTAATCCCTGACCTTATTGCCTTTAAGAAAATCTGCACTTTTACCAAGCAGGATGAGCGCACTTTCATTCATGATTGTTTTGATTGCAATAAAACTCATCTTGGTTTATTGCGCTTGAAATCTAATCCCTGTATCTTCTTAAAAAACAAAGTATGCAGCATTTATGATGTAAGGTCATTAATGTGCAGATTCTATTTGTGCACTAACCTAGCAAGTGATACCGAGCAATTACTATATACCATTGCTGGGGTTGGATGTGCTGCAACACAAGTTTATGCGCTTAATAATTCATTGCTGCCGCCATCAAATGACAGCGGCAGCACTAGTTTCGACCGACTTTTTATTAATCTATTCAGAAATTATGAAAATGACCCACGCATCAATTTGTTTCTAGAAAGCGATGAATACCATCAAATTCCATTGGCCCCATTCATAAGCAATAGTCTATTGCCTTATTGATAGACTTTTTCAACTACAGTTCCTGGGTAATAATAAACTATAATATCATTACATAATTTTCCTTGACTGGCCATGACTTTGGCACCATATTGCTCTAAACCGCAGCCATGACCCCAGCCATCGCCACTAAAAATATAGAATCCTTTATTTTGACTCAAACTGTTAATATTGGTTGAAAACAAGGTATCAGGTCCAACTACGCGTCGAACTTCGGTCATAGGAACACTTTTTTTGCCATTAGTTAAAGTCAAAATGCGACCTGAGGGGCCTTTTTCGCCGAGCCTAACATTGCCAAGTTTCGATGCACTAGTATTAAAGATTTCTGCCAATTTGGCTTTGGGAACTTTGACAATCCAAGCTTTGTATTTAGAGGGGGCCTCTGCAAAGCCTTGGGTATCGACTGGAGTAATATAGTCTTTTAACTCGGGATTCTTTTGTAATAATTCAGGAAAACCTTCTTCAATACTTGCTGTCTTGTTCTTTGACAAAGAGTGGAACAAGGTGTAGGCATATTTACCGTTAAACTTAACGACTTGACCTTTAGTTTCGTCGACGGCCTGTGATATAACTGGGCTAATCCGTTCGGGGTCATAAGCCTGAAACTCTTTGTGATCATCACTTACATCTGTGTTATGTTTCTCTTTTGTGCCATTTTCATAGTTGATTTTAGCTAATGTCATAGTTCGGGCAGCTATTGCTTGGGCCTTTAATGCTTCCAGGGGAAAACCCTCGCCGATTTCAGCTGCCACAACACCTTTTACATATTCTTCGATTTTTATTGATTCGGTAGCTCCGCTTTTTGAACGGAAAATGCTAATGGTTGGCTCTTCTCCTAGTTTTGGTTCTTCGGGCAATGGTTTAGGATCTGCTTTTTTACAAGCTGCACCCAGACTCAAAAAAGTAAACAGAATTATGATTGGCAATAATCTACTTAAGAAGGGTTTTTTCAGCAATAATTTCACCTCATTTTCTCTTAGTTTGGCCTAGTTTTTTGCGACTATGTCTGGTAAACTCAGGTAGCAATACTGTTTAGGAGATGGCGATGCAAATTGTAATTGTAGAGCCGGAAATTCCCCAAAATACTGGCAATATTGCCAGAACGTGTGTTTTGACCGGCACGAAACTCCATCTAGTAAAACCGCTGGGATTTTCATTAGAAGATAAGTATATGAAGCGCGCAGGATTGGATTATTGGGATAAACTAGACATAAAAATTTGGGATAGCTTCGCTGATTGTTTTCAGGCAATGCAAGAAAACAAGTTTTATTTTGCTACCACCAGAACAGAACGCAATTACCACCAGGTCAGCTATCCAGCAAACAGCGTATTCGTTTTTGGAAGTGAGAGTAAAGGACTGGATAGCAAATTGCTGGCACTTCATGAAAGTGAAAGTATTAGAATCCCGATGGTTAAGCTGGGAAGATCATTAAACTTAAGTAATGCGGTTGCTATTATTTTATATGAAGCTTTACGGCAGCATGGTTTTGAAAATATTGAGTAAATAAAAAAAGCCCACAACTTTATCGTACTATGATACGCAAAAGATGTGAGCTCTTTAACAATTTCAACGTGGCTTTTTAGCGCTTGTTATCAATTGTTGAAAAGTAAAGTGGATATAAATTGTCAATGAATCCTTAAATTAATAATAGTTTACTTTTCAACGGGTGCATCAACCGGACAGCTCTCAGCACATAAACCGCATTCGGTACATAATTCCGCGTTGATAACATATCTGTCGCTACCCTCACTTATGGCTTCAACTGGGCATTCATCTGCGCAGACACCACAAGAAGTACATGCATCTGTTATAAAATAAGTCAACTCTTTCCCCCCTCTGCTAATAAGCTAATTGCATTATAATGAAACATCAATTTATTTGTCAATTTAGCTTTTTAAAAATATTTTAGACGCAAACTGAAATGGGCTCGGAAGATGAAAGCCAAATAATGGTTATCGGCTTGGTGGAAATCTAACGATATTATTATTGTTAAATCACAATGATATATCGAATGCTATTTGCATAAGATGATGGTTTGGTATATCATTTAGACATTTAATAATAAAACAAAGTATTGGAGAAGTATAGGAGCCTTGTGATGAAGTGTATTATATTTTCAAATGGAGATTATGGCACAGATCTTAGTATTTACCGCAGCATAATTGCTAATTCCGATTTGATCATATGCGCAGATGGAGGCGCTAACTATGCTTGGGAAATGGGTATCACTCCATATTGCATAATCGGAGATATGGATTCAATCGATGCTGCAGTGAAAGATTTCTATGAAAAAGAAAGTATCCCAATTAGGAAGTATTCACGGAAAAAAGACTTTACAGATACTCAGCTAGCTTTGGCAATAGCAGAAGAAGCCAAGGCAAACGAAATTGTCTTCGTTGGTTCACTTGGGAAACGTTTGGATCATACCTTGTCGAATCTATATTGCTGTATCGAGGCAGCGCAAAGAGGGGTTAGCATTAAGCACTTCTCCCCCAATCTTACAATTCATTTAGTCACAGAAACCATTGATTTGGTAGGAAAGACTGGAGATCTCGTTTCAATACTTAGTTTAACCGATTCTTCTAATTGTGTTTCAGAGAGCGGCTTGGATTTTTCCCTAGATAATGTATGTTTGACTAAGGACAATCCTTATGCCATATCTAACCTAATGGGAAGAGAGCATGTAACTATTAATGTTGGGCAAGGAGTTCTGGCAGTATTCCACTATTGGTAATGGAGTATTAGTTAATTGGCAATTGCATCACTAATTTCACTTCATTAATATAACCTGCAAAGGTATGCGTAAGGGAGAGATATCCTTTGGAAAACAGCATAATACCTGGGTTATTTGCTAGCCCCTGGAATATTATCAGAAATCTATTCGATATTCTTATCGTAGCGTATCTAATTTTTCGGATACTTAAATGGCTTAGAGGTACAAGGGCTGAGCAATTACTAAAAGGTCTTGCGGTATTGGTGATTTTTTCGCTTTTAATTAGTTATTTGAACCTGGAAATGACTAAGTGGATTATCGAAAAAATTTGGATAGTATTTGCAGTTGCGCTGCCCATTGTATTCCAGCCTGAATTAAGAAGATTACTTGAGCAATTAGGGAGAAGTACTAAATTCGGAAAATTCGCATGGGGTAGCAGCAACTTAGAAGAGGTCTTAAAAGAGGTTATCGCTGCTGTTAAGTGTTTGAAAAAAAGCAAAACAGGAGCATTAATTGTATTTAAAAGATCGACCGGAATTAATGAATACTTAGAAAGTGGATGCATTATTGATGGCATATTATCAGCCAGGCTATTGTTAACAATCTTCCATACAAATACTTCTTTGCATGATGGAGCAGTCATTGTAAATGATGATCGCATCGAAAAAGCGGCTTGTTTTATGCCCTTATCTGACAACCCCAATCTAGATGTAAATCTAGGGACCAGACATCGCGCTGCGATTGGGATAACGGAATTGTCTGATGCCATTGCACTAGTTGTTTCCGAGGAAACCGGAAATATCTCGCTAGCAATTGAAGGCAAAATTGAAAGGGATATAAATCTTGATGACCTTGAAGACAAGATGAGGCAAGAATTATCTGGCTTTAGTTTTGCAGAAAGCTTTCGGCTAAGAAGGTGGCAGTAATGAAAAGAAGCAAAACCGAAAGATCCATCCGACTAGGAATAATTTCGTTTTTGATTGCGACCTTGTTATGGTTATATATTGCTGAAAAAGAAGAATTCGGCGCAACTAGCGATTCCAGGACCATTGAGTTGAAGTATTACAATGTTCCAGATAATTATAACTATAATGGGCCGGGGCAAGTTGAGGTCAAGGTTTGGGGAACCCTAAATATCTCTGATGATAACATTATAGCTTACGTTGATCTTAATGGTTTAGGACCTGGAAGCTACGAATTGCCTGTTCACATGAATCCCATTCCGGGGGCTCTATTCAACCGAGTTATCCCAGATAAAGTAAATGTGACTCTTTTAACTCTACTGCAAAGAGAATTGCCAATTGAAATAAAGCTAACAAACATAATTGAGAATAATTATATTATTGATAAGGTTAGTTTTCCTAATAATTGTTTGCTTCAAGGAGAAGAACAAATCATTAATAGTATTGTAAGTATTAATGCTTCGGTAAGCCCGAGACCAGAAAAAAGTTTAAATCAGTTTGATGTTAAACTGCAAGCGATTGATAAGGATGGTGCTGCCGTCAACGGCAATTACCGGATTATTCCTGACCATGCTAATATATATGTTTCTATGACGCCAGTTCTAATCGAAAAAGATTTAGAGGTTCAAGTAGTGACAACCGCATCTGAGTCAACTGATCAAATAGTGAAGAGCATCATATGTGATCCCAGCAATGTAAAGGTTTTAGGGACTGAGGAAGAACTTGAAAAGTTGGGAGCATTTATTCTCACTAAGAAGGTTGATTTGGGTGACTTCAATGAAGACGGAAATATCTTTTCGACAATTGTTGAGCTAGATGTTGCCCAAAGCATAAAAGCCTATCCTGCTAAAGTATGGGTTACCATCGAACTAGAGAGGGCGAAAGGTAGTATGTAATACCATATAATTGAAAATTCAATTTTTGGACGATTAAGACATAGTTAAAATATAACAACTAAGGAAAATCATTTCTTACAAGTTTGGATGAAATTATACTATAATAATATGGTTGTTGCGATATTTTATTCCTTTTTACCTAAAATTTATTACTTTTTTGCCAATCATATTTCTTAATTCTATGTCTGCAAAATTGTAAAAAACATTTGGAAGTATCAGGAGGATTATAAATGGGTGTATTGTTTGGAACTGATGGAGTTAGAGGAGTGGCTAATTCTGAGTTAACACCGGAATTGGCGTTTGATTTGGGCAGAGCAGGTAGTTACATATTAGCTAATGAATCGGAAGGAAACCGCCCAAGGATTCTGGTAGGAAAGGATACTCGAATTTCAGGAGATATGTTGGAAGCGGCTCTAACTGCTGGGATCTGTGCTACTGGAGCTGATGTATTGAGCGTAGGCATAATTCCTACCCCTGCCATCGCATATCTTACTAAAATGTATAATGCCTCTTGCGGAATCGTGATCTCAGCATCGCATAATCCGGTTCAAGACAATGGAATTAAGTTTTTTGGACCTACTGGATATAAACTGCCAGATGCCCTCGAAGAAAAAATTGAGCAAGCAGTTCTAGCAAAAACGAAAAACCTTCCGCGAGCAGCTGGAGACGATGTTGGCAGAGTATATGAAGTAAATGAAGCATTTAACAATTATGTTAATTATGTACTAAACTGCTATAGTGGTCCCGGTATTCTGAATAATATGTCGGTAGTCTTGGACTGCGGCCATGGGGCGGCGTATAGAGTGGCACCTGAGGTTTGGAGAAGAATTGGGGCCAAAGTTAATGTAATTAATAACCAGCCCAATGGAGTTAACATTAACTACCGCTGTGGTTCAACTAATACCGACGGATTAAAACGGGCTGTTATCGAAAATAATGCCGATTTGGGAATAGCTTATGACGGAGATGCCGACCGTTGCATTGTTATCGATGAAAGAGGAAACGAAATCGATGGTGATGTAATAATTATGATTTGCGCTTTGGATTTATACAGACAAGGACTGCTCAATCCACCGAAAGTGGTTGCAACAGTAATGAGTAATATCGGACTTGATATTGCCTTAGGAAGAGAGAACATTAGTGTCGAAAGCTGTGGAGTTGGTGATCGCTATGTTATAGAGAAAATGCTTGAGACCGGGGCAATAATTGGCGGGGAACAATCAGGCCACATTATTTTTTCCAATTATTCTACGACAGGTGATGGATTGTTAACCTCAGTGAAAATTGCTGAAGTGATAAAGAGAAATGGCATTGGCCTATCTGAATTGGCCAAAGAAATGGAGAAGCAACCCCAAGTTTTGGTCAATCTGAAAATTGATAATAAGAATGTAATCTTGGAACATGAACGAGTAAAAGAAGCGCTATTTGCAGCCGAGCAAAAGCTAGGCAACTGGGGAAAGTTAGTCGTGAGGCCTTCGGGAACTGAACCATTAGTGCGCTTAATGGCGCAAGGAAGAGATCAAATCATGATCGAAGAAATCATAAAAGATCTAAAAAATACAATTGAAGCTGTACAAGCGAGTTTATAATCTTTTTAAACATTAAGTAACAATTGTATTTGTACTGAAAGGGGTAAGAACATGTGTGGAATAATGGGTTATGTAGGAACAGAAAATGCAGTACCGATCATAATCGAAGGATTATCTAAGCTAGAATATAGAGGCTATGACTCTGCTGGCATAGCTGTACATAAAGGAGCGAATTTTGATTTAAATAAGAAGAAAGGCCGCTTGAGTGATCTGAGTGATAGCTTAGATGCTAGTCTTTTCGGGAATATGGCTATAGGACATACCCGCTGGGCGACGCATGGAATCCCCAGTGATTATAACGCCCACCCTCATCTTGATTGTTCGCAAAGAATAGCAGTTGTACATAATGGGATTATTGAAAACTATGCTAGTCTACGTAAGCAATTAACGGCTGAAGGTCATGTGTTCCTATCTGATACTGATACTGAAGTAGTATCTCATCTCGTGGAAAAGCATTATAGTGGTTCATTCGAGGATGCGGTTCGCCAAGCTATTAACTATATTCATGGCTCATTCGCACTTGCCGTAATGTGCTTAGATGAACCTGATTTAATTATTGCTGCCAAAAAAGACAGTCCGCTCATTATCGGCTTAGGTGAAGGTGAAAACTATATTGCTTCTGATATACCGGCAGTGTTAGGCAGAACCACGAAGGTTTACATATTAGAGGATAATGAGTTTGTGGTTGTTAAAGCAGATTCTGTTACCATAACTGATTTTAATAATAAACCGATTCAAAAAGAAGTCTTTAATGTTACTTGGGATCCGGTTGCTGCTGAAAAGGGCGGTTATGACCATTTTATGCTAAAAGAAATTTTCGAGCAGCCCGAAGCTATTAGAAAAACTTTGACAGGTAAAATCAATAATGGAAAAGTAGATTTTTCTGACCTGGATTTCGATGAAGTTTTTAATAAAGTCAAAAAAATATTTATTGTAGCATGCGGTACTGCTTATCATGCAGGTGTGGTTGGGCGCTTAGCTATTGAGAAACTTGCAAAAATACCAGTTGAAACCGATATCGCCTCGGAGTTTCGTTATCGAAGAGTGCTTTGGCAGCCAGATGACTTGGTAATAGTTATTAGCCAATCTGGTGAAACGGCAGACACCTTGGCAGCTTTAAGAGAAGCGAAACGTAATGGCATAAAAGTATTAGCAATTACCAATGTGGTCGGGAGTGCAGTAGCCAGGGAAGCAGACAGAGTTATTTATACACATGCGGGTCCGGAGATAGCTGTGGCTTCCACTAAAGCTTACACCACTCAATTGACTATTATATATTTACTGGCAGTATATATGGCCGAAATGAGACAATCATACGATCCATTGAAACTTAAGGGTATAGCAAGTGATTTATTCTATATGGATACTTCAGTTGATATGGTATTGCAGGAACATGAGCATATCAAAGACCTGGCTCTAAGGTATAAGGATGTTGAAAGTACATTCTTCTTAGGACGAAGTTTTGATTATGCAGTAGCAATGGAAGGTGCTCTAAAGCTTAAAGAAATCTCATATATTCATGCTGAGGCTTATGCGGCAGGAGAATTAAAACATGGTCCTTTAGCTCTTATATCAGAAGGGGTACCGGTTCTTGCCTTGATAACTCAAGACAAACTGGTGGAAAAAACCATGTCAAATATAAAAGAAGTTAAAGCACGAGGTGCTATAGTCGTTGCGGTTTGCAAGGAGAATCTAGTAGAGGCATGTAGTGAGTGTGATGAAAAAGTATTGCTTCCCCGAATGAACCCGATACTAACACCATTAGTTTCAGTAGTGCCTTTGCAAATCTTTTCTTATTATATGGCGGTATTTAGAGGAACTGATGTTGACAAACCGCGCAATTTAGCAAAAAGCGTTACTGTAGAGTAAGAATAATAAACTGAGAACCAATATGAGAAAAGGGAGCGCAGATACTGTTCTTAGCTCCCTTGTATTCTTATTGGCAGCATTATTAGAGAATAGTAACACTACTTACCTTGGGAGTTTAGCATTCGCAGCCAGGTTTTGGTTACCATTGACTTTAGTTGTTCCAATTCAAAAGGCTTTTTAAGGATTCCTTGGAAAATGGGCATTTCAGGATTATCAGAAAACATACTGCCAGTTACTGCAATAATTGATAAGCTTTTTTCTGAAGCAGAGTTGATAGCCCGTATGCGTTTGGCTGACTCGATACCACCCATAACTGGCATCTCTATATCCATCAATACAATATCATATTTTTCTGGTGACCCTTCAAAGATTTCCAAACCGACTAATCCATTTTCCGCACAGTCAACCATCATGCCAAGTTTTTCTAGAAACATTCTTATCGAATCGCGCAAAAAAGGATTATCCTCCACCATCAGAATGGCAAGCCCTTCATGTCTTATTGTGTTTTTATCAAAAACATTTATATGAGAAGATGTATTTTGATTCATGGGCTCTATTTTTAATCTATAGGCTGAATCGTCCTCGCTGATTATTTTTGCAGAATCGAAGAATTTACTCAAGAATGATTTACTTCGCATTTGATTAGCCTCCTATGTTTAATCTTGCATCATTATTTTTAATGCTAATATAGATCGACAGTTCGAAATCATAATAAAAAATTTGGGCGATGCAGTTTCGATACTTATTCAGTATTTTTCTGGCAAAGTGCAATTCCAGACCTTGATTCGTGGTTTTGGAATCCAGATGGATTCGAGTAATAGAGGGAATATCCACATTGTCTTTAGTGCTAAAGGAAATAACGATTAGTTTGCTCGTATCAGCACTTTCTTCTATAGAAAACTCGACTCGCCTTTTGGGCGAATTTTTAGCAGTTTCAATTGCTTGGTTCAGCAAACTCTTGATTGCAAGGCATAAATCCAAGTTATCGATAAACAAATCTCGGACCGGGCAGTTGATGTTAATCCTCAAGCTAACACTTTCTTCTTCAGCTTGTTTAAGTCTATTCATTAGTAGCGAGATCAATTCTGGGTTTTCATTCAATTTTCTATTTAAAGATGCATGGTCATTGAGCCAAACCGTAGTGTCAAAGAGGGTTTGATGAAATTCTTTTAATTTTTCCAAGTCTCCCAGAGTTATATAACTTCCATACGATTGAAGGAGATTGTTAAGATTATGCCTTAAATTATTAAAGCCATCGATTAATATGTTTTGATTTCCAATATGTATTGCCTTATTACTGGTTTCAACTTTTAGGCTGCCTATATAATCTATTAGTAAAGCTATGATTAAGTAAAACAATAAAATAATCAACATTGCCAATAAGTCATGATTGGTATTACTGTTAGCGTATTGCTCATATAGAATCAAAAAAGAATAAATCGCAGTCGCTTTTGCGAAATACAGAAGCATACCCTTTCCCAGAGAATAATTTGGAATATTGTCGGTAAGCCTAATGGAAAATTCTGACTTCATTATTAATTCAATCAAAAAGCCATAAATGATTAAATAAAGAAAGACACAGGATATTTGACTTACTGTATCCAGCAGATAGTTCCAGTCTCCGCCTGGCTGCGGAAAAAGGAAGAAACCAAAAATGCGCTGAAAAATTTTAATGAACAATATGACAACATAGGCATTCAAAAAAAGATTTAAGGATCTGTAAGCTGAGAGTCTTAGGATTTTTGTCCCCAAGAGATAAAACAGTATTGCGAAAACAGGATTAGGAATGGTTACCAAACTATAAATAATGGGGCTGAAATCCATTTTGCCGCCTAAATAGTAAATCCCATAAGTCCATACATTATTTAAAATCGTTCCAGTCAAAAAGACAAATAACACTTTGCGCTTAAGGCTAACAGTCTCGCCATAAACGCGCATAATGATATTCGTTGACAAAAAATAAAACACAAAAGTGGCAATAAAAGTAATACCAATAAGAATTATTTGCATGCCTTCAGAATAGGCGAATTCAAAATCCAGCACTAGGTTTCTCCAGACATAATAATTGGACAGCAGAAAAGTGTTTGTATAAGATATAATATCCTATTCGACCATATATTGTCATCATTTTTATTTACTGTTTTTATTCAAACGGTGCCATTACCATGCAGGCATAGATAGTGTGAAGAAGGAATTAAATCGCGAGGAAAAAACCTGGATGTTGTGCAATTAATTCATATATTCACATAATTTTCCTCCTAGGAATATGATAGTTCGTGCAGTTTTAATTGGAATTCTGCAACTTCATATATATTAGGAGAATTATGGCGATGAGATTAGAAAAAATCACGAAAGTCAATGGATTTGATGAACAAGACCTTGATAATGCTAAACAAAACAACTATGCATGGAGCATGGTAGAATTCGAGGGCTATTTATACGTAGGAACCGGACGCAATGTTGCTTATCGGGGGATGAAAAGTCTTGGATTTGAGCCCACAAAATCATTCGTTCCGGATCATTTTTCGCAAGCCTCTGAGATTTGGCGTTATAGAATTGGCAGTTGTCATAGGAATGAGTGGGAACGTGTATATAAAATGCCAGAAGAAAATGGAACTTGCCTATTCCGATGTATGGTAGCATTCGAAAACGAGGAGGGAGTAAAAGCACTTTACGGAGGGAGTTATTACAAAGAAGGGGCAGGCTATCTGCTTATGTCAAAAAACGGCCTAGATTGGGAAAGCATCCCCTATCCGCTTTTACCTGGGTACTACGTAAGGCCACTAAAAGAATTTAGCGGAAAATTATATGCTTCAAACTGCCAGCCCTTAACTGTTCAAGATACGACCTACCTATATGTGTCAGAAAACCCTGAAAAAGAGTGGCGCCGAGTGAATACTGACGGCATAACCGGTGAAATTTTTTCTATGCAGGTGTTCAATAAGCACTTGTATATTGGCACCATGCCGGCTGGAGGTTTTGCTATTTGGAAATCTGAAGACCCTGAAAGCGGAATATGGGAATGTGTGGTTGATAGAGGAGCGGGAGACGCACTGAACGAAATTCCTATGAGCATGGCTGAGTTTTTAGGCTATTTATATGTTGGTACAGGCATAAATGGCGGAGTTTACAGTACAGATTCCAACAGCAGATGGGTTCTTCCAAAAGGGTTCGATATTATTCGTATTACTAAAGACGACAATTGGGATGTGTTGGTTGGGAAAGAGCCGGTAATTCCAACTAATCCTTCGCGAGGAATTCGACGCAATGGGATTTACAGCTCGGGTTTTGGCAATTTATTTAATCCATATTGCTGGACACTTGAAACATATAGAGGTTCCTTATATGTTGGCTCATGGGATTCTGCGATTCTATATAAAATTATTTTGACTGATTTAATTAAAGAAGACAGACTCGAGTTGGCAGCAAAGCAGATAATGGAAATGTTGCTTGCCCAAAATGATTTTTCCCGCTTAAGACAATATAAATGGGATCGCTGGGTAAAGGCATTGATTACTTCAATCGACGAATATCCAAAAAGCTTTGGGTTTGATTTCCTTAAAACGAAAAATGGCTTTTTTTTCAAAGAGATTTCGATTAATGGCTTTGAAAATGAAGAAAATTACGGGGTTAGAAATATGTTGGTGGCCAGTGATGGTAAAATGTATATCGGTACAGCAAATCCCACCCAAGGGTGCGAAGTCTGGGCTGGGCGCTAAACTGCAAACCTTGGTTTTCCCATAAGATGGTGATTTATGCGTAAAATGGCATACTCGATTTTTCAGGCGCAGTTGAGAAGTAGGATCATTAACTATCTGTTCTGCTAACTTAGTTTAGCATTTTATTAGTAATAAGGATTCCTCATCACTGTTGCCCGCATATAATATGGCATGAAGTAATTGTGCTTTATATTTAGTTTGAAAGGAGTATCTATATGCGCTTAAGAAATCATTGCGGTTGTCGCAGTTATATCGGGCTATCCGGAGCGGTCACAGGTACTAACGGACTGCCGGCTCCGGAAATGACAGTAAATTATGAGAGTTGTTTCTGTAAATCTACTACTGAAACCAATAGGCAAGGAATTTACAGCATATGTGTACCCTGTGGAAAACCGGTTACCGTTCGACTGCAGACGGGAATAGGAGTTACGGTAACGCCAAGTAAATATTTTATTAGCAAAGCCTGTCAAAATCGTTCCGATTTAGACTTTGTTTTAAAAGTACCGGGACCGGTATAAATATGATAACTTAATTGCTCTGTTGCCATAAATACAACCCGGATCGAACTTGGATGAAGCCATTTAATCTAGATCCTTCTTCATAATTTGGAAGGAGGATCTGTTATGCCTTTTTAAATTCCGACATAAAAAACCCGCTAGTAATAGCGGGTTTAGGATTTTATAATTGGTGCGAGTGGCGATACAGAACTTTTCAATATTAATCAGTAAAATCAATGGTTTGTAGGCAGTCATAGGCAGTATTTACATAAAATACATCTATTGCAAAAATATTTAGCGTAGTTTTCCCACAGCGGAGCCTTTTTTGAATGGCTCACTTGCTTTAGTAATGTAGTTAAGGCTTTCGGGGTTGATTTCTTTCCCGTGGCATGGCTGGGATATTGAACTATAATTCACCAGCATATACGTTGGCGTTTTGATTGTATGCCTACTGCGTGAATAGAAAAAATGTATCTTGGCACTGGATTATTTGGGTGTTCAACATTGATAATTAAACAATTTCCGGCAGATTGCGCTTACTGTACACAAAGCGTCGGACTTCCATTACATTATTGATCACAACATAGAACACAGAATAATTCCTTATATTGATCCTGTAATATGGCTGTTTCCGCTCCTTCATAGAACTATATGGTACGAATCCCAGCGGATTGTCCAACCGTTTTAAAATGGCTTTTTCTGTGTCCTCAACCAACCGGAGCGCCGCAACGGGATTTTGGAGAGTGTACGCGATATAATCCCGCGCTGCTGCCAAGTCCTGCTCAAACAACGGGAGGTAGCTAAGAGTAAATTTACCCATTGAGGCCATCTTTCAGCCGCGCGAATACTTCCTCATGGGTATAGCGGTCGCCGGAAGTAGCGGCAGTATGGTCGGCCTCGTCCAGCTTTAACTCTATATCGTCTGTAAGTTGAGCATATTTTTCTAGGCTCATAACAACCATGGCGCCATAACCGTTTTTAGTAAGAAAAACGGGCTGGCCACTACGGACGGCGTTTTCAATCTCCGGGAACTTATTGCGAAGGTCGGAGACGGGTCTTATCTGAATCATCGCCCTCACCTCAATAATATATTTTATCCTAATTTTATCTTAATATTATCCGGAAGTCAATCGAAGAGCAAGGAGAGTAAAGACAAAAGCATGAATAAAAAAATGGTGAGATCAGTGTAAAAGGGGGCGTCGGACCCCTTTTAATCCTTAATTCCGCACCAAAATTCCGCACCAATTTATGATATGCAAAAGAAAGAAGAACTACGAAATAGATAAAAAATTTTGAAAGGGAAATATTGATTTGCAAATAAAATTCTCGGCTTCTAAGAAAAAACGCATCGATTAGTATTTCATAAAATTATTAGAAGCACCATATTGTTGGAGAGAGACATCAAGACTTTCCTCGTTTTTATCAAAACACTCCAAGATTGTACGTTGTTTTTTTGTGAGTGGATTTCGTAACACCATACCATCTTTAGTTTTGACGGCCTTAATCATCCGTAATTCATCGAATACTTGAGCAAAAGAAATATACTTGTTAGCAT
>JAVBKS010000001.1:0-132509 GCA_031553935.1 Syntrophomonadaceae bacterium
CCTCAATGTACTGCATATTTCGAGAAAATTCCATATTCAAAATATAGGGTATTTGGATTGGGTAATACATATTGTCACCTTGAAATTCATTTGCTTATATCGCTTAACCTGTTCAATCGTTTTATGCGCCATATCCGCCGAAGCGAAACAAACGAAACAAGATCATTATACCACCGTCACCCACCCAAAACAACGGCAAAAGCGTAACGGCGAGATGTACGCGTTTAGCAGTTTTTTATAGCCTGTAAACACGCATGTTTACAGGCTTTATGGCGCAGGCGGAGAGATTCGAACTCTCGGTACCCGTGAAGGTTCACCTGATTTCGAGTCAGGGCCATTATAACCACTTCGATACCTCTCCAAGTAATAAATATTCAGTTTTCCAGCCTTGTCACATGATTTCGAGCCAAATTAGTAAACCTTTGCTATGAAAACAATATATGGGATTAATTGACTTGTATACAAGGATGATTCCTGTTATATTTTTGATTGTTATGACATTTTCGAGTCTTTTCTCCTAAGGCTTAGCTAAGGAAAAAGACCGCTGGGTTTAGCCGGAAACAGCTAGGCCTCCACTTTGGGAAAGAAAATGCTGCATTAATTTGAGAGTTCATATTAAAGCATTCTTTTCTTGGAATGCTTTTTTTATTTGAGCTTTTCATTGATTTGCTAATGGGCATTTTTCTTGTGGAGGTGATGAATGGTCATAGAATATTGGCCCCAAAAAAGATAATAAGGAGGATAATATGAGAAAGTCTAAACCAACAGTATCAATATTAGTATCGCTATTTCTAACCATTGCCTTAATCGTTTCTAGCAGCGGCTTAAGCTGGGCTGATCCTTCACCCTCTTTAATGATCAATGAAACAACTAGTGGAGATAGAGGAACAAAACTAACGGTTACCGGTGACCGAATTCCGATTAATTTCGAAAAAACTTATACTATTCAAGAACTAATTCAGAAATATGGCAATAATGGTCAACCTAATGTATACAACATCGCAAGTGTAAATTCTTTTGGAACCGCTGATTTGTATACAATAAAAGGGATATCTATAACTCAGTTAGTAGCTGATTCCGGCTTCCCAGAATCAGCTTATGGTATTACCGATTATTTTTCATTCGTGTCATATGATGGCTTCATGGGTACATATGGCCCAGGTCTTTCTTACGGTTCATACGGTGAATTAAAACAATACGGCCCGATAACCGAGAAACGTTATACTTTTCCAAATACCAACTATTATTTTTATAATCTCCATTCCTTTAATCAAACTTCCGTACCAGATCAGACTGGGAATAATTCTCAAGGAACTGAGATCCCCCTAATTGCAGGATTCAATGAAACGAAAAATTCAGCGAATTTTAATGAAAATTATCCCGCCCCAAGTAGTAGCACTAATTATACTTCTATGAGATCATACCTAGGTTTACGCGATTTAGATGATTGCAATCAACAGCTATTTGCAAAATACTTGTATAAAGTTCAATTTATGAGTAAAGAAGCTTATGACTCAAAAAAATACTCGGGAATCAGAAGTGATGCCTTTAATGTTAATGCAACCGTTCTTGCACGTGCTGATGTTATTTCAGGTATGGAGGATAGAGGGGTTAGAGTTAAGGGTCAATTCTCTGATGAATCAGGTACTACATTTTTTGTCGGCACCACACTGGGAAGCTTGCTAAATAGTATAAAACCTGCTGTTTCTGGCAACGCATATATAAAAACAGCGAGTGGTGATTTAGTTGGATACACCTATGATCAACTGATAAATGGCGGCTATGTAATCGCTTATGAAAGTGGTGCAACCGCTGACAATACTCAAGCTATTGACCGCGAAATCGGGGGCAAGCACTATTACTTCGACATATATAAGGACGGAGCACCGGTAATTAAGAATGTTTCCGGTATTTACACATCTACTCCAAATCTATCTTGCCCTTCAACCCAAATTATTAAACAAGATTTAGCTATTACCTTCCCAGATTTTCCAACATGGAGAGAAGCAATTACTAGTATTAGTTTGAACTCAGTTCCTTTAACTTCTGCAGATTACTACTTAAACAAAGGGAAAATCATTATTAAAGGCAGAGTTCTTACAACTGAAGGTGATGTTGCTATTAAAGCTGTGGCAGCGGGTTTTCCTGATGCTACTGCAAATACTACTTTAGTAACTCCTGATGCAGGAACAGTTGCTTGGAACTGGATCGATAGGTTAAACGCTTCACTAAACCCGGGTGACAAAGCACTAGTTGAAAATGCTGCTACTAATTGGGAGGCATTGACAGCAACTGACTGGTTTGCTCTTTTAGATCCTCTGCAAACAGATAAGGCTCTAGACAAAACTGCCGTTAATGGCTTGAGTCCTGAAAGTATTCTTGCTGCGGTTCAAGGCTTAACAGCAGTGGAGTTCGCAGACATAAGTCTACGTAATAATACTCTAGCTGATTTCAAATCTGATAATGAATTCAAGGTCAATTCTTTATTTGGCATTAGTACTGATGAACTATTAGACTTGATTATTAGTAAGTATACAGAAAACATTGATGCCATTATAGATCCTGCTACCGGTGCACTTTCAAAAGAGCGCTATTCGAAAGATTCATTTGACAAAATAATTGCATCAAACCCGATACTAGCTGCTTCATTAGCGGATCTAGGCTGGAGTAAAGAGCTCTTAAATCAATTCGAAACAAATTTCTTCGCGGCCATTAATTTGGATGCTGAAGCTCAAGATGCCTTAATTCTTGCTATGATGAGGCAAAACATTTACATGACTGGAGAACTAGCACCTCTATTTGAAGCCGGTGCTCCTGGCAGTGATTCTGCCTCCGGCCTGATATCTCTACCCAGCACAGATGTTTATGATCTCAAATTCATGTTGGGTGATATCAATCTAAATTCAAACCCCAATTTTGCTATTCATTCAAGTAATGAGGGCGCTATCAAAATCACACCTGAGGGCAAATTAGTAACTGGAACATACAACAACGGCAATACCATTATTACAATATACCTGAAAGATGGTAATGTTACCGATGATTGGCTGCTCAAAGTGAAAATCTATGCACAATTCCACTAATTAGAAAATCCGTATCAAAAGTAGGGGCTAGTTATGCTAGCCCCTACTTTTATTCGTAATAAGTGTTAAGGTATTTACTGTTTTCAGCGGTTATTTATATGGATTATTTGCTCTAAGCGTATAATTCTTGCTTTTTTGAAAAAAGTACCAGAATCGATTATGTTAATCTAACTCAAAAAAACTCTCGATATTATTAATTTCGCTGACCTCATACCCGTACTTTCTTTTGGCGCAAAAGAAAGGTACCAAAGAAAACTGCCTGCGCAATGAAAAACCTAAACATTTACCGTAACTCGGCCTGCGCACCTTTTGGGCCGCAAAACTCGACTTCGTCTCAAACAGGCGCCCTCTTCGTGCTCGGCTTTCGTTTGGTAAATGGTAATAGGGCTTTTCAGATGCTTCGGCGTCAGGGGACCGGAAGGGATTATTCGTTCCCCCAATACTGAGCGTTGTGAATATAATTGGTGACAGTTAGCTGGCGAAGGGATGAGCACCATGGGCGTTCTGTTTAATGAACGAATTAAAACCGTATTAAATGCGTTAGACTAGGATAAAAAGCTCCAGATACGAGGCGACGAAAAGTTCGCGGATGAGGGCGTATTTGTAATACGTTGAGTTCGCTAACTTTGAAGTCAACGAAGTAGATGGACTTTTTAGACAGTCTAAAGCCAAGCCGCTAAATGTCCAATTTATTCACGCGAAGAAAGTTTTTTGGGTACTTTTTTTGAAAAAAGTACCAGAATCGATTATGTTAATCTAACTCATAAGTAATTCTCGATATTATTGATTTCGCTGACATCATAACCTGTCCTTTCTTTTGGCGCAAAAGAAAGGTAGCAAAGAAAACTGCCTGCGCAATGAAAAACCCTAAACATTTCCCGAAACTCGGCCTGCGCACCTTTTGGGGCGCAAAACTCGACTACGTCTCAAACAGGCGCCCTATTCGTGCTCGGCTTTCGCCTAGTAATACTATCGAGCTTTTCTAATGCTTCGGCGTCATGGGACCGGAAGGGATTATTCGTTCCCCCAATACTGAGCGTTGTGAATATAATTGGAGACAGTTAGCTGGCGAAGGGATGAGCACAAAAAGGCATCCTGTTTGAGGCGCAGCCGAGTTTGGATGCCGTGCAAGGTGCGAAGCGCGAGCTGCTAAATGTCCAATTTATTCACGCGAAAAAAGTTTTTTGGTACTTTTTTTGAAAAAAGTACCGAGAAATTAACATCTAATTTGATTGTTATTAAGAAAAAGTTTTTATTATTCTCGATATAAAAAGCCTTTAAGTCGTAAAACCTAAAGGCATATTGTACATTTATTTAACTATTTCATT
Source organism: Syntrophomonadaceae bacterium (assembly GCA_031553935.1). GTDB lineage: Bacteria > Bacillota > Syntrophomonadia > Syntrophomonadales > Syntrophomonadaceae > JAISDD01. Next base: position 4,412 of record JAVBKS010000001.1, read on the forward strand.
ATTAATTTAAACAAGAAAAAGCTAAACTTAAATAGCTTTTTTCTTATTGTTAACATTAATAATGAGAGTAATTTCTCCTTGACTGCGGTCAAGGATTTTAGCAATTTCTTTTACCGAGCAACCCTTTTCAACTAATGAGCGCACTGCCATATACGGATGAGCTTCACGAAGTTCCGCAATATATCTCTCATCATTTAGATCCGGTTCTGTGCTTTCTTGAAATAATGACGGTTCATCATTAATTGTCGGTAAATAGGTAATGTTTTGATCAAATTCTTCTCCCTCAAGGATTCCGTCGAGGAAATCTTCTTCTTGGTCAAAGTCAAATTCTATATCACTATCATATTCATCTTCGACTACCAGCCATTCAACATCATCTGACTTTGTTTCCTGCTTAAGATCAGACCAGATTATCTTCTGAACTTTGTTCTGAGTTTCAATGAATTCAACGCTGTCAGCGAATGAATTCAAGATATCATCATTTGAAGTCGAATCCATGCTTTCTGGGGTAAGGCTGCCTTCGTCAATGGTTGGCGCTTCATGTACTTGATCTGCAAATAGTTCCTTAATGCAAGCTACCTCGTCATCGGTTAGGAGATTCATATGATGGTTAAGACCTAAACCTTCAGCTTTTGCTCTTGCAATCAGGGTTTTACTGCTGATTCGCAATTCATCAGCCAGCTCATGCAGTCTGATACGTCCAGAGGTGATAAAGGCTTTATTGCTTAAAAGCAATTCATCATCTAATGCTGGTTCAATTACAGTCTCAGCGGTTGTGTCATCAAAAATGATTTCTTCATATTCCTGTTCTTCGCCCTGGTCTTGTTCTTTTAGCATTTCACGCAAATCAGGCAGAAAATTAAGTGCCATATTTTCTTGAGCCACTTCATCAGCAGGATTACTGCTATAGTGAATAAGCTCGGTCAATTCGAAACTACTTTGGTGATCAAGCTCTTCTTGGATCATTGCAGGGTTATTTCCCATGTTTTCAACTTCCTGCTGGGAAAATGCCGTATGTCTTTTGTCAGACTTTTCAATGCGTTCATCCAGACTATCAATCATACCCTGACCAATAGTTACAAAGTCTTTCATCATAGCTTCAAGATCTTGCTTAATTATCTGCGCCTGCTTTATACTGTCCAGCAGCTCGACTGAATATCCGTCCATCATATTGTTCTGTTTGCTAATGCTATAGAAAGCAACGCCGATTAAAATAACCGTCATTATGCAAGTAACTATAAAAACTTCCTTCACCAACCTTCTAAATTTTAATGTCGATCAAGTTGGAACCTTCAGGCTTGTTTACATCATCAAGTTTGATATCTTGCCGCGATTCATTTTCCTTTTCCGGTTTGTATTCATCCTTTTTGGGTTTACGTTCTTTTTTTTCTTGCTTCTCATCTACATAGCTTGTTTCCCCGCGCTGGGTTTGTTTTATTTGTTTTGCAAGCTCAAAAGTCTGTTTGACTATATGTCCTTCACTATCTTGCTGCCGGTGAATATGATCCATACGCTGATTCTGCTGTATTCTTGAAACTTCGCCACTCTTTTGCACCAGTACTTGCATGTCAACACTTCGAATGGTCAACTAATTCACCTCCATTAGGGCAGAATACTACCTAAGTGAACCAATCCGCACTTCGCCGTCATTTAAAACAAATGAAGAACTCTTTATCGGATCGTTTACTATGTATATACTCTTGCCTATCACTATCCTGACTCCGGGATATACAACCTCAATAGCATTAATTCTGGAGCTCTCGCCTTCAAGAAATTCTTCTTCTAAAGCAGTAATCCTGGTTTCTATCTCAGATAACTGTTGTCTATAATTTTTAAAATCATCAAGTTGTTTGATTAACACTAATTTCTTGTTGTCTGTCAATGACTCGAGTGATCTTCCTGACTGTTGAAAAGACGAAATAGATTGGCTGATGGTCTCCAGCTCTTTCTTAATAGTTTCTTGCTTGCGCATCAGGTTTTGATATTCTTCACGCGATAGTGGATTAATACCTACTTCAAGCACGGTTTGGGTAGCTAATTGCGAACCTATAACTTTTGATTCGATTTCTTTAAAAGCCTGGATCATACCGCCAACAATTAATGCTCTTTTATCACTGACTTTTACGCATACACCTGCTTTAATCTGTGACTGAATAATTGCCTCTTTAATAAAAATGTTCTGACCGGCTATAACTCTTGCATTCTCGACGAATTTTGCCTGAATATCGCCTCCGGCCTGTATAAAACTACTGCTTCCAGTGATTCCACCCTTAACCTGAATATTACCTTGGGCTACAACTTCAGCATTTTCGATCAAGCCCCGAACTTCGATATCGCCTTCGGCATGTACTTTGAACCCGGCACAGACCATGCCATGTACAACTACATTTCCAACGAAGTTAATGTTGCCAGAAGAAAAATCAACATTGCCTTTTAGCTCGAATACCGGGTCTACAGAAACCTTGCCCGAAACAATAGTAACATTGCCGTCAATTGCAGCATATAACATTAGCTCTTCTTGATCTGCCACCACATTTTTACCCTTAGGTAAAACAATATCCTTTACTGGCTTAGCTAGTAATGTATTTCCGTAAACATCGAATCCGTCTTCTCCGGGTTTGGGCGGTATTTTTATTGCTAATTGCTGTCCTTTACGAACACTGAAAATTAGACCTAGATCATGATAATCCACATTGCCCTTATCGTCTGTTTTGGGTGCTAACCGTTCTTTGGGGGTTGGAAATTTGTATTCTAACGAAGCATTTGTTCCTAAAGTCGGCTCTTGTCCTTGTGCGAACAGTATTTTTTCGTATATTATCTGTTTTTTTACTGCATCCTCTATTGCCGCTTCATCAATCCCGCTGTTAATGCCTAGATCAGCAATTCGGCTTTTAACTTCATCAAAGGATACCGGGTTTCCATTTTCTTCAGGAGGTGTTATTTCCAAGTAGGCAGCGAGTCGGTTTGAATCTACGATTATTTTGACTTTTCCATCAACACCTTGAACGGTCTCCATTAAATTTCCCCCTACTATCGTAATGCATGTTTTTTCTTGCTAAGACTTCCTCTTAGCCTTAGTATTGCTTTAGTATGAAGCTGCGATATCCTCGATTCCGATAAACTCAAGACAGCTCCAATTTCTTTTAGGGTAAGGCCTTCATAATAGTACAATGAAACGACTTCCTTTTCTTTGGCTGGAAGCCTTTCAATTGAACTTGATAAGGTTTCCTTAACCTCAATAAATTCAGCCATTTCCAAAGCGTCGACGGCATCATGATCTTCTAAAAGATCAACCATTCTCTTTTTGCTGTCCTCTCCATCCTCACCCGGCAAAAAGTCGTCTAATGATACTATCGTCGTTGCGGCAACTTCTCTTAAGAGGTTTGACAGTTCCTTCATTGTTAAGCCGAGGGTTTCGGCGACCTCCGCATCAGTTGCGCTTCTGCCCAGCTTAGCTTCGAGCAAAGCATATGTTTTCTCTACTTCCTTGCTTTTTTGGCGTAAAGAAACCGGGACCCAATCCATTGCTCGCAGTCCATCAATCATTGATCCCCTGATCCTTGTGATTGCATAGGTTTCAAACTTAATATTGCGTTTGTAATCAAATTTTTCTAAAGCATCAATTAATCCTTCAATTCCGTACGAAATTAGCTCATCGATTTCGACCAGAGACGACAGATTAATGGCCAAACGGTTGGCTACATATTTTACCAGTGATGCATAATTTATTATCAATTCATCACGTGCCGCTATTGATCCATTCTCTTTGTATTCAATCCAAAGCGAAGAATAGTCACTTTTCATCAGATTATTCGCTCCCCACGCCCAATAGTTTTAATATTAAGATTTCCGTTATCAGGATCAAAAACAATAGTTCTCCCTGCATTACCCCCAACATCTTTAACCAGCAATCTAATTTTATGTATCTGTAATTGCTCTTCAACTGCTATTGTATTTCTGTTCCCGATTTTCATGATATCATTTTCGCTCGCAGATTTAAACATCTGTGCTCCGCCAGCGATTTTTGCTACCAAACGTGAGGTATTGGCTCCGGCTTTTGCAATCTCCTCAAGAGCCTGCTCTAAGCCGGAATCAGCGAATTTCGCTCTATTAAATGACCCTTTAGTATTTTTGCAAGTTGGCAGCATTATGTGGATCAAGCAGGCTATTTTACTAGTTTCATCGCGTAAACAAATCCCTATGCATGAGCCTAGTCCTGTTGTCATCAAAGTGAACGGGGGTTTAGCGATCCTCATATCAGCAATTCCAACATGGATAATATTCTCCATTATTTATTCACTCCAAGAGATTTTAATATAATATCTAACGATCCGGTATTTGGCATCAAAAAGAAGTTGCCTACAAGTTCTTCTTCATTTTTGCTCAGTTGCGTCTTAAGCAACAGGACCCTATCCTCCAGTTCTCCGAATTGGGCTAAAACACTATCCATGATGGCACCGGCCATATCTATTCCAATCATAGGAATAGAAGAAATGAAACTCAAACCGGTGAATGCTGCTAAGGAATTAAGATATGTAGATGCTATAATGTTGCCGACCTCAAGCATTACGGAATATTCCATATCCGTAAAACTTTCCGGCGTAGTATTATTCGTAGTAGGACGATTCATAAGCAGATTAACCAAAGTGAAAGCTTTTTCATAAGAAAACATTAATAGTATATTGGCAGGTGCCGGCCCACTGGCTGTTAAGTAAAGGCAAACCATATGAGCTTCCGGCCCCCCCACAAGATCAATGACCTCGGAAAACTCCAAAAACCTAACTTCCGGAATGGTCATGTCAATCTTGTCATTTACCATCTGGGCTAAAGCTGATGCCGCATTTCCTGCGCCAATATTCCCCATTTCTTTGAGAACATCTAATTCTATACCTGTTAAAGAGTTTTTTTCATCATTCATACATGATTACACCTCATCAGTCCATGATTTTATTTAGATCCAAAAGAATAAGCAAACGATCGTTATTCTTTATTACTCCTAATATATGATCCTTATTGGCAGAATCATATAATTTATCAGCTTCTTCTATATCTTGTGGGTTAACATGAACCACTTCCACAACCTCATCTACTATTACTCCTATTTTTAATTCGTCTATTTGAAAAACGATTATGCGGCTGTCTTCTTCATTTCCTAAAGGCTGCAATGAGAAGCGGGTATATAAATTTATAATTGGAATGATATTACCTCTAAGATTCATGACCCCTTCTATGTATTGCTCTGTCCTTGGAACTCGAGTGATCGTTAAAACCTTATTGATCTCTTGCACGTTTAAAATATCAACCGCGTATTCTTCGACTCCAAGTTTAAAGACGACTACTTGCAAATTTTCTTTTTCCGATGCTGTATTATCTTCTGAATTCAGACCTATCATGCTCATGTTCCGGCACCTCCAGCTAAAATAGGGTAGCCATATCCAGTATCAAGCGGACATGTCCATCTCTATCAACAATTCCTCCAGCAATTCCTGGCAAGCCTTGGAATATTTTTCCCAATGACTTGATAACAATCTCTTGCTGACCAATCAGTGTATCGACTACCAACCCTATTTGGCGTCCTCCTTTGCGTACGATAACAACATATATTGATTCATTATGCGAAATACTTGTATCAGGGGCTTCTACCAGTGCTGCCAGCCTGTACAAGGGCAACACCGTACCACGAAGCATAATGACTTCTTGGTTTTGGATATTTTTTATATCCTGGATATTAATTATGGTGGTTTCATCAACCGTACTTAATGGAATAGCATAAACCTCATCACAAACCGAAATCATCAGTGCTTGAATTATCGCTAAGGTTAATGGCAGCTTTATCTTAAATTTCGATCCAATTCCAGGACGAGATTCAATATTTATTTCACCACTTAGGGACTCGATTTTGGTTTTGACAACATCTAAGCCGACACCGCGACCCGATATATCAGTAACGTTTGCTGCTGTACTGAAACCGGAATGGAAGAGCAGATTTGCGGCTTCCTCAAACGACATATCATCGGCCTGGCTCTTAGTAATTAGCCCCTTTTCAATTGCTTTGCCCAAAACTTTTTCTGGAACAATCCCTCTGCCATCATCTTCTACTTCGATATAGACATTATTTCCCTCATGTCGAGCTCTTAGAAAAACCGTACCTTTTCTCGGCTTTCCAATTTCAACTCTCTCTTCATTAGTCTCTATGCCATGGTCTAAAGAATTGCGCAGTAAATGCACTAAGGGATCACCAATTTCATCAATAACCGTACGATCAAGTTCGGTTTCCTGACCTTCGACAATAAATTCTATATCTTTATTAAGCTCTTTGGCTAAGTCTCTTACCATTCGGGGGAACCTGTTAAATACAGTTTCTACAGATACCATCCGCACTTTCATTACTACCGATTGAAGATCAGCACTAACCCTATTTATCTGTTCAAGGGTTTCGTTCAGTTCAGCTATTCGCAGATCGGCGCCAATTTGCTCCATTCTGCCTTTGTGCATTACTAGCTCTCCGACTAGGTTCATTAGATTATCTAAGCGGTCAATATCAACCCTAACCGTTTGCTTGGTTTTAGCACTTTTTTTGATTTCCTTATTATCCTCAAGAACCGCTGCTTTCTTTTCAACCTTTTCCGCAGGAGAGCTCTTTTTCTCTTGGGTAATTTCACTTGCATCTAACTGTTTCAGACAATGGATGCTAACCTCAGGTATTTTCATTATTTTCTGTTCAATTTTTTCTTTATCCAGCTTAGTAATAATTAGCAAGGAAAGCCTATCATCAAATTTTCCATCATCAATATCCTGAACGCTTGGAATTGATTTGATGAGTTCACCCTCTTCTTCTAAAGCCTTTATAACCATATAAGCGCGAACTATTTTCATTAAACAGTTTTCATCAATTACAACCGTAATATCAAGGACTTCCAGGTCCTTGCTTTGAGCCTCTGCAATTAGCGTCATATCATATTCATTCAGCTCAAAGATTTCTTCGATATCATTTCTTTCATCGAATGAGCTGATACTTGCATCCAGCTGTTCTGTATTTGGTTCTAGAGCAACAGGTTTGCGGTTTTTAATATTATTAAGAACTTCAACCAGATCACTATTATCAATGATCTCATTGCTGTCATCTTCAATCTTATCAATCATCAATTGAATCCTGTCAAAGGAGCGAAATAGGGTATTGACAACTAATATGTCAGCATCCAATATACCTGACTTCAAGTCGGACAAAACATCTTCCATATGATGCGTAAGGTCAGCTAAATTATCATAGCCCATGGTTGATGACATACCTTTTAATGTATGGGCAGACCTAAAAATATCATTTAGGATCGCAATGTCATTCGGGCTTTTCTCTAAATCCAAAAGTCTTTGATTTAAAGACTCTAAATGCTCCCTGCTTTCTTCCAAAAAAACGTTTAAATACTGGGTCATGTCCATTTTCATTACCCCTACCCCCTAGATGATAAATTAGCTACATATTCTTTATTATCTCATCAGCAATTTCCGGTAAAGGTGCAATTATATCTACTTTGCCGGATTCAATGGCTACCTTAGGCATTCCATACACTACACAGGTGGATTGGTGCTCCGCAATTGTTATTCCACCACTATCTTTAATCTTAGCTAAACCTTGGGCTCCGTCGCTTCCCATCCCTGTCATTAAGACACCAATGGTTTTATGCGCGTAGTTATTGGCGGCAGATTCGAATAATACATCAACTGAAGGTCGGTGTCGGCCTCGAGGCTCTTCCTTATTAAGCCCGACAGTATAAACCTTCTTATGCTTAATAACTGTTGAGTTTATCGTCAAATGATAATCACCTGGCGCGATGTAAGCATAACCGGGAAGTAAATATTCATTTTGCTCTGCCTCTTTGACCTTAATTGCAGAAATAGCATTTAAGCGCTCAGCCAAAGTTTTTGTAAATCCAGGCGGCATATGCTGAACAATCATAATTGCAGCTTTAATAACGCTTGGGATTTTGGGAATAACTTCATTAAGCGCTTTCGGTCCCCCAGTTGATGTTCCGATTACGATTAACTTAGTCATTGTCAACTGGGCTTCATATTCTCTTTCTAATAAAGAACCTGCAATCTGCCGAGAACCAAGGTTGTCTTTGATTTCAGCAATATCATTTTTAGCGCTTGCGGCTACTATTACTTTTTTTCTTAGTTCTTCAGCAATTTCGCTGTTATAAATCGAGCTGCTTATCGGAGGCCGGTAAACAAAATCCACGGCTCCTTTTTCAAGTGCTCGCAGTGCATATACATTTCCAGCTTGACTATTCTTGCTGAGAACAATTATCGGTGTAGTCGTATTTCTTATTATTCTCTCGAAATCTTCAAACCAATTGATCTTAGCTATTTCGATGTCCATTACAACTACATCAGGTCGAAAATGATTGATTTTCAATTGGGCTTCTTTCATGTCCCGTGCTTGATCAATCACTTCCATAACTGGTGAGACATTTATAATCTCACTTACAAAGTTCCTCATGAACGCCAGATCATCAACTACCAAAACTCTAATCTTAGACATTTTGATCTCCAGAATAATTTCTAAAGCAAGCCTCTTTTAATCCAATCTCTTTGTTTATTAAAGATGTATTTGTACAAATAATCTATTTGATTTTGGCTGATATTATAGAATTGTACTCCAACCCCAATTGTACGCAATTCAGAGTTTTTGGGCTGAGTAACCCTGCGTACATCAGCTTTGCAATTCATAATATCCTTATCGCTTAATTGAATCTCAAGCTTTAATCTCTGGCCGGGCTCAACTTGTCCAACGGTTGTAAAAAAGACTCCTCCCGCGCTTACATTATCTGTTATACCTTTTTCGAATTCGCTCAGCGATGCGTATAATTCCTGGTCTTCGGTTCTATACGTGACCGGCAGAGTAACATCAAGTCGCACATGCTCCCGTTTTTGCCCAACATTCGTGTATTCGGTTGGCTTTTCAATAACTAAAGTTGGAATCGGTTGAGCTTTTCTAGCAATAACCTTGCTATCTGCTGAAAATACACCGTTATTAGTTGTAAACAATAAGCTGATTCGATCGCCATTATGCAGCAGCAATAAGTTCCCTTGGGTACTGGGCATAGAAATGTGGATGCTGTTCTCGAAAACTTCCTCTATTCTGCTCGGCAGCTTCTTTTTACTATATTCATCTTCTTTTATTTCAATTGTAACTAGTTGATTAATTTTTATTTCAGGAATTATCAAATTATCTCCTCCATTCAATTCGTTTTGATTAACCCCATCAGTTTCGCCCAGAATTTTTTGGGAACAAATGAGCCGTTTGAATTTTCCGCATTTACAGTAATTTCAGTCTCAGTTGATACCAACTCTTTTCCGATTCTGTTAATTGCTGCAACTATTCGCGAATTCGGATAAAGCGTAATTAACGGCTGCTGCTTGATAACGCCTAATCTAACCAGCTGGTCCTCATTTAAATTCCCGATTGTATCTACTCTTATATTCAAGAATTGCTGACATGTTGTGGAGAATTTTTCAGCGATATTATTCACTTCTTTATTATTCAAACCCCGGTTGACAATAAGTTTAATGCTTTTTATGTTATTTATCCCCGGCACGCTTTTTAGTAGACTATAACAATCAGCAAATGCCGTTGGCTCCGGTGTTGTCACAAGCAATAGAACATCGGCGGCATTGATAAATGTCATGACTGCCGGAGTTATCCCCGCCCCAGTATCTATAATTAAATAATCGTACCCTCGATTCAGTTTAGATAATTCCCTAACTATCCGCTGTACATCACTAAAACTCAGATTGTTTAGTTCTCCAATTCCTGACCACCCGGATATTATCTTTAACCCCGCCGGTCCTTCGGCTAAGATTTCTTCTATCGATAAATGATCACTAACCAAATGGCGTAAGGAATACTTGGGTACTATCCCCATCATGATATCAATATTTGCTAAACCAAGATCGCCATCAACTAATACTACTTTTTTCCCAGCCTGAGCTAAACTAATGGCAAGGTTTACAGCGATAGTTGTTTTTCCGACTCCACCTTTGCCGCTAGTAATGGTAATAATCTTAGAATTGTTTTCTGGCCACTTAACCTTAGTTTCATTCTTAATCTCAGCCGCGATTTGCGCTCTTAGGTCTTGAGCCAGCATACGCAGCTTGTCTGCTTGGTCTTTCATATACTTCTACTGTTTTCCAGCAGCATAGCAGCCAAGCGAGAGGGATCTGGAACCATTATATCATCTGGAACATTCTGACCATTAGTCACATAAGCGATCGGCTTTTTGCATTCATAAACCAAATTCAATACCTGTCCCCAACCTGCTGTTTCATCAAGCTTAGTAATAATGATTTTGTCTATACCAACCTCATTAAAAGAGTTGAAAATCTTAACTGCATCGTTATTATTGGTTGTTGCACTCATAACTAAAATTACTTCATCAGGCTTAGCTAAAGTCACGCATTCCTTGAGCTCAGCCATATGCTCCTGGTTATAAGGGCTGCGCCCGGCGGTATCAACAAAAATTACATCATTATGCATTAATTTTTCCAATGCATTTCTAAGCTCTTGGGGCGTAAATACTACGCTAAGGGCAATCCCCATTATCTCAGCAAAAACTCTAAGCTGCTCAACCGCTGCTACTCGGTAGGTATCAAGCGTTACTAAAGCTACACTTTTTTGGTTAACAAAAGTCATATTGGCTGCCAGTTTGGCAATGGTAGTGGTTTTCCCAACCCCTGTCGGCCCTACTAGAAATACTAAGTTTCCTTTCTTTTGGGGATTGATCTTGATTGGTTGAATGACATTTAAATACTCTTTTAAGTATTTCAAGTAAAATGCATTAACTATTTTTTGATCGTCACTCTTATTAGCCGGAATCCTAGCTTCAATCTGACTGGTAATGTGACTTGCCACATCACTATTAACATTATTGCTGATTAAGGTCTCATGATACTGATTAAGCGAATCAGAGCGCAGCTCATTATCTTTGATTCTGCTTTTGATCGATTTCATTAAATTCTGCATCTTCTGCATTTCTTGCATGAGTTCCTGCTCGCAATTGACCAGTTCGCTTGCTTCAATTTCATTTTCTTTAGGTTTAAACTCGTTAACACGGCTTTCATCTTTCATTTGATCAGCCTGTAGTTTTAAATCGTCATCTATAACGGCCGTTACTTCATAATAGCTCGCGGTGATGAATCTTTTTAGTCCGCGAGGTTTAATCTCTCTTGACTGCAGAATAATTGCATCACTACCCATTTCCTGCTTGACTTTCATTATTGCTTCTTGATAATCCTTGCCCGAAAACTTCTTCACTATCATGCTGACACCATTCCTATCACTTCTACATTGGCATTACTGTCAATCTCGTTATATGATAATATGACTAAATTTGAAATGAATCGGTCTACTAGTCGTTTAAAGTATATACGCAACACGGGGGCACAGAGTACGATTGGCGTTATGCCTCTCTGGGTCAATTCCAAGTAGTGCTGCTGCAGTTTGTCAACGATATTTTGGGCAATATCAGGATCCAGGGCTAAATAAGAACCATAATCACTCTGCTGAACTGAATCTCGCAAAGCCTCTTCTAATGAAGGATCTAGGGTTAGTACAGTAATTCTGCCATCAATCCCGGCGAATTGCTTAGTAATCTGGCGGCGCAAAGATTGTCTTACATATTCCGTTAGCACATCGGTATCCTTGGTCAAGCGAGCATAATCAGCCATAGTTTCTAAAATTGTACTCATATCACGAATAGAAATTTGCTCTTTAAGAAGATTTGCTAAAACTCTTTGTACATCTCCAAGTCCTACTAAGTCTGGAATCAACTCATCAACTACAACTGCATTTTGACCTTTGACATAATTGATGATACTCTGAACTTCTTGCCTGCCTAAGAGTTCATGGGCGTAAACTCTCAGTACTGAAGTAATATGAGTTGCCAAAACCGAGGGCGGATCTACTATAGTATAGCCCTTCGTCTCTGCTGCCTCTTTGCTGGCTTTGCTTATCCAGCGAGCCGGCAGGTTGAACGCAGGCTCATGAGTATCGGTTCCTGCAATCGCTGTGTCGTTTTCAATGTTGGGGCCAATTGCCAAATAATTGTCTAGCTGGAGTTCACCGCCGGCAATTTCAGAGCTTTTGATCTTAATTATGTACTGGTTGGGCCTTAACTGCATATTATCTCGTATGCGGATAGGCGGCATAATAAATCCCAACTCAACTGCGCACTGGCGCCTTATCATAACTATCCGCTCTAACAGGTCTCCACCTTGATCAGTATCAACTAGAGGAATTAATCCATACCCTAATTCGAGCTCCATTTTCTCGACCTGCAAGAGTTCAACCACATTTTCAGAACTCTTTATTTGCTCAGCTTCTTGGATTTCTTCCTGTTGCATATCTTCAACTGATTCAGCTACGGAACGATTGAAAACAAAGAACAGTATTCCAAAAATCACAGCCATGGAATACATCGGCACCTGTGGCAAACCAATGCTTCCCAGTATTAACAGGATCACTGCTGCTAGTCCTAAGGCCCGCGGATAATTAAAAAGTTGTTTGCCCAGCTCTGCACCCAGGTTATCCTTAGATGCACTCCTGGTAACTAAAATACCTGTTGCTGTAGAAATTAATAATGCAGGTATCTGAGTAACTAAGCCATCTCCAACCGTCAATGTAGTATAAACCGTAGCTGCATCGGAGAAAGTTAGACCTCTTTGCAGCATTCCTATAATCAAACCGCCGACAATATTTATAATAATGATTATTATCCCTGCAATCGCATCACCTTTTACGAATTTACTGGCACCATCCATTGCCCCGTAAAAGTCGGCTTCGCGCTGTATTTTCTCGCGGCGTAGTTTTGCCATTTCTTCATTTATTAATCCTGCATTTAGATCTGCATCAATTGCCATCTGTTTCCCCGGCATAGCATCTAGAGTGAAACGGGCAGCGACCTCAGATACTCTCTCGGCGCCTTTAGTAATTACTATAAACTGAATTACTACTAAGATTAAGAAGATGACCATTCCAACTACCACATTACCACCGATTACGAATCGGCCAAATGCAGCAATAACTTCTCCTGCCGAACCATTCAAAAGGATTAGACGAGTTGAGGCAACATTGAGCGACAATCTAAATAGTGTCATGACCAGAAGCAAAGATGGAAAAACCGAAAACTCCAGGGTATCTTTTGTAAACATTGAAACCATGATAATTATCAATGCAAAGCTTATATTAAAGGTAATAAGCATATCCAATAACCGTGGATTTATCGGTATTATCATCATCATAACCACTGTGATAACTAAAATTGCAATAAGTACATCACTGTAATTGGCTAGTCGATTAAACCAACTAATTTTTTCTTCCATCCTCATTCTCCCCTATTAAACGAACTGTTTTTTTGTTGATAAACAAAAGCTAGTACTTCAGCTACTGCCTGATACAAATCCTCCGGTATAACGGTCCCAATCTCGCAAATCGCATAAAGCGTTCTTGCTAAGGCAGGGTTTTCGACCACTACGATTTTATTATCCTTTGCTATTTCCTTAATCCTGAGCGCAATATGGTCTTGCCCTTTGGCGATAACCTGAGGGGCACTCATAGAATCAGCTTTATATCTAAGGGCAATAGCAAAATGGGTTGGATTGGTTATAACCACGTCAGCTTTTGGCACCTCAGCCATCATCCTCTTCATTGCCATTTCCCGCTGAATGTGCTTTTGTCTTGACTTTATTAAAGGATCGCCTTCGTTTTGCTTATATTCTTGCTTTACTTCGTACTTACTCATTCTTAATGAGACTTCATATTCGTACCACTGATAAATAAAATCAAGCACTCCAACAATTACGAAAACCAAACCAACCTTTAAGGCGATTTCGAATACTATCTCCCCAAACATCATGATACAGCTCATTAATTCCATATCCAACATTCGCGGAAATACATAAAAGTATTTGCTTAAAACTGTATATACTATGTAACCCGTAATAGTAACTTTTAACAACGATTTTATGAGCTCTACCAAGGCTCTTTTGGAAAATATGCGTTTAAAGCCTTCTATCGGATTAATGCGATTAAACTTAGGAGTAAGCGGTTCCGTAGTAAAAACGAATCCAACTTGCATATAACTAATTAGTAAAGCCCCAATAAAAGCCGCTATTAAAACTGGCCCCGTAATTTTCGCAAAATAAACTATCGATTCTAAAAGCAAATAATAAGCATATTCATGATTCATGTCCCTTAAGGCGTAATCGGTAAAAAAAATTACCAATAGTTTTTTTATCTCATTAAACGCGAAAGGTAATGAAGCAAATATTGCCCCCGATCCTGCTAATAAAACAATTGCGGAATTCAAGTCAGTACTTTTAAAGACTTGGCCCTTTTTTCTTGCATCTTCTCGGCGGCGAGGAGTTGCCGGCTCAGTTTTCTCTCCGGTATCCCCGTCTGCAAAGAGTTGCAGGTCGAAATTAAAATAAATTAGGGTTTCTTCCGTTGGCATTAATTCAACCCCTATTGTCTCTTATACAAAATATCGATTATATTCTAAGTATTTTTAGCCCCGATAATCTGAACTAAAGTATCTAAGCTAATAAAAAGCTGGTTGAATAAATTACCAAAAACCCACATATATACCGGCAACAGCAGTAATAAAACTAAAAAGCCGATGATAATTTTAAGCGGCAACCCAACTAAAAATACGTTCATCTGGGGCACGGTTCTGCCAATAAAACCCATAGCAATATCTGCAGTTAGTATCGCCAGTACCAAGGGGGCCGCTATCTTTATAGCAATTACAAACATATTCGCTGATAAAAAAACCAAATATGCCAGTAAATCTTCTTTCATTGTTAAGCCTAGAACCGGAATGACATTATAGCTGTCAGATACAGCCTGGATCAAGTAGTAATGTCCATTAACGGCCAGAAAGGCCAACAAGGCAAATGTTTGGGTTATATTGCCCATCAAAGGTATCTGTGTACCTGACAATGGATCTACTACATTAACAATTCCAAAACCCATTTGCATATCCATTATTTGTCCCGCTAATTGCATGCCGGAAAATACAAGATAAGCTACTAATC
The DNA here is from genome assembly GCA_031553935.1 of Syntrophomonadaceae bacterium. Taxonomy (GTDB): domain Bacteria; phylum Bacillota; class Syntrophomonadia; order Syntrophomonadales; family Syntrophomonadaceae; genus JAISDD01. Next base: position 19,502 of record JAVBKS010000001.1, read on the forward strand.
CAATGGTGTAGCCAATGATTAGCTCCATGACTAATGCTGCAGCAATCACAGCTGCTGAGGTAAATCCTTCCGGCACAGATATCGGCACAATGTAAGCCAGGCAAAGAGTGAGTACTAAGACGATAAACACTTTTATCCGAGCTGGTATTTGCCGACTAGCAAAAATCGGAGCGCTAATAAATAGGCCGCTCAAACGCATCAATATCAACAAAAAGTTTTCCAGCGGAAACGGCATGGCATTACCCCTCTAAATCATAATGCTAAGAATTTGGGGATACTCTGAAACAAATCGATTGTATAGCTTGTCAGAACATTTAGCATCCAAGGTCCAAATATAATAACAATAATAAAAACTACTATAATTTTCGGTACGAATACTAGTGTCATTTCCTGCAATTGAGTAGTTGCTTGCAATATGCTAATAAGCAATCCTGTAATTAATGCAGCACCCAAAATCGGGGCTGAAACGAGCAATACCGTGTATAAAGCTTCATGGGCTATTGACAAAACTGTCTCTTCAAACAAAACTTGGCCTCCTATCTAAAACTTAGCAAAACCGAATGCAGAACCAGATTCCAGCCATCTACAAGAATAAACAAGAGAATCTTAAACGGAAGCGATATCATCATCGGGGGCAGCATCATCATACCCATAGACATAAGGGCACTAGCAACGACCATATCTATTATTAAGAAAGGAATAAATATTATGAAACCGATTTGAAAAGCCGTTTTCAATTCACTAATAATAAATGCGGGAATTAGAACATAATTTGGTATATCCGAAAAACTGCTTGGCCTTTCAATTCCTGACATTTTTACGAACAATGCCAGGTCCTTCTCTCTGGTTTGGGCAAACATGAAATCTCTTAAAGGCTCCATTCCTTTCGTAAAGGCGACACCCTGATCAATTTCGCCGTTTAAATAGGGCTGAAGAGCATTAGAGTTAATTTGCTGAAAAGTTGGTGCCATGATGAAAAAAGTCAAAAAAAGAGCCAGCCCAATTAACACTTGATTGGGTGGCATCTGTTGAGTTGCTAAAGAAGAGCGCAGGAAACTTAGAACTACAATTATGCGGGTAAAGGAGCTAAGACATATTATCATTGCCGGGGCTAGCGTCAGCGCCGTAAGTAAGATTAATAATTGGATTGCCCCTGAGGTTTCCTGCCCATTTCCATCACCGATTTGCAGGTTAACACTAGGCAAATCAAGTGGTGCTGCTATTAAAGGAGAGGCATTGCAGCCAATAAAAACAAAGACAATAATTGCAATTAACGCCAATCTGCTTGAGTAGCTGTTACTACTGCGGCATGTCGCCATTATTTTTCCCCTTCTCTTTATTTGCAGAAATGCTTTCATTGGGTATATTCCTTAATCTGATTAATTGTTCTTGCATCATTTTATGAAAGTTTTCGTTAGTGTTTTTCGAGCTTGGCGCCAATTGTTTTTTATTAATCGCTCGGTTAAGTTTATTTACATATTCTTTAATAATCGATTTGGAATCCATTGTTATGCTTTCAGGAGCTTCTGTTTTTCTATTTTCTATTTGCTTAAGCAGCTCTTCATCCTTAATTTCGAATAAAACTGAAATGCTGTGATCAGTCACTCCCAATGCATAAACTGCATTACCGGCGGAACAGAGAACTATTCCGCGGTTTTGGCCTAGCATGACCTCATCTTCAATAAATAGAAAGTTTCCTTGCATTTTCCCTTGGGCTTTTTTCCCGAAAAACTTAATAATTAACCAAGCTATTGCAATAATAAAACCTAGAATAACCAAAAGTTTTATGGTATTAAGCCAAAGGCCTGAGCTTTCGACCTTAGGCGCACTCTGACTATCTATTTCGCGGTTTACATCCTCGATGCTATTAACCGCATAAGCTTCGGGATTTGCAACTAAGGACGAACCAAAAAGCACAACTAACTGTATTATTACACTGCATATTATCTTTCGGTAATGAAACGAAAATTTCAGCATAAATAAATTTTCACCTATTCTAAGGCTTTTCCGACTGCTTCAAGAACTCTATCCGGCTGAAATGGCTTTACGATAAAATCTCTGGCACCGGCTTGAATAGCATCTATAACCATCGATTGTTGTCCCATAGCGCTACACATTATTATTATGGCGTTGCCATCAATACTCTTTATTTCTTTGACTGCAGCTATTCCGTCCATCTCTGGCATAGTAATGTCCATGGTTACTAAATCCGGTCGTAATTCTTTGTATTTTTCTACAGCAACCTGACCGTTTTCGGCTTCACCGACCACATCATATCCATTTTTGCTTAATATGTCTTTAATCATCATTCTCATAAAAGCTGCATCATCAACTACAAGTACTTTCTTGCCCATTTTGGCCCTCCTCATCCTTTCAATTACTGAAGTTTATTTACTCTATCTATCGGACTTACTATTGCAGTTATACGTATTCCATAGTATTCATCAATCACGACAACCTCGCCTTTAGCAATTAATTTGCCATTAACCAGCATATCAACCGCTTCCCCAGCCATTTTTTCCAGTTCAATAATTGACCCTTGCTGTAAATCCAAAACATCTTTAATTGTTTTCCTGGTTCTGCCAAGTTCAACAGTCACATCAAGAGGTACATCCATAATCAGACTAATATTATTGGGTGAATTCGTGCTCACACTCTCATGCAAAGGAGCAAACTGAACTTGCTGCACATCATAATTCTTGTTATTACTCATAGCATGATCATTTCCATAATTGCTCGGCGAACTTGCCGCCCACTGATTTTGCTGATTATTAACATATTCCGGCTCCCTCTCTTGTATTTTTGTATTTGGCTGACTTATGCTCTCCACTGTACTCGCACTGGCCTGACTCTCCGGCTGAGCATAGACGCTAGCAGAAAGACTGGTGTTCTTAGCTAAATCCATAAGATTTTGCACAGCCTCAATCGGAATAATCTGAATGATCTCGCTATTAATTAGTCCTTCAATTTCCATGATGAATTTAATACATATTATTTCGTCATGCAGACTGTCGATTGCTACAACCTCATCCTTCATTTGAGCTAAGGTGACAACTGGTGGTTCAATGTCTATCCGAATCTTAAACATTGAAGACATGCTGGTTGTTGACGAACCTACCATTTGGTTCATAGCTTCAGCAACCGCACTGAGCATAATCTCATTTACATTAAATTCTGCAGGTTTGCCATCTCCGCCCATCATAAGGTCGGCTATTATACAAGCATCACTTTCTTTAATGAATAAGACATTAGCGCCGCTTAAGCCCTCACGATACTTAACTTGCACTACGACAAAAGGCAAAGTATAACTATCCGCAAACGACTGGCGATCAGTAACTAATACTGATGGGGTTGTTATCACTACTTTTTTGTTTAATAGGGTAGATAAGGCCGTAGCCGATGACCCCATGCATATATTCCCTATTTCCCCAAGTGTGTCTTGCTCTTCTAAAGAAATAACGCTTTTGCCAGCCTGTTTCTCATTATTTGAGTTTCCACTGTTATTCATCAGAGCATCTATTTCTTCTTGAGATAGCATACCATCACTCATCATCTATTCCCTCCCCAACGATCTCATGAATTTGAACTGCCAATCTATTGTCTACGATTCCTGGTTTGCCCAGGAATTTGCGTTCATTGCCAATAATTACTGGTAGGTTTTCACTGGATTTCAGATTCAGTGTTAATACGTCCCCAACCCCAAGTTCTAATAATTCCTGAACCGTTATTATATTACTGCCCAGCTGAACCTGTAAGGTTACTTCAGCTTTTTCAATACGGTTTTGTATAAGGCTTACTTCTTCAGCACTAGGTTTTAGGCGATTAGATGAATAATAATAATGCACAGATAATTTATCCACAATTGGTTCCAGCACCAAAAAAGGCATACATATATTAATCATCCCTACAATATCTCCCATTTGGGTTTCCAATGAGATAATAACCATGATTTCACTTGAAGAAGCTAATTGAGTGAATTGCGGATTACTTTCGATTCTTTCTACCGCCGGTTCAACCTGGATAATACTTCCCCAAGGATCCTGCAAATAGCTGAGCATTCTTTGCGATAATTTGGCGATAACCGTTTCCTCTATTTCGGTCAAAGCCCGCAATTTGCTAAGCGTATTGCCTTGCCCCCCCAATAATCGATCTAAAAATGCAAAACCTAATTTTGGATTTATCTCCAAAATACTGCTTCCTTCAAGAGGGTAAAAAGAAAAAATACTCAAAATCGTTGGATTTGGTATTGACCTAATAAACTCCTCGAAAGTAAGCTGCTCCACAGACAATACTTCAATTTGAACCATCGTGCGCAGCTGTGTTGATAAAAAAGTACCTAATGCACGCGCATAGTTTTCATAAATTACTTGCAGAGTATGAAATTGATCTTTGGAAAACTTATTGGGCCGCCGAAAATCATAAAGCTTAACTTTTTTCTTTTCTTGTTCCTGCTTCAGTTCATCAGCATCAACAGAGCCACTGCTTAAGGCGTTTAACAAAGCATCTATCTCATTCTGCGATAGAACGTCCCCCATCTAGATCCTCCCTTCAGGGATATTATACTATTACCTATTTAATAAAATATAGACAAATACATTTGTCTATATTTGCCGCCATTAGCGACCTTATCAAGGCATCCTTAATTGTCTTCGCTAAAAGACGTCACTTCTTCTTAAGGGATAATAGTATTTGTTAACGCGTGGCCCCTTGGGTATCCGCGTTAAGGTAATGTTTTGAAAACGAATCAGTATTACTGGATAATTAGATCCTCAAAATATACATTACTTATCGTCCCACTCCCCAACCTGTCATTTAATTCTGTTTTTATTTCCCCCTGTAGATTAATCCAGTTGTGGGTATCGAAATCCGCTGCACTCTTGGAGCCTACAATTTCCAAAATGCAATTCCTTATAATAGGTAGTGATTGATTTACGCTTTCAGCTGCAGTTTTGGGTTCGCTTGGAACTTCTAAAGTTACTTTTAACTTCACGTAACGCTTGCCCGCTGGATCACTAATATTGGTCACAAATTCTTCTACTTTTATGAGATTGCCTACAATGCTTGCATTATGGGCTGTATTATTGCTCGGAATCAAACCTTTGATCATGCTATGAAAGAGCAAATAGGAAGTACCCATAGCAATAATAAATACCACCACTCCAATAATGATCATTTTAACAAAATCAGAGTTTAATCCCTTTTCCTTTTCGTTGGTCTTGATTTCTTCAGCCACTATTGTTCCCCCTTTGAAAGCCGTAATTTATGTAATTTGACAATTCCTGCGAAATTCAGTAATCCTATCGATAATTATCTGCAGTGACTCAACAACAACGTATTTCCGACCAGTGGTTAAGGTAATAACGGTATCGGGCGTTTCCTCCATAAATTCAATCAGGTCATCATTGAGTGCAATTATTTCGCCATTAATTCTGGTTAAGTAAATCATTTTACTCCTCCTATGGTGTCCCCATTATATAGAGACACCATAGTTATCGTATTTTTAGCGTTTAATATTAACTAATTCTTGCAGCATTTCATCGGATGTAGTAATAATTCTTGAGTTAGCTGAAAATGCTCTCTGGGTTACGATCATTTCCGTGAATTCTTCCGATAAATCAACATTAGACATTTCTAAGCTCCCTGGAGTGATTGCTCCTCTTGAACCCGAGCCCGGCACCCCTATTTTCGGATCTCCCGAGTTAGGACTCTGTGCCCAGAGGCTGCTTCCCATTTGAATTAAGCCTTCCGGGTTTTTAAAACTCGCCATGGCAACTTGGAACATACTCCGCTTCTGTCCATTGCTGTAATTGCCTGTCATTACACCGTCGGTACCAACGCTTCGGCTTATTAGTTCACCGGAAGAACAGCCGTCTTGCCAATCGACATTAATGTTGGATTTAGCATTATATTGCTTAACCTTGCTAAGATCAATATTAAATGCAATCTGTTGGGCTATGGTATTAGTTCTATCAACGGTTATATTGATCCCACCGGCTGGAAGGGTTAGCTCGCCCATATCGTTAAAAGTAATGCCGCTCACCCGAAAAACTTCCGTTCCTGTTGCAAAAGCCGCAACAGCCGGCGGAGCATTAGCGGTAATGGCACCGCTGAAAGTTGGATCGATTGACATGTCACATGCCCATTCATTTGGCGCGGTTTTAAAGAAGCGGTAGTTCATAATATTTTTGTTTCCTAAGGTATCATAGAAATCTTTGGAAAAAGTGGTAGTATAGTTTTCATCGGGAACATCAGCAGCTCCAACTGCTCCGCCGCCGACTTTCTCTGCAATTTCTGTACTGGAATTTAAGTTCCCTTCCATAATCATTTCGGTAGTCGCTTTAGGTGGAATGGTTAAATAGTCATTAACATTAATGCTGGTCATCTTCGAAGGACTGGAATCAATAATTCCGTCTTTATCAGCCAGCCAGCCTTGTACGAAGGCACCATTACTAGTTACCAGATTGTTTAAGGTATCGAAGCCGAAAGCCCCTGAACGCGTGAATTGAGTATTGCCGCTGCCGTCTTTTACAATGAAATAGCCATCACCATCTATTGCCATATCAGTAAGACGGTTAGTTATCTGATTGGTGTAAGGGGTATGAATTTGATCAACACTGGCAATTGCTACTCCAAGACCAACCGCTTTTGGATTGGTTCCGCCTCTTTCATCGGTCGGAGCTGAGGCCCCTTGCATAGCTTGATAAAGTTTATCGCTAAAAACCACGCGGCTTTTTTTAAACCCGGCTGTGCTTACATTGGCAATGTTATTCCCAATGACATCCATTTTAATCTGTTGGTTTCTCAGGCCACTAACTCCTGAGTACATTGAACGCATCATAAGTTTTTCCTCCTTTAATGAGTGTCAGATTTCTTCTGACACCGAGGGCTTCCTCGCAGAGGTCCAGCCCTAAATAATTATTGCACTGTCTATATTGGTAAATATGTTATCGCGCAGACTTGAACCATCTACGGCCGTGATAACGGTCCTATTTTTGATACTCACTACTAATGCTAAGTCTCCCATCAAAACCAGCGACTCTTTGGCGCCTTTAGTCTGAGCTTTTCCAACTGCCTCAGATATTTTATTAATATCATCTTCAGACAGTTTAATGTCTCTTTTGAGCAGTCTTTCTTGGGCATGTTTCGAAAATTTCAGCCCTCCAAGAATTTCTTTCTCAAGAATAGCTTTGAAGCCAACTTTAGGATTCTCCTGTCCGAGCGGACTTCTTTGCTTGGCAGAATTATTAATAATCGGCTGTATTATTTGATTAGGAAAAATAATGGGTTTATTATCCATTCTTATCACCTACTTTAGATATCAGCCTCTTCAGCGGGTTTAGTGTTAAGGTTAATCTTTTCCAGGGTAGTTAATATATCGTCTAATGTGCCCTTTTCTTCAACCAGGTTAAAGACTGATATTATATTTTCCAAACTGATTTCTTTGCCATTAATAATGCAATAAGGCATCCCGCTCTTAATGACTACTGAATCAACTGCTCCTTCTAATATAAATTCCTGTTTAAGCTCTGGATCATAATAGACATAATCTACCCCTTTGCCAATCAGGTTTGTTGATTGCTGCATCATGAGTGTAGGCATTAATCCGCTAGTGAAGTTACTTGACAATTTGTTGAAACTGTCGTTTAGATTCTTCATTTGCTCTAAGCTGCTGAAGCTAGCCATCTGCGCAATGAAATCCCGATCCTTCATAGGTTCTAATGGATCTTGGTTCTGAAGTTCGGTTACTAATAGTTTTAGAAAATCCTGCTGCCCTAAAGCTTTGCTCAAGTCAACACTTTTTGTGGTCTCAAGGCTGTTATTGGTATAATTATTTACATTCCTGGTGTCTATCGCCACCTTCGCACCTCCTAAATGATATAATTAACACTTTCATCCTGATCTTCATTGAAATCATAATACCAATTGCCGATTGCATTTTGCTCATTTTCGGCAACAGGTGCTGTATTTAGGTTAAGAAGCTTAACTTCATCGAGATTACTATTTCTGGCCTGGTATTGTTGTTGCTGCATTTGCTGCTGCATTTGTTGCTGCCCGTTTTGGAAACTACCATTGTCGTTTCCTGCATTAACTTGAACTCCAACTTCAGTCTTCTCAACTTTTATACCCTGTGCTTCAAAACTTGCTCTTAGGGCCGCTAAATTACTCTCAATTATACTTTTGACATTATGATTATCAGTAATGAACTTGGCAGTTAATACACCATCCTCCATTAATAATTTTATCGTCATTTTTCCTAAAAACTCAGGATTTAACTGGAGTTTTATTTCAGAAACATTCTCCTTTAAGGTTAAATGAGCTTTGTTAACGATTTGGCTGATCAACTCTTCCGGCTTAACAATCGGAAAATTTCCATTGCCTGGCAGTAAGTTTTCCTGAGGACGTGCCCATCCAATTAACTTGGTATCTGAACGAGCCAAAAGCATGCCCTGCTTGCTATCAAGTTCCGGCACCTTGATTTTTGTTTCTTCTTCAGCAGGTTCCGAAGGCACTAATTGTTGCCTTAGAGGATCATTTTTTCTGCTCTCATTATCGATAATCTTTTTTAGTTCATTTGATCCTAGCGAGCTTTCCACCTCAGCTTTAAGCGGCAGCTTAGCTGAATTATTGACATCATGGTTATTATTTTTCGCTAAGGTTTTGTCGGCTTCCACCTGGCTTTGTTGATCTACTCTTTTAGATTCTGCTGGTTCTCCATCAAGATTCGCAGCCATACCTTTAATAAATTGGTCACTAACTTGTGCCGAAGCAGTGGTTTGCTGCATGCCCTTGGGGTCAGCAATCAGACTTTCAGCAACACGCTGGGGTGCGCCAACATCATTATTGGCAGTTTTTATTTCTACACTATTTACTGCAACTTGGGCTGGATTGATTGCTTGGTTCAAAACTTGCTCTTTGTTTGCCGATGCATCCGCCGGCTCATTTCCCATAGTTATACTGCTCGCAGCTGGCGATACCATGGTTTCAGAGTTTATTAGAACCTGATCACTGACTGCACCATCATTAACGAAAGAATTAATTTGCTCTTCTTCATTACTGCTAGCCTTATTACTCAGTCTACCTCGTTCACCTAAATCATTGTTCGCAGCACTATTGCTAAAGTTTTCAGCACTCTCTCCGCTATTGCTATCCTCTGAGACTGTATTGGCATTAACTTTTTTATCCGTAAAAGCTTGTTCCAATTCTTTGCGAAATTTATCTTGTTTCTTAAGGCCAAAGCTTTCTTTGGAAAAGTCGCGGTTAGTTCTATCCGGCTGTTTGCTTTGCTCGTTTTTGCGGACGTTTGCGGTCATCACTGCATCTAGTATTTGCATTTGTCTTTCACCTCCTTTCATTATTATTAGCGGCTATGGACTTACAGCCAACATCTTTTTCGTTATCGTAGCAGCTTTTTCTTTGTTTAGATTCTGAAGAATTTCAGCTGCCACTTCGTTATTCATGTGAGTAATAATTCCTATGGTATCATCATCATTTAATAGGCTTAATATTGCGGCTGCATCTTTGGTCTTCATCAATGAATAGTACGACGCTAAATCTTGATAAGCTGCACCTTTGTTTTTTTGTTTACTTTGGATGTCGATGATCATATTGTTTAGGCGCACAATCTCTGCCTTTAAAATTTCTTCTTGATTAGAAGACACTTTGACATTCAGTTGGGTTATATCTTCCTTGTAGCGCTCGATATCGGTATCTTTATTAGCTATAGTCTCTTTTAAAGCGTTGATCTCTAGCTGTAATGACTGGGTTTCATTCCCCTCACCATCTTTAAGCTCCGGAGTTAAAACATTGCCGGCAAAGGGGATGTCTTTGATTTTACTTGGATCACGAACCATCCAAAAACCTAAATAACTGGCAAAAAGGACAATTATTAAAAGCAACACTAAGACTAGTTTAGTTGCGATACTCCCCTTTTCATCATACATAATTAACTCCATTCCCCCACAGTCTCTAATGTTGGTTCTTATGTGCCCGAAAATAACTTATCAATGCAGCTTCGTCATTGTTCTTTTGTTCTTCGGTATGTACATCATTAATATACGCTTCCCACTTCTTGTCTCTAAGTTTTTCTAATACATTGGTTTCTTTCTTCTTCTCGATTAAATATTGCCGAGCTTCCTCCACCTTAAGGGCTGCCAAACGGACTTTTTCTAACATAATTTTATTTTTCTTATTAAGAATCGGAAGATACTCCTTATGGATCAATAATTGTTGCGAAAGCCCGTTTTCACTATTAATAATCCTGATAGTATCTTCAAGCTCCGTAATTTTTTGCTTCAACAAATTCTGTTCGGCAACCAGATTATCTAATTCCTTCATTCGCGCTTGTAGCATCTCTTTCGCCATTTGTTCCTGGTTCACACAGAGATCTAGTTTGCTTTGCAATCGAAACTGGAAACTCTTCACAATATTCCTCCTATCTGATTACTGCATTTTTTAAAGATTCTAAAGTTTCATCAATAAAACATTCTTCGTAAATTTCTTGTTTTAAGAAATTCTGGCATTTCTCGAATAAATCTATTGCTTCGTCAATTCTAGGATTAGTTCCAAATTTGTACGCCCCAATGTCGATAAGATCACGTGCTTCTTCGTAAGTAGCCAGTATGGTTCTAAACCTTTTTGCGGCTTCCATGTGTTCATTATCAACAACATCGATCATAACCCGGCTGATACTCTCTCCGACATCAATGGCCGGAAAAATATTTCTAGTTGCCAGTTTCCTGCTTAAAACTATATGGCCATCGACAATGCCTCTAACTGCATCAGTGATTGGCTCATTCATATCGTCACCTTCAACTAAAACAGCATACAAACCGGTGATGCTACCCTTTTCGGCAGTGCCTGCTCTCTCCAGCAATTTGGGTAACAGGGCAAAAACTGAAGGAGTAAAACCTCTAGTTGTTGGCGGTTCGCCAATTGCAAGACCTATTTCTCGCTGCGCCAGTGCAAATCTGGTCAAGGAATCCATCAAGAATAGCACATCTAAGCCCTGATCTCGGAAGTATTCAGCAATACTTGTGGCTACGAAAGCCCCTTTTAGCCTTACTAATGCCGGTTGATCAGAAGTAGCTACTATTACTACTGATTTTTTTAATCCTATCTCACCAAGATCTCTTTCTAAAAACTCGCGCACTTCGCGCCCTCTTTCTCCAATAAGTGCAATAACATTAATATCGGCACTGGTATTGCGAGCAATCATTCCGATTAAAGTACTCTTGCCTACTCCACTACCGGCAAAAAAACCCATTCTTTGCCCGCCGCCAATAGTAGTCAAACCATCAATTGCTCTGACTCCTACAGGTAATACTTGGGAGATCCTTTTCCTTGTCAATGGATTCGGAGGCTGATTCATAACTGGATAGAACATCTCCGAATTAATACGACCTTTATTATCGATCGGTTCACCTAAACCATCAAGAACTCGGCCGCGAAGTTCCATTCCAACTTTTACTCGCATTGAACTGCCGGTCGCTATCAACTCACTTCCCGGGCCAATTCCTTCAAGTTCTCCTAGTGGCATTAGCAAGATCCTATTGTTCTTGAAGCCAACGACTTCAGAAGGAACTAGTTGTCGATCAGCTGAATTAGTCTTAATATAGCATAGTTCTCCTAAGCTTAGCCGAGGTCCGGTAGCTTCCATGGTTAAACCAATAACCTGGGATATTATCCCTTTCAGCTGACAGGTCTGCACCTTTTCGATTGCATTTATATATTTACTTAGATCAAGCGTTCTCGGTATATTCATCTGTAGCTACTTCCCAAACTGTCTTTTCAACATTATTAATTCTGGTTTCTAGCTGAGCATCAATTGAACCCACATCACTTTCAACATTACAACCACCAGGAATTATCCTTTTATCAGCATAGAGGTCTATTTCCGAAGTTCTGACTCCTATGTCTCCTAATACTTCTGATAGCAATTGCGTAGTGATTTTGTCCATGTCCTCTTGGTTGAGATAAATCTGAATATTATTGGGTTTGTCTAAGTATCCAACCGCTTCCCTAATTACATTTACAATGATATTTGGATTAGTTATTATTTCTGTTGCCAGAATCTTTTTTGCAATCATCATCGCGAGTCTAGCCATATCAGCTACAGCTGAATCTAAGATTTTAATCTTATCTCGTTTTGCTTCTGCAAGTGTTTCTGCACACTGCTCGATCGTCAACTGGCGATCGGCTTCAATTTCTTCCTGAGCAGATTTCAAACCTTGCTCATAACCCTCGTTCTGCGCACTTGTTTTTATGTTTTCCGACTCTTGCTTGGCAATTTCTATTAGTTCATAAGCTTCAGTCTTTGCTTGTTCTAAAATATTTAAGGCCTCACTCCTTGCTTGAGCCAGGAGTTCTTTTACCATGTTTTCTGTTTCTTCAATCACAGCTTGAAAATCATAAGCTTCTTCAATTAACTGCTCGTCGCAAGTGTTGTCATTCTCCGGTTCGATTAGTTCATCGTTTGCTTGCTCGCTGATTCCTGCAGCTAAAGCACCGCTTACTGCTGAGTCATCATAGACAAATTCTAATACTTTGGTCACAGCGATGTTATTAACGAATTGTCGGTTAATGATTCTAGACAACTATTTCATCTCCTCCACCACCACCGCGAGCAACGACAATTTCACCACTTTCTTCAAGACGACGGATAATATTCACAATTCTCTGCTGGGCATCTTCTACATCCCTTAAGCGAACCGGACCCATAAACTCAATATCCTCTTTGAGCATTTCCGAAGCCCTGCTTGACATATTCGTGTAGATTTTGGTCGATAACTCCAAGCTTGCGCCTTTTAAAGCCATGGCTAGGTCTTGGGATTCGACTTCTCTTAATACTCTCTGTACCGAGCGGTCATCAATGAATACTACATCTTCGAATACAAACATAAGCTTTTTGATTTCCTCTGAAAGCTTGGGATCTTGGATTTCTAAGGCTTCTAAAATTGACTTTTCGGTTGACCTATCCACACGGTTAATGATTTCAACAACAGTCTTAACTCCACCGGCATTCGAAATCTCCTGCGGTCCCAGCGATGAGAGATTTCTCTCTAAAACTTTTTCTACTTCACGGATGATTTCCGGCGAGGTTGTATCCATCATCGCTATCCTTTTGGCTACATCTGCTTGCCTTTCCGGAGCCAGCGAAGCCAATACCATTGAAGCTCTTTCCGGCTCTAGATATGCTAATACCAATGCAATGGTTTGCGAATGCTCAGTTTGCAAGAAATTCATCAATTGCGAAGCATCGGTTTTTTTCATAAAATCAAATGGTCTTACTTGCAGCGATGCTGAAATTCTCGATAAAATTTCCATTGTTTTCTCTGAGCCATAAGCATTTTCCAATAACTCTTTAGCATAGTTTATTCCACCTTGACCAATATACTGGTTGGCCAAGCACATTTCAAAAAACTCACGGTTCAATTGATCAATTCGTTCACTAGGCACACTGCGAACATTAGCAATTTCTAATGTTAATTGTTCAACTTGGTCCTCATCGAGAAACTTCAAAATTTTCGAAGACTTCTCCGGGCCCTGAGAGATTAAAAAATTTGCAGCCTTTTGCTTCCCAGTAAGGGGCCTGCTATCGACTGGTGTTACTGTGCTCATCTCTGCTCCTCCATTAACCAAGTCTTAATTACATTAGCAGCATTTTCAGGATTACTTTCGATTAATTTCTCGATTTCCTGTTTAATACGCTGGTTTTCACGTTCTTCTGGTGTCAGGTTCATCTCATACAGTTCCTCAAGACTGAGTTCGTCTTCTATAATTGCCTCAATCGATCCTTCAGCTTCGGCATTTTCCATGATTTCCATTTCACGCTCTGCAGCTTGCTTACGCAGTCTCCATATTAGATATATTACTAAAAGCGCCAGGATAATAATAGCAATTGGGATAAAAGGATTATCTTTTAGCATCGTTATCATAGTCGGAATAGCAACACTCGGCTCAGCATCCGGTATGAAATCGATAAATGCTACCGAAATATTATCCTCTAACCTTACATTTTCGTTCGGCCGATTTTCACGCAAACCACAGGCAGCCGCTACGACTCCTCTTATTTTTTCGATCTTTTCTTGTTCGTTATTCCCGATATTCGCCAATTTAGTGGCTGCATTATTAACCAGAACGGTTACTGTTAAGTAGTCGTAGTTTACTTCCCCGATGGCATACTTAGTTGTGGTTTCTGTCTTGCTGATTTCATAATTCGAGGTCCGTTTACTCATATCTGAAGTTCCGCTTAAATTGCCTTCATTATTAACCTCGGCATATTGCGGAATATTCGTGTCAGTTCCAGGGATCCCGAGAGTATTGGTTGTGGTTTGGGTGCTGGATTCTTTTTCAACCTGCTCTGAGCGCACATGAGGTCCGCCCTCATCATGAAAATACCTCTCTGATTTTTCTTCTTTATCATCGAAGTTCAATTCAGCACTAACCAATACAACTGCATTATCTTTACCCAGGGTTTTATCTAACATTAATTGAATGGCATTCTGTTTCTCTTTTTCGAAATCTTTTTTCATTAGCTGCTGCAATCTTAGCAGTTCAGAATTATGAATATTATTAATATTCTCCAAAGATAGTTCATCAGATAGCAGCGTACCATTTTGATCTACTATTACAACATTTTCTTTTTCTAGATTCCTAACACTATTTGCCACCAGATTTATTATCGATTGAACTTCATTTGGCGTCAGTTTTACATCGTCTTTGGTATTTACTACTACTGAAGCTTTTGGAGTTTCTTGATTCTTAATAAACAGCGAATCCTCTGGTAAAACCAGATTAACTTTCGCGGCTTTAATTTTTTCTAAACCTTGGATTGTACGTGCCAACTCGCCTTGTAGGGCCATTTGATACTTTACTTGTTTATCGGTTTGGGTCTCTCCAAAATTGGTTTCTTGAAAAAGTTCAAACCCATTCTCACTTTGAGGAATATTTTCTCCTGCCAGCCTTAGCCTAGTAACATTTTTGCTTGCAGCCGGCACCAAAATTGTGGCTCCATTGTTTTCTAGTTCATAATCGACTTTGTATTCCTCCAGCTTTTCCAAAACCTGGGCTGCCGACTTAGAATCCAATTCAGAATACAAAACTTCATAAGATTTGCTGTCAGCAGTTAACAGAGCAGCAATAATAACAACTATTAAAAGCACTGCTCCCCCAAAAAGCACTTTTTGATTCAAACCCAACCTAGCCCAGTATTCAGGCAGTTTAGATGTCTTTTGTTTGAGATTATCCAAAAAAGACTCCATCTTTTACTCCTCAATATTCATTACATTTGCATCCGCATTATCTCTTGATAAGCTTCAACAACTTTGTTTCGAACCTCCACCGTTAACTGCATAGCAATATTTGCTTTCTCATACGAAAGCATCATATTATGCAAATAAACGTCTCCGCCTGTAGCAACCTGCAGCGCACCATCCGAGGCCTGTTTTTGCAAATCGGTAACTTTTTGCAGAGCATTATTTAGGTATTGACCAAAGTTCATTTCAGGAGCATTTGACTCTGCTGAGTCGAATGGAATAGTCTTGCTTATTGGATTTCCTCCACCATAAATATGCAACGCACTTGCTTTCAACTTTCCTTCCCCCTATTTCCCAATTCCTAATGCGCTTAGCGCCATTCCCCTACTCGCTTCTATTATTTTAGCATTAGCTTCATATGCTCTGGTTGCAGAGATCATATTTGTCATCTCTTCAACTACATTCACATTTGGATAATTCACGTATCCATCTTGGTCAGCATCCGGATGTCCTGGATCATATACTTTCCGGTATGGAGCTTGTTCTTCGGTTAATGCCCGAATCTCTTTAACCCTTACCCCAGCGGGTTTATAGACTCCTTGCTGTTTTTGCAGAATATTAGCAAAATCACTATTTCTCGTAACTGCTCTCTTGGCTTCAAAAACAACCACCTGACGTCTGTATGGACCATTTCCATTTGCGACCCGAGTACTTTCTGCATTCGCTAAATTACTAGATATCGTATCCATTCTAAGATGCTGGGCGGTAAGACCTGAAGCACTAATGTCGAAACTATTTAAGAAACCCAATCATTTACCCCCTTCCACTGATAGCTAATCTCAGTAATCTGAATTCATTGGTTATCCCGCGGTTCATTGCCTCGAAATACATGCTATTCTTAGAACTGTTTGCCATTTCAACATCGATGTCGACATTGTTTCCATCGTTTCTTGCTGATGTGGCATATATAGTCCTAAGTTCTGGTTGAAGAACGTTTTGCCCATCTTCTTCGCCTATTTGCATATGTCTAGCGTTCCTCGCATCCAGTTTCATGTGATTTGTTTTATTTTCTAGGACTTCCCTGAATTTTTCTTCGAAGCTAACCTCGTGTCGTTTAAATCCCGGCGTTTCCGCATTCGCAATGTTATCTGCAATAATCTCGTTGCGCACACTAGCAAGGTCCATCCCGAAATTAAGCATTTTTTGAGTCGGTGTCGAAAATATTTTTTCTAGCATGTATTCACCTCTTATGAAAAATCGGCATTTTTTTTGGTAGTCTATTACTATTTTCGTTAATAATTTATTTTTCTACATGATATTTTAAATCAAATACTTTTGATTGCCAGATATAATTTTCTGAATTAGTTGCAGGACCTTCCTATATATTATACATAAAATCGCATTTGTATAGTATTTTATTTGTAAAATTTTTTTTAGGACCTGATTTTCATGGGTCCCATATTTGAAAATAGTGATGTCAAAATTTGGGATGTATAATGTTAAATTGTTTTTCTATTCATTTAATAGATAATCGATAACCTTTCTAGTCTCATCTGCATATAATTGGACATAAGTGGAGAAGGAGGTTTAGTGATGTTTTCATGTTCATTTTCGAATAGATGTTCATGTGATTGTCAATCTGGTCGCACTTTTAGTTTTCGTAAGATCGACAATAACAACAATCCCTTACCCGGGGCAGTATTTGCCTTGCGTGACTCTTGCGGTATCGATATGTTTGCCGCAACGTCTGATGCAGCTGGCATGGTATGCTTTAAATGTTTAACTTTTGGATGCTACACTCTCTATGAGAGAAGCGCACCTAGTGGATTTACAGCTTCAAGTGTTACTGCCCGGGTAAATATTAATGCCCGCGGGGAGGTATTTATCAACGGCAGGCGGGTATGTAATCATAGTGGCCTAACATTTGTGAATACCAATAATCTAGTTACCGGTCAATTTGCTTTACAAAAAACCGATCTGCAAGGCAATCGTTTGACCGGCGCGGTTTTTCGCCTGACTAATAATAATGATAATACTTCAGTGCTACAAACCAGTAACTCAATTACCGATTTAATCTTTGAAAATCTTCGTCCTGGATCTTATTCCTTGGCTGAAATTCAACCTCCCGTAGGTTTCCAGCCCAATACAACTATTGTTCCTATTCAAGTAAACCAAAACGGCAATGTCACTGCCAATGGCAACACAGTTTCCCTTGCAAATCCTTTGATAGTTCGCAATACTCCATCACTGATAAATGGAAATTTACACATAATGAAGACTGATGCACAGGGAAATCGTTTAGCTGGTGCCGTCTTTAGGCTGACTAACATCGCCAATGGAAACAGTGTTTCCTTAACTTCGAATCAGCAGGCTAACCTGGTATTTTCTAATCTTGCTCCGGGGAATTATACTCTAACTGAAACTCAAGCCCCGCCAGGATTCCAGCTGCCAAGCATTAGTCTTCCAATTAGCGTCAGCAATAATGGCAGTGTACTTGCAAATGGAGTCAGTGTAACTCCAATCAATCCCCTATTAGTAACCAATGTCCCCTTGCTTATTAACGGCAATTTAGTGCTGCGCAAGACCGATCTGCAAGGGAATCGATTACCTGGGGCAGTTTTTGTCCTGACAAATGTTGATACTGGCAATAGTATAACCCTAACCTCGACTCTTGAAGCTGACTTAGTGTTTGCCAATTTACCTCCAGGAGCCTACATTTTAACTGAAATTCAAGCTCCTCCAGGTCATGAGCCTATTATTACTAATTTCCAAGTTGTGGTTTCTTCAAGCGGCAGTGTCACCATTAATGGAGTAATCGTTACGCCTAGTAATCCTTTCATCATTACAAATACCCCTATTGCCTTGACTGGAGATCTGTTCATAAGAAATGTCGATACTTCTGGCAACTTGCTGGCTGGCGCCGTTTATCGACTAACCAATAATTCTACTGGAAATAGTATATTTTTGACAACCAACGCAATATCGGAAATATTGTTCTCCGATTTGCCCCCGGGCACTTATACATTAGTCATGGTACAGTCTCCACCTGGTTTCCAGCTTCATACGACTGTATATAATGTGGTAGTCAGCGATAGCGGTGAAGTAACTGTCAACGGAATCCTTATAACACCAACTCTCCCTCTAATAGTTATCAATTTGCCTCTATTAACCAGTAATCTCGTTTTTCAAAAAACAGATATTAATGGCAATCCGCTGAGCGGCGCGGTTTTTGCCCTGCGCGCAAACGGAAGCAATGTTTTCACTGCAACCAGTGATACATTTGGTAATGTATCGTTCTCCGGCTTAGTCCCCGGAACTTATAGTTTAGAGGAAATAACTCCACCGCCTGGCTTCCAAATCACGGGACTTACTTTTGAAATAGTTGTTGATGATCTTGGAGGGGTAACCGTCGATGGCATTCCATCACAGCTTTTCGAAGACTATAACTTTATAGATTTCCCCATTACCACCAGTTCCTTGACTATACTAGTTACAGATCCTGCCGGCAACACTTTGCCCAATGCCGTCCTTAGCCTAACCAATCAAACTAGCGGCGCGATAATTAATGCCACGTCCGATATTAATGGCTTTGCGAGTTTCGTTAATATTCCGGCAGGTTCATACATTTTGACCGAAACCCAAGCTCCTCCAGGCCATAACAGTTCACCAATCAGTTACAATGTTACCGTAACATCCGGAGGATCTGTATTAGTTAATAATGTTGTTGTTAATAATAGCCCCATAGTGGTAGTTAACTTACCTACAGACAGCAGTTCTCAATTAAGTTTCTTAAAACAAGATCAGATTGGCAACCCTGTTAGCGGTGCCGTATTTGCATTAACTGTGAATGGCAGCCCGGTATTAACAGCTACTTCAAGTAGCCTTGGTATTGTTACATTTAACGGCATTGCTCCTGGGGACTATGTTTTGCTTGAAACTCAAGCCGCTCCTGGTTTTCAGCTTTCAAACAGTACGTTTGATGTAATTGTAAATGCTTCTGGTGCTGTAACTATTAATGGTCTTTCAGCTCGCGAATTTTCGGCATTCATTCAGAATAATCAATCGTCAAATTTTAGTTCTTCATTTGTTATTAACAAAGTTAATGAAAGTGGCTCGCTAGGTTTACCCGGTGCTATTTTCCAACTCACTAATAACACAAGCGGCTCAACAATCCAAGCCACCAGTGATTCATCTGGCAATGCACTTTTTGACGATCTGCCCACCGGGGCCTATACTTTGAGGGAAATTCAAGCACCAAGCGGCTACACTCCAATTACAAGAGCGGTTCAAACTTTAGTACTTGAAGATGGCAGCGTTATACTAGAAGGCCGGGTTGTTACCATCGATCAACCTTTTATTCTTACTAATATGCCCCAAAATTCTACCCGTACTTTCAGTTTCGTGAAAACCGACCAATTTGGCAATACTTTGAGCGGAGCAGTTTTTGGGCTTGAGCTTAATAATAATCCGATTGCAACAGCAACTTCCAACACTAATGGAGTTGTAACTTTTAGCGGAATCAATAGCGGAAGTTTCAGCCTAAGAGAAATAAGTGCACCGAGTGGATATAATCCGTCTTCAGTTATTGTTCCTGTTGTTGTAGACACTAGCGGAAATGTCACCGTAGCGGGTCAGCCTAGTGCTAATTTTAATGGTGGTGTCTTTGTAGATAACCCGATAGATTTTAATCGCAGCTTGTCATTCCTTAAACTTACATCTAGCGGCAACCCATTAAGCAATGTCGTCTTTAGGCTGGTTTCAATTATCACTGGAGCAACTGTTGCCCAAGCAACCTCTAATATCAACGGAACAGTAACCTTTAACAATATACCTAGCGGCAATTACTTGCTTCAAGAGACTACTCCTCCCAATTTTGAGCCCATGGCACAAACGCTGGTTCAAGTAAATGTCAATGGTTCAGTCTTGATCGGCGGAATACCCAGCTCAAACTATGCGGCAATTAATATGCCAATAATATAGCAACCTGAAGGCTTTTGAACAATCTGCCGTAAATTTAGTAAAATATCAAAAAGTAATAACGAACCCACAACCTTCTGCTTAGCAATCAGAAAGTTGTGGGTTTAGTTTCCTTAAAACACAAGCTGATAAAAATAAAAAAATATAGCTAAACTCAGTTCATTAATTCATCAAACAAAAATTCATTTAGCACCTTAATATATGTACCTTTCATCCCTAAAGACCTGGATTCGATAACTCCTGCACTCTCGAATTTGCGCAAGGCACTGACAATTACTGATCTCGTGATTCCTACTTTGTCTGCGATTCTGCTGGCTACTAATAATCCTTCGGTTCCATTTAGTTCTTTCATTATATGTTCTATGGCATCCCTTTCCGAATAAGACAGGGTAGCAACTGCGATTTGCACCGATGCCTTCTTGCGGGCTTCATCTTCTATTCTTTCTGTCCTCATCCTCATAATTTCATTGGCGACCACTATTGCTCCGTACTCAGCTAACACGATGTCTTCTTCATCGAATTCCTCATTTTCCCTCATCAGGATAAGGGTTCCGATCCGCCGGGCTCCTCCAAAAATAGGTGTTACCGCCCACAGACGATGACTGCAGCTGCAGGGTACATTATTAGAATTGAATATGCAGTGTCGGCCGTCTTCTAATTTCACATTAATCCTGGTTTCATTTACGCCGGTTAAATCACGATTAAAGCTTTCAGGAAACCTCTCCGCATGGTTTTTTATTTCTTCTATTTCATTACACTCGATGTTTTCGTAAAAGGCATATCCGTTTAATTGGCCTCTGCGACCCACTATGAAAACACTGCTTTTGAGGTTAGCTGCAAGTACTTCAGCCATTTCAAAAAAATCTACAGGGTTACCATTGATTTTTTGCAAAATTCTATTTATACCCCGCGATTTTTCTAAAAGCTTTTTTTTCATTCCCTTTCCCCCTTACAATATATACCTGCTCAGTTCTTCATCAGCTACAATTTTCTCGAGCCGACTCCCAACATAGTCTTTATCAATTGTTAATTCCTGACTTTCCATGTCTGGAGCTTCAAAAAGCAAATCTTCAAGAACTTTTTCCATGATGGTGTGCAGCCTCCGAGCACCGATATTTTCAGTCCTGGCGTTTACTGTATAGACCATTTCCGCAATAAAATCCAGTGCATCCTCTGTAAACACTATTCTAATTTTTTCTGTTTCTAATAAAGCTGTATATTGTTTAACTAGCGAATTATGAGGCTCAGTCAAAATCCGTTTGATATCTTGCTTAGTCAGTGACTCCAACTCAACCCGTATGGGAAAACGACCTTGTAATTCCGGAATAAGATCCGAAGGCTTATTAACATGAAAGGCTCCAGCTGCAATAAATAAAATGTGATCGGTTTTTACTGGGCCGTACTTTGTTGTGACTGTGGAACCTTCAACAATCGGCAGTATGTCTCTTTGCACTCCTCCACGCGATACATCCGGGCCATATGAAGCTTCTCTGCCTGCAATTTTGTCAATTTCGTCAAGAAAAATTATTCCATCTTCCTCGACCCGCTTAACAGCTTCCATATGAACCTCATCCATGTCGATGAGGCGCTGTCCTTCTTCAGCTGCTAGAATCTTTCTAGCCTCGGCAACTGTCACTTTTCTTTTCTTTTTCTTTTTGGGCATCATATTGCCTAGCAAATCCTGGACATTTGCCCCCATGTCTTCCATTCCTGATGCAGATATTATTTCTAAGAAGGGTTGATTCTTGGTTTCATACTCAATTTCTATTATTTCGTCCTCTAGCTCATATCGTTTGAGCTTGTTCACCAATATCTCTCTTTGAGCCTGTCTATGACCTTTGTCAGGCTCTTCCTCATGCTCATCATGATTTAAGCCCTGCCCGAAGAGAAATTCTAATGGATTTTTTGCAGTCCTATTCGAACTTCCGGTATTAGGCATAAAGCAATCGACAATCTTTTCTTCCGCTAGCTTTAAGCTCATCTCTTCTACACTCGCCATCTTCTCTTTTTTAATCGAGCGAATTGCCGTTTCCAATAGCTCCCTAATCATCGAGTCCACATCTCTGCCTACATAACCAACTTCAGTAAACTTACTGGCTTCAACTTTAATGAAAGGAGCATTTACTAAACGTGCAAGTCTTCTGGCGATCTCAGTTTTACCTACCCCGGTTGCCCCAATCATAATAATGTTTTTAGGGAAAACCTCTTCCCTTAATTCGGCGCCTAATAATTTCCTTCTATAGCGGTTGCGAAGTGCTATAGCAACAGCTTTTTTGGCTGAAGCTTGACCGATTATATATTTATCCAATTGCTCTATTATTTCTCTTGGAGTTAAACTCAGCAATACCTTTCCTCCTTACAGACCTAACCAATTACTTCTATACTGATGCTATCATTTGTATAAATACAAATTTCAGAAGCAATTTTTAATGACTCATAGGCGATATCATGCGCCGACATTTCCGTAAATCTCGCTAAAGAGCGAGCAGAAGCTAATGCATATGATCCACCTGACCCGATTGCAGTAACGCCGTCTTCGACATCGATTAAATCACCGTTTCCAGAAATTATAAACATTGAATCGCGATCTGCTACTAAAAGCAGGGCTTCCAGTTTGCGTAAAATTCGATCGGAACGCCATTCTTTTGCCAATTCAACAGCTGCGCGGGTTAAATTTCCGCTCGTTTTTTTGAGCTGTTCTTCAAATTTCGAAAATAGAGTAAATGCATCAGCCACAGAACCGGCGAAACCAGCAATAACATTGCCTTCATACATTCTTCTGATTTTTTTGGCATTGCTTTTTATGACAGTATTCTGTCCAAAAGTTACTTGTCCATCCCCTGCAATTGCAACCTGTGAACCTTTTTTAACTCCAACTATTGTCGTCGCCTCAAACATGGCTTACCTCCGCGGATGATTTTGAGAATGAATTTTTTTGATCTCTATATTGCTTAAATGTGTATAGATTTGAGTTGTCGACAATTTTACATGTCCCAATAATTCTTGCACTGACCTCAAATCCGCCCCACGACTAAGCAAATGGGTAGCAAATGTATGGCGCAAAGTATGTGGGCTTACTTTTTGATTAATTGCCATCTGCTCTATGTATTTCCCGATAATATTATGAATGCTCCTGACACTCAGTCTTTTTCCTAAACGGCTTAAAAACAAAGCTTCTTCCCTTGGTCCATTTTTCTTAATTTGATATGGTCTGCCTTCGCCGATATAATTCTTTATGCTTGAAACTGCCATATTTCCGACTGGAACTATGCGCTCTTTGTCACCCTTGCCTTTTACCAGCAATAGATTACTTTGATAATCAATATCAGATAGATTAATAGCAACTAATTCGCTGACTCTTAGTCCTGATGAGTACAGTAATTCGATGATAGCCTTATCTCTTTTGCCCACGGTTGTTTTGGTGTCAGGAAGATCAATCATTTGATTTATTTCATCGAAGTATAGAAAGCGCGGCAGTTTGTTTTCTTTCTTCGGACTTGATACAGCAAGTATGGGGTTTTCTCTCATTATTCCTTCTCGGCACAAATACTTGATAAAAGTCCGCAATGAAGCAAGCTTTCTAGCAATAGTTGCTCTGCTCATCCCCTTTAGTTGCAAATCCATCATGTATTCGCGGACAATACTATGGTTAATATGTCCTTCATTAATCTCTTCAATCTCAACTGCTAATTTTTGGGCTAAAAAAGCAAAAAACTGACTCAAATCAGTTTTATAATTAATCAAGGTTAGATTTGAAGAACTCTTTTCTATTCGCAAGTGTTCCAAAAAGTTTTCAATTCGCGTATAAAGCATCATAAGACCTTGTTTTTTTAATATATAAAAATTTATCATACTCTAGTACTATTTTCAACCGTAATTACAACAATTCTGAAAATTCACTCATATTTTTTATTGCCCTCTCTGCATATTTTTCGTAACGCATCTTTTTCCCTTTTATCCGAGCTGGAAGTGGCAGCATCAGACCGAAATTGGCATTCATCGGCTGAAAGACACTCTTATCTGAAGTGCATATAAAATTAAGCAAAGCTCCAACCATAGTCTCATTAGGCAGAATGGCTAAGTTTTCTCCCCTAAACAGTTTAGCTGCATTAATGCCTGCGACTATACCGCTGGCTGCAGATTCCATATAACCTTCAACTCCTGTTATTTGGCCCGCGAGAAAGATATTATCTTTCATTTTTAATTGTAGAGTTGGTTTCAAAAGAATAGGACTATTGACGAATGTATTTCTATGCATTGATCCATAACGAACAAACTCGGCATGTTCTAAACCGGGGATTAAACGCAAAACTCGATCTTGGTCTCCCCAGCGCATTCTGGTCTGGAATCCTACTAAACCGAATACTTGTCCATTTTTGTCTTCCTGCCTCAATTGAACTACTGCATAAGGCAGCTGCTCAGCATTAGGGGGCTTAAGACCAACCGGCCTCATAGGCCCAAACCGCAAGGTATCAACTCCACTTTTAGCAATTACTTCAATGGGCTGGCATGATTGAAAATAGAGTTTTTTGTCTATTTCATGGCCTTGCATGAAATCGGCAGCTATTAGGTTTTCATAAAATTCATTGTACTCTTCAAATGTGAAAGGACAGTTTAGGTAATCAGCCTCTCCCTTATCATAACGAGCGGCTCTGAAAACTTTGTCATAGTTTAGGCTATGGGCGGTTATGCTGGGGGCTATGGCATCGTAGAAAAATAGATTTTCACTGCCGGTTAAGTTTTGTAAAGCCAAGCTCATAGATTCTGAAGTCAAAGGACCGGTTGCAATAATTGATATTTCTTTTTCCGGGATAAAATTGATTTCGTCTCTTATAACTTCTATTAAGGGGTTTTCGCAAATTCGTTCCGTAACCATCTGCGCAAAAAGTTCCCGGTCTACAGCTAAAGCAGCGCTGGCAGGTACTCTTGTCATCCGCGCACATTCCAGCAAAAGTGAGCCTAAGATTTCCATTTCCTGTTTAAGTAGACCTTGGGCGGTATCCCCAAGTTCAGATTTCAGGGAATTACTGCAAACTAGTTCGGCTAGATTAGAGCTTTGATGAACAGGCGTACTCCTCCCCGGCCGCATTTCCCACAGTTTAACTTTTATCCCGAATTTGGCGATGGTATTAGCTGCTTCACAACCAGCTAACCCCCCGCCAAAAACATTTATATAATTACTATTATTCATCACTTTCAACTATCTCTTTGTATGAGCATGAACTATTTTGACAGTGAATCTCAATAGTTTTTTTGCGATTATACTTTTCCACTAAAACATCGTTACATTCCGGGCAAAGCTTACCGGTTGGTTTATTCCATGAGCGGAAATCACAATCCGGAAAACGGTTGCACCCAAAAAACTTTCTGCCTTTTTTGCTCTTAAGCGCAATAATGCTTCCCTCACATCGAGGACACTTTATGCCCAATTCTTCATTAAGCGATTCGGTATGACGACATTCAGGAAAACCTGAGCAAGCCAAAAACTTACCAAACCTTCCATACTTTATGAGCAAAGGTTTTCCACAAACCTGACAGTCCTTGCCGGCTTCCTCGTCTGCAATCTGAATTTTTTCGATTAGGCTGTTCGCCTTTTCCAATTCAGCCGCAAATGGTTCATAAAAATCCCCGATTACTTTTTTCCAAGCCAAATCTCCATCTTCAATGCGGTCTAAGTCTTTTTCCATCTTTGCAGTGAATTCTATGTCCATAATATGCGGAAAATGCTGCCTTAGCAGATCGACAACAATTATTCCCAGCTCTGTGGGCGAAAATTGCTTGTTTTTGCGCTCAACATAATATCTTTTGAGGATGGTATCAATTATTGGAGCATAAGTGCTCGGCCGTCCGATATCACGCTCTTCCAGCATCTTTACTAAGCTTGCCTCAGTGAAACGCGGGGGTGGCTGTGTGAAATGCTGCTCCGGATTCGAGTCTACTAAATTAAGTTTCTCTCCAGCCTTTAAATCCGGTATTGGATTTTTCGCTTCTTCGTCTTCCATATCACTATAGATTATCTTGTATCCAGGAAAACTAAGTTGTGACGAAGTTGCTCTAAAACCATAGTCTCCGGCTTTGATTTCTACTGATAATGTATCAAACACTGCCGCGACCATCTGTGAAGATACGAAACGTTCCCATATAAGCTTGTAAAGCCGGAACTGGTCTCTGCTCAAAAATTCTTTTATACTATCAGGTGTTCTGGCAACTGCAGTTGGCCTAATAGCTTCATGGGCATCTTGAGCAGATTTTCTGCTTTTATACTCATTAGGTGTGGGCGGCAGGTATTTATCGCCATAAATTGATTTAATGAAAGCTGCTGCCTCTTCTTGGGCTGAGGCTGCTACTCTTGTCGAGTCGGTTCGTAAGTAAGTTATTAATCCTACGGTTCCTTCTTTGCCTAAGGGCAAGCCTTCGTACAATTCTTGTGCTACTTTCATGGTTCGCTTGGAAAAAAAGTTCAATCTTTTCGAAGCCTCTTGCTGTAAGGTGCTGGTTATAAAAGGCGGGCTGGCTTTTTTCCTTTTTTCTTTGCGTTCAACTGCTGTTACTTCAAATTTTGCTTTAGTAATATTTGCACATATTGCTTGCATATCAGCTTCATTACTTATATCTGCTTTCGTTTTACCAATACTGACTAAGCGAGCAGTAAAACTCTTTTTCCCTTTATTGCTAACAGTTATTTCGAGTGTCCAATACTCTTCGGGAATAAAGTTGTTAATTTCCTCTTCACGTTCAACAATAAGACGTACTGCAACTGATTGTACTCTGCCTGCACTTAAGCCCTTGCGGACTTTGCTCCAAAGTAATGGACTAAGATTATAACCAACTAATCTATCCAATACCCGGCGTGCTTGCTGTGCATCAACTCTATCATTATCAATCGTGCGAGCATTTTTGATGGCAGATTTTAAGGCTTCTTTGGTTATTTCATGAAACTCAATTCGGCATTTGCTGTTTTCAGATATGCGCATGGCATTTCTCAGGTGCCATGCGATCGCTTCTCCCTCGCGGTCGGGGTCAGTAGCGAGTAATACACGTCCCGCTTTATTGGACTCCTCTTTAATCTCTTTAAGAAGATCCCCTTTTCCTCTTATGGTTATATATTGCGGCTCAAAATTAGCTTCAACATCAATGCCCAATTTGCTTTTTGGCAGGTCCTTTATATGTCCTACCGATGCTTTAACCTTGTAAGATCTGCCTAGAAATTTACTTATGGTCCGCGCTTTTGCAGCCGACTCAACAATAACTAGAGTAGTCTCTGACAAGAAAATCACCTCTTGTTCTTTATTAGAAATTAGATCTCACATAATAATTCCCTGGCAAAGTAACTAGTAAACCACTAAATTCTAATTTCAATAGTATCTTACTTAGTTCACCTACATTTAAGCCTGAAAGTAATAATAGCTTTTCCATATGTATCGGATTGAAATCTAAAAAATCTAGAATTGTCTTTTCCGCTGGAGAAAGATCAATTTCTGGTTGAGAAAAGGTTCTATTCTTTACTTCCGGCACAAAAAATAGGTCTTCAAGTATATCCTCAACCTCTGTAGTTACTTTTGCCCCTTGTTTAAGCAGATTATTTGTTCCTCTGCTGGTAGAGCTTGTAATCGGTCCTGGAACAGCAAATACATCTTTGCCCTGTTCTAGAGCATAGTCAACTGTAATTAAAGCTCCACTCTTGATTTCCGCCTCTACTACTACAACTCCTTTACTTAGCCCTGCTATTATTCGATTACGCTGTGGAAAGTTCCTGCTTTCAGGTGGAAACCCTAATGGAAATTCGCTGATTATTAAGCCGGTATCCCCAATCTGCTTGAGAACATTTCGGTTTTCACGCGGATAGACAATATCTAATCCGCTTCCCAGTACAGCAATCGTTTTTCCTTCAACCGATAAAGCGCCTAGATGAGCCTCGGTATCTATGCCGCGAGCTAAGCCACTAATGACCGTAACACCATTAATCGCTAGTTCCGACCCTAATTTGCGCGCCACCATCTTTCCATAATTAGAAGCCTTTCTTGATCCGACAATGGCTATTCCAAGACTTGATGCTAATTCTATTCGACCACGATAATAAAAAATGTATGGAGCCGGGTTTATATGCTTTAATAATTGCGGAAAAGCTTCTTCATCTTGAGTTATCATCTCAGAGCCAGAGCTTTCGAAATCTGTAATGATTTTGTTAAGATCGACGTCTCTTTTACTATTAATACCATCTCGAACTGCTGTTGTCAAAGCAGAACTATTAATCTTATTACTCGAAGCCAAAAGGCAAGCTCGAAAACTTCCGAATTCCGACTTGATCTTTTGCAAAGAGATCTGGCCTATTCCACTAATTGAATGCAAAGCTATTAGGCTTGCTTTTTCCAATCTATCCATTGGCTTCCTTTCGTTTCCTATACTTTTGCATGCCATCATTATTCTTTTTAATAATATACTGCTTTCTATAGCAAATATTTAGACTTTCTGACTAATTTTTCTCATCCGAAAGGCATATTATGTCAGAAATTGTTGTTTGTTCTTTTATATCATGATAATATTACTTTATAATTTTTTCTACTTATTATATTAGGTGATTTAATGAAGCATACACTGAAACTAATTTTTTTGTACATATTAATAATTAACTTCTTGTTATATTCCCAGCCACCAATTTTTGCATCAGAAACAGAAAGGCCAAAAACCATTAACTTTTCTATTTCTATTGACGAACCTACTGTAGTTGATAGAATTTTGTACGCTGCTTTAAAACGTCTGGGCTATGATTGCACTTTTGAAGCTATGGGAATGACCTCAGCAATTCAAACCGCTAATTCCAGCGAAAAAGATGGTCTGTTTGCCCAAGTAGCCGGTATTGAAAAAACATACCCCAATTTAGTTATGGTCACTGAATCTGTAACTGATGTAAAATTTGAAGCTTATGCGCTTGAAGAAAAGGCCCTGCGTTTATCAACGTGGTCTGATTTTGCCGGGCTTCGTGTCGGCACTGTTTTCCAAAAGCCCTATATTACATCTCATCTTCCCAATAATGTCGCTTCCCTGACTCAAGAGCCCTCAGTACCCGTTCTTATCCAATCACTAGTCGAAGGTAAATGTGATGTAATCGTTATGTCTAATTCGTTAAGTACTGATTTAATAACTCCACATACAATTGTAAAAGCTGGGCTTATAGAAACCGCTAAATCATATTCGTATCTTAATAAAAAGTATGAGTATCTGGTACCTGAACTTAGTAAGACTATTGCAGACATGAAAGCTGACGGAACTTACGCCAGAATAGTAAGACAAGAGCAGCTCGAAAAAAATGGTCGCTTTATATTGCACATTTCTTCGTATTATGCAGATATGGAGTGGGAAAAACAGCTAAAGGAAGGTATTGAACAAGCATTTTCCCAAACAGATGATATCGACATTTATACAGTCTCACTTAACTCGAATCGTATTTCCGATGATGACTCCCAAGCCAAGGCTGTATATTCAGCCCTGCGCGCCAGCATCTTGAAACAGCTCCCTGAGGTAGTAATCGTATCTGATGAGAACGCTTTGAATTTCATCAATAATTATTATAGTCGCATTTTCTATGGTATACCTATCGTTTTTTGCGGGATTGAAAACTATGATGAAAATAATCAGTGGCGAGTGGAGAACAGAATTACTGGGGTCCAAGAAAACATATCAGCTTACGAAACCGTTGAAACAATTTTGAAATTATTCCCTAAAACCACCAACCTTTTCGTTATCAATGATCATTATCGGACTGGCGTAATTTGGAAAAAACAGATAGCCGAACAATTAAAGCCTTTCGCAGAGAGCCTAAATATTATTTATAATGATGATAACAAATTGTTCTCCGGCCTAATAGAAGATATTGAAAAACTGCCCCCTAATACCGTCATTCTAAGCGGCTTCTATTTCGTAGATGCTGATGGTAATGCTTTTTCTTCCGATTTCGTGCAATCTAGAATTGCAAGTGCTTCGAAATACCCTGTTTTCGGTCTTATGGATACATCTCTGGGTTATGGACAGATTGGCGGAAAATACAATAGTGGTTTGGAGCAAGGCCGAATCGCTGGCGAATTAGCCTTATCCGTAGCAAATGGAGCATCTATAGAATCTCTTCCCATTCAGTCTAACTATGATAACAGTAACATATGGACATTTGATCACAAGGAATTACAAAAATGGGATATCTCAGAATTAAGCTTGCCGGCAGGCAGCACCATCGTTAATAAAGCTCCGGCTTTGCACGAAGCAAATCCCGCTGCTTTCTATTTATTATTGTCGCTAATGATAATCGCCATGCTTATTGTAGTCGGCTTAACCATATTCATGTATATCCTCAAAACCCAAAACAAGAAATTAGTTGAAACACAAAAAAGCCTGTTTACAGCTGAAGAATTACTAGAAAGAGATACGATGATCAAAGAGGTCAAAGAGCGTTTGGAGAAAACATTAGAGAGTGCCCCTCTAGTCTACATGCTTATTCTTGACAATAAAGTCATCGAAACTAATCAATACCTTAAAGACATCCTTGATGTTCCCATAGGATCTGATGTCGCCAAACTAGTTGAAGGTCAGGAAGTAGTTGATTTCCTAGATGAAATGCTTCTTTCCAGCGGAGCTGTTTTCGGCGCTATCCAAAAAGTAAAGACTAAAACTGGCGATTTTCACCGCTTTCATATAAATCTGGCTTCAGTAGATTATGAAGGCCGACAAGCAGCCGTAGTATGGGGTATTGACATCGAAGAAAGTGAAAGACGAAAAGACTATCTGGCCCGCAACCAGGAGGAATTACAGAAGCTAATTAATACCATACCTATTCCGCTATTTGTTGCGAATCCAGACAATCTGAAAATACTCTATGCCAATCAGTTCTTTTTGGAACTTTTTGGTCTCAAGACTTGGGATGACCAACAGGAGCTTTTTGTCTCCGATTATTATGCCGAAAAGCAACCTGATGATGCTAATTCTGAAGTTCTTTTCAGCAACTATGTTCATCAAATCGTGACCTCCAATTCAGTTATCGCCATGAAATGGATTTTCACTTCCCCACAGGGAAAAAGTGTTTACTCTCAGATTATGGGTAGTGTCGTTGAGTATGCCAATATAAACTGTGTTGTTGTGGCTATTCAAGATTTAGCTGCAGAAAAAATGCGAGAAGACTTACTCATTCGAGCAGCGCAAAAAGAACGTGAAGCCAATCAAATGAAGAGTTTGTTTTTAATGAATATGAGCCATGAAATCAGAACACCTATGAACGCAATTATTGGGTTCTCACAATTAGCTCTGCATAGGAAACAAGATCCTTATAATGCTGAGAGTTATAAAAAAATTAACACTTCTGCTAGAAACTTACTTTCAATAATTAACGATATTCTTGATTTTTCAAAAATTGAAGCTGAAAAACTAGATCTTATTGAAGAGCCCTTTGAATTGGAAGAAGTTATCTCTAATGCCTTCATGGTTGCCGCTGAAAGAATCGAGCAGAAAAAAGTAGAAATGCTTTTAGATATATGCTCAGAAATTCCGTTTACTATAATTGGTGATAAAACGCGTATTTGGCAAGTACTTAAGAACATTCTAGATAACTCAGCGAAGTTCACTGAAATCGGTCGCATTATCCTTAAAATTGACATTTTATCCGATGATCCCATCAACAATACAATCGAACTCATATTTACTGTACAGGACTCCGGTTTGGGAATGACTGAAGAACAGTTAAATCAGCTTTTTATTCCATTTGAGCAGTTCCATACGAATACACGCAACAGTATCTCCGGCACTGGTCTCGGCATGCCGATTACCAAACAATTAGTAGACCTTATGAAAGGTTCAATAACAGTTGAGAGCGAAATCGGCATCGGAACTAAAACTACTGTCATCCTGCCGCTAAAGTATAATAAAAATACTAAAACCATGAGAGAAATCTTTGATATGGGCGAAGTAGATCTCGATAATGTTTTGATTGCAGATGATGATGAATATGCTCTGCAGATCATGGATAAACTTCTTCAATCCATAGGAATTTCTCCGGTATGTGTTTCCAGCGGCGATGAAGTTTTAGCTACTGCTCAAGCATACAATGATGCCGGCAGACCCTTTAGGGTTTTCGTTCTTGATTATTTACTAGGTGAAGACAATGGTATCGAAGTAGCCAAAAAACTTAGACAAATAGCCACCGGCAATTCCAAATTGCTAATGGTATCAGCTTATTCGAAGCAATTGCTGACTCAGGAAATTCATGAAGCCGGTTTTAGCGATGTCATCGAAAAACCTTTCGTTCCATCAACTTTTATAAGCAAATTATGTAACTCTATGCAACGAAAAGTCACGATCGAGAACGAATACTTTAAGTTCGGCGGAATTAAGGTGCTCCTTTGCGAGGACAATCTAATCAATCAAGAAGTAGCAAAAGAAATGCTTGAGGTATTTGGCATAGAGCCAACAATTGCCAACAATGGTCAAGAAGCACTTATATTGCTGGAACAAGAAGAATTTCATTTGATTTTCATGGACATCATGATGCCAATTATGGACGGCCATGAAGCCACCAAGATTATTAGGAGCAGCAACAAGAGTTACAAAAATATACCTATAATCGCTATGA
This sequence comes from Syntrophomonadaceae bacterium, assembly GCA_031553935.1. GTDB lineage: Bacteria > Bacillota > Syntrophomonadia > Syntrophomonadales > Syntrophomonadaceae > JAISDD01. The sequence goes on from JAVBKS010000001.1 coordinate 52,343, forward strand.
CAGCCAATGTAATGGAGGAAGAGGTTAACCGCTGCTTACGCGAAGGAATGAACGCTCACATTGGCAAGCCCATGGATATTAACCAAATCTACAGCGCACTTTTGCTGTACTTGCCTGAAGAAGTATTAAATACTTTAAATGAGAAGATTAATATGCCTAGTCCTGTAGATCACGATGTCTTTCCCGAAATTGAAGGAATCGATATAAAATCAGGTATTTCACGTTTTGGAGGCAATCGCTACAACTATTACAATGCATTGCTGCAATTTGCAAAAACTCTCGAAAACACAATAACTTATGAGAATGCTACTGTTCCTGAAAACCGCGCTCAGTTGAGCCGAAAAGTCCATTCGATAAAGGGTGTATCCGGTAATCTTGGTGTTGATTTTATTTATCAAGCATCCCTTGAATTCGAACGCTTATTAAATGACAGTAAAGATGACAAAGAGAACTATAATACGTTTTTCAATAATTGCCATGTTATGAGAGAATTAATACTTGAGCACTTGGATGACCAGTTTTTCGAAAACCATAAGCCCAGCTCTCTGAAAGAATTAAGAGAGATACTTTTTGACCTAACACATGCTTACAATTCCTCCCGCATTGATCGCTGCGAAATCCTTATAAAAGACCTCTTGACCAGAAATTGGAGCAATGAAAAAAGCAATGCCGTTCTAATTAAACAAATCATCACCTTAGTTAATGAATACGCCTTTGAAGATGCATTACGGTTATTCGACGATCAGCTAGGGGAAAACAATGATCAATAAAGTATCACAAAAGGACATTATCTTAATTGTAGATGACTCGCAGGAGAATATATCAGCTTTGCGTAGTATGCTGGAAGTTGATTACACTGTATATTCTGCAACCAATGGCAAGGCAGCATTGCGGATTTTAGAAAAACTTATGCCTGATCTGATTCTCTTAGATGTGGTGATGCCAGAAATTGATGGTTTCGAGATTCTGCGGAAGCTGAAGGAAAATATAGCATTTTTTCACGTGCCGGTGATTTTCATTACTAGTGATACCGGGATATTCAGTGAAGCGCGGGGACTACTCTTAGGTGCGGTTGATTATATTGCCAAGCCTTATAACCCTGATATTGTTAGAATTAAAGTCAAGAACCAATTAGAAAACAAGCACCATCGCGATAACTTGGAAAACTTAGTTGAACAGCGTACTATCGAATTAATCGAAACTCAAAATACTATTATATTCGGGATGTCATTAATGGCTGAGAGCCGTGACTTCAGAACCGGTGAACATCTAAAACGCATCCAATTCTTCGTAAACATTTTAGGTCAAGCAATCCACAATGAATATCCCCTATTGTTAGGTGCTCAAGACCTTCAGCGCATTGTCATGCTATCTCCCCTGCATGACATTGGCAAAGTAATGGTATCTGACAATATTTTGCTTAAACCCGGCAAACTAACCGAAACCGAATTTCAAATCATAAAAGAACATACAACGAATGGCGCTGATATTTTAAGAAAGACGCGCATGTTTTTGCAAAATGGCGGTGATGTTTTAGAAGAAGCCGTATTAATCGCAGAATGCCACCATGAAAAATTTGACGGCTCCGGTTACCCTTTCGGGCTTCTAGGGTCACAAATTCCGCTTTCAGCACGCATTATCGCTCTGGCTGATGTTTACGATGCCTTGACCAGCATTCGCTCCTACAAAAAAGCCTACACCCACGATATGGCCGTTGATATAATTTTTAATGGCGATGAAAATACTAAGCCTTCGCATTTTGATCCTTTAGTACTTGATGTATTCCGGAGTATTTCCTCTAAATTTTGCTTCTATTAAAGATGAGTTCTGGGAATAAAAAACTTGGCTGGCTAAGGCTGCGCAGCCAAGCTCAATGATACTATCTTGTTGTGAAAGCTAAGGCTATAGCTCCTAGGAAAAGCCATAGGAATGTTAAACCAATAGCCATCGGTAGGGCAATTAGGTGAGAGAAAATAAATAGTAGACCGAGGGTCATTCCAAGGGTGCCGAAACCGCAGATATAACCCCAGATTGGAACTCCCTGCGCTTTCATAAGTAAGGATCCATTGATTCTAATAATCCCTGCCCCTATCAAGATAAATGCGAAAATGAACGGCAGTATTACTGGAATCAATGCTTGAGTTTGTGGAGTTGCTGCAAGTTTAGGCATTGCTAGAACAATCCAATCTCCCATCAAAGAAATGATTAAACCACTGGGCAATAACCAGGCTGCAGCTGAGCTCTTGATGTGGACCACATACAGTTCTACTACTCCATAGAGCACTAGGGTCAAAGCCATTACCGTAATAAAGTGAGCAGATTTCATCGCCGCAGGAGTAATAAGTATCCATGTACCAATCCCAGCCATCAACGCACCAAATCCATACAAACAATAACGTGCAATATTATTCATTAAACTACCTCCTCAACTCAAATAACATGAAAACAACCAACAATATCTTTTTGCCAACACAATCAATAATCATACTTGCTCGAATATGATCATCTAGCTTGTATCAAGCAAAAAAGCATAAGCAATAGTCGAAATATTCTGCCCTCCTCCCTGGTAATCTTCAATTGGACCACGTTCTTATGTGGAACATTGACAAAATGCCAAGAAACTGAAAGATAATGCAGAACTTTGCTTCTTCAATTTCGTATTATGGCCTCAGGTAATAACAACTATTAACTCTTCGCGATTCAGTTTTATTATTCCATACAGTTAAAGGTAGGTCTTCCAAACAAATGCTCTCATCTTAAAAGTGAAATATTAATTACTTTAATTAGATATTAGATTGGTGCAATGACTTTTCTCTCTATAGAAATATTGGAAATATCATTCAATAATGACAATTCAAAAAGGGTATGAATAATAATAATCATATATTCGTATATTAGTCAAATATATTCTATATTTTATCGATTATTCCTTGGATTGAACAGCACTAAAGTCTATAATTTTCCAATTATTCAGGTATATTTAATATCCTTTTTAAAATTCTACTGGTTTTCTAGCGCTCCGGTGTTGGGGAGAACAATGTATTAATGAGCCCTAGAGTCCCTCGCACATCAGCCGGGGATGATAAATGTCCTTTTCACCATCTTTATGCCACTGAATATAATGTGTATAGGCAGTTCTCAATCAGTCATAAAACCGGGTGTTTTATCTACTCTGCATGAATCTGTCCAATCGAACAGAAAGGCGATATATATATGAAAAACGATGAATATGTCGCATATTCGAGAACTGACCAGCGTAAAGCTGCAGGTCTTTGCTCGAGATGTGGCGTTTGCCCCCACAAATACAACTATATGGAACATATGTCAAACCATTGCTCGCCGTACCCATGTTCGCCGAATGCATGCCGCTCTCAAGCCTACCCTTCCTGTCTGCTATGCACGCCTGGACCTCCTGGACCTCCTGGAACTCCAGGACCCAGAGGCATTCAGGGAGAAAAGGCGCCGCCCGGCCCGCGCGGCGCTCAGGGCGATATCGGCCCGACAGGCCCTACTGGCCCCAAAGGCGACAAGGGTGACCCCGGTCCTCAAGGCCCTCAATACAGCGGCGTACTCATTACAACGCCTATAGACGGCGATACACTCCAACCTGGTGATAAGATAGCAGGTACGGGTACGCCTGGCTGCACGGTGGCCGTCAGTGTTGACGGCGGCGCACCCGTAAGCGTAGTTGTCGCTTCAAACGGGCGCTGGAGTGTTGCGCCTTCTTACTTCATTTCCTACTCGGATCATCAGGTATCGGCGACCCAGACCTGTCCTGGCGGAGGCACAACTACTGATAGCATCGCGTTCAACACTCTGCCCCATTGCTCTTTGCCGGACATTCAATACCCTGTTGAAGGCTCATCGATCATGGTCAATCCGCTGACCGTGTCCGGTACAGCTGCGGCTGGAGCAAACGTGATGGTTTGCGTATCAAATGCCTCCGAAGCGTCACTTTGCCAGAACGTCTCTGCGGACATTAATGGCGAGTGGTCGGTTAAGCTATCAGTTAATCTTCGAAGCGGCGACTATACCGCTACCGCCCAAGAAGTCAGCGGAACCTGCACCCCGAATGTTGCCTCGGTTTCATTTGCGATGAATACAGTCTCACTGGAACCTGACCCAGTAATTGAGCTTTTGTCCTTTGACCGCGGGCAAAGGTTCCGAACGCTGGATATGAGAATGCGCGCCTCGGGCACGCCGGACTCCATTACTATTCATTATCTGCTGCTGGTTCCCGGCATGCCCGCACCCACAGCGAACGAGGTAATAGGCTATGACAATGAGGAGATGTTAATAACTAAACAAGCGGTGCGTGGTTTCTTCCAGGCAAACGTGACAAGCGTACCCCAGGAATACGCATACACCATAGAGGGTAAAGAAGGCGTTACACCGTATCCTCTGGAGCTTGGCGTACTGGACGGCTATAATTACAACCTTTACGTCGCCTGTACAAACAGCGCGGGCAGCAGAAGCAACGTCATCTCCGGCGGCGTTGTTAGAATGGGTATGCCGTTTGCCTCGGGCAAAGGCACCGATGCAGAACCATTTGTCGTACGTATGCTGACAACCGCCGAGATGGCGAAATATCCTGATCTCATGGCCGGGCACCCGTCGAATTTGGCCGGAGTCGATGAAAACGCGCGCCTGCTTGATAACATTGAGGGCATGGAAGTGCTGTTTGATTTGAACAGCGGCGTGCACGGCATTAGAAACTCACTCGCATTATCATACAATACTGCAGGCGATTTTAACCTGCTCAATTATGAAACCGCTTGGGGCGGACAGGGCTGGCGGCCAATCGGCAACATCGACAAAGTTCCAATGGTTACAGGGCCGCATACCTTTACCGGAAAATTCAATACAGGCACGGGAACCACCATTAGCGGGCTGCGTATTCACGCTAAGGAGACCCCCATGAGCCCTGCTCGTATACGCGGACTTTTCGGACAGTCAAACGGCGTGGAATTTAAGAATATTAATCTTACTGACCCACAGCTAGATATACTCTTGAGCAGCGGGATGGTCAACAATGCCGTTGGTGCTCTGGTGGGCTTCGCCGCAGGCTGCTCTTTCGACAGTATACAAGTCAATGCGGTCAATATTGAAATATCAAAAGGCACACTGATGACCGGTCCTGCCTATGCTGGCGGAATCGCCGGCGTACTGGAAGATTGCAATAGCCTCACCAATCTCACGATTGGAAATGCAATCATCACAGAACAAACAAAGGAAACCGCAGCCCTGGGCGGCATTGCCGGATTGCTCGATCAAGCGGAGCAGCTGACCATGGCCGAAGGTTTCATAATAACTTCAGCCGTACTAACCGGCAGCAGAAATATTGGCGGAGTTTTCGGACAGGTGGAGGCTGGCATCAATCTGGCGCAAGACATTTCGCTTGAGAGCGTGGAAATTGTTAACAGTCAGATGCCTGCTCCTTTAACTAACTCCGGCGGTTTCGCGGGTCAGTATAATGGGATAAATCCCTCGATTATTCGCCGTATCAAGGTTGGTCATATCCAAATCGGACCAAATGGCGGCGAAACAACTGGCGGCTTAATTGGAAATGGTATGCTAGAAGCGAGTACCACTATCGAGGACTGCCATGTTTTAAGCGGAGACGCTGAGTCCAACGGCGCGTTCGGCACGATACAAGCAGCCAGCGGCCAACATATATTAAGTGAAATTACTGCTGCCGTCAACACGACAAACGGCAACGGTTTCGCTGAAAAAATAATCGCTTCCAGCGCCGATGCATCCATCAATCTTGATCAATGCTCAGTTGGTGGTATTCAGATTTCGAATGGAAATGGTTTCTCCGGTGTTATTCAAGGTTACGGTACAATAGCAAATGTCAATGTGCTCAATAGCAGCACGGCCGCAACGGTCACTATCGGCAGCGGATTCGTCTCCACAACGAGCAAGGCAAGATTCGAGCATTGTAAAGTCTTAGGAAATGTCACAGGAAACGCTGGTTTTGTAAACCTTGTCGAGTATGCTTCAGTGTTCGTACTTTGTCAAGTTCGCGGCAATATTCTGATCGGACCTGGCTTTGCAGGAGTTTGCTCGGAATCGATTTTTGATCGGTGTTTCGTTTCAGGCACAATAAGTGATGGGGCAGGATTTTCGAGTCAAAGCAGTGACTCTGTTTATATGGATTGCTATGTGTCAGGAAATGTCACCTCTGAATATGGGGCCGGTTTTATTTGGAGTTACAATTCAGTGATTGAACGCTGCTATGCATCCGGTACGGTAAGTGGACAAAGATATACAGCGGGAATAGGGAACACTTCCACATCACCTCAGGGCTTGCAAATTAGGAATTGCATTGCGCTGAATCCTGCTATTTCAATGGGGAGTGGCCCCATGGGTGAGTTTGGGCGCGTATCAAGAGATGGAGCTACACTGAGCAACAATTACGCGCGCGCCGATATGGTGCTCACAAGAGGCGGTGTAGTTGTCGCGCCTGTCAGCGACCTAAACGGCAAGGACGGCGCAGACATGAACATAGCTGATTTGGAGACAACAATGGTTGCGCTCGGCTGGGATACCATTAATGTTTGGGATACCAGCACCATCGCTACGCTGGGCAGACCCACGCTGATAGATAACCCTGAAGACTAAGCAGGCCGCGGCCGGCATCCCATTGATGCCCGCACCCATCAAAGAAACAATCAGCACCACCCTTTTGCCGGGTGGTGCTGATTGTTTCCGTGTGACCTAATTTCTATTATAATAAAAGCTTAAACCGCTACACTTCCAACTTGGATCGCCGTTTTAAGAGATTCATCTTCAGCTTGGACAACCTTTTGCATAGCTTCGTATGAACGTACGACACTTATCAGAGTTACCATTTCGCTAACTGCATTTACATTGGAACTCTCATAATAACCGGATTTCACTTGAGGCATTTGATTTACAGTATAGGGCTGTGCCGCCGACATCCAATTGTTCCCTTCTTTACGCAGTGTCCCCGTATCGTTAAACTCCACTACTTTAAGCCCTGTGCGCCATTCATCATCTATGTAAATATTACCATTATTGTCGGTTCTATACTCACCATCAATAGTAATTGTCTGATCATTAATATCTAAAACTGGGATACCTTGTTTATTCACTAATATGTTTTCGGCATTGATTTCTAGTTGCCCATCGCGAGTAAAACGTTCTCCTTGTTCAGTTCTTAATACAAAATAACCATTACCGGTAATAGCAAAATCTAATGGATTATCAGTTTTTACGAAATTACCTTGATTATGATCAGTAAAAACACCTAACATACTGGCTCCGGTATTTAGATCCCCAACCTCAACATAAGGCCTGCTAGTACCGTTATCTTTTTCTCCCATCCTACTCATAAGCATTCCTGGAAAGGCAGATGAGATTACGATATCTTTTTTGTAGCCACTAGTATTACAGTTGGCAAGATTATTAGCAACCGCATCTTGCCTGGTAGTCTGGTGCATCATGCCGGCTGAAGCTGTATATAATCCGCGAAGCATGTTTTCCTCCTATTCGTACGACTTGCGTATAATATCATTACACTTATTAATATCGTAGAGAATTAGGTTTTACTTAACTGCTTCTTTTATAATACCCGGCGCGCATTACTTCTGCCTTTACTGCTGCTCCGAGCTAATATGCTTATTTCATTTAATGTCTTGCCTGTGCCTTTGGCCACACAACTTATAGCTTCTTCAGCAACATGAACCGGCAAATTTGTTTCTTTAGAAAGCAGAATATCAAGTCCATCTAATAATGAGCCTCCACCGGTCATAACAATGCCATTGCTTACAATATCAGCAGCAAGTTCAGGCGGAGTAACTTCTAATACTTTTTTAACACCTTCAATAAGCGCTTCAATGGTTTCGACCATAGCGATTTGACTTTCTTCCGTAGTTATAGTAACGGTTTTGGGCAAGCCCGACAACAAATCGCGTCCTCTGATATCTATAGAGTTAGTTCTATTTTCTGAAGTTACATATGCTGATCCAATTTTCATTTTTAAGTTTTCGGCTGTCCGGTCTCCAATCATAAGGTTGTACTCTCTACGGACATATCTGATTATTGCTTCATCAAATTTATCGCCACCTATTCGAAGCGAGCTGTTACAGACAATTCCGCCTAAAGATAGCACCGCGATATCAGAAGTCCCTCCCCCAATATCAACGACCATGTTTCCAGTCGCTTCCGCGATATTAATGCCTGCACCTAATGCAGCAGCCACTGGTTCTTCTATAATAAATGCTCGTTTAGCGCCCGAGGACAATGTCGCTTGTCTTACCGCTCTTTCTTCAACTTCCGTTGCTCCCGTCGGTATGCAAACAATTACCCGGGGCTTCCAGAAAAATCTTGATCCAATTACCTTGCGAATAAAATAGGTGAGCATTTTTTCCGTCATCTCGTAATCAGCAATGACCCCTTCCTTCAAAGGCCTAACTGCAACTATGTGACCAGGGGTTCTTCCTAGCATTTGTCTCGCTTCTTCGCCTACAGCAATGATCTTATTACTATTCTTATCTAATGCCACCACAGAAGGTTCGTGAAGAACTATCCCCCTATTTTTTCTGAATACTAAAACACTCGCTGTTCCGAGATCTATACCAATATCTTCAGTTCCCCACATTTAATGAGCCTCCCTGTCCAATTCTCATTTTCTATTTTACAGGTAATCCGATTATATTACTATTATTAGTTAGTATCTTTTGGGGAAGTTATATTGGAATACTTCTGCTTAGTCGCTTCACCCCCCCTAATATGGCGCTCTGCTTTATTCTTGTCTAGAACCACTTTCACATTCTCCGCCAAGCTCGGATCAATCTTTAGAAGCCTTTCTGCAACATCTTTATGCACAGTGCTCTTACTAATTCCAAATACTTCTGCTGCTTTCCTAACTGTACATGAGTTTTGGAGTATATAATTACCAATCTTAACGGCTCGCTTCCTGATATAAATCTGCATCTTCGAACCCCCTCCTTGTCTATGAAAATATATTCCCAAGAGACGGAGTCGAGAACTTATGCATGCAAATCTAGCACAAAAAAGCCAGGACGCAGTATTTCTAAAAAATCTTCTACATCTTGGCCTCTATAATAAAAGTTTTATAATTACTTGTTCTTTTTTATAAGGGTTTCAAATAGGATGCTCATAAAATTGTCAAAATCTATCGGCTTGGAAAAATGTCCGTTCATCCCGCTTTCAAATGCTCGATCAATATCATCTTGATAAGCATTTGCAGTCATGGCAATAATAGGTATGGTTCCGGCATCTTTTCTTCGCATTTTGCGGATCTGCCTGGTTGCTTCGTATCCATCCATTATTGGCATTTGGATATCCATAAGAATTAAGCTGTAGTAACCCTCCGGACTATTCGAGAATGCTTCTATCGCTTGTCTTCCGTCTTCAGCTTCATCGATCTCGACCTGGGTGGCAAAAAGAATCTCTTTAATTATTATGCGGTTAATTTCTATATCTTCAACCACTAAGAACTTCTTACCCTTCAAATCAAGGTCATTATCACTAATTGGAGTTTTTTCTATAGGTATTTCGTCTGATTTATTCAATATTAATTCGAAACTGAAAAGTGAACCGGCACAGAATTCGCTCTCTACTACTATTTGGCCCCCCATGAGTCCGACTAAGTTTTGGCTAATAGCAAGCCCTAATCCAGTTCCGCCATAGCGGGAGGCAATAGTACTGTCTGCTTGCTCGAAAGTCACGAATAACCTCTTTAATTGTTCTTCGGTCATGCCAATACCGTTGTCTTTGATCTTAAAGACTAAGTGTACTGAGCTTGCGGAATTCTCGATAACATCGACACAGAAATTCACCAAGCCTCCTTTAGGCGTAAACTTAACGGCATTTCCCAAAAGATTAATCAATACTTGGTTTAAACGCAATTTGTCACCTAAAACATATATATCCGGCAGTTGATCAAGATTATTTCCGTAAGCAATCGATTTATCTTTACAACGCTGTTCGATTATACTGGAAACTTCATATAAGTTAGTTGGTAAATGAAAAGCTTCTTCCATGATCTCAAATTTTCCAGCCTCAATCTTGGACATATCGAGTACATCATTGATAATTCCCAATAAATGTGATGAAGCAACTGTGATTTCTAGAATTGACTTCAAAGCTTTAACAGCATTATTTTCATTAATTGAATTCCTAGCTATATGGGTCATACCAATAATCGCATTGAGCGGAGTTCGTATTTCGTGACTTATGCGGGCTAAAAACTCGCTTTTCGCTTGAGATGCCACTTGGGCTGCTGCTTCTATTGCTTTCCGCTCCGTTATGTTACGTGCAATACCCATTATTCCAATTACTTTTCCATTTTGGATATGCGGAGTTTTAATGGTTTCAAACAATAGTGCTTTTCCAAGCTGCTTGGAATAGATACTTTCCTCGACAACCTCAATATTGCCACCTTGTATGATCTCTGCTTCTGCCAGTCTATAGCTTTCGTAAAGTTCATAATCTCCGAAAATATCTGCATCATTTTTGCCGATAATATCTTTTGGCCGCATGCCAAAATAGTCAGCGAAACTATTATTGCATTGGGTGTAGTATCCATTTTTATCTTTGCAAAAAATCAAGTCAGGGATAGATGAAAAAACGGTTTTTAGAGTCGAAGTCTGAACCTCAAGTTCATGAGTCCTTATCTCGACTAAGCTTTCAAGGTTTTTTCCCAATCTTCTATTTTTGTAATAGAGCATTAATAGTGCAACTAAAGAAACAATAAGCAAGCCTGTGAAAACAATAAGGTATGGAATAATATCCCTGAGCATTTTGCTTTGATAATCAAAAACCTTATGAATCCAGTGATTATTAATGATCTCGACATTGATGTTGCGCTGCGCTTTACCAATAATCGAACGCAATAAGGTTTCATTCAGATTGAACCCAAAACTATAGGGCGTTTCATGGTCGAATATGATACTTGAACGAAAACCCGGTTCTTCCCGGTAATTTGTTTGGCTCAAGAGCCGGTTTTGGGAAGCCATCAAAAAATCAATTTCACCTTTTTTGAGTCCCGCGAACGCTTCATCCGAGCTCATGTAATAAATGGTGTTAGTGCTGTTAGGGAACCATTCATTATACATGCTAGCAAAAGGAGAGTCTTTTATTAGTCCAACTTTGCTATAAAGTATCTGATTGAGCTCTGTATCGGGATGCACTGCAGTTGTTACTAGAGTACATAGATCATAGGAGAATGGTAATTCTGAGTGGAGATGATCATGAATATCGCTAGGAGTATGCATGAAGCCAGTAAACATTGCTACTTCGCCGTCGCGCAGATCATTGGTTATTTTTTGCAATGACAGCCCCGGTTGATTTACGACTTCAAATTCGATCCCAGTCAAGGCAGTAATTTCTTTTAAGATATCAATAGCGATACCTTGGAATTCATTTTCTTTTTCATTATAGAAACTAATCGGATAATTGTCAGACTCAGCTGCTAGCCGAACTTTGCCGCTGTTATCATTAAGCGCATGAATATATGCCATTTCCTCATCCGTAAAACTGGAAAATAGTTTGTGGCGCATAATATCGCGATTACCTTCTGCGTAAAGATTGCTTATATAGGCAACCCCTCCATTGTCCAGGAATTTCTGAGTAACACTAATAATTGACTTCAATTCTTGATTTGCTGTCGACATTGATATCGGAGTATAAATAATAGGGAAATAATCCTGGGCTTCAATAAATTCATAGCTTTCAAAAAAATAAATTGCCGGCGCTTCATCCAAAAAAGCATCTACTTTTTGTTCCCTTAACAACTCAGCAGCAGCGGTATAATCCGAAACAAAGAAAACCTCAACCGGCATACTCGTAGTACGCACTACTTGTCCTGCTGTCGCCGACCCTTCCAAAAAAGCATAACGCATTGGTCTAATCATGGAATTATGATCATGATGCATGCTCATTTTATTGTCAATATTAGTAAACATCTTGATAGAACGATCGTACATAGCATCAGTCATGAGAAAGTTTTGCCGCATTTCTTGAGACAATGAAAGTTCGCTGGAGAAATCTAGGGTATTGTCCTCCATAGCGACTAATAGATCATTCTTATCATAAAATTGATGTTGAAATGGAATGCCGAACATTCTGCTTAACATCATACATAAACGTACAGAGAAACCTCCCTTGGTCCCATCGCTAAACTCGAAAGCCTCTCCACTTAACAGCGTTCCATAAGTAAATTGATCATATTTTTCTTTCAGACCTTCAATCGCTTGAATTTCTTCTTTCGTAACTCCAGGAATTAGTTTATAATCTGCTATGTATTCTAGATAATCTTTTTGGTCCAAAGGTCTTATATTGTAGCTGCATCCTATAATGTTGGAAATACAAAAAACAAGTGTCAGTATCCCAATCTTAAACCGAGATTGCATTTAGTCTCCTTAAATACTACTTATTTATAAAATTATTCTACTATAATATTTATATCGCACGGAATTAATTATTACAATAGGACTCCTTCCAGCTCTTAAAAAGGTAATAAAAAAATTATTTATTGTTTTTATTGCAATAACAATATATTTAGTTTTAAGTTTCGTATATAATTATCTACACTTATCCAACTATGGGCTCTGGCTTTACTTTCGATAATTAAATAGAGGAACTATGCTCTGAAAAATGCAGCAATTATTATTAGAGAGGATGAAACTATGGCTTCTATTAACAAGCAACAAAATGAGCATGAAAAAAAACCTATCCGGAATCTTTTTTCGAGTTTTTCTCAGCAAGTCCCCATTAAACATCAGCAAAATTTCAAATTGGCTATCCTAAATACCAACATAGGAAGAATGCACGCCCTATCTGCATACATAATTATTATCCAAATCCTATTAAATGTCATTAATGTATTGAGACCGGTCCAAGCGACAGCAGCCAACCGACCAGTAAACCCCGGTTTTCTTGTCATAGATATCAAATATTATATTGTATTATCTATTATCACCCTTTCAATTGGTACTATCTACTTCATACTCTTTTCTATGGTAAAACGCGGCAAAATCTCAAAACCTGGAATTAAAGCCTTTTTAGTCCAAAGTCTTTTATATATATATTTTTGTATTCAATTAGTTTTTTGCACTTTTAATGTTTTTGCCACTGGTGGGGTTAACAGTTATATCATTGCGCTTTTGATAATAAGCCTATTCCCAATTCTTAGGCCTTTGCAGGCCATGATGAGTATTATTATTTCCTTTGCATATATACTGACCATAATGTATCTTAGCCGCAACCTGTCCGATGCTTGGAATTCAATTATACTTACTGATTTATGGACGAACCTAATTATTATTTCCTTTTTCGCCATACTAATTTCCATACTCATGTATAACATGTTTGTTGACAACTTTTTGAAGAGTGTTGAACTCTTAAAAGCTAATAGTGTTTTAGAAGAAACCGTGCAAAAACGAACAATTGAACTTGAAGAACAAACCAAAGCTGCCCAAGTGGCATCCCAAGCTAAAAGCGATTTTTTAGCTAGAATGAGCCACGAAATTAGAACTCCCCTCAATGCAATAATAGGAATGGCTCAAATAGCTAGTCTTTCCAGCGATTCTAATAAAACCAAGTCTTCAATAAAAGAAATCAAGTTAGCTTCAGAACACTTAAACGACCTTTTAAGTGATATATTAGATATTTCCAAAATCGAGTCAGGCAAATTCGAACTAAACAAGGAACCTTTCAATTTTATTACCTGTATTAACGAAGTCACCAGTCTCATTAAAATGCGCTGCACCGAAAAGAAAATAGCTTTTACCGATAATTTGGCTGCGCTCCCCAATGAAAACATTATTGGAGATAAAACCAGGATTAAGCAAGTATTGTTGAATATACTAGGCAATGCCGTAAAATTTACCCCCTCATCCGGTGTGATTGATTTTTTCATCGAAGTCGTATCTAATAATCCCAGCGAATTGCAGGTCAAGTTCACAGTAAAAGATACAGGTATAGGAATGACAACGGAGCAAATAAAAAAACTTTTCACTTCCTTTGAGCAAACTGACTTGAGTATAGCTGTTAGATATGGTGGAACCGGTTTAGGGCTAGCCATCAGTCAAAACTTAGTAATGCTTATGGGTGGCTTAATATCTACTCAGAGTCAATTAAATAAGGGTTCGGTTTTCGAATTCAGCCTATGTTTTCCCAAATGGATAGAACCTCTACCTAGACTCGAGATGCTTCCAGCTGTCATCCCTGTTTTTCCAGGGAAGAAAATTCTCTTGGTTGAAGACATCGAAATTAACCGGATTATCATTACAGAGCTACTAAATGAAACCCAGTTGGAAATAACTGAGGCATTAGATGGAAAAGAAGCGTTAGAAATATTTAAGTCTTCACCTGAAAACTACTTTAGTCTTATCTTAATGGATATTCAGATGCCCAATGTTGATGGTTATCTAGCAACCAGAAATATCCGTTCCCTTGATAGAGCTGATGCTAAAATCATTCCTATTATCGCGCTTACTGCAAACGCTTACCAGGAAGATGTGAATCTAGCCCTAGATTCTGGAATGAACGATCACTTATCAAAACCAATAGAATTTGAAAAACTATTGAATTGCCTGCATAAACACTTCCGATAATCTGGTGATTGTATAATATGTCCAAAAATGAAGTCAGTTGGCAATCAATAGAAACGACTCCGCTAATTGCTTTTTTCAAGGTTTATTTAGTATTAAACGCAATGAGCTCACTATGATATAATTTTTAAAAACAAGAGGAAGTGAAGGTATGAGTGGATTCGAAATCAACATTATCGTTAGTGACAGTTTAAGCGCATTGGAGTTGTACGAGAGTATTTTTGAGATTCAAAGGGTTGAAGTTACTTCTTACCCTCTGGGTTTAAATGAAGCTGTCTTCTTATTATATGGCAGCCGCATACATCTTCTGGATGCTAACTATGAATTTAATATGGTCGCTCCTAATGCCGAAGACCCCAAACCATTTTGGTTTAATGTATTTGTTCCTGATATTAAGGAGACTTTTGCCAAAGCCCTAAAGGCAGGCTGTCATGAAGTTCAACCAATAACGGAAATGCCCGATTTCGGTATTTCGAATGCTTTTTTCGCTGACCCTTTCGGCTACACTTGGATGTTGCACCAAGTTCACCGCGAGGTCAGTTTTGAGGAGCGTTGCCGTATAATTGAAGAAAGAATGAATTTTCTTAAATAAGCACAAGCCATCACTGAAAACGACAAATTCAATGCATTCACTAATTTTATGTTATAGGCAAGAGGTATAATTAATCCATAAACAAATCGATTTTTGCCATTAGATTGATGAACCTAACTGAACAGCACATGAATAATTCTTTAGTTTAAGGAGGAAATAGTATGCCAGTAATTACGATTGAAATGGTGCCTCAAGACTATGAGAAGAAGGCCGAAATTGCGAAAGTTTTTACGAATGAACTTAGTCGCATAACTGGTATCCCGAAAGAACCAATCTCTGTTTTGTTCCACGACTTATCGCCGGAACATGCGGCATCAGCTGGAGAAATGTTAGCTGAGAAATTCAAAAGAGAATAGTTTCTATAACTAAACATAGAAAGTACAGAGAAAACAGCGGTTTTGAAATGAAGCTCGCATATAAAGACGAAGTAATTAGAGCGAATTGCAGATAGGATTTTAGACAGAAACAGCTGCCTCTTTCGGGCAGCTGTTTCTGTCAGAATAAGCAGTAAAACTAATTAGGAAAGGAAACTGTTATCTTAATATTAGAAAACTTGCGCAGGTATTCTTCCAGCGGGGCCATTTTTTTCACCATACCTATGCGAGCTAATTCTAAAGAATGATCTTTGGTAGTACCATTGTAGAAAGGCTCACGAACAGAGAATTGCACCGCAAAGCCTTGCTTGTAAGCAATATCTTGCAACTCAGCCGAATACATTCCAAAAGGAAAAGCTAGACCCCAGGTCGGGTTTTCGTATATTGCATTGACTGGAGTATCGGCAACGAATTTTATATATGGATTAACATTTGCATATACGAAACGATCACCTTCGCCATCTCCTGCGCGGCTATTCCAATAAGCATTGTATCCGGATTCACTACTAAATAGATCTCCTTTCATCCGGAAAACACCTTCAATGGGGGTTCCCTTACTATCGGTCTGATAATTCCCGGTAACGAATTTAATGCAATAAGCCGTATCTTTCTGAAATGTCACCTTAATATTTTCGTCGAAATCAATTTCGATGCCTTTGTCATAGTAGTCTTGCCAAGCATCATGCGGCGAAAATCCGGTTTTAACTTTAATAAAACCATCGGGATTGCCATTGTTCCAATATCCGATATAGATATCGACTAAGCTGGCATATTGGCTTCCAAATGGTTTCGCGGCATCAATTACTAATGATTGGCTTTGGAAAGTTTTGTTAAACTCGATTCTAAAAGTACTTTCCATTTTTTCAAATGGCCCTAGAGCGAAACTTTTCTGCTCGCCTGGTGACTTTTGCAGAACTGTAGTATTAGAGGCACCAAATATAGGTATTGCCGAAACAAAGCTCTGTCCTTGGGTGACCTTGGGTTCCACTAACTCTTCTTTATATTCAGAACTTATAAACTTTTGAATCTGTTCTTTACTGCGGCTGAGGTCTCTTGCCACTCTATTTTCATAGTCTGCACTAGTTTCCAGATTTCCGTAGCCATTGGACGCGATGATTACCGGCAGAGCGTGATGATCTGCCCAGCCCTCGACTAATTGATAGTCGGAGTTGGGACTATTGGTTGCACAGTTTTTTTGTTCGTAGGGTAGTGACGGACTAGCATAAATTCGGTATTGCTTTATTTCTTCAGCGATCTCTTGGGTAACTAAATGCAAGTTATACCAATTGCCGGCTTCAACTGTGTATGGTTTTTCAAAGTATAAGACATCATAGCGGCCATTGGGCCATGTAGAGTCTTCATTAACAGTATCATACAGATCAGTCGATTCTTTTTTGGGCCGCCATTTAGAATTAACAACCTTTTCTTCTGTGATAGCGTGTGCTCCCGCCTTTTTGCCAATAGAAACCTTAATGCTCATATCATAATACGCTTCGGCTGGAATATGAGTTGCACATCTGAGCAACACCCTGTCTACAGTCATTGTTTTATCTGCATAAAAGCCTAAATACGATTCTATGGGATACAGTGTTCCCGAACTTTGATCCATAGCCGTACCTGCTATTGGCAACGAAAAATATGAACTGTGCTCGAAGGCCTGCCCTTGGTTTTCATATGCATAAATACCATCATCCTGCCATATATGTGATGGCAGAGCTCCATGAACACTGCCGTCACTAGAAGTCAAGACGAAATTATGTAGACCAGCTGTATGAGAGCCCACTGAGCATAGCTGCGATTGCTCCATTTCTCTGGCCTGCTCCCAAGTGATAAAATTCGGCTCACCGATGGAATCACCTATTAAGAATAAAGTGAATTTCATATTGTACTTCTTCAAAATCGGAAAAGCATGTTCATAAACCGAGACGTCTCCATCATCAAAAGTTATCAGAATCGGATTCGTCGGAAGCGCTTCTTTGGCTGTTTTCCCATTAATGAAATCACTGTACTCCGCTAGACTCAAAGTATTAAAATGATTATCATACAACCACTTTAACTGTTTTTCGAATTCACTATTCGAATGATAATAATCCTCATCCGGAGCTATACGATGATAAAGCAATACCGGAATTTGCTCCTCAACTTCTTTATTGACGCCACTGGCGATAAGTGGATTTGTGCCGCCAATAGTGAGTACCATGGCCAAAACTATAATAAGCATTGGCTTCAGCTGCTTAAAAATGTAATCAAACAAACTTTCCATCACCTTTCAAAGTTATTCCAAGTTGCCGTTTTTGTAGTAACAATATATCATGTCCCAAATACCATCAGCCTCTAAGCCTTTGCGCCATGCTGCCATACCCGCTAAATTAAAGTCATAAACCTGATCTAGCTTAAGGGATAGCGAATGTTCATCCTCTAACCAGGCAAAATATTTGTTATGCCCTTGTTCGAATTCGGCAAATATTTGTTCGGTATCTTTTTCTCTGTGCATATTTGCTTTATTATTGATAAAAAACTTGCTAAGTTCATCCATCCCGTATTCCCGTGAGGTCGTCTCTACTCTATCACCTTGTTTTTTATCGCTAACCCATAGTCTCGAATAAAATGGTACTCCTAAAATTACCTTTTGCGAATCAATTTGACTCAAAGTCTCATTCAAGCCGCTCTTCACCCAATCGATAGCAGCCATGGGCCCGGCAAGGCCGCCTACATAGTGTTGGTCATAGGCCATAATAATTAAGTAGTCGGAGTTTTTGGAAAGAGCCACAATATCGAATCCATTGACATACTGCGGAAATGGAATATCTATCGATAAAGTAATATTTCGGGGTTTTAATTCGAGATAGAGCTCTTGCACAAAAGTATTGTAGAAACTACCTGTCTCCGCAGTCATTCCTTCAAAATCAAGATTGATGCCATCCAATTCATACTCAGAGCACAAACGCAGAATTTCAGTTATAACATTCTGGCGCTTGCTTGCTACCGAGAAGACTTGATAAGGTATTTCGGAATTAAACTCATTACTGAGCATAGCCCAAACTTTCACATTGTTATTATGAGCTACTATGGTATATTGCTTATGAGCTACACTGCTGATCCGTCCTTCTGCATCCTTAAGTACGAACCAGGTTGGAGATAAAACATCTAAACCCGAGGGGATGTTTTTCTTGTCACTGGCAAAATTCTGCGCTACTGTCCCCACATAATCCCAGGCCATGGTTGTTTTAAGACTTTCAAATTCACCGCTCGCCTTAGTCCCGCTATTTAATAGGTCTATTTCTTCCACTGCGGGGAATAAACATAAAAAGCTTAAGGTCAATATCGTTGCTAAAATTACTCCTAATTTAGTTTTTATATTAATCAATCTGTTAATCTCCTAACTAAATCATATCTCAAACAGATTATACCATTAATTCAACTAAATAATTGAGGCAGATTCTCCTTAAGATAAAAGTAACTTGGCTTCAAGCGTTCGTGATAAGTCGGAGTCTCCCAAGCATTCCAATCAAAAAAACTCATTTCCATAGGTTCAAGATCAGTACTTCCAGGCTTTACAACTGTGTACCCAAAATAGAATCCTTGGGCATCGCGAGAATGAATATTGAAATAGCTTCTAACATTAAGTTTATTGATCAATGTCCTCTTATCGATATGGCTTGCTAAATCTTGTGGTAAATTACTGCGAAAATCACCCATAATTTTTTTGCTGGACGGATCCATGACATTAAACAATTGCCAAGGGATTCTAATTTCTACATTGCCCTCTGCATAAATAAAATCATTTAGGGATTTATAATCGGTAGCGTCAGGATTGGCATTCCCATATTTCAGTAATCCCGTCTCGAAATCGGAAAAAGGTATGATCTCATGGGTTTGGGGTAACTCCAATGCCTTGTTAATTACCATTTTACTGGTGATGAATTCTCCGTTGTCCTTATTCAAAGAAGCTAATGTTACCGGTATCATTTGATTCATCAAACCATACATATAGTTATGGACGTCATAATAGGGATCAACTAAGAAA
The DNA here is from genome assembly GCA_031553935.1 of Syntrophomonadaceae bacterium. Classification (GTDB taxonomy): domain Bacteria; phylum Bacillota; class Syntrophomonadia; order Syntrophomonadales; family Syntrophomonadaceae; genus JAISDD01. The sequence goes on from JAVBKS010000001.1 coordinate 71,942, forward strand.
CGCGAATTATTTTCTCCGTTTATTGACAATATAAATTCAGCCGCCCGGGTGAATTTTTTTCCGTAAGCATTGCTTTTTGTGTTCCCTTGTTCGCTTATAACATCAATTGGGACAATAATGGTGTCATTTGCGAAGTCATAGTTTCGTGCTTTAATCAAATAATACACATATTTTTCATCGCTTTTTACGTATAGTTCTCCCCATTGATTGCTCATTAGCGGCTTATCTGCCTGCCAATCATCAATATTACCATCTACATAGCATATTGACTTCTCAGCACCGGGATCGAAACTAAGCAAGCCGAAGTTTTGCTCACTGGTTTGGATATTAGACCAATATGGTCGACGGTCCGGAATATCGTAATCCATATTATTCCAAGTTCGTTTGAACCATTCATCTTGCCAGGTAAACATGAATCCGCCTGCATAATTTTCGGCTTTAATGTTTTTAAACATATCAAAGAGCATATATCCTTGGTCGGTCTCATCTACATGCCCTTGATTGAACCCTCTGTGAATATCCTGATGCGTCTTGCCGCGCGAAGTTGGAATTCCGAATTCTCCTACAATTAAAGGCAATGTATGGACGGTTTTAAGTTCTTTTAAATAAGCTTGATAAGTATTAACATTGCCGTTCTCGTCCTTAAAATCCAAGTACTTGGTATCATAGTTTAAAGCTTCCGGGTAATAAGGGTAAACATGATAGGAAGCGAACAAGCCTGGGGCAAAAGCTGAATTTGCAATTATGTTTTCCGGATTAATACTGACTAAATCCTCTTTAGCCCGATCAGGATCATTGGGGTGCTCTAGGGGGTCGGTCGTTACCCAATTACAAAAGGCAGCCGGTCTTTGCATCCGATATTTCTCCGTCTCGTATTTAATCAAGCGATCGCCCACTTCAGCCAAAAATATTTCGAAAGGTTCAGCATTAACGGTGGATAGATATTGCCCTTTGTAATCCGGCATTCCTTTATAGATTTGATTGGTATTATAAGCAAAATCCTGGTGCCACTCGATTCCCATAATAAAACCAGTCATGAAACAAGAAACATCACTAGCATAGCTGCCAAATGCCTCTCCCGGTGAAAAAAGAATTTGCTTGTTGCCATGGACAACATCAATAATCTTTTCACCTTCCTTGACAAAGTCTTCTAAGATTTTGCGATTTTCCGCAAATGGATCCAGTAAACTTCCGATATCCTCTTCCTTGACCCAGATACCGTGATACAGAAGCAATGGCTGCTCGGTTTGCAAATTATAGTCATGGAGCGCATTATAAAAGGCCGGCTTTTGAGTAGTATATACTCGAATGGCATTTACGCCCATTTCCCTTATTAGTTCAAACCAGCGATAATACTCGTCATAGGTGATCATAAATTCACCGGGGAATGAGCCTGGTTTTCCAACTCCAAGATTTATGCCAACCAAAAACTCTTCCTGCCATCTTCCATCTTTCCAAAAATACATTTTGTCCTTGTCGGTTTTCGCTGCGAATTTTATTCCGTTCACTTCAGGCAATGCTGCAATAATCTCAGCACTGGTTTTGGACAGCTCATTTGAATTAGCCTTATTTTTGCACCCAGATAAGGATGTCATCATAAAGATAACTACCATAACCAAGCAAATCATCTTGTTTTTCTGATTGAATTTTTGCATATCTCTACCAGCTTTCTTTGAAAATCAGACCTAGTTATTTAGAATTAGTTTCTGCCAGGTAGGCAGATAAAAGTTCCAATAAAAATTGCTCAAATCACCGGATTTAGGCAAAGCAAACCATCCATATAGCCTTAATGCTTTGTTAAAACTATATATTCGCTCTTCCATGGGATTATTGCTGAAATCACCAGCGAAGTATAAAGTATGATCGGACTTAATCGCTAAAGGAATCTTAGCAAAATTAATCCCGGTATCAGCAATAATTTTCTGACCTTCCGCTGTCAAATCCAACTCCAGCCAAGCCACAGGTTCTCCTTGCCATTTGTCAATTATTTCAAACCAACCATAATACGTGTACTTTTCCCCGGGGACTAGGTTTTGGAAGTTCTCTGCCACCACACTATGATAACTATGCCCCTGGTAATGGTAGTCGTTCCTTAAGATAAACAACTCCCCATTTGATGAACCAATCGCAATGCCATCACCTTCTAGGTCCCATTTTCTTCCATAGTTTGATTCGTAGCTATCAAGCACCCATTTGGGAAGCTTCTCTTGTTCTTGGAAATCCTTAATGTAGATGCCATAGTAACCACTATAGTTAAGACCAAAGAATTCCTCCAGGGCTATATTTCTTTCCGACTTTTTGTCATAAATAAAATTAAACTCACCAACAATTAATGATCCATTTTTTTTATACTCCGCGATTTTTTTCAGATCATCATTATAGGAATCATTATCAGGCCTGAATTCTGCTAAAAATACAACTTCGGGGTTAGTTTTGCTCTTGTTTTCATATTCAGCGATACTATTGTAACTATCGGTTGAATAATCATAAGGCATTGCATCGATTGGATTATTTAGCTTAAGATGATTAAGCAACCACATTATATTAACACTGCTATTGTATCTTTCTAACTGAGTCGCGCTAAAAGATTTATCAATAATTAATAAACTTTTGCTTATGCTTGGCTTTACTGCCCAGCTGACAAAGCCGACTCCCATGATTGAAATAATCAAAATCAAAATAAAACCAAGAACCGAGAATTTTTTCAACATCGCTTTTCCATCCTTTGAAAAACTTTTTTACAATCACTGAGCTCCACATTATCACATGGAGCTCTTGTTTATATCGATTAATCCACACCTACAATTGAGTTTATGCTACGCTTAAACGTCTTGTACGTTGAATTGTTGACGTTTCAGTTTTGCCCAATCATAGCGGTACTTCCTAAAGCTCACGATTCCTTCCAGCCTAAAAATCGTAATTAACTGCCTGAATCCAAAATTCTCCACTATCGCAAATATAATTAGCTTAATCAGCTGGCCAATCGAAGAGTAATTGTTGAAGGATCGCTCTTCTAGTATTAAACCGCCCAAGGAAAGAATCATTCCTAAAATGTTAGAAATAATGAAGAAAATAATAAAATAATGAATACTCAGCATGCCGAACAAGTAGGCAAGAGGAATAACTATATATCCTAAGAACTCAACTATCGGACCTAAGAACTCGACGAATAAATAATAAGGAAAAGCATATGTTCCTACTTTTTTATACTTAGGATTAAATATCATTTGCTTGTAACTAAGCAAAGTGTCAATCATTCCAACATTCCAACGCCTTCTTTGGGCTCGCAAATCTTTAATAGATTCCGGCGCCTGGGTCCAACAAACCGGATCAGGGATGAATTTAATTTTGTCTCCGCTCTTGGTATCATGGATGTGCTTATGCAACTTAACAATTATCTCCATGTCCTCGCCAATGGTATTAGTTTTATATCCGCCGATTTCAATAATAGTCTTCTTGCGAAATGCACCAAAAGCTCCCGAGACTATCATTAAAGCACTGAAATAGTTGAAACTAACCCTACCAGATAGAAATGCTCTTAGATACTCAATGGTTTGGAAGATTGCCAATGGTTTTTTCGAAAGTCCAATCTCTTTTAAAATACCATTTTCGATTTTCGAGCCGTTAAGAATTCGTACAATACCTCCAACTGCAGCTGCTTTAGGATCTTCAATAAAGGTCATTCCAATTCTAATAAGTGAATTGGCTTCTAATAATGAATCGGCATCAATTGAAGCAAAAATAGGATACTTGGAGACATTAATCCCTGCATTAAGGGCATCTGCCTTTCCACCATTAACCTTATCCACGAAAACTAAATTCGGGTATTCCGGATTCCAGTAAATTCCTCGAATTTCTTGGGTTTGCAAGCTTTTCTTGAAAGACATCCTGGTCTCGGTCAAATGAAACGAATCAATAATAAGCTTTTTCGTATCGTCTGTGGAGCCATCATTGATAACTATAACTTCATATTCGGGATAGTTTAGATTCAAGAGCGATTTAATATTGCCGACAATAACCTCCGATTCATTATAAGCCGGAACCAGAACCGAAATCGGAATCATGTTATTGCTATTCTGATAGTTCTTAAAATCTGAATATTTCATGCGCCGCATGTAATTTTTCAACTCTCGGAATGAGAGAAGAATCTGCATAAAATAGGTTAGAGATAACGCCAAAGTATAAAATATACAAAAAACACTAAAAATCAAGACGAAATTTTTTAAAAACTCAATCAAAACAATTCCCCCTCCTCTTTAATTATTTATCGCTAAGCGACTTAGATCAACGGGCTCAATACTCTCAAGACTAACTACTTTTTCAAGTTTTGGCTGCAAACCTCTTGTCTCTAATTCAGACACAAGGGCATCGATTGCATATTTATCACTGCCTTTTAGTACCATATTAATTTCAGCTGAAGATGCGGTTTTCACAAAAGCGGCCGCCGCATTCTTGCGTACCCACCAATTATCATCGTACAAAGCTTGCATAAGAACATTAGTGTTATTGACATTTCCCATTGTATTCAAAGCCTTCGCTACCGCTGCCCTAACTTCCCAGCTCTCATCGCGGCAATACTTAATAATCGCAGCCTCATGTCTATTGTCCTCCAATTGACCTAATGCTCGAATACAAGCAATTCTCAAATCAACATTCGAAGAAGAAGCTATCCTAATATAGTAATCAGCAAGACTCTTGCACTTATACGGAGCAAGGGTTTTTATGAAAATGCTCTTATAATAGTCGTCACAAAGTTCAATGATCTCCAGAAATAGTTCCTCCAGATTGCCGGCATAGCGAGAAATTATTTCTACTAAGGCCCGGTACGATAAACTAATTTTTTCGTAATGCTCAGAAAAAATGTATCTCATACCTTCAATATCACCGCAGTTCGAAATCGCTAAGATTGTATTGTAGCGCACATCTTCATTAGAATCATTAATATAAGTCCAGATCTTGCTGGAAAGCTTGCGGCTGCCCAAATCGCCAATGTTTCTAATCAATTCAGCCTGATTTCGTCCATTTGACTTGTTCAATTTGTTAAGTAAATATGATTGAAGATTTACCTTTTGAATAAAATATTCATTACTCCGTTTATCTTCCCTTTTGCTCAGTACCTCGATTAGGCAATCCTTGCGATAGTCTCTATCGAAATAAGCAATCTGTTCAGGCAACAAACTAGCCGGTTGTTGCTCTTCTTGGTTCACAATTCTTTCGATCATCCTCATTGTTCTGCCGAGCTTTTTTTGCGAATAATAACGATAAAAATGACCAAAGAATAACAGCAAAACCTCGAATGTCAAAATCGGAATCGTAATACACAGCAAGACAAAAATAACTTTATCGGCATCCATTTAATATCACTCCTCACCCCAACTTGTATTAGTAAACGCGGCGAATATTGTAGTTTATTTTGCAATAATTTAGTACTTAAGGTTTACTTAGTTTTTCTATCGAGCAATTTTTCAATTAACTTAAGCTAAATTGGCTAATTATTTCTTTGTTTATGGGATAGTTTATGCTATTTGGGAATCGTTCGATAATTAATTCAATTCAACCCTAAATTTCTAATAGATATTTGAAGAAGAAGAGGTGTGAAAATGGTAGTATCTGAATGCTAAATCAACTAAGTCAACTATCTTGCTTAATACCAGCCTAGATAGCATTTAATTGCATTTTGCTACAATTTGGTTTATAATTACTCAACCAGTCAAGATTCATTATAGAGGTAATACTCATTGATTTTACAATTAGCATTATTTTTTATAACATTCCTATTTTTTGTTGGCGTAAGTTATTATACTTTTCTGCTATGGTTTGGTGACCGGTCGAATGGACAAACCAAAAGCCTGTTTTTGCTGGGGCTAACCATATCCGGATGGCTCATAGGCAATGTGTTTTGTTTAATTTGCACTCCATCTTTTTTTCCGGTTGTTAATTCTTTCAAAACACTGTTCGTATGTATTATTCCTTTTACTTTTCTTAACTTGGTCCTGCAAATTGTTTGTCCTACAATTACGAGATTTAAGGCATACAAGTATTTGCTCACTATTCCTCCACTTATTGATGTGTTATTCTTGTTGACTAATCCTTTGCACTTTTATTACTTTACTTCTTATGATTACCCTCGGTTTGTGCTGGGGCCGTTTTTTTTCGCCCATGCAGCTCTTGCTTACTTAATATTACTAATCTCGCTGGTTCTCTTGTTTTCATTTATCGCCAAAAACTTCAACAAATTTGGCTTTCTATTGTTTCCCGGTTTGTTTGCTGCCTTTCCATTAGCTTTCAGTATTCTTTACACGGCCGGCATTATTAAGACCAATATAGATATTACCCCTTTAGGGTTTTCTATCGTTTTTATTTTCTTTATGTTTTTTTCTAAGCGAGTCGGCCTGCTATCTATAAAGACTACTGCTTTTGCCAGCGTTTTTGCAAATCTGAGTGATTCATTATTAGTAGTAGATGGTAATGGCTACTGTGTAGATGCGAACCCTGCATTTAGCAATAATTTTATTTTTTCCGAGCCACTTTTGGCAAAACCGTCTTTTCTTGAAGTCATAGATCTTATGACACCCAATATCGAATTTAAAAGCCCTCAAGATCTCTTCGTGCGCTTGGCAGCTCCTGAAGAACCAATTAACAATGGTGAATTCACATATCTTTCTCCTAATGGCACCCTCAATCATTTTACGATCAATAAGACTTTTGTCTCCCCGCAAAAAGACAAGGGCTTTATCGTTTCTTTTACTAATGTGAACAATTACAGGAGTATGATTGATGAGATTAATTTTAAGAATGGTGAACTAATTGAATTAAAGGAGCTTGCCGAAACTGCTGCCCATGCCAGAAGCACTTTCCTAGCTAATATGAGTCACGAGATTAGGACTCCTATGAACGCCATCATCGGTATGGATGAACTCTTACTGCGCACAGATTTAACCCAAGCTCAGCGCAGCTATGCCGAAAATATTAAGTCAGCTGCTAGTTCATTGTTGGTTATCATTAATGACGCTCTTGATTTTTCTAAAATCGATTCCGGAAAGCTTGAGTTAATGCCGATAGTTTATTCGCTAGATGAACTTCTAACCGATGTTATTAATGTCATTAATGTTCACTTAATTGGAAAGAAGATAATTTTCTTAGTAGAGACTGTAGCTGATTTTCCTAATACACTCATTGGGGATGTTATCAGGGTTAGACAGATCCTCTTTAATCTGCTTTCCAATGCGGTTAAATTTACTGACAAAGGCTATATTAAACTGGGAGCTAATCATGAGCTGGTTTCCCCCACTGACATCAAGATAGTATTCACGGTTGAAGACACTGGAGTTGGTATACCTGAAGAAATGTTCCCGAATCTTTTTATGACATATCAGCAGTTGGATTCCACAAGAAACAAGAATTTGGAAGGAACCGGACTCGGCCTAGCCATTGCCAAACATCTTGCCACCATGATGGGTGGAGATATTGGTGTTAAGAGCAAAATTGGTCATGGATCGACTTTCACTGTAACTATTATTCAAGAATATAGACCTAACACAAGCCCAGATGAAATCCAAGCGTTTGCATCCTGTCATGTTCTGCTGGCAGAATACAATCCTATTATTGCTGAATCAATCCTCCTCAATTTACATTCTCTGCGAATTAGAGCAACTGTTTGCAAATCTAATAATGAACTGAATTTGCTACTCAGTGATAATAGTATCTCCCATCTTATCTGTAACCCTGCGTACTTAGAACATATTAGTGCAGCTGCAAATTTACATATCCCCATAATAGTTATTGTTGATATTAATGATCCTATTGAAAATTCTAAGTCTAACGCTGCCTACTTATATAAACCAGTCACAGTTTCAAATTTACGCAAAGTGCTTTCTAAACCAACTAAAATGAATGCCAATGGCGATAACTTTGTTAGGCCTCACGAATTAAGCAGTAATAATAATATGTTGGTACTGGTAGTCGATGATAATGCCATTAATCTTCAGGTTGCAATTGGTCTTCTTTCGGGATACGGTATTCGCGCTGTAGGTGCAGCCTCCGGCAAATCAGCTCTGGAATTAATCATGAATAATAAATATGATTTGATTTTCATGGACCATATGATGCCGGAAATGGATGGCATTGAAGTTACGAAGATTATTAGGGAGCAAGCCGATAGTTATTATAAAACTGTGCCCATTATTGCTCTGTCGGCAAATGCAGTTACCGGTATGCGCGACGCCTTCATTAATGCCGGTATGAATGACTTTATTAGCAAACCTATCGATCAAACTAGCTTGTATCAAATTCTTTCTACATGGTTGCCTGCGCAGCGCTTTTCTAATAATAGGAGGAGTCCTGATCCGATGAAATATGAAGAAATTAGAAACCCGGCTAACTATGACGAATACATTGATCCCAGTGTTATCGAGCGTTTTTTTTCCGGAAAGCAAGCAAGTTATGTACGTATAGCCGAGCTGTTTATTAAATCTAATCAAAACGAGCTATCGAAATTGCAGGGCTTTTTGGACAGTTCCGATATCAACAATTTCACCATAGCAATTCACGGTCTGAAAAGTGCTTCATCTAGCGCTGGAGCTTATAAACTCTCTCAAATGGCGAGCAGTTTAGAAAAACTTGGCCAAGCTAGTGCTCTTTCTGAAATTAAAACTGATTTCCCTGATTTTAAAACCCTATTTTCTAATTCCATTATCGCTTTATCAAGCTTCTTAGACTCCTTAAAAAACAAAGAATAATTTGCAAGCAGAAATTCTTAACCTCTGCGCTTGCTGCTACAATCATGCAGGCAAACTTTAATTACCAATACCCGATGTATCATACCTAATAATTCCCAAGGAGGAACAGCTAACATGAACCCCAATATGGTTACAACTAGTGCCACTCTTTGTGGTTATATCATAACCGAAAACCTCGGCGTTGTTCACGGGCTAACCGTTAATACCCGAGAAATTATGAGTGATATTGGCGCCGGCCACAAAATACTAGCTGGAGGGCAAATTGAAGCCTATATCGAACTCTGCGAGCTTTCCCGGCAAGAAGCTTATGATTCCTTATGTCATAAGGCCCAAGCTAGAGGCGCAAACGCAGTTGTAGGTTTGCGTTACACTTCACATGAGATCATCAGTGGTATTACTGGAATCTTGGCTTATGGAACTGCTGTTAGAGTTTCTAAGGATGATTATTAATACTAATCAATTTTGCAAAAAAACTTTACTATCATTCAATTATTATTCATAACCTTTCATCAGCATCAATTATGCATTATTAAGCAATCAACTTTTTTGTCTGATTTTCGATATTTAACTAAATCGAAAGTTAATTGGAGGAAAAGTCGTTTGGTTAATATGAAATTATTCACTAAAATGATGTTGCTGACGCTCATATTTGTTGTCGGGTTGTCAGCGGTTGGATTGGAAGGAATCCTAAGTATTAATGATGGTGATGCTGCTCTAAAAGAAATGTTTAATGAACGCTTGCTAAAAGGCGAGCACATTGACAATCTGCGCGCAAATGCTAGAGCGAATGAAGCTAATCTGTGGCGTTATATACATTATTATAATGAATATAACACTAAGCAAGAGATCACTGCTGACATGAATAAAAGAGTAAAAGATATGGAGAATAGTTTAAGCGAGCTCAGAAAGTACCATTATAGCCCCGAAGGACAAAACTATCTTGATCAATTCGAGAAAAAGTGGACAGAATTCCGCAGTACGCGAAGCAAAATAATGACCGAGATTGATACCGGAAACTTGGCTGTAGCCATGACAATTCTCGAGCAGAATAAGAATACCCAAGATTCCTATCAGAATGATCTGCGTGAGCTGTCCAAGCTGAATGCTAACATGGCTGCCAATTTGTACGAAAATGTTGTTAAGGATAGCAGTGATTCCCGTACTTTTTTGGGCACTGTTCTTTTCCTCGTAATCCTAGTCGTGAGCGGTTTCTCCTTTTTTATCGTCCGTTCGATTACTTCACAAATCAAAGAAATTCAATTCTTATTTAATACGCTCGAAAAAGGAGATTTTTCTATTGAAGTCCCCGCTTTCCGCCAAGCACAGCGGGAAGAATTCGGCGAACTGGCTCGCAGTGCACAAATGATGATGAATTCAATAAGAACTGCATTAAGTGAGGCTCGCGAAAACGCTATTGGGGCCATGCAATCAGTTCGAAATGTAAGTACAGAGGTTGAGTTTTTAAATGGCGAAATCCAAGATATTTCTGCGACTACGGAAGAACTCTCGGCCGCTATGGAGGAAACTGCTGCTTCAAGTGAGCAAATGAGTGCCACTATGAGCGAAATCGAAAGCTCGATCAAGACCATAACCACACAAGCCGAAAATGCTTCCGAATCTGCTCATGCCATTAATGTTAGGGCTGTGCAGATTAAGGAAAACTTCAATGAATCAATGATGACTATCAATCAGTCCTTTGAAGAAACCAGTGTACGTTTGGAATCCGCTTTGGAAGAATCAAAATCAGTTGAGCAGATTACAAGCCTTTCCGATACTATTTTAGCGATAGCATCGCAGACTAATTTATTGGCATTAAACGCAGCAATTGAGGCGGCGCGAGCAGGTGAAGCCGGTAAAGGGTTTGCGGTAGTGGCGGAAGAAATTCGCAAACTTGCTGAGGATTCAAGGGCAACAGTTGAGCAGATTCAACACATTATCGGGGTGGTAAAAACATCGGTCCAAAGCTTGACGGTTAACTCTAACCATCTACTAGAATTAATGTCAAAGGATGTTATCGATGATTATAAGAACATGGTAAATGTCATGGAACAATACAATTCCGATGCCGATTTTATTAATAATTTAGCTACTTCATTTACTGATGCCGCAGAAAATATTCTGGAATCAATTAGAAATACTGCAATAGCAGTAGATGAAATTGCCCATGCTACTGACGAAGGATCTCGCGGGGTAAACGATATTGTAATGAAAGTTCAGCTGATGTTAGGCAGATCATTCTCGATTAATAAGCAAACAACTTCAGTCGGTGATAATAGCCAATCCCTAGTTGAGCAATTGTCGCATTTCAAAGTCTAGATTCGATTTGTTCAAAGCCTTCTAAGTTAAATTAGCTTAGAAGGCTTTTTGGTGAATAATTTGTTTAGATTTATGGCATTATACTCTGCAAGCGAAATAGTGATTTTAAATAAAATGCTTGTATTTGTGCTTGAGCTTATATATCATCATTTTTATAAAATATTTTACGAGGACATAATGTGTATAGAATTCCGGTTATCAAGATCATTGCTGTCTTTTGTTTAACTTTGTTTTTCCAGTTAGTATTAACTTCAGTTGAGCCTCAAGTATCCAGGCAAATCTCCTTGGCTCAGGTTTCTTTCAGTGTTAATATGACTTCTTGCTTAAGTGACGGTTCAGTTTATGAACCTGATGGTGGTCAAATAAGTAAACCGATTGACAAAATTAAGCTGTATCTAAATAATTCCCCTTTTTATTTAAACAAGCCAATATTTTTTTGGCATGGAAGATATTATATTGCCGAGCTGGATTGCCCAATTTTTGAGCTGCCTGTTCAAGCGGAAGCTTCCGATCCCGTTAAGGCCCTCATTATCAATAATTTAACCTATTTCTCATTATTCGATATCTGCGAACGTTTAGGCTATGTGACCGATTGGAATTATGACACCAAAACTATTAGTCTTTTTTCAAGCCCGCCAAAGTCTGAGAAGTATGATAAGGTATCATCATTTATGCCCGCTTTACTTCGTTTCGAAGATGTTGCCGCATCCGATGTGAAATTGATCCCGCCAGATTGTTTGCTTAAGCACCGAATTGTCTACGATTATTTGTACCAAGCAGACATTCCCTTTGCAATTTCATGGGTACCTCGTTATATCAATCCAGCACTTAATATCGATAATGATCTCGCGCATGACTATAGTATGTACAATTCTGAGTTCATATTTACTATGGATTACGCTTTAATACGTGGCGGGCAATTAGGCTTGCATGGTTATACCCATCAGTATGGTATGGAAAAAAGTTTAGAGGGCACAGAGTTTAGCAGTACTGTAAATAACACTGAATATGATACTCGGTCCCGAATCGAGCTGGCCATTGCACGCGCCAATTATTTAGACTGGGAATACTGCTTTTTCGAATTTCCCCATTATAGCGCTTCCCTAGAGCAGTACCATATTGCAGAAGATTACTTTTCCATAATATATCAGAATTATTATGAAGAACCTAAATACAATGCAAATATTTTGGTAGTCAAATCAGAGTCCCACCCAGTTTTTTATATTCCAACCTCACTTGGTTATATAAGCAGCGATTATCCTTTGGAAAAAATGTTAAATAGTATTAATAACCTCAATCGCTTCTTTTTTGCCAGCTTATTCTTGCACATGAATTATGAGCTGCCCTTTGTCAATATCCAACGTTCTAATCTGGGACCTCCGACCGCTGATTATTACAAAAACTCTCCCCTGCATGAAATAATTTCAGCCTTGGAGGAAAAAGGCCGTTCTTTCGTTACTTTGGAATCTTTGAAAGAACCAATATAAGCGCTGCCAGTATTTTTGCCCCTTATTCTCTTTTTTAGATGTAACCAGTTTCATCTTTTTAATACTTGAGTTCGAATAGTTCAACCTCTTTATAATAGTAGCTGATTATGTCTTTATAGCTATTTCCTTTCTTAGCTAACCCCTGGGCGCCATATTGGCACATTCCTACCCCATGTCCATAGCCTCGGCTTTCAATGTCAATTCCATTTTTATTGGGCGCAATTTTTAGCCAGACAGATGGAAGATTCAATAATTTCCTGAATTTCTCTCCACTATATTTCTGATCTTCAATACTTAAGCTCTTGATCCTGCCACTGTCCGTAGTCGCAAGCACAGATATGGCAATTTTGTCATCATTTACATTTAATCCTGCTCGCATTTGTTTCCAGGAGAGCTGTTCCTGTTTCCTATAATAACTAGATGCTTTGCAGTTCTCGCATTTTACACTTACAAGATATGGTATTTTGCCGCCCCATATCTCTTCAGCACTTTCAGTTCTGCCTCCGCAAGTCGAATGGTAAAGTGCATCTATAGGCTCACCATCGTATGTGATAATTATTCCGCGGGTAGATTGAACTGCTTCAGATATCTTGGCTAGTAAAGCTGCAGTTTCATGGGGATGTCTTTGCTTGAAAGTTTCTTGGTCAATATATGCTTGGCAGTTGTTGGGGTTATCGGTCAAATCAGCATTCATTGGGTATGCTTGTTGGTTTATCAGCTTGCGTATGGCATATGTTCTAGCGCAAATGGCTTGGGCCTTTAAGGCTTGTGCTTCAAATGAAGCCGGCATTTCAGCTGCAACGCAGCCAATTAAGTAGTCTTCCAGGCTTATTTGTACTGTTTCTTGCTTTTCGGTTAAATATAGCTTTACCTCTGGCTCTTTTACGAATTCTTCTTTGCTTGAATTTAAGTAACAAAAGACAAGTATAATAGCTATTGCCAACAAAATGAATGCTATAAGCCTGGCATAATCAGTTCGAAATTTCCTGTTCATATAATATCTCATAAATAATTATATGAATATACACTCTATTAATTCGTATTTATATTCTCTTAATCCCAGCTCCTAATTCATTCATCTTATTAACAATATTTTCGTAGCCCCGGTCAATATGCTCGCACTCATGAATTATACTCTTGCCTTTAGCAGTTAAGGATGCAATCAATAAGGCCGCTCCGGCTCTTAAATCAGTAGCCATGACATTAGCACCTGTAAATTCTGAATTCCCTTTAATAATTGCTGTACGGCCTTCGATTTTAATATCTGCCCCCATGCGCATTAATTCCTGCACATGAAGAAAACGGTTTTCGAATACCGATTCGGTTAAGATACTGCTGCCTTTGCCTTGGCTTAAATAAGACATAAACTGAGCCTGCATATCTGTAGGAAAGCCAGGATAGGGCATGGTTTTTATATATATTGGTTTTATTTCTTGGTTGCGGGTAACTCTAATTTCTTGTTCGCATTCCTCAACGACAGCTCCTGATTCAATTAACTTAGCGCTTATAGCTTTCATATGATCAGGTATCACATTATTGATACTCACATCGCCTTGGGTAGCAGCTGCAGCTACCATGTAAGTTCCTGCTTCAATCCTGTCAGGTATCGGTGTGTATTCTACGGCTCTTAGTTTTTTTACCCCTTTGATTTTAATGATATTGGTTCCGGCACCAGTTATTTTGCCGCCCATTTTGTTTATGAAATTAGCAAGATCAACTATTTCTGGCTCTAAGGCAGCATTCTCAATGTAAGTTTCGCCTTCGGCGGCAGTAGCTGCCATTATAATATTTTCCGTAGCGCCAACGCTTGGATAATCTAGATAAATATGATTGCCGAACAATTTTTTTGCTTTGGCTACAACATCGCCTTGATTATAATTTATCTCAGCTCCCAATGCAGACAGCCCTTTTAAGTGCAAATCAATAGGCCTTGTTCCGATAGCACACCCACCAGGCAGTGCTATTCTGGCAACACCCAGTTTAGCCAGCAAAGGCCCCATAAGTAAAAAAGAGGCTCTGATTTGTTTCACTAATTCGTATTGCGGCCTTTCATTGGTAATGTCCCCCGCGATAATTAAACTGTCATCTACTTTGGTCACGCTATTTCCTAAATCTTTCAATAGCTCTGCAATAATAGTTACATCACTAATTTCTGGTGTTCTCTTTATAGTTATTATTTCATTATTTAATATTGATGCCGCTAATATCGGTAATATTGCGTTTTTGGCTGTGCTTACCGTAACTTTGCCTCGCAGCCTTTTTTTCCCGGTCACTGCGATTTCCAATATCCTTCCCCCCTTAGATTAGTAATCGGATAAAATAAATGGTATCCCTAGCATGACTATAAATTTGTTTTTATTTTCGTTCGATTTTATTGCAATTTGCATTTGAGTGTTTTTATTTAAACTTACACTTCTGCAAGTTGCACTTAAAAATGAATTCTCTTTGAAAACCGCAATCGGATCAGCCTGTAAATTGTTTGCGAAGACATTAAAAATTGTATCGCGTGATTTGTCAGTCAGTACAGTATTGTCAGATCCTGAATACTGTAGATTTGTTTTCCAATCAAAATTTTCATTGCTTATTAGGTGTTCAATATTCTTTTCAATGGCATGCAAATCCGCATCCGCTTTAGAAATAATATTGATATGTATTAAAGCTTCATCCGGTCCATTTTGGTTCAGCTTTATCGTGTAGTTAACCTGATCAGTAGAAATGCTTGCCAATATTTGGTTTTCAGCTTCAACTATACTTTCAGGTACTATGTATATTTGCAGTGCGTTACAAATAAAATCCAGATTATTTTCAAACTCTAACCTTAAATCAGTTTTCAGTCTTATTTTGGCCCAGCAATCAAATCTACATTCGAGTGAATTTACTCCAATTGCTGCGAAAGCTAGTTTATATGGTGATGAATTATAACTTGCATAACCTTTTGCATGTTTTGCCATTGTTAACCCAATTGAACACATTAATACAAAAGCGGCAATGTAGATCACTATTTTACGCATTTTTCTCTCTCCTTAAATTTATATAGCTGATTTTTGCCGCTTCTAATAATATTTATCCTTAATTAATAAAATTTTGCGCAAAAAAAGCGACTTTCTTGCAGTCGCCGGAAATGTATTTATGTATTATGTATTTTATTCATTTTCACCACTATGCGGCTCAAACTGTCCGGGGGGTTTTTCCAGTTCCTGCCCTGCAAGTGATTTCTCAAGTTTTGCCTGCAAGCGCTTCTGTTTTGCAGCCATCGCCTTTTTCTCAATTTTTATGGTTTGCTGCCAGACAATAACAGCAAATACTAAAGTGGTTACAAAAACGAAAACGATATATATAGACATGGCAAGCTTCATGGGTTCCTCCGTCTCACTTATGCTTATTACCGGTTTATTAATTAAGGGGATATGAAATAATTCATATCCCCTAACTATTAGCTATGAGAAATCTGTACTATTGTGTTGCTTTTATCCTGGCAATAGCTCTTTGCAAGGCTAATTGGGCTCTCAACACATTAATATCCTCAGTTTGAGCTGCTATTCTCTTTTCCGCTCTTTCCTTAGCAGCTTTTGCCCTAAGAACATCAATGTTGTCTCCACGCTCGGCAGTTTCTGCCAAAACACGAGCGGTATTATCAATGACTTCTACAAATCCACCGCTCAGCGCTACTTTATTTGCATTCCCGTCTGGATCTTTATATCTTAAAACGCCAATTTTCAAAGATGCAACTATCGGTGCATGGTTTTTCAAAATTCCCAATTCACCTTCGGTACCTGGAGCAACCAAAAACTGAACCTCATCCTGAAAAAGAATGCTTTCAGGGGTTACTATTTCTAGCATGAAGGTGTTTTCTGCCATATGCTACGCCTCCAGTCTTTTTGCTTTAGCAATTGCAGTTTCAATATTACCAACCATAAAGAATGCATCTTCAGGTAAGGTGTCATGCTTACCGGCAAGCACCTGGCTAAATGATTCTACTGTTTCACTTACAGGTACATAAATACCTGGTGAGCCAGTGAACTGTTCAGCAACGTGAAATGGCTGGGATAGGAATCTTTGGATTTTTCTAGCTCTGGCAACAATTAACTTATCTTCGTCACTTAGTTCATCCATTCCTAATATCGCAATGATATCTTGTAATTCTTTATATCTTTGCAATATTACTTGCACTCCACGGGCAGTCGAGTAATGCTTGTCACCTAGGATAACCGGATCCAGAATTCTTGAAGTAGAATCCAAAGGATCAACCGCTGGGTAGATTCCGAGCTCGGAAATTGCTCTCGACAATGTGGTTGTTGCATCTAGATGCGCAAATGTTGTTGCCGGTGCCGGATCGGTTAAATCGTCAGCAGGAACATAAACTGCTTGAGCAGATGTGATTGAACCTTTTCTGGTACTGGTAATACGCTCTTGCAGCAGACCCATATCGGTAGCTAAGGTTGGCTGGTATCCAACCGCAGAAGGCATACGTCCTAATAGCGCCGACACTTCGTTACCTGCTTGCGCAAAACGGAATATATTGTCGATGAATATCAAAACGTCCTGTCCGCCTACATCACGGAAGTATTCCGCAACAGTTAGTCCAGTTAGTCCGACTCGCAAACGAGCTCCCGGAGGTTCATTCATTTGGCCAAATATCAGAGCACATTTGTCAATAACGCCTGATTCAACCATTTCACCCCAGAGATCATTTCCTTCACGGGTTCTTTCACCCACGCCAGTGAACACTGAGTATCCACCATGCTCGTAAGCTATATTTCTGATTAATTCTTGAATAATAACTGTTTTGCCAACTCCTGCGCCGCCAAACAGTCCAATTTTTCCACCCTTAGCATATGGGCATATTAGATCGGCAACCTTAATTCCAGTTTCCAACAATTGGGTTGCCGGAACTTGGTCAACAAGCTGGGGGGGCTGGCGGTGGATTTCCCAATAATCTGATCCAGTTACCGGTCCAGCTTCATCAACCGGTTGTCCGAGTACGTTTAATATTCTTCCCAGGCAGGCATCTCCAACCGGTATCTTAATTGCAGCACCAGTATTAGTTGCTTTCATTCCACGGGAGATTCCATCAGTTGCCTGCAATGCAACACATCTGACTACATCGTTACCTAAAAGCTGCATTGCCTCTAAGGTAACATCTATCCCTGCAATACCTGCGTAACCTGATTCTTGATCATCTGACCTTATAGTAATAGCGTTCATTAGATCTGGTAATTCGCCGGGCATGAAACGAATATCAATAACCGCTCCGATAACCTGGGTTACCTCTCCGTATGTTACGTTCGCCATTCTCAACTTTCCTCCTTTTTAGAACGCTTAGGTGTCAGCGCTTATTTCTTGAGCGCTTCCGCTCCACCAACGATATCTAGAATTTCATCAGTAATTGCTGCCTGTCTAGCTTTATTCATTATTAAGGTTAAGTTATCAATAAGTTCACCAGCATTGGCTGTTGCATTGCCCATAGCTGTCATACGTGCACCGAACTCACTGGCTTTACCCTCAAGCATGGAATTATATATTAGGCTTCCAACATAGCGTGGCAATAATGAAACTAGTATCGATTGAGCACTTGGTTCATAAATATAATCAATTGCTTGGGACTCGCTCTTACCTTCATCAGCTTTCGGCGGTTCTAATGGAAATATTTTCGTAACTGTAGGTAATTGCCTTAATACATTGATAAACCTGGCATATACAAGATACACTTCATCAAACTTTTCGTTCTCGTATGCCTCGATAACGTATTGGGCAATATCCTTCGCGTCAGCGTAACTAACATTATCACCTAAATTTATAAATTCCGCTTCCATATTCCCGCGTTTTTTATAAAAATCGCGAGCTTTTCTCCCAACAGCAATTATTGAGCTTTGCACTTCACGATTGTCTGCTGCTATGGTGACATTGGCCAGCCTAATAATATTAGTATTATAAGCTCCACACAGACCGCGATCAGCTGTCACCACAATATAGCCTACTTTTTTAACATCATCTCTTTTATCCAACAGCGGGTGCTTTACATCTAATGCCACTGCAGACAAGCGCGCTACCGTACCTTGCAAAGTTTCATTATAAGGTCTTGAAGCCTCAGCCTTTTCTTGAGCTTTGCGTAGCTTCGCCGCCGCAACCATCTTCATCGCTTTTGTAATTTGCTGAGTATTCTTAACAGTTCGGATCCTGCGCTTATATTCTCTTACACCTGCTCCTGCCATTTAATTCACCACCTAAACTAAGAAAGTAGACTTAAAATCATTAATCGCCTTGACTAGCTTTGATATAGTATCGTCTTCCAACTTTCCAGTGTCTCTGATGGTGTTTAATACGTCGGCATTTGCACTGCGCATATACTTAATAAAGTCAGATTCGAATTCTGAAACTTTATCCTTTGGTACTTCGTCTAAAAAGCCGTTAACTCCGGCATAGATGGATACGACTTGCTCTTCAACCGGCATAGGCAGGTATTGGCCTTGCTTTAGAAGTTCTGTAACCCGCTCTCCTCTGGTTAGTCGAGCTAAGGTAGCTTTGTCAAGATCGGAACCAAACTGCGCGAAAGCTGCTAGTTCGCGGTATTGGGCAAGATCTAAGCGCAACTGACCGGCAACTGATTTCATCGCTTTGGTTTGAGCAGATCCGCCGACTCGGCTAACAGATAGTCCGGCATTAACCGCAGGTCTTTGTCCGGCATTGAACATGTCGGTTTCTAGGTAGATCTGGCCATCGGTTATCGAAATAACATTGGTCGGAATATACGCTGATACGTCTCCGGCTTGGGTTTCAATAATCGGCAGAGCTGTTATTGAACCTCCACCTAGTTGTGCATTTAGTTTGCAGCCTCTTTCAAGCAAACGTGAGTGCAAGTAGAAAACGTCACCGGGATAAGCTTCACGTCCGGGAGGTCTACGCAGTAGGAGCGACATCTCACGATAAGATACCGCATGCTTGGACAAATCATCATATATAATTAGTACATCTTTACCCTGCGCTTCCATATACTCTTCAGCCATTGCAACACCAGCATAGGGCGCAATATAGAGTAGTGGAGCAGGTTCTGAAGCCGTCGATGCCACGATTATTGTATAATCCATAGCACCCATCTCTTCTAAGCGACTATGAATAGCTGCAATAGTTGATTGCTTCTGTCCAATTCCTACATATATACAAATAAGATCTTTCCTCGATCTTTGGTTAATAATAGTATCAATTGCTATCGCTGTTTTTCCAACTTGGCGGTCACCTATAATAAGCTCACGCTGTCCCCGTCCGATCGGAACCATGGAGTCGATAGCTTTTATACCGGTTTGCATCGGTGTATTAACTGGTGATCTAGTAACAACACCGTGAGCAATCTTTTCTATCGGTCTGCTGCTTGAGGTGTTTATAGGTCCCTTTCCATCTAATGGTTGACCTAGTGCATTAACTACGCGGCCTAGCAGTGCATCACCTACAGGGACTTCCATGATTTTTCCCGTTGCTTTTACCACGTCGCCCTCTTTGATATGTGAATACTTTCCTAATAGAACCGCTCCGACATTATCCTCTTCAAGGTTTAGAACCATACCTACTGTTCCGCCCGGAAACTCTAATAGTTCTCCAGCCATTGCTCCCTGTAATCCATAAACACGAGAAATACCATCTCCAACATATATTACAGAGCCCACATTGCTGACCTCGACCTCGGATTGGTAGCGCTCAATTTGCTCTTTTAGAATGGCGCTAATCTCTTCCGGTCTAATACTCATTTATGTGCTCACCCCTATCACTTAACTAATCTTTATTTTGCTTAGTTGCTCATTTAGCATGCTTAGTTTCTTCGCCACAGAGGCGTCAATTATTCGGTCGCCCACTCTAATCTTAATTCCACCTATCAAAGACGCATCCACGCTCTGCTTAATCTGAACCGTTTTTCCGGTAGACGCAGACAGTTTTTCAGCTAAAACCGCAACTTCTTCATCCGAAACTGCCTGAGCTGAAATAAGATCCGCTTTGGTAATATTTCGTGCCTCGTCGGCCATATCACAATACTCATCAACAATTGCTGTCAGATACTGTTCTCTGCGCTTATCAATAATTAATGAAATAAAATTGATCGTTACCGGCGACACCGAATCGGCAAAAATGCGACTGACTGTCTCTTTTTTCTGCTTAGCAGGAATAAGCAAATGAGCTAGATAAGCTTTTAAATCTTCTAAGCTTTCAATAGTACTTAGAATACTCTCAAGTTCAGTCTGATACTCGTTAACTTTGCCTGCCTCTTCTGCAATTTTAAAAAACGCTTCTGCATAGCGTCTTGCAACACTTTTATTTAGCATAGTAAATCGCCTGCCTCATTAACAAACTGTTTAACCATTTGCTTATGATCATTTTCTGTAATAGCTCTGCCCAAAACTTTTTCAGCAGCTAGCATTGCTATTGATACGGTTGCATCTTTAAGTTCCAATTTTGCAGCTTCAGTTGCAGCTTTGATGTCAGCAGCAGCCTTAGCTTTGATTGCTGTGCTTTCATCTTTAGCATTTGCAAGAATCTCATTCTTAGCTTCGTCAGCAGCCTTAGTTGCGCGCGCCACTATTTCTTGAGCTTCTTTTCTTGATTCTGCTAGATTAGCTTGGGTCTCTTTTCTCATTAATTCAACTTCAACTTTTACTTCTTCCGCATGCTTCAATGAACCTTCGATGGTATTGGTACGCTCCGCTAACATTGCGCTAATCGGTCCATAGGCAAATTTCTGCATCATAGCCACTAGAACTAAAAAGTTAACTAATGACCAGCCGATTACATAGAGGTTTCCAAAGACCGGGGTTTCTCCACTAGGCTTATGGACTGCCCCGCCTCCTTCTCCTGAAGCCATACAGAAGGCTGCAAATCCAAATATCATAATAAGCGTTAGGATTGTTACACCCCAATAGTACTTTTTGCTTTTTCTCACGGATGTGCTTCCTCCAATCTCTTAGCTAAAGAATTCAGGCGATAGAGCTTCAATAATTGCGCTCTATCGCCCCTTTTAGCCCATTTGTATTAAAGCGCTAATATTATTGAACTTTTCCAATCATCATAAAAGCAATAACCAGTCCATAAATGGTTAGAGTTTCTATAAAAGCCAATGTGATGAATAGAAGAGTTCTGATATCTCCACCGACTTCGGGTTGCCTTGCAATGGCTTCGAATGCTTTACCACCAGCAATTCCCATACCGATTCCGCCGCCGATTCCGGCTACTGATACGGCTAAACCTACTCCTAATGCTACCATTATTCCCCCCCCTTTCTACGCATGTTTTCTAACCTTGAACTTAATGTATTTAAACTTAATGACCTTTACCGGCTGCTGCTGCTATATAACTAGCTGATAGTATCGTAAATACTATAGCTTGGATAGCACCTAACAGTAAGCTTAATCCCATAACCGCTGTCGGCACTAAAAACGGTGCCAAAGCTAACAAGAAGGCAATAACCATTTCCTCACCAAATATATTACCGAATAGACGGAAGGTAAGAGAAAGTGGATGGGCAACCTCTTCTAGAAGGTTAAGTGGCAACATAAGCGGGCTCGGACTCACAAAATGATGTAAGTAATGAAAACCGTTCTCTGAGAACCCGGCTATGTGGACTGACATAAATGTAATAAATGCTAAAGTAAGGGTAACGTTCCAGTTACTGGTTGGAGGCTGAAAACCTGCGATGTGTGCTGCTCCAGGTATAAGACCGCTGTAATTGCTCAACAGTATAAACAAGAAAAAAGAAGTCAGCAACGGTGCCCACTTGCGGGCCACATGTTCCTCATCCATCAATTGCGTAAAAAAGTCATATGTCCAGACAATAACCATCTCAAAAGCATTCTGCAATCCTTTAGGTACTAATTGCATGTTTTTCGTTGCTGAGAAAGCTATCAGTCCAATCAAAGCTATTATTACCCACTGTGTAACTACCAGGTGATCTACTGGAATTGGTCCTAAGTAAAAAAGGCGACTATCCCACATACCAAAAATCATATTATCCCCCCCTTCAAATAAATTTTTTTAAATCATATCCTCCTTATAAAAATTGTATCTCCTGTATACAAAATTGACTCTTCAATATTGTTATTATCTGCACATGAAAGGTATAACTATTCTTTTTTATTAATTCGGTCCCAAATTATTTTCATAGCTGTCGAAATTCCCAATATGCCGCCAATAATGGTAAACCAAGGGTCGGATGCAAAATGCCTATCTAAATAATAACCGCCAACTCCGCAAAAAGTCACGGCTGCTGCCATTGAAGTAACCATATGGACTGCGTCGCTGAGCGCTTTTACCCAGTTATTGGATTTTTTTTCCATAATTAATTCCTTCACAAGCTTTTGAATATCAACTAAACCTATTCGACGAATTTTGTTTAAACCCTTTTAATATTTCATAATTCGGCAATTTATTCTTGTAAATGTTTTCCATGCCGACTGCGGCTAGTATCAACGCTTGTTAAATATTTATCAAACTTATGCTATTAGCTATTCAATTTTTTTCGACATAAATCCTTTTTTATAGCTAAATAAAATTATTGGATTAAGAATAATTAATAGGAGATATAGCCTTTAGCAACCAGTTTTTCTAGATGGGCCTTAAGCACGAGCTCAATATCAACCCCATGCTCCTCTTCCATAACGAACATCATGGTCACAGCCGTCTGCGCAACATCCAATAGTTCTTTCGAAATTTCCTCAATGAGTCTGGATTCAGGGTAGAATAACTTTTCTCCGCTCATTCCCCTGAATTTGCCAATGAGTTGTGCTAACTCCCCTGCTTCTTCCATTAATTTCAAGGCAGTAGATTCCAAGCTTGGGGAAAGACAGTTTAATCGCGGTAACGAAAGCGTCTTTTTTTCCATAGCTTCTCCTATTCATTGCTTTTAAGAAGCCATTTATGCTTCTTTATAAAGCGGGTACTTATCACATAATTGTTTCACCATTTGTTTAGCCTCGGCAATAATTACTGCATCATTGCTGGAATCAAAGGCCATCGAGATGGCTTTCCCTAAAATATCCATATCTGCTGACTGCAGACCCCTAGTGGTAATAGCAGGTGTACCTAATCTGATTCCGCTTGTCACCATCGGCCCCTCCGGGTCAAATGGAATGGTATTTTTGTTGGCGGTGACATTTATGGTAGCTAGTATGTCTTGGGCTTGTTTGCCGTTTAATCCTTTGGGTCTCACATCCACTAGCATAAGGTGGTTATCAGTGCCACCTGATACTAGTCTTAAACCGTTAGCAACTAATGCCTTGGCTAAGGCATCAGCATTAGCGACAACAGTTTGTTGATAGACTTTGAACTCTTCAGACAGGGCTTCTTTAAAACACACTGCCTTGGCGGCAATGACATGCATAAGCGGGCCGCCTTGGATGCCTGGAAAAACGGCACTATCTATTTTTTTTGCCCATTCATCATTA
This sequence comes from Syntrophomonadaceae bacterium, assembly GCA_031553935.1. Taxonomy (GTDB): domain Bacteria; phylum Bacillota; class Syntrophomonadia; order Syntrophomonadales; family Syntrophomonadaceae; genus JAISDD01. The sequence goes on from JAVBKS010000001.1 coordinate 95,903, forward strand.
GTGATGATAAATCCTCCGCGCGGACCGCGCAAAGTCTTATGGGTTGTTGAAGTAACGAAATCAGCAAAAGGAACTGGGCTATCATGAACCCCGGCTGCAACTAAACCTGCAATATGGGCCATATCTACCATTAAATAAGCGCCGGCAGCATCTGCTATCGCGCGGAATTTTTGAAAATCAAGACGGCGGGGATAAGCACTGGCACCCGCAACTATTAGTTTGGGTTTAACCTGTTCGGCTATCTCTAAGAGCTTCTCATAATCAATGGTTTCATTAGCACTGCTCACACCATATTCAACGAAATTGAAATATTTACCGGAAATATTCGCTTTGCTGCCATGAGTTAAGTGTCCGCCATGATTAAGATTCATTCCTAAGACAGTATCTCCTGGCTTTAGGACTGCTAAATAAACCGCTGTATTTGCTTGCGCTCCCGAATGTGGCTGCACATTGATATTCTCACATGCAAAGAGCTTTTTCCCTCTATCCCGTGCCAAATCCTCTGCAATATCGACGAATTCACATCCGCCATAATAACGCTTGCCGGGATATCCTTCAGCATATTTGTTTGTCATAACTGAACCTTGAACTGCCATGACTGCTCGAGAAACAAAGTTTTCGGACGCAATTAATTCCAAGTGTGCGTTTTGTCGATCTTGTTCAGCATTAATTGCTGCAGCTATTTCGGGATCTACAGTTTTGACATAATTATCGATATAATCCATTTATTTTACCTCCTACTGCCTCTTCTCAATTAATTCAATTTTTTTTAATCTAATTTCATGACGACCCCCGGAAAACTTGGTCGAAAAAAAAGCGCTCGCTGTCTCTTGAGCCATAACTGTTCCAATAATCCGAGCCCCTAAAACCAAAACATTGGCATTATTATGTTCTCTTGCTAAAGCAGCCGAAACCGGCTCGTGGCATAAAGCCGCCCTAATGCCGGCAAATTTATTCGCGGTAATTGACATTCCTATTCCGGCACCGCAAATCAGCAATCCCATGGATTTTTGATCAGATAGTACTGCTAGAGAAACTGCTTCAGCAATATCCGGATAATCTACGCTGGCATTGCTATAGGCTCCATGATCTTCTACAGTATGTCCTTGTGCAGACAGAAAACTTATTAACTCTTGTTTTAGTTCAATACCGGCATGGTCACTACCAACAACAATCTTCATGAATTCTCCTTTAACCCAATTCGTTTCGTATTCTTGTCAAGATCTGCTGGGCATAGAAGAATAGTTGTTCTGCACAGCTGTCATAGGCATCTTGTCCCATTCCTATGGGATCTGTTATATCATTTGCATCACTATTTATATATTCGCTGATAGCAAAGGTTTTTTCTGCAATCTCAGGATACTCTTCTTTCACGGTATCGGCTTGCCATTTAGTCATAGTCAGTAATAAATCTGCTTCATAAGCAAGTTTTTCATCAAGCAAACGAGCACGGTGATTGGATAAATTCATACCATACCTTTTTACCGCTTTTACAGCTTCACCTGAAACTTTCTGATTGCTTGTCGCTCTAACTCCTGCCGATTCTGTTTTGATAGCTGGCAGCTTATTATTTGACTCGGCAATAACTTTGTCAAAAAGTACCTTTGCCATTGGACTTCGGCAAGTGTTACCGGTACAGATAAAGAGTATCTTCGTCACATTCATCTTCCTTTATGACACACCAAGTTTGTCGAAAAACCCTTCAATACGAGTATGTTATTAACTCGTATTGAAAATATTTCTTTTTCTCAGATCAACATTTATAGGTCATATAGTAATAATCCAAGCATACCTAAGCTATAGTCTACTCAAAAAAAGAATTCATAGCAACGATTGTATTTTTATTTTCTTCGATCTCACAATTTCTCTAGTCTATAAATGAAAATCGCAGCACTTCGCGATGCTAATTGCCGCTGGATCCTGCAATTAATCAGCTATTCTGCCGGTAATTACTTTTTTTATGTCACTAATCTTTACACCACCCAAACGCAAAACTTTATATGGTGTAACCGATAAGTCAAGCACTGTAGATTCAATGCCAACCATGGTAGGTCCGGCGTCGAGTATAAGCTCTATCTTACCATCAAGCTCTTTCAATACTTCCGCCGCCGATAATGGACTCGCGTGATTAGAAATATTAGCACTGGTTGCCGCTAATGGGCCGGTTGCTTCAATAAGGGCTAATGCTACCGGGTGGGAAGGCATACGAAGTCCCACAGTGTTATCTTTACTTCTTACTCCCGCGGGCAAATCAGACCCTCCACTTACTACTAATGAAAGCGGTCCCGGCCAAAAGTTCTCCATCAAGCGATTCATATCTGCATTTGAATAGTTTATGACTCCTTTAGTCTGCTCAATATTGCTTATATGAACAAGCAATGGCTTATCTCGCTGCCTGCCTTTGATTTCGTAGATTTTATCAACAACCTCTCCGGCAAAGACTACTCCCCCCAAACCATAAACTGTTTCCGTGGGAAAAGCAATGACCTTCTTGGCACGCACAATCTCAGCAGCCCTCTTTATTATAATGGGATCAGGATTTATCGGATCGATACATAATACTTCTGTGTTCATACTTTGCTTTTGGTGACCATCACGACTCGATCTAAGCATGAATAGTCTTTAATGACAATCTTTTCCGGAAATGTTTCCAATAATCCCAAAATTTTTTCTCCTTGTTCACAATCAATTTCTAACAGCATACTGCCCCCATCGTTTAGCATATTAGAGGTTTGAGGAATCATTCTCCGGTAGAGATCGAGGCCGTCCTCTCCGGCAACTAAAGCATGACGCGGCTCGTATTCCCTTACTTCCGGCATCAGGCGCTCGTATTCATGATCTGGTATGTATGGCAAATTGGCAACAATTAAATCAAAAGCACTGTCTCCTAGAAATGCTGCCAGCAGATCGCTCTGGCGAAAATCAATAGTCACTTGGTGTCGGGCCGCATTAGCAACAGCTATGTTTAGAGCAGCTTCCGAAATATCCCCGGCAAAAACTTGGGAATTTTTGCAGTAATAGGCAATGCTAACTGCAATAGCGCCGGAGCCGGTACCTATTTCCAGTACCCGCAAATCACTCTTAGTCTTCGCTATAGCAATTGCTTGCTCAACTATTAACTCAGTTTCGGGACGGGGAATTAAGACGCTAGAGTTCACCTTGAAACTCAAGGACATAAACTCTTTCTCACCGATGATGTATGCATAAGGCTCTCTCTGGGCTCTTCGCTTTACGAGCTGCTTGTACTTTTGTCTTTCTTGAAAATTGATGGGCTTATCGAAATGAGTATATAAGTATATTCTGTCTTTTTCTAAGACATATGCCAATAATAATTCAGCATCAAGTCGCGGGGTACTGATTTCTTTACTCCTAAAATATTCTGTCGTCCATTCTAACAAAGATAGAATAGTCCACTTCGCTTGCACTTAATCCACCTGTTTCATTCGTTCTGCTTGATCATTAGTGATTAAGGCTTCGATTATTTCGTTAATTTGTCCATCCAAAATACTGTCTAGTTTGTGTAGAGTTAAATTTATTCTGTGATCGCTAACTCTTCCTTGCGGATAATTATAAGTACGAATTCTTTCACTTCGGTCTCCGCTGCCTACTTGGCTTTTCCTGGTTCCAGCTAATTCGGCATTTTTTTCCTCATCATAAACTTCTTTGAGGCGTGCCCGCAATACTCTTAGCGCTTTGGCTTTGTTCTTGTGCTGCGATTTTTCATCTTGGCATGAGACCACAATTCCTGTAGGTTGATGAGTTATCCTGACCGCCGATTGGGTTGTATTAACTGATTGCCCTCCGGGACCGCTGGAGCAAAACACATCAATTTTCAAGTCATTGGGATCAATATCTATTTCAACTTCCTCAGCCTCAGGCAGAACAGCTACCGTTGCTGCTGAAGTATGAATACGCCCACTGGATTCCGTGCTTGGAATCCGCTGTACTCTATGCACACCCGACTCAAATTTGAGTTTGCTGTAGGCTCCATTACCATCGACCACAAAAACTATTTCTTTAAGTCCGCCGATATCGGTGTTGTTGACTTCCAGTACTTCGATCTGCCAACCTTGCAATTCGGCATAACGGCTATACATTCTAAAGAGCACATTGGCAAAAAGTGCGGCTTCTTCGCCGCCAGTTCCGGCTCTTATTTCCATAACTACGCTTTTTTCATCATTTGGGTCTTTGGGCAGCAACAAGATCTTTAGATCCTGTTCCAAAACAATCTTTTGTTCCTGTAAACTCTGCAATTCATCTTGGAGCATTTGTTTAAATTCTGGATCTTGCTCATCTAAAAGCATCTCTTTGCTATCCTCGGCCTGCTTAACAATGCTCTTAAACTCGCGATATTTACTTACTATGTCAGTCAACTCGGCATGAGCCTTTGCATATTTCGTGAAACGGCTCTGATCCGATATCACTTCATTTTGACTGAGCAGGTCGTTCAATTCATCATATTTTTGAGATAATATCTCTAATTTTTCTTGCATCACAATCTCCTCAATTTAAGCTTGAGCTACAGTTCATGTCTATAATACAAGTGCAAAAAGCACCATCATCAACAAGTATATATATTTCAGGGCCTAATTCCTATGCCGGTGCTTCCACCTCGTAGATTGCCTGCAATGCGGTCAAAGCAACTTCTAATTGCTGATCGTCTGGTTCCCTGGTAGTTAGCTTCTGCAAATACAGTCCAGGCAATATTAAAATATTCGCCCATTTATTGCCGAAATTTTTTCCGCTCCATCGAGTAAACTCATAACCTAAGCCAGCTATTATTGGCAAGGCAACTATTCGGCTGATTATTTTGTATAATAGGCTGCCGTCGCCAAGCAATGCAAAGACTATTATAGAAATAATCATAACCATGAAAAGAAAGCTGGTTCCACAGCGGGGGTGAAGTGTACTATGTTTGCGGGCATTATCTACATTCAGCTCTTCTCCCGCCTCATAAGTAAATATGGTTTTGTGCTCGGCACCATGATACATAAAAACTCTGGCAATATCCTCCATAAATGAGATGGCATAAACATAGAGCAAGAAAAATATTACCCGAATAATACCTTCAACCACATTTTGCATGAACACATTGCCCAGATAACCCGAAGTAAAATGCACAACAGCGGTAGGTAAAACTAAGAATAACAAAACCGCCAAGACAAAGGCTATTGTCATGCTTACCACTATTTCAAATGTGGTTAATTCTTCTTCCGTCTCATCCATTGCCAGATTAGCAGACTTATTTAAAGCCTTTAATCCGGTTATCATTGCTGTTGCCAAAACGTAGCTGCCTCGGATTAACGGCCATTTTAAAAATGGAAACCTTTTATAATAATCTTTGCGCTGCTCAACTTCTAAGGCAATAGTGCCATCTGCCCGGCGTACGGCAATTGCTGTTTCTTTCGGTCCTTGCATCATTACTCCTTCGAGTAATGCCATGCCGCCATAAACATTTTTAGCGTTCATTTTATTTAACCCATTAAGAGCAAAAAGACGGTTTTTGTCTCGAAGAAATGAAATCTGGGTTCTCGAGATCAATAACCGTTCCCTTGTCACTTCGTCTTTAATTATTGCAGACCATATTTTTTCTTGAATTTTTCAACGCGTCCGGTTGTATCTACTAATTTGCTCTTGTTCCCGGTATAAAAAGGATGACATTTAGAGCATATTTCAACTTTTAGATTCTCTTTCGTTGAACCGATGGTAAACTCATTACCGCATGCACAACGCGCTGAAGCGCTAAAATACTGGGGATGAATATTCTCTCTCAAGTTCTTCCACCTCTCTTGAAAACTGATTCAATAACTGCAGAAAAATTATAACAACAAAATGGCCGAAACACAAGTTAAATGTTATTCATTCTGTGATTGGTCAATGATTGCTAAGGACGACCCGTTTTTGTTTATCCAAAATTACAAACCAGCAATCATTATTGTTGAGCAGACAAGAGATAAGAATTAGTATTATTACTCTTTTTTGTCTCGGCGAGCTATATTTCGTAGAATAGATTATTAAATACAGAAAGCTGCATAAAGTGGTACGGTTTTCTTTCCATTTTCAAAACCAAAGTTCTTGGTCGAAAGTTTAATTGCATACTCCGGTTTGTGAATATCCATGTATACATTAAGGCTTTTGGCCTTTGTGTTGTCTGCTGATTTTACTTCAATGGGTATGATTTTGCCCTCGCGTTGGATGATGAAATCGACTTCCGCACCGCGTTTAGACATCCAAAAATAGTTTTTATAATTATTAGCCGTCAGTTGACAGCAAACATAGTTTTCGACCATGCCGCCTTTAAAGTCATTAAGTTCATCGGAAATGTATAGGATATCTTCAGCTACAGTATCTTTTTTTGCGCAGAGCAAGCCAACATCTGAGACATAGATTTTGAAAGCATCTATGTCGCGATAGTTTTCAAGCGGCTTTTTCGGCTGTTCAGCACGGTATATCCGCGTCACAATGCCGGTGAGCGCAAGCCATTCGATAGCATTCTCAAACTCAGCCGCTCGCGCGCCTGACTTAATTAGCTTGTACTGAAACCGTGTGTTTTTTTTGGAAAGCTGAACTGTAACATTGTCGTATACAAGCCGTGTTTTCTTGATTTCATTCTGCGAGTTGTATTTGCTCATGTCGTTTAGATAGCTTTCCAAAATCATGTTTTGGGTATGCCGCACCAAAATATAATCTTTAGTTGTGATAAACTTACTCACGCAGTCTGGCATACCGCCAACAACTAGGTACTGCTTATAATAAGCGAGGGCTGCATCATGAAGTGCGCAGGGCAGAGCTTCGCTCTTTTCGAAGCAGGTCTTTATTTGTTTAATCAGCTCAGACTCACCATTAGCAAGCAAAAACTCTTCCATATCCATGGGATAAAGGGTTTTAATGTCTACCTTGCCCACAGGAAAGGAAAACTTTTCGCGGTTTACGGCAACACCGAGCAGACTTCCAAGGGCTACAATATGATATTCAGGTGCGTTTTCGGAGAAGTATTTGAGCGAAGTCAGCGCCCTTTCACAGAGTTGCACTTCATCCAGCACAATCAAGGTCTTTTCTTTTACTATAGTCAGGGAAGAGTTTCGGGAAAGCATCGGAATAAGATAGTTGGGATCAATACTTTCGTCAAAGACCTTCGAAAGCCGCGGATTGGTTTCAAAATTGAAGTAAGCTACATTTTCATATTGCTCACGTCCAAACTCTAAGATGGAGTAAGTCTTGCCAACCTGACGTGCGCCCTGCAAAACTAGAGGTTTACGGTATGGGCTGATCTTCCATCCCGTTAAGTATTGTGAAATTTTCCGGTACATGCAGATCATCTCCTGATGATTGATGGCGAAAGCTTATCATATTATCATGCAATTTTCAAGGAATAATGCAAATATTATTCATCATATTGCATGAACTTTGTCATTGGTCAATGACCCACAACTTTATAATAAAAATGAACCTTTTTTCTGGTGTACTGGGCAAGAGTTTTCAAAACCGCCCCATACTTTGTTATTGTCAACTGAAAACTGGTCCACTCTACCGGTTGAAAAAGAGTCCAAAAAAAGGTCGTAAATAGGGAAAAACTAGTAACAGATAAAGCTAATCAAGCAGATTAGACTACTTCTTTATAAGTGCCAACAATCTTTTCGAAAAACTGTACATGGAAATCTACGAAAACTTCTTTCTTCTGAGAGGGAAATAAATATGGAGTGCTATCGTTTTGCTTACTCCTAAAGTATAATAATAAACTCGGCGTTTCCAGCAATCTCCAACATCCCAGCTTCAATTTTCTTGTCAGCATACTTTACTCGCAGCTTTTCCAGCAGCTTTTTTACAGCGCAGATCACAAGCACGGCAGTGCGCTGCCGGTTCACGTTCACCAAGAGATTCTGACGCTGATTACGGGCTAAGAAATTGCAATGCCTGATGTTTACAGGGCAGGCTCAATTGTGAGCCTGCCCTGTGCCGTCTTAATGAAAAGCTACACTCCGTAATGTATAACAAACTTATCTTCCTTTTTTGCTCTATTTAACAAATTCAACAGAGCGGATATTTCTGTTTCGCAGAGTCTTGAAAACCGTTCATTGGTATGATTCCTAATTATCTCGGCAAATATATCAAGTGAATCAGGCGGTATGAGTGTAACTCCCCAGCGTGCAAGAGCAGTTTCGGGGCGGCTGAACTTATGAAAATATGACTTCATGGAGGTGAGCCCCTCCCACCAATAATTTATGATTTCATCGGGGATCGAAATGCATTGGTATTTATTCAGGCAATCTTCGAAGCTCAATCCTTCTGTGAATTCTGAATAATCTTTTTGTTTATCAAAATTATCTATAATCCCAAATTGAGCATTAGGTCCCAATCTCATATCGACAAGTTTGGCACCACAATCACTGCATTCCGCGCTGTGTATTGAGATGATACCACCGCATCGTGAACAAGTCCAATATCTGCGCTCACCCTCCAAAAAAGCTGGGACACCAGTGTCTTTAGCATCATAACTGTTCATGATTAAGCTCCAGTTATAACGCTCATACCTGCGTTCAAAGTTTTCGATATGTTTGCACGGGAAATCAATACATTGAAAACAATGTGTGTATCTTCTATCTGTTATGCAAGATTTGATTTTGCATTTCCCGCAATGATCGGGCTTTGCTACCTCGTTTGAATTGCAGCCTTTACATGGCGTTTTTGAGAGGCAATGCTTATAACAGACTGTGCAGTTCATGCCGCAAGGGGCAAGCATAGCAACATCAATTGTTTCAGGCATTTTCATGGTTGACTTACCTCTTTCATGGATCTTCTACAGTATATCACTAAGAAACAAAATTCACAGCATCCTCAAGCGCCGAAGCGGTCACCACCGCCCCGGCGGTTCTGAAGTCTTGCATTTGATACATCGAGTGATTTATGATAATATAAACTCAACTTTACATTATCATAAATGAGGTGTGCCATGAAATACATCCGCAGAAATCTGGAACGTAAATTCACTCTCATGAGCGACTTCTTCAAAGCCGTACTAGTCACCGGGGCACGTCAGGTAGGCAAGACTACTATGCTGCGGCATTTGGCGGAAAAGCGGAACCGAACCTATGTCACTCTTGATAACTTAATGGCCCGCAACCTTGCTAAAAGAGACCCAGTTTTGTTTTTCCAGACTTACAAACCACCGATCATTATTGATGAGGTACAATATGCGCCGGAACTCTTTACCCAAATTAAGGTTCTTTGCGACGAAAGCAATGCGACCGGCTTGTTCTGGCTGACCGGCTCTCAGCAATTCGAAATGATGCAGAATGTGCGCGAGACACTAGCTGGAAGAATCTGCATATTAGAGCTATATAGTCTTACCAAAAACGAAAAAGAAGGAATCGCTTTTGAAAACACACTTGATTTTTCGATGCCATGTCTGCAGGCCAGACAAGCACATGTTCCCAAGAATAACATCACCAGTGTTTTTGAACATATATGGCGCGGTGGTATGCCGCAGGTATTGGCAGCAGACTCAGAACAACGATTGGAGTATTATAATTCATATATTAATACCTATCTTATGCGCGATGTTGCTGAGCTTGGTGGAGTTACAGATACTTTGCGTTTCGGGAAGTTTTTAACGGCGTGCGCTGCCCTCATTTCGGAACAGGTTAATTTCAAAAATCTTGCTGAAGCAGCAGATATTTCTCAGCCCACAGCAAAAAAATGGCTCCGGCTTTTAGAGGGCATTGGCATTATTTTTCTTTTACAGCCTTTCGCCAATAATGCCTTGAAACGACTCACGAAAACACCTAAACTATACTTTTGTGATACTGGTCTAGCTGCCCATCTCTCTTTTTGGTTAACGAAGGAAACCTTAATGAGTGGCGCTGCCAGCGGCCATTATTTCGAAAACTTCGTGCTAGCAGAATTGCTAAAAAGCTACGCTTATTCTCAAACCAAGGCCATCTTAACTTATTATAGAGATTCCAACTCGAAAGAAATTGATATTTTTGTCGAGCAAAATAATTCCATTCATCCGCTCGAAATCAAGAAATCCGCCAATCCTGATAGACGCGAAATCAAAAAATTCGAGGTTCTAGACAAGACATCAATTGCTCGTAGCTACGGCGGAATAATCTGTATGTGTGAAGAAGTTATTCCAATAGATTCGCGAAACTGCTTTATACCTTGTAATCTACTATAGTATCTTGCTAAGGGAAAAAATTTCCCTTAGCTGTTGTCCAGCTCATTATTCCTTAAGCTGATCCTTATCCTGCCCTTCATTATACTCATAACGATACTTGTAATAGTTTTGCTGGTGCAAATTATCATAAGGCGTAAATAGACCAGAGTTTTCCTGGTCTTCAGTAATGCTGTTGAAAAATACGAACATTTTAGCATCTAAATTATCAATGCTGTACAGAAAGAATGCTTCCGGTGTCATTGGTTTAACCGGCGAGCCAAATTCTAAAAGACCATGGTGACTTAAAATCATGTGACGCAATACTAATTCCAAGTCGCGCGGAAACTCCACTCCATTTTTCCGCAGTGCCTTAATACCTTCGTTCAGAATTTCTACTCCCAGCATTATATGTCCTAGTAACCGGCCTTCAACTGTGTAATCAGGAGTGATATCAAGACTTAACTCTTCTAGTTTACCGACATCATGCATCAATGCCCCCACCACTAACAAATCTTGATTGAGCTCGCGGTAGATGGGACCTACTCTTTTGCATATTCTAACCAGATTTATAGTATGCTCTAGTAATCCTCCAGCATAATTGTGATGGATTTTCTTAGCAGCCGGGGCATTAAAGAACATGGTTTTTCGTTCTGAAGTAAATATCACTTGCATTAATTCTCTTAAATAAGGATCCTTGATAGCAAGCAGACATTCTTCGAACTCACCCTCAAGAATTTCCATAGCGGTTTCCGGAGATTTCTGATATGCTATCGCTTTTTCATCTAATTCTTTAATTCTTTTGGCAGTTATCTGCAAGCGGTTATTAAACAATAATAAATCCCCTAATAAACCAACAACAGCACCGCGGCTGGTATTTCTTGACCATTGGCAATTCTCCCAAGCTATTACGTCTAATTCCCCGGTTTTATCAGCAATCTTAATATTGCTGAAGTCCTTGCCATCTTTGGTCTTGCGATGGGTTAGTTCAGTTATTAAGTATTTACCCCAAACTTGCTGTCCTGGAGAAAGTGCCTTCAGGTCGCGGATTGTAAAAGGTCCTTTTTTATCCATAATATTCTCTCATTCCCTTTATCTTAGTGCCGGAGTATATGATCCCAATCTAACTTCGGGAAGTTCCTCGCTTAGTATCTTTATTAAGTTCTTTATTCCCATACCACTACTTTTCATTTCTATTTCACGGGCTAAATAATCGAGGTCAATATTAAGATTACGAAATTGAATCATGTCAATTTGGTGCCATGAAACAAAATCCAATAATGATTCGATTTCGCTTTCTAAGTCAGTAAAACCTGGCAGGGTTAAAAGATTTAGGGAAACAAAACCTCCTTTATCTTTGGCAAGCTTAATAGATTTTACTACATCATTTAGTGAATAATTGTGCGGCTTATGGTATTTATTGTAATTATCAGGCTGGCAAGAAAAAATGCTGACGCGAATACTATCAAGGCCAGCCGAAAAAAGAGCTGCAATGCCCTCAAGACAACCGGCATTAGTATTCATATTAATCATACCTTTTGCCGTCGCCAGCCTCATTGCTTCAATTGCTGGTGACAGGACTCTGAAATTCAAGGCCGGATCACCTTCACATCCCTGTCCAAAGCTAATGATAGCTTCACTGGCATTACTTAAGTGTTCGATGCCCACCTCGGTGATTTCCTTGATAGTTGGCGTAAAACTCAAACGATCCTGCGGGGGTGAAATCCCCATGTGATCCTCGGATATACAACCGATACAATTGGCATTGCAGGCATTTATACTGGGAATACCGCCTTCCCAACGTTGATAGAACACATTTTGCGCTGTAAAGCAGGAATTATTCTGAGCGCAATGGCTAAGATGGCTATATATCCTGTTTTGCGGATACTTAAGCAACATCTTCTTAATACGCGAATCTAATCCCGATGTATTATAATTCTTCGGGTGCCATTTACGGTGCTCATCAGTTTGAAGAGCAGCTACATAGATTTCACCCTCATACAAACCGACTGCAGTATAACCTAAAAGGGGCAAGCGATAAGCAGGGTCGATAGCAACTGTTGCCGGAAACAATGTGCGGGTAAACCCCTGTGGCAACAATGCCGCAACTGCCCAATATTCTCTTTGTTCATCTGCATTTTGCGGCGCCAGTTTTGCTTGCCCACGGGTATCTAAACCGACTGCACGATGAGTAGGGATTCTAACTAAACTTGCCCCTTTCGGCAAGGGTATCATCTCATCAGGTTCCGGTGAAACCCACTCCATGCCACTTCGAGCTAGCATCTGTAAACCGGGCTCGTCGAACAGCTCATCTTTTTCGTTAGCATATAATGTATTAATAATCATTGCTTCTCCAGTTACAATGCGGCTTATTTCATAACCCCCAGCAACTCTTTTGCTTTCAAGAGCTCAACAATTAGTTCGTTAACCGGAGTGGCAATCTGCATCTCCTTACCTAATTGCATGACAGCGCCATTAAGAGCATCGATTTCCGTTTTCCTTCCCAATCTGATATCTTGAAGCATGGAAGAGAAATGTCCGGCTGTTGCCGGTACAAGCTGAGTGTAGAAAGCACTGCGATATTCACCGGCATCCTTCCAGGGTACCAGTTGACCTCTAGCACTTAATACTGCAAAAATCTCATCAATGACATCGTCCATTATCGTTTTAGTATGTCGGTTTTCGGCTAAACTGCCATAATTAGTTTCAAAAATTGCTCCTAGCGGATTAAGTGCTGAGTTGTAGATAATTTTTCCCCAGATGAAATGCATAATATCCTTTTCAACCCTTGTAGGTATGCCGGCGCTGTTAAATTCAGTGGCAAACGAATCAAGAATAGAAATGGGGACTAATTCTTCCGGTGAACCTAATAATACATCATCAGCAATCACGCTAACTTTTGTATGGCCTGGTTTTATTGTTTCAGCTCCAAAAATGATTCTTGCGATAATGATTCTTTCTTTATCAATATATTTTATGGCTTTTTCATAGTTTCCGAATCCATTCTGCCCGAAAACAACGAAAGTATCAGCCCCCACCAGAGGTTTAATACTCTTTACAGCAGTTTCGGTATCAAACGCTTTTACGGCAACTAGGATCAAGTCGAAATCATTGCTTGAAACTTGATCGATCGTACTGATCATTTCATCTATTCCCGTAGAATATTCTCCCCAAATGCCTTCAATCACTAAACCCCGTTTACTAATTGCGGCAATTATCTCTGGTTTATCCCAACCCCAAACCTCGTGTCCGGCAAGTTTCATTAACCCAGCATATACGCTGCCGATTGCACCTAAACCATAAATCAAAATCTTCAATTTATCGATGTCCTCATCAAATTAATTTTTTTCATGATAGCATATATTGCTTTTAGCTTAAACTACATTCATTGCCAGGCTTGATCACAACCCTTATTTGATTTGCATAGTTTTATTAGCTTTTGTCTAGTTGAATTTTTTCAAAACTTAATGCTATTATGGCAATAGAATTACTCGAGTATGACATGACTTTTCCTAGTGTAAAAACCATTAACTTGTTTTTTGGGCACAGTACAGAATTATACTTCACTATTATGGAAGATATGTCACGCATAACTCAGTTAGGCGCATATTAGTCAGTGACTTAAGAATTGATTAGGAGGCAGGCAATGATAATTGAACTAACGAAACATATTAAGGTAATTAGGCCTGATGGCCACCCTTTATTCCCCAATAGCAATTCACTGTTTATTGACGATGACATTCCCACTCTTATTGATTCTTCTTCGGGAATTTCTGCATATAAAGAGATCAACACCGGGAAAGTGCAGAATGTATTCTTATCTCATGGCCATTATGATCACAACAAAGACATAGGACTATTCTCGGCAGCGAAAATACTCGGCGGTATTGAGGACAGAGATTTTTATGCCAACTCCAGTAATTTTTATGCTCCCCATATGGAACTCTGGGATAATATTATGCCCATCCCTTTTCCCAAGCATGATATCCCCGTAAATAGTAAGAAACAGCAATCTTCTCTTCCCATCAGCGAAATTGCCAATATGTATGATTTCAGCATAAACATCAGCGAGTTTTTTAGTGATGGTCAAGTATACAACCTCGGGAAAACAGAAATGCAAGTAATACATGCTCCGGGGCACTCCCCTGGTCATTATCTATTCTATTTCGATCGTGAGGGCATATTGTTCTCCAGTGAGATTGATTTTTCTACTTTTGGACCATGGTACGCTGATAACAGCTGTCATATTGATCAGTTCATTGACTCAATTAATACCATCGAAAATATTGATCCCGACATTTTAGTTAATTCCCATCGCAAAGTATATTATAGAAAAGATAATATCAAAAAATCGGTTCAAGAATTCTTGAATTTCTTTGCCCGTAGAGATGAAAACATCTATAACTATTTGAAAGTTCCCCATACTTTTATGGAAATTCTAGAAATGCAGGTTTCATCAGAAGGCATTGAAGCCCATGATATCTCCCGAGCCTTCTGGGTTAAAGCCATGACCGGCAGACATATAGAACACTTACAGAAACAAAACTTGATCTCTGAAGTTGAAAAAGATACATGGGTTAGGAGATAGCATCTCTTAACCCATGATTGGTTTTTAATATATTGCTTTTAGCGGCTCAGCATGGTCATGGGATTAACTGCTTGGCCCTTTAGGACTTCAAAATGCAAATGGGGCCCGGTGCTGCGGCCAGTATTACCTACTTGCCCAATCCGCTCGCCTCTATTCACTTTTTGCCCTTTTTTCACTTCGATCTTGCTCAAATGGGCATACCTGGTCTCAATACCATCACTGTGCTTGATTACTATTGTCAAGCCATAAATAGCTTTGTTTCCTGTAAAAGTTACTTCTCCCGCCTCTGCCGCTTTGATGGGATCACCTATATTGCCGGCGATATCTATTCCATGATGAAAACCAGATTTTCTCTCTCCAAAGCCGGAAGTTAATACACCAGTTATAGGCCATTCAAAAAAAGCTTTAGAAATATAACCGCGCGAAGGTTCATTAATAGCAACTGACTTTGTATTTCCGCTATCAGGGATAAGCAGTTTACTGTTGATTGCTAATGAGCGCTCACTGATTCTCTCATTAATATTCAATATGTCTTGCAGACCTACCTGGTATTTGTTGGCAATGTCCCACAATGTTTCTCCGGCTTGCACACTATGAACCATCTTGGCAGCTGCAGGAATTCTTAATTCTTTTCCTATATCAAGCTTTGCATTGGCCGATAGATTATTTAGTGCATACAAATCACTAATATCAACTGCATAGACCTGGCTTATTTTCCAAAGAGTATCTCCTTTTTGCACTTTATGCGTTACTTCCGAATTGCTGGCTGCTACTGTATTATGCAATATAAATGGAATGAAATTCCCAGGCACAATAGCCGCCTGACTAGGTTTTACATTGAAAACTATAAACATTATTAATATTGGAACAATAATTCTAAACTTTGTGGACATGGTTTCACCTCAGTAATAATTCTAAATCTCATTTGCTAAGCACTTATAGTATATAAATGCCTTCTTATTGACATCTATGGCCATTATAATTTACAAATCAGTATTTTTTTATTCATCAGCTAACTTCTAGTATGGCACACGCAAATTTTTGCAAAGAAAAATATTACTTCTTTTTAAAAAATTAAAGAAAAATTAAATGTGAGAGCTATGGTTCTTAAATCAAATTATATCTCCTTCATTTCGCCTTTAATTATGCTATTATATTATCAAAGCCCAACAGCGATTTTTTGAAAAGATTGGAAGTATTATCAGCATGATTATTGATTTAACCAAACATATAAAAGTAATAACTCCAGGCAGAAAAGCTATGTTTCCTTTCAGCAACTCGCTATACATTGATGATGATATCCCCACTGTCATAGAAGCGGCTGCCGGAAAAAAAGCTTATCAGGAAATTAACCCCGACCGTATTCAGCTTCTCATCTTAAGCCATGCTCATTTCGATCATATTAATTGTTATAAGCTTTTTCCCCAGGCAAAAATACTAACAGGAATAGAAGATAGCGCTTACTTTGAATCTTTCAGTAACTTTGTTAAGAATCAAGTGATACTCTGGGAAAAAATTATGGACGTTCCATATCCGCTTTTTTCCTCTGCAGAGGTTGTAATAAATCCTAAGGTTCCGGGCGCTACATTTTCTGGCGGCTTATTGCAAAACATTATGGACTTCAGCGTTCCCAACAATAATAACTTCCATGACAGGCAAGTTATATCAGTAGGCAAAACAGATATTACTGTATTGCATACTCCCGGCCACACCCAAGGACACAATGCCTTTTACATTGAAAAGGAAGGTATCCTCTTTTCCGGCGATATTGATCTGGCTCCTCAAGGTCCCTGGTATGCAGATACTGAATCCTATGTGGATCAGTTTATGAAATCTATACAATTGCTAATTGAAATCGATCCCAATATTATGGTCACTTCACATCGCCAGGTATTTTATCGTAAGGATAATATTCCTAAACTATTAAAAGAATTCTACGATTTTTTCCCCCGGCGCAGCGATAATGTTTACGATCATTTAAAAGTTCCGTTGACAGAGAAAGAAATCTGCAATAAACAATTAGAAATTGAAACAGTCCGCCCCCATGACTATACTACTCAATTTTTTGTAAAAGGAAGTATCCAGCGTCACATACTATATTTAGAAGCCCAGAATGTTATTAAAAAAACTGAGGGTGGTTTGTATGTGCGTTGCTAATGAAGTCTATAGAATTAACTCATCGGAGGAGAGAACAAAATGTTTGATTTTAAAGAATTTGCTGCCGAAAGGTATTCGGTGCGTAGATTTAGTCCTCAGGTTGTGGAGCAAGAAAAAATCGAATATCTTTTGGAGGCGGCTCGTTTAGCCCCTACTGCACATAATGATCAGCCCCAACGAATATTAGTGATTAAAGATGCTCAAGCACTTGCCAAATTAAAATCATGTACTGCATATACCTTCAATGCACCACTAGCCATCTTAGTTTGTTACGATGAAACTGCTGCCTGGGTTCGCGATTATGACAATAAGCACAGCGGTGAGGTCGATGCCAGTATAATAGGAACTCATTTGACTCTTGCCGCATCCTCCATAGGCTTGGGCAGTACCTGGGTAATGTCCTTTGATCCGGTTGCCATCAGAAACGCATATAATATTCCGGATAATATTATTCCGACTGCACTTTTTCCCATTGGCTATCCGGCCGACAATTCTCGCCCCAGTAAACTGCATAACGACCGCTTGCAAATTGGTGAGACAACTTTTTACGATCAGTTTGATTAGCTTTGGTTTGCGAATGCTAGAAAAGCATTGGGCATATTGACAGTACAACATACCTTTTCACAGTGACCAAGGAAGAGAGTTTTTTTATTATCTTAGCTCTCATCCCTTGGCACTTTTCTATTAATTAGCGAAATCCCTGTTAAGTTAAAAGCACATCGTAGCGCACCCCGCTCTGACATCAGAACATAATGTACGCTCACCTGCTCTAGTAGCACCTTTCAAAGTAGTCCCTTGTGCAGCAATATTTATTAAGGTCCCAAAGGCAAAATCCTTCTATGCAGGTAATTCATAGAAAGATGTCATTATCGGTCCTAAATTGTTACAGAAACCACAATTGACATATTATTTATACGATTGTATCCTAATTTTAACATAAGTATATTAATTTGTGATTGGAGGTCATTATGTGAAAAATAGCAAGCATATTGCATTATTCACAGCCCTGTTCATGTTGCTAACAGTTCTTTCTCCTGGTATTGGTTTGGCAGCAAACGGAGCAGATTCTAGAATCGTCGAAGCAGCAGTAAATCCATTAAATAAGGTTGATTTGCCAAAACTAAGCAAGAAAGCAAATAAAGCCGAATTTGAAAACATCTCGACTCATAATTCCCCGATCGAGGTTCCTGCCAATAAACAAATAACTAAAGAACAAATGCAAGAACTAAAAGAGCAATTAATAGAGCCTGAGAATATAGAAAACATATTTTTAAAGAATATGTTGATTAATTATTCACAGCTAAATAATGGTGATGAAATACAACTCTATGCTGATGGTGATGACTATACTCGCTCAAAACATTATGCTCAAATTGCAGGCATAGGCGAGCACTGCGTAATAGCAGTTGATAAAAGCGCAGTTAAATATAATGAATTCAGTTTTAAAGGAAGTATCGCACCTGCTACCCAAGCAATAATTGAAGAATTTGATAATAATATTTTCGATTTAATGGCTGAATTCGGTGAAATAATTTATCCTTTTAACCAAAGGAATTTGAAAGCTGTAATTTTCTTGACAGAGCTAAATTCTTCGAATGCAGACACTTACCAAGCAGGCTTTTTTTGGGGGATAGATTTATTTCCTAATGGCTATATTTTTGAAAATGAACTTAGTCCAATCAGGTCGAACGAGGCTGCCTTGCTATATATAGATATTGGCTCGAATCATGGCTTTGCAAGATTGGATATAGACAATAGTAATTCCTTTGATCCGACAAGTGATCGTGAGGGACTAATAGATTTTTGCGGAACTATCGCCCATGAAATGCAGCATATGGTTAATGCTGGGATCTTTGTGTATAATTCAGAAGGAAATAATACTTACCATGATACCTGGCTGCTGGAAGGCTTAGGGTGCCTGGCGGAATACATGTATACTGGCGAAATGGAATATTCCCAATGGTTATGGTATTTTGCCGACAATTTCAAGGATGGAATCGGCTATACTCCTAATGATACCCAGTGGAGAAACATAAAGGATGATAAAGTACTTGCCAACTACGGAGCCGCAGCCACTATGTTGATTTATTATCAGGAACTAGGCGGTGATGTGAGGGCCCTAGTAAAAGACTTTAATAGAAATAAGAGCAGTCAGGCCCGCCTAATTAGTAGTTTAGGAAATCCGCAGCTTAACACATTCGATAAATTCTTGTCTTTTATTAATACTGCTTACCCCACTGAAATCGGACCTTATTATTATTGGATGTCAAAAAAACTAATTGACGACGGAAATGATGGGATAAATAGCGCCACTCATCCGCTGAGATCTTTTGTAAATAAATGTCCCCCGCGTCTGCAGCACTCAACAAATCATAAAATCAACTGTCATAATGCCTTATACTCATCACAAATCTATTTGGCCGAAAGTGTTGGACCCAACAATAATACTGCCCGCATCACTCTGTCAAATCCCGGCAGCGGCAAGTACTATGCAGTTGTAGCTAAAGATGCCGTGAACTTAAGTAATTACGAGTTATGGCAAGATAGCGATAAATTAAAAGAAGTATATGATCTCGCTGCTGGTGTTAACGAAATACCAGTCGGGAGAAACAATATGTATGCTGTTTTGGGAGTTTCTTTTAATGCCAATGTTAATGCAACCATAAATAGTGTACCCAGTAATAGAGCCTATTTAGAATTCATGAATCCAGAAATAGCAACCACAATAGATGGTACTTCAATAGGTGAATTGCATCAGGGAGTCTCGGGGCAGACCATAAATGTAAATGCCCGGATAAAAGAAGCTATGATCAACTATCCGGTTAAGGCCGAGGTTTACAATTCTAGTAATGTTTTGCAAACCGGATTCGTAGTTGCTAATAACTCCAATCTGGTCAAGAATAATGATGATGATAATATGAAAATCATCATTAATGTACCGAGCTCAGCACCGACAGGAGCGTATTATGTCAAAGTATCTGGCGATAATATGCAGATTATTAATAATTCCAACCCCGCTAAGCTTAATTTTAGTATTCTATCTGCCTATAACTATAGCTGCAACCTGGAGGGCTCTGCTAATAGTGAAATCGCACTATTTAAAGTTAAGCAAGGCTATACACCGGCAGCGACTACACTTACACTAAAAAATAGCGGTACGGGCAAGTTGACTGGACTTAGTATAACTAAGGACTCTAGTGACACGAAATTTGCCGCTGTAGGGGCACTTTCGTCGACCACATTAGAAAAGGATCAAAAGGCTACATTTACGGTAGCTCCTCTTGGCGGACTGACCGGTGAAGCCGGCTCATCTACCAGGTATAGTACGACCCTGACAATAAAGGCCAATGAACTGGCCGCACCTCTTACTTACAATTTAGTCCAAGAAGTTGAAGGACCTCCCAGTTATTCTTTTACTCCGCTTGGAAATACGGTAATAGCATTACCAACCCTACCTTTAGAAGAAAGTAGTGATTGGTCTACAGATTATAAAGCCATATCTGTAGTTACTGTTACGAGCACAGGAACTGGCAAGCTGATAAACATAAAGGCAAGAATGTCAGATCATTCTAGAGCCGGGGGCGGCGGTGGCGGAGGTGGCACCATGCCTCCTCCTTTGCATGAAGCCCCAGAACTTTTTGTTATCACTCAGGATATAGCTGGGGGAACAATTAGTTCGAAAAACGGCACTTACGCAATTCCGGTTATGCTAAAAAATGATAGAACTATATTGGAACAACTTCGATATTTTGGTAAAATGCAAATTACTGCTGATGCAGAGGATGGCACTCCTTTGCCGATGCAAGAAATTACTGTTCAACAAATGGTATTGCATGTAAACTATGCTATAAATGCTAATCCCAGCAGCATTAGTAAAACGATCTCCACTAAAGACCTCTTAAATGACAGTAATGTCATTACCTTAACCAATACCGGCAGCGGAAAATTACTAAACCTTAATATCACTAGTGACGCGCCTGCAGCAATAAAAGTTAATAGTAATCCTAACCCTCTGCCAGATAAGCTTATAGCTAATGGAGCCGTAAAGCTATCCATCAGCTCAGATAGTGCTCTGCCTGCGGGAGAATACAAGTTTACTATCAATGTCAGCGCAGATAATCTGCCAAACCCCTTGTCTATCCCTGTAGTGTACACGGTTTCAGCTCCTACCTCCCCTGGCGGCGGAGGCGGTGGCGGCGGTGGCGGCACTACCTATACCGTAACTTTCGTGGCTAATGATGATACTGATAAAGTAGTAGCATCGAAATCCGTATCTCCTGGGCAAAAAGTAACCTTACCAGATGATCCGAAACGTACTGGCTATACTTTCGATGGCTGGAATACTAAAGCCGATGGCAGCGGCTCTAGCTTTAGCAGCAATACTACCATTAGTGCTGCACTTACTGTTTATGCCCAGTGGATAGCTGTAATAGAGACAAAACAGGAGATTCCAAAAACTGAAGAAAAGATCCCCTTAGCCATTCCAGAGCTGCCCTTTAGTGATTTGCAGCCTGATTATGGCTGGGCGAAAGAAGCCATAACTTCTCTATATTCGCGACAAATCGTATCAGGAGTCGGTCCTAATTCATTTATGCCTGCGGCTCCCATCAAGCGCGGAGACTTTACTCTCATGCTGGTAAAAGCCTTCAATTTGCAGGCTGATCCCGTTGAAAATTTTGAGGATGTTGATCTTAATTCTTATTATTACAACGCTATCGCCATTGTTAAAGCTCTGGGAATTGCCCATGGCAGTAATAACCAATTCGATCCGGAGGCCTCTATCAGCAGGCAAGATGCCATGGTCCTATTAGTCGGAACTTTAAACTATTTAGGAAAAGGTCTTGCCGTTGGCAATGATAGTGATCTGGCTCGCTTTGCCGACCAGAACGAGATTGCTGATTATGCCCGAGTAGCTGCTGCGACCTTAGTAAAGGCAGGCATTATTAGCGGTAATGGCAACAGTCTAAACCCCTTGGGAAATACTACCCGTGCAGAAATGGCAGTAATTCTAAATAAAACCTTGAGTCTTTATAATTCGTAGCGCGAATTTATAGCAATTATAATAGATATTTTGTAAATGCCAGCTTCCTTAATAGGAAGCTGGCATTATTTAGTAAACCGAGTTGCCTGATCGCATTGATACCGACTTTAATTCTTATCACTTTTAGGATTCCACATCTCCATTTTTAATGTCCATTGCTTTTTGCATGGCAGTATATGTTGAATCACCCACTATTCCATCAGCTGTAATTGCCGATGCATTCTGAAAATCCTTTACGGCTTGTTCCGTACGGTTGGAATATATGCCGTCAACGCTATTTAGATAATAGCCCAATGATTTAAGCAGCCTTTGAACTACTCTAACATCTTGACCTCTGCTTCCCTTAATAAGAACTCTTCCGGTATTAGTCTTGCCAATTATGGCAACCGGAGTTCCCAAGGGCGTGATTTCATATAGCTCATTAATGTCGGGATTATTCATGCGGATGCAGCCATGACCTATTGCTTTGCCTATAGTTTGAGGATTATCGGTTCCCTGGATCCCATATCCTCCCCAGGGCACACTTAACAGCATCCAGCGTGAACCGAAAGCTCCTCCAGGCTCTGACACCTTATCCATGACGGTCCAGTGACCTAAAGGGCTAGGCGTTTGCACTTTCCCTATACCTATAGGAAAGACTAGTTGTTTGTCAGGAGATGTATAATAAAGTTTGCTCCGATCCGTATCTATTGTTATTGCTGGCTTTGCCTGGGAATTTGCCTTTATTTCAATTTGGGGCTGGGATATAGCATCTTCATAATAGTGGTTATGGTAATCATTATGGAGTGAATGCCAGGTTTGCGGGTCAACTACACCATCTGCAGGAATATAATGTGAGTTTTGGTAGTTTACGACGTCATTATACGTGTGATGGTCATATTCTCCATGATGATCTAATGGTCTATTGTCAACAATTGCCAGTAGTGTTTGGAGCCATTTGACATCGGGACCACTCATGAATTGTTCTTCTAAACGTAAAAATCTACTGCTATAAACCATAATATCAACTCCCATAATTAGCTTTTATTAATAATACTAATTCGCTTTTAAAATATTCCTTAACTCGAATTAGTAAATACTATTTTCCTTGGCACGAGCGCTAATTGCGCTCGCAATAGACTAATTTATTTGTTTAGGTTTAAAAAAAGAATATGGTTTTTTAACCAAGCTAGCAATTGATGCCAATATAGAGATTGTATTTTGCTCCCACATAAATAAAAAGTGTCTCTAGCCATATAGGATTCGAGACACTTGCTTAATTATTAAATATGCGATTGGATTCTTGGGCAAATCCAAATATTATTTTGGCTTAATAGGCGTTTCTAGCATACTCGCGTTTACCGAATACAATGGGAGCCGCACGCAATAGATCTTTATTGGATTTGGTTTTTTTCATGGTATCTTTCATCATTTGCATTGATTCAACCGGATTGCTTTCACTGAACATATTGCGCAGATTCCATACCAGTTCCATTTCGCTTTCTTGCAGCAATAATTCTTCTTTGCGGGTTCCTGAGCGCTTTAAGTCGATTGCCGGGAAAATACGGCGTTCAGCTAGTTTTCTGTCTAAGACCAGTTCCATATTGCCGCGCCCTTTAAATTCTTCGAAAATGACTTCATCCATTCGGGAACCGGTTTCTACGAGAGCTGTGGCAATAATAGTCAAGCTGCCGCCTTCTTCAATATTTCGAGCAGCACCAAAAAACCTTTTTGGTTTATCAAGTGAAGCAGGATCTATTCCGCCTGACAGGGTTCTGCCGCTCGGGGGCACTACTAAATTATGGGCGCGCGCCATTCTGGTTACGCTATCCATTAGTATTACTACGTCTTTTTTGTGTTCAACTAGCCTTTTGGCTCTTTCTAATACCATATCGGAAACTTTGACGTGGTTTTCGGGGGGCTCATCG
Organism: Syntrophomonadaceae bacterium; assembly: GCA_031553935.1. GTDB lineage: Bacteria > Bacillota > Syntrophomonadia > Syntrophomonadales > Syntrophomonadaceae > JAISDD01. The sequence continues at coordinate 119,749 of JAVBKS010000001.1, forward strand.
AAAGTTGACGCAACTACTTCGGCTTTGGTTGAGCGTTGCATATCGGTAACTTCTTCTGGTCTTTCGTCGACCAAAAGTATTATTAACTCAATTTCAGGATGATTTGCGCTTATTCCCTGCGCTATTCTCTGTAATAGTATGGTTTTGCCAGCTTTGGGAGGAGCAACAATTAGTCCGCGTTGGCCCTTTCCAATTGGAGCTACCAAATCAATTATTCTAGTTGGTAATTCTTGCGAAGTGGTCTCTAATACAATTTTTTCTGTTGGGTATAATGGTGTTAAAGCATCGAAATGAACTCTTTTTACCGAATCATCGGGAGGAAAACCATTGACCCCCTCAACTTTCAATAATGCAAAAAATCTTTCATTGTCTTTGGGTGATCTAACTTGTCCATTAACCTTATCACCAGTTTTGAGCTCAAATTTTCGAATTTGAGAAGGTGACACATAAATATCATCTTGGCTAGGTAAGTAACTAAATGGTCTCAAAAAACCATAACCATCAGGCATAATCTCTAATACCCCCTGGGCTTGTAGAAGTTCATCTGCCTTGGTTAAACACTTAGTAATCTCAAATACTAGTTCCTTTTTCCGCAAGCGCGAATAGCCGGTAATTCCAATATCACGAGCTATCGAATATAGTTCCAGCATGTTCTTATTATCTAATTCTGAAATTGAGATATGCAACTTAATGCTCCTTTCATATATGTATCGTATCTACGTTTCCGGTAGCTGCCAAAGTATTCAAGCATAGTGAAGCAAAAAATATAAACACCAATAGTGAATGTCAATTATCTGGGCCTCATAAACAATGTGGCTTTCTGGCAGGTTGAAAATTTAATGTGATTAACTTAAATTATACACTATTTCTGCAAAAATATAACCTTTTTTCCTAATCCATTTTTAACTTTATTCTATTGTCTTTAAAAAGTGGCTTTTTATCCAAATGATGGCTGGCTTCAATTAATCTTATGGTCCCAGAGGTACTGCGCATTACCAGGGTCTGGGTAATCGCCCGCCGTTTACGATAGCGAACTCCTTTTAAGAGTGGAGAGTCGGTTATTCCAGTTGCCGCAAAGAATACATCCTCTGATCTTACCAGTTCATTAATACCAAACACTCTATCAATATTGTTAATGCCCATTTCTTTGCATCTACTAACTTCATTCTCGTCTTCAGGGCAAAGTCGTGCTTGAAAATCGCCCCCCATACATTTTAAGGCCGCGGCTGTAATAACTCCTTCAGGTGCTCCGCCGATTCCCAGCAATAAATCAACCCCGGAATTATCATAAGCAGTCGCTACCCCTGGGGAAACGTCTCCATCACTGATTAGAATTATCCTTGCGCCGACACTTCTAACTTCGTCAATTATTTGTTGGTGGCGCGGCCTATCCAAAATTACTACCGTAACTTCATGAATTGATTTTGATAAGGCTCTAGCAACTTCTCTAATGTTCTCTTTCACAGAGGCTTCCAAATTAACTCTTCCTTTGGCTTCGGGGCCAACTGCTATCTTATCCATATACATGTCGGGAGCATGTAATAATGCTCCGCGGGGAGCTGCAGCTAAAACCGAAATGGCTCCGGTTAACCCTTTCGCAACTATGGTTGTTCCTTCAAGTGGATCGACAGCTATATCTACCATTGGCGGTATTCCCATACCAACTTTTTCGCCTATATATAACATCGGCGCTTCATCCATTTCGCCTTCTCCGATTACCACGATTCCATCTACAGAAACCGTATCAAACATTACTCTCATCGCAGTCACGGCGGCATCGTCAGCGGCATCTTTGTCGCCTTTTCCTACCCAGCGCGATGCCGCTAATGCTGCTGCTTCAGTAACCCGAGCAAATTCCAGTGCTAATTCTCGTTCCAAGAAAAACCCTCCATTTTCCAGCTTTAGAACGTTTTGGCTATTCCAGCATTTATTTTTCATTCATATGCAGATTTATACTAGCTAAAATCCAGTTTAGATGCGAGCCAGTCATGACTAAACCGCTCAATACCTGCATCGGTAAGAGGATGGTTTATCATCTGTTTAATGATGGCATAGGGGATTGTGGCAATATGTGCACCTAGTTTTGCAGAAACCACAACATGCATGGGATGTCTAATGCTAGCAGAAATAATCTGGGTATTAAACTTCGCATTCTTAAAAATTTCAATAATATCTGCTAAAACGGATAAGCCGTCATAACCGATATCATCAATTCTGCCAATAAAAGGACTTACAAAGGTAGCTCCAGCTTGAGCTGCCAATAAGGCTTGATTGGCGGAAAAAATCAAAGTTGCATTGGTTTTTATGCTTAATTGCTGTAACTTATTGATTACCTGCAGGCCGTCAAAGCTGATCGGTACTTTGACTACGACATTTTGATGCAGCTCAGATAATTTCTGGGCTTCTAGTAACATATTTTCATAATCTGTGCTGACAACCTCGGCACTTACCGGACCGTCAACAAAAGAACAAATATTCCTTATTATATCGAAATAATTTCTTTTTTCCTTAGCTACCAGACTTGGATTGGTGGTAACCCCACTTAAACACCCAAGCCCATTAACTGTTCGTATCTCTTCAATATTAGCAGAATCTAAAAAAATTCGCAAAGCTCTCAGCTCTTTTCAATAGTTTATTTAGCACGGCCGCTGCTGCCAAACACTCGAATCTTATCTCTGATTACTTCGACGGTAGCTTGACGGGCTGGCCCTAATACTTTTCTCGGGTCAATTTCATGAGGATTGGCATTTAACACTTTACGCATTTCGCTGACAAAAACTTCTCTTATATTTGTATCGATATTTACTTTGCAAACCCCTAGTCGGATAGCTTCTTTGATATCTTTATCAGGAACCCCAGAAGAACCATGCAAAACAATCGGGATTTTAACTAGTTCTTTAATTTTTACCAGACGGTCAAAATCCAATTGCGGAGTACCTTTGTACTGACCATGAGCCGTCCCAATCGCAATTGCCAAACTCTCAATTTTCGTTGCTTCAACAAAGTATTTGGCCTCATTCGGATCAGTGAACTGCGCTTCCTTGTCGCTGACTGTAACATGATCCTCGGTGCCGCCAATTTTGCCCAGCTCGGCTTCTACCGATACTCCAATGGGGCGCGCCATATCAAGTACTTTGTTGGTCATAGCGATGTTTTCTTCTAAAGACAGCTTGGAGCCGTCAAACATTACGGATGAAAAACCACTTCTGATGCATTTTACTACTTGTTCAAAATCCGTGCCATGATCTAGATGGAGCGCAACCGGAACTTTACTTGCACGAGCTGCCATCTTGACCATTCCGGTTATAAAGTCTAAACCGGCGTAATTTATCGCTCCTTGACTAGCTTGCATTATGACTGGTGCTTGTTCCAATTCAGCTGCTTCAACTATTGCTTGAATTATCTCCATATTGTTTGCGTTAAATGCACCTACTGCATATTTTTCGCGATCAGCTTGAATCAACAGTTCAGTTACACTTACATAAGCCATTCTTAACACTCCTATTTTTTATCAATCATTAATAAACATATTAGCCGTTGCCTTTAAAGTTGCTATATCAAAAGGTTTTATGATGCAAGCTTTGATTCCCAGTGCTTTAGCCTCATCCTGTAAGGCATCTTCTCCAAAAGCAGTCATTAATATAATCCGGGCTTCTTTTTGTTGTTCAATCATTTTCTTAGCAGCATCCAAACCATTTAATACCGGCATTTTCATGTCCATTAGAATGAGATCAACTTGGTCCGAAGCAAATTTCTCCAACGCATCTTGTCCATTAACTGCTAATAAAACGTCCCAATTATCATTTTTAAAGATTTCTGCCAGCAGGCTTCGAACGGGTTTTTGGTCATCTACAATCAATATACTTGGCAGGTTACTTCACCTCCAAACTTGAGAAAGTGTTAGGGGATAAATTGCAGGCAAAAGTTGATATTTAAACTAACACTTACTACAAATTATTAAAGAAATAAAATACTCCAAACCCCACCTACGATTAGTGCTAAGATGAAAACTAGAATCAAAACAAAAAGAGGACTAAAAAACAAGCCCAAGGCTTGGGAATAATCTAAATCAAGTACGGTCTTAATCCCCATTATTTGCAATACTAAGACCCATATCCCAGTCAGCAAAACTAGCAATGCTGACCATTCAGCCAGTCCCAGCAGAGTAAATGAATATGCTAGTGGTGCTCCTAGAAATCCAGGAATACTGGCATAACACATTATTGCAAATAGTCCGGGTGCATTCCCTCTTTGAAAAAAAACTTCTGCCAGTAAAGAAACGAAACCGGTCAAGAGTGCAAATAATAGCAGCACAGCAGCTACTTTGCACAACCAGAAAACACCCCAAAATTGACTAGGTACAGCAAATTTACTTTCTATGTCCATAGCATGACTTGTAATGCTGGCCATAAATGAAAAGACCGTAAATATTATTATACCTAATCCTAATTTATTCCTCGCCATTCCTAAATATGCAAAGGTTTGGCCAGGTTCAAAAATTACTCCATATATTATTTCGCGTGCGGTCATTTTTTTCCTCCCGCTAATAGACTAGTATTTAATATTTAATAAATTTTGGGTGTTAAACACTTGATCAAACAAACCTTGGGCACGGAAATTGAAATTTTTCCAAAAGCCATTGGCATTAATTACTTCAACCGGCGTATTCTCGGGTAGATTAGCTAATTCTCTAGCTTTATTTAAGGCATCATAATAATTGCCAATTCCATCAACCAAGCCATTTTGTTGGGCCTGGCGCCCAGTAAGAACCCGCCCATCAGCGATTGCCTTGAGCTGTTCCATTTCGATTTTGCCCTGCCTGCCAACAGCGACATGATCCAAAAATTGTTGATAAGTGTCCGCGATCATCGCATCAAACATTATTCTTTCTTGCTCGGTTATTGGACGCGATGATGATCCCATGTCTTTGAAAGCTCCACTCTTGATTACTTCAGGTTTAATCCCCAGTTTGTTAAATAATTCTTCCAAATTAGAAAACTCCATGATGACCCCAATACTGCCGGTCAAAGTTGTTCCATTGGCCATAATGTAATCGGAGCCACTCGCCAGCCAATACCCTCCTGATGCACAAATGTCACCCATTGAAGTAATAATCGGTTTGCCCGTATCGTGAAGTTTGCTGATCTCAATTCCAATCTCTTGTGCCGAAGTGCTAGTCCCTCCCGGACTATTAATACGCAACACTACTGCTTTGATATCTTGCCGTTGCGATGCCGTTCTAAGGGCTTCCATAATACTTCCGCTAGTAGCCATACCTGTGTTCACAATGCTGAAGTCACTGTCGCCGCTAATTACGCCATTAATCTCTATAACTCCGATTTTCGAACCATACGCAAACGCCGCGCCCAATTCTGAGCTATCTTGGGGCGCAGTCGAAATCTTCCACAGTGAGATGCCTGCCATAACTAGCAAAAACAGCATGAATACTACAGCAACACCCTTTTTCTCCATACTTACTCTCCTTCTAATAGATATGTAATTCCGCTCTTGCCAAATTTTTTTCCGGCTTCGCCTTTGCTTAAGTATAATTTTACCACATCAGAACGTATAAGTGTCTTCTTGATGGGCAGTACTACTTCTGTCCCTACCGGTACAATTGCGTCGATGGGTAATTCCAGCAGAGCCATCTGCATAAAGACTTTTCCTCTGATTGGATATTGGCGCCCTGCAATACTGACATGCAACCCATACTTTGTAATTCCCATATATTTCAAGAATGACTTGACAGTGATCTTAATTAAATCCCACAAGCCAGCAGCTGGATTTCCAACTTCTAAACCTAAACCATCACTGTAACCAACAGGTATGACTGCGATTTGTGCATCTTTTCTTAATTTATATGTACTGTAATAGCCTAAGCGGCTGCCTTTTTTAGTGCTCTTGACCGCTACAATGCGGCATTTATATTGAAAAGGATCAAAAAGTGATAAGCTTGAATTGAATTTTCCTGCCGGATACTGCCCCGACACTAGGGTGCCTATGCGAACAGCATTCATATGCATATGGGGATATTTCAAGGTAACAGCACTATTGGCGCAATGCTTAACTGGTATATTTAAACCATTTTCCTCAATTGTCATGCAAATTTCAATAAACTTATGGAACTGCTTTTCCGTATATCCGGCGTTACTTGCCGCTTGGGCCATATGCGTATAAATGCCTTCTATATAAATATAATCTAAGTTTTCCTTACTCTCAGCAGCGATATTAATTAACTCTTCCATTTCAAAGCCAAACCTTCCTAATCCGGTTTCGGCTTTAAGATGAATTATTGCCTTTTTCCTTAGTCTTAATGATTGCCGCTTTACGATCTCCCATTCACCCCATGATGAAATGGTTATAGTTATATTGTTTTTAATAGCGGTTGTAAATTCGTCTTCACTAATTAGGGGAGTAAAGATCATAATGCTGGCATTAATACCGGCATTTCTCAGTTCTATAGCTTCTTCTAAAAAGCTTACCGCAAAAAAATCAATTCCCAGATGATAAGCTATTCTCGCTACTTCGCCGGCACCATGACCATAAGCATCCTTCTTTATGACTACTATTAGTCGAACTCGCTCGTCTACGAGCTTTTGCACCTGCCCGATATTATGCTTCACTTTATCTGTATCTATCTCAATCCATCTGTTTTGCAGCATAATCTTTATAAGCCTCCTACTATTTTAAGCCTGTTTGTGCGAAAGCTTTAAGTACAATGGCAAAATGTGATTCCAGGCCCAGTAGAATAGCTTAGAGTTTACTAAATCCCATTCACCGATGAATTCCACAAGTTCCCCGCCAAATCCTTTCTTAAATCGATAAAGTCCATAAAGAGGATTGTCTTCATCTAGATCTCCAGAAACTCCTCGGAAATCATAAGTCTTGCATCCTAAGCTTTTTGCCCAGCGTATCATTTCCCATTGGATCAAATAATTCGGCATAACATTGCGGTATTCATTGCTAGAAGCACCGTACAAATACCATACAGTATCCTTAGTTCTAAGTGCTAAGGTAGCCGAAACTAGTGTGCCCTCATATTCGGCAAGGAATATTTTGGCAAAATCAGCTGCCACCATATAGTCCCATATCCATTCAAAATACTTAAATTCGCGGATTAAAAACCTGTCTCGCTCTGAGGTAACACTTAGCAACTCGTAAAAATTTTTTAAGTCGGTTCTATCGGCAGCCTCCCTTACAGTAACGCCTTTTTTGGCTGCCAATCTGATATTATAGCGCCATTTGGGGTGCATAGCAGCCAATAATTCTTCTTCAGTTTTGTCAATACTTAAGCGAAATACGAAACTTGGTTGTACACCTTCAAAATTTAAACCGGTTTCATTATGGATGAAACCACATTTTTTTATGATTTCTATGAATTCTTGATCATCTTTTATTATTGCCGGATCTATCTTAATAAATATTGCCTTTTCATTTTTTGCAATCTGCCTCGCCCCTAAAAACAAATTCTTGCAATATTCAGAGTTGTTCTTAATAACTACCGGTCCGCGAGGCGCATAAAGTATGCATTTTTTTAAAAACGGAATCGGTAATGCTCTCTTGAGCAATAAAAGAGCTGCGCATATTTCGCCGTTTTTCTCCAAAACTAAAGGCAAAGGCTTCCAACCGGTACCTGATTTAACTTCGCCCCAGTTCCACAGTTGCAAAAAGTGACCCTGAGAATGATCGAAAACAAATTTATTGAATGCTTCTATATCCTTATTATCGATAACTCGAGTTGCAAACATAAATAGCTCCTTTTCCTTGCTAGTTTGACCCTCGCCCTGAATTAATATCCAAATTCAAGCAAATTCATTATTGGCTGCCGCGCTTCCTTATACATTTCCGAAGCAAATCAAAAGCTTCATTACATCGCAAAAGACCTCAGCGATGACTGGTTTCGTTTGCAATTCGCTTAGCATGATAACACAAACAAAAAAAAATCACGATTGAGCTTCAAGGCATGTGACATGATTTTTCCAAATGGCTATTTGAGAAAAATATGCAGCTAATGGAGCTATTATAAAAATCCATCTTTTACTGCATTCACTTTTCCGAAACCTCTGCCCACCGCCTTAATTTATTGGATCAGTGTTTTATTGAATACTTGTTCTTGCTTATGTTTTAAGGCGTTAAATATTAAACCTAAAAACAAAGGATGCGGACGATTGGGCCTGGAAGTAAACTCAGGGTGAAATTGACAGGCGATAAACCAGGGATGATCTTCGATTTCAACAATCTCAACCAGTTGTCCATCTGGAGAGACGCCACTTATTCTCATGCCCGCTGAAATCATCAAATCCCGGTAATCATTATTAATTTCATAACGGTGGCGGTGTCTTTCAATTTTCTTATCAGTTCCATAGAATTCGAATGATTTAGAATCTCTATCAATATCACAGGGATATGCGCCCAGACGCATGGTCGCTCCCTTATTAAACACATTCTGCTGTTCCGGTAATAAATGAACCACCGGGTTTTCATTTTGGGGATCAAATTCGGAACTATTAGCATTTTTGAGCCCACAACAATGCCGGGCAAAATCTATGACCGCGCATTGCATACCTAAGCAAATACCTAGAAAGGGAATCTTATTTTCCCTTGCGAATCTACTGGTCGCAATCTTGCCCTCAATCCCTCTTTCTCCAAAACCGCCAGGAACCAAGATTCCATCAACATCTTTCAGCAAGTCCTGGGGGCCATTTTTTTCTATCACCTCGGCATTAATCCATTTGATATTTACCCGGCAATCATAATTATAACCGGCATGATTAAGCGCTTCAACGATGCTGATATAAGCATCAGGCAATTCAACATATTTGCCGACCAAGGCAATAGTCACCGACTTATCCAGATTATGTACTTTGTTAACTAAGCTCAGCCAATCATTTAAATCGGCCTTATTGCAGTTTAGTCCCAGGCGTTTTATTATTTCGACATCAAGTTTTTGTTGGGCCAGCATCAGCGGAACCTCATAAATCGATTGGGCATCTTTGAGCTGAATGACTGCCTCGCGATCAACATCACAAAACAGTGCCATTTTAGCTTTCATATCTTCCGAAAGGTCTTTTTCTGTGCGGCAAACCAGAATATCAGGCTGGATTCCTATACTTCTTAGCTCTTTAACACTGTGCTGAGTAGGCTTAGACTTCAATTCTCCAGCAGCTTGCAAATAAGGCACTAAAGTTACATGTATATATAAGACTCGCTCTTTACCCAGATCAAATTTTATTTGCCGAATGGCTTCCAAAAATGGTAATGACTCGATATCTCCGACCGTTCCCCCGATTTCGCTTATAACTACATCCAAATCACTCTGTTTCGCTATGAGGGTAACTCTATCTTTGATTTCATTAGTGATGTGCGGTATGACTTGAACGGTTTGACCTAAATAGTCCCCTCTCCGTTCTTTTTCCAATACTGTTTGGTATATTCTGCCGGTGGTACAATTAGCATAGCGGGTAAGATTCTCATCAATAAAGCGCTCGTAGTGGCCAACATCAAGATCGGTCTCAGCACCATCCTCAGTAACATAGACTTCGCCATGCTGATAAGGGCTCATGGTGCCGGGATCAACATTTATGTAGGGATCAAATTTTTGCAAGGCAACTTTTAAACCTCTTGATTTAAGCAATCTGCCTAGCGAAGCTGCTGTTATCCCTTTACCAAGCGAAGAAACTACCCCGCCGGTAATAAAAATATACTTTGTCACATTATTGCCCTCTATTCTTTAAGAGATTAATTTATTTGCCTATATTAGGCGTACTTCGAATAACAATAATCCAAAATTGATAAACACTTATAAGGCTAAGCATTCCAATACTATTACCTTTAGCTGCTCCGGCAAAGAGTCACTATCAACCTGTAATTCCGGTAGTTTAGTAACTTTTTCGGCTTTGACCGTGAAGTCTTCCACCGGTTTTATCGGCCAATCACTGTTAGCGGCTGTCCTGAAGTGCATAGGTATAACGATTTTGGGTTTTAATTGACCCACAATAATCCAAGCTTGCTCAGCATTAATAGTGTAAAAGCCGCCAACCGGCACGAGCAAAATATCAACTTTTCCCAAAGCTTCTATTTGCTCTGAATTCAAAACCGTCCCCACATCGCCCATATGAGCAATATTTATTCCTTCGGCCTCAATCTTAAATATCATATTGCTGCCTCGACCACGGCCTTGAATATCATCATGCCAAGACGAGGTAGCGTAAATCTTCATGTCGGGAATAGCTAGACTCGAATCACCTTCAATTATTTGGAAAATTCCGTTCAAATAGTGAGTGGTATTGTGATCGTGATGATCATGGCTTATCGTCACAAAATCAACCGGTTCTAAGTAGAGTTTATACCCCACCTTTTCTGAATAAGGATCGGTAATAATTCTTTTCCCCATTACCTCAATGATAAAGGCAGCATGTCCTAAATAATTGATCCTCAATCTAGAGTACCTCTTTTTAAGCGGTTACTATCAAAGTACCAGTACCCATCGCCTTGATAAATCAAACGATTATCCAGATTAAGTCTGGTATAAATCACACTCAAGGTGGCTTCATCCAGGTTGCGTCCCATTCGAGCTGCGATCTCTTGAATCAAATCACGGTAAAACATGGCCTCATGATTCTTGCTCAAAATCTCAATCGCTAAATCTGTTTCACTTTTTTTGATAATTGACATTTTTCCCTCCTACATCTGTTCCGGTGCACTAACCCCAATAATCATCAGGGCATTACTGATCGTTGTTCTAGTTATATGCAAAAGGAGTAACCTGGCATTTTGCAATTCTGTATTTTCGCTTAACACTCTAAAATTATTGTAATAGCTATGAAAGAGACCGGCTAAATCCGTAAGATAGCGTGCAATCCTATGAGGAGCCAGATTGCGGGCTGCAACTTCAATTTCAGCTGGAAAGTCAGCAATTTTTCTTAACAACCTTTTTTCTTCATCTTCGACTAATAACCCTGCATTAACATCTTCCCATGATGGCATATCAACTCCAAATGCTACAGCCTGCCTAAAAACGCTGCAGATGCGCGCATGGGCATATTGGACATAATAAACCGGGTTTTCCATACTCTTCTGCTTAGCCAAATCCAAGTCAAAATCTAAATGGCTATCAGGGTTGCGCACAACGAAAGTAAACCGCGCCGCATCCAACCCGACTTCATCGATAAGTTCATCCAAGGCTATAGTTGTACCGGTTCTTTTTGACATCCTCACCAGATTGCCCCCACTGTATAAGCGAACTAACTGCATTAATATAATTTCCAAATTATCCGAAATATAACCTAATGCTTCCATAGCTCCCTTCATGCGTTTCACATGCCCATGATGGTCAGCACCCCAAATATTTATAACCCGGTTGAATCCTCGCTGAAATTTGTTCTTATGGTAAGCAATATCAGCGGCAAAATAAGTAGGGATCCCATTAGCTCTAACTAGAACTTCATCCTTTTCGTCCCCAAATTGCGTTGACTTAAACCAAAGTGCCTCTTCATGTTCATATACATAGCCGGCTTCTTTTAATTCATTAAGAACTTCATCAATTTTTCCAGATTCATGCAGGGTTTTTTCGCTAAACCAAACATCATATTTAATCCCAAAATTCAAAAGGGATTCTTTAATATAGGCAATCTTTTCGGTGAGAGCAAAGTCGAGAAGGCTTTTTACTCTCTCTTTAGACTCCAATTCAACTAAATGCGAACCATATTTGGCAGTAAACTGCTTTACTAAATCAACCAAATCCTGCCCGGCATATCCGTCTTCTGGAAAAGGAACACTTTGTCCGTTTTGCTGCAAATACCTTGCTTCTAATGAAGCACCTAATATCTCAATCTGATTTCCCGCATCATTGATATAAAATTCTTTTTCTACCTGGTAACCAGCCCAAGACAGTAAATTCGATAAAGAGTCGCCCAATGCGCCTCCCCGGGCATTACCCATGTGCAAATTGCCAGTCGGATTAGCGCTGACAAATTCTACTTGAATTTTTGAGTTCTTTGTTTCTAAACGACCATATTCCTTCCCCAGTTGACATACAACCATAGGCAATTCATATAGCCAATCATCGTTAATAAAAATATTAATAAACCCCGCTCCGGCAATTTCCACTTTTTCTATTTCTTTGGCATTTGCCTGCAGGATATGTTTTACTAAAATATTAGCAATGTCTTTGGGCGATTTTTTTGCTTGGCGGGCTAATAGCATGGCAACATTACAAGCAAAGTCACCATGATTCTCATCACGCGGCACTTCAATGACAAAATCCGGCACAGTTTCAAAATTGATTTCTTGGGCTTGCAAAGAATTCTTAAGCGCAAGGTCAACCAATTCTCTTATCCGGTTTTCCAGGGCAGCAATCAGGTTCACAAGAGACCTCCTTAGTCACAATTCTTAAGAACTATATTATACATTAAAAGAATAGTATACGAAATTTTTTAGCATAATCATCGCAGTCTTTGGAATACATTCTTCCCACTTTTTTGAAAAATTACCAGAATCGACTATGTAAATTTATCTCAAAAGCAATTCTCGATATTAAAAATTCCGCTGACCTCATAACCTGTACTTTCTTTTGGCGCAAAAGAAAGGTACCAAAGAAAACTGCCTCCGACAGTAGAAAGCCTCAAGTATTTACTGACTCGTCCTGCGCACCTTATGCGGCGTGAAAACTCGGCTTCGCCTCAGACATACGCCGATTCTGTGCTCGTCTCTCGTCTAGTAATACTATTGAGTTTTCCTAATGCTCCGGCTATGGGGAACCG
>JAVBKS010000011.1:0-113828 GCA_031553935.1 Syntrophomonadaceae bacterium
CCTCAAGTATTTACTGACTCGTCCTGCGCACCTTATGCGGCGTGAAAACTCGGCTTCGCCTCAGACATACGCCGATTCTGTGCTCGTCTCTCGTCTAGTAATACTATTGAGTTTTCCTAATGCTCCGGCTATGGGGAACCGAATTGGATATATCGTCCCCTTAAGCTGAGCTTTTAGAAAATAATTGGTTACAGTTAGCCGGCGTAGGGTGAGCACTAAATTGGCATCCTGTTTGAGGCGTAGCCGAGTTTGGATGCCGTGTTAAGTGCGAATCCCAAGTCGCTAAATGTCCAATTTTTTCTTGCGAAGAAGTTTTTTGGGTACTTTTTTTAAAAAAAGTACCAGAATCGACTATGCAAATTTATCTCAAAAGCAATTCTCGACGTATCCATATACTTTGAGATCGCGGGCGCCGACGTAAACGCAACAGATGGACTTTTTAAACAGCCTGACAGGCTCGGAAAAAAAGCTCCAGATGTAAGGCTACAAGAAGCCCGCGGACGAAGACGTATCAATATACTTTGAGATCGCGGGCGCCGACGTAAACGCAACAGATGGACTTTTTAAACAGCCTGAGACGCTATGCAAGCATAGCGTCTCTATAGATTATACCTATTTTATATTTCATTTGGAAGCCAACCTTTAATTGCTGTTCTGTGTAATCCATTTAGCAAGGAAAGAATCTGCATTTTTCTCCTCTGCTTTTATTATCTCCATTAAATTGTTTGTGGTTGCAATTCTGAACTTGTAATCATGTGAGTACTTTCTGAGGATTTTCAGAACTTTCTCATTGCCTAATTCCTTCTCCAATGCAAACCAAAACTGTGAGCCTTCCAGGTAAGCACTTTGCTGGTATTCATTCCTATTGGTAAATTCACGCAGTTCACGAGGAAAAGTTCTGCTCGGCTTATTAATTATTGCCGGCAGTGCACCCTTGGCATACTCAGCAAGATACTTGTAGGCTGACCAGTTTGCCAAGCCCTCATCTAACCAAGGCTCCTTTATTTGGTCGCTGCCCACAATTCCATACCACCACTGATGAGCAATTTCATGGGCTAAGATGAAATTGGCATATTCCTTATCATAGTCATAGTTTAGCATTTGATCATCAAGAAATATTAGACCTGAATGTTCCATTCCGTGAAAGCCTTTCATTGGCACGAAGACAATATTGAATTCTGAATAGGGGTACTGTCCAAAAGCATTATTATAATATGAGAGCATATTTTTAGCAGCTTCGGCAAAACTACGAGCTTCATTCAGTTTACTGTATGGAGCTAAAGTCTTAACTGTAACTGCACCTACCTTGGTTTCGTTTACCGCGCAATCATACATGAGGGTAATGGAAAAGTCTCTCAAATTCTTGGCGCTTAACAAGTACTTCTGTCTGCCATTATCTTCGATTATAGGTTGACTCAAAAGCGTCATGCCCACTGGTTTATATGCATCAGGGATATTAATCTCCACAATATAATTAGCACAATGGAAACAAAACGGATCTCCGAAAGGAACATTGTCTGACTGCAGCCAACCCTTATCGGTCAAGACATTTAATTGAGGATAGAAATTTTCCAGCATAAATACCCCTTCTTTGGTTCCAAAGCGATACGCCATCCGCGGTATTTTTACTGTCCATATCATAACAATATCAATTTTCTCTCCCTGCTTAATGGGGCGGCGGGATTTAATATTGATAGATATATCTTCTTTATTATTGATAACCGCTTTTTCTCCATTCACGGTCGCCGAACTAATATCAATCCAGCCAGGATTAAAACCGGCAAAATACGCTTCAGGGGGAGCCGGGCTGTCTTGGGCGCGGCGAAAAGCATTGGGATACGCAGTTAAGGAAAAATCCTGCAAATCACGACCTGAGGTATTTATAGTCGTTATCAGCGATTCTCCGCTAATTGTGCGATTGCTATTATCCAAATACAATTTCATCATATAATCGGTTTTATCCGGGTGGGGAAACATTGCTTCCCCACTTTCGGAATTGCTAACCGGATGAGAATATGCCGGAGCCATAATACTGCTTTTGTCTGGCCACAATATATACAGCGGGAGCAATAGCCCGATGACAAACGCTATGCCTATTACTTTTTTATAGCTTGACTGCATAATAACCTCGTCTTTAACATTTAATTGTAGAGCACAATGTTTTCGCGATAATCTTTTTGTAAATCATTTTGCAAGAATCCCAGAAACTTTACCAGCATCGCCGAAGCTTCTGCCTTGGTCATACTTTGGTTTGGGTTTACTCGGTTAAAATGGTCACCACTAATTAGGCCCATCTTCTGAGCCATATAAATCCCGTCAACACCCCATATAGGGATTTCTCTATCATCCACAAAAGAAGTCCTGAATCCTGGTGTTGGCGCAATGTTTTCAAATCCTAATGCTCGGACTAATATTGTTATCGCTTGCGCTCTGGTCAAATTATCATTCGGAGCGAACACGTTTTCAGAAACCCCGGCAGCAATTTTTTTCTGGAAGGCGGCTTTGGCATAATCATAATCATCACTGCCCACCATGAGGTCTACATAAGGAGAAACCTCTGGAGGCGCTTTTTTCGATGATACCCGGGTTTTTGCTGCACTAACAGTCGGCCTGATATCACAAGCTTTAACCACTGCCCTAATGAAATCAATCCGCGACATCGGCACTTCGGGAGCAAAAAAGTTCGAACTGCCGCTAAAAACTTCCAATGAATACAATTGATTGATATTGTCTTCAGCCCAATGTCCGCCCAGATCTCTGAATTTCGGAATAATTAGTTTTTCAATTCTCGGAACCATCTGACGGCTTAAACTCACGGTATTCTGATCCCTTCTCGTAGAACTTGGTATTCCATCATTCATGCGCGGCATGTCATATTCATAGATTGAAGACAGCTCTTGTCTGGTCACCCGCATATGTGCTCCGGCAAAACTTGTAAATACAGGAGTATTATCAGCATAACGGAGACTCTTGGTTGTACTGTCGGAAACGCTGGCTTTCACGGTGCCCTGCCATGCTACTTCCTCGCTTTCCTCATCACCTTCTGCCGGTATGGTACGGTCGCATTCATAATAGTATTCAATTATTTGAGTGCTGGTGTTTCCCCAAAAATTGTCATATCCTACTTCGCCGCCACTAACATCAACGATTAGTTTGCCTTGGTTCTTATTGATAGTGTAATACTTACGCCCTTCTAAGGTGCCCGAAGAAAAATTCGATGCCGGACGGTTATCGATCACATCAGATTTAGAGAATTGATAGTCTTCCAGCTCATATTTATCTTTATCCATTGTAATGGTTTCTTTGTAACTCGTCATTTTCGTTGCAGCGATGGTCTGACCCTTATCACTGCGTCTGTCATAATCGATTTCATAGGTGATTTTTCGATCCAGCTTCCCTTTAATGCTCTTATCTTCCGGGGTCAGTTGGAACTTGTAGCTAATGGTTTTAGAATCATCCTTGTCTTTTTCAGTTACCGTTATTTCCCCGATAAAACGCAGCGCTTGGCCGGTTACGAAAACCAGTTCCACATATTCATACTCATTATTGACGCCACCGTTAAAATCCGGAGGCACCGCTAAAGCCAAGCTATTCGTGCACAATGTAAAGCACAGTATAAGTACTAGTATTGCTCCTTTTTTCATTCCATTCTCCTCATTAATACTATTTGACTAAAACAACTCTGGCATGGAAATCATCTCTGGTAATATATAGACGGCTGCCTGGCCTTAGCTCATCCGGCCTAATTATTTTGTTGTTTTGGATAATCATGGCATCCTCTAAACCTACTCGTAATTGACTGTTTCTTGGCATCCACTCTTGGCGCCGTTCACTCCAATCCCGGCAATCATTAAGATTAGCAACCCAACCTACTAAGCTGTCTTCTTCGGCGCTAACTACTGAAGCAGTAGTGATTCTCTGCTCTTCCATCCAACTGTCATCTTTCTGCAGTAAAATAGCCGCAACCGTATCACCTTTGCAATAAACATAAACGAACCATTTATACAAATTATGTTCTTCAGCCCATTCGCTGTCTTCATTAATACTGTAGTAACTTGAACTCAGTTCTTTTGTCGTAATGGATTTTCTGGCTTCACTGTCATAAACATAAGTATTGCTATCTAAAAATAACTCTTTTTCCCCCTCAGAGTGCCAAGAATTATCTGCTAACACATAAGGATCCTCAAGCCAAATCCAGTCTTCAAATGCTTGCGACAGAGTACCGGCATAAACTCTATCCTCACTAATTGCAGTACTGGCTACCCCATTGTCATAAACATTTACAATATAGGCCAAACGGTTTTCCGAATTGCCGTCACTTACTACGAAAGCGCTCATACCAGGAGCCAAAGTATTGATATCCTGTATCCTACCGTCCTTAATCACTATGCTGGCATCATTAAAAGAAAAGTTTCTGCTATTACTTAGTTCGAAAATTCGGTTGAACCAATTAACCTCTTCAATCTTGGCAGAATCGTTACTGGCTCTTAAGCTTTGTATCAACAATCGATCAATCCGTTCTTGCCCCATGATGTTTTTAGTGACCATATAAACATCTTTGCCGTTATAATATTTCAAATTATTATTGGCAATTTTTATACCTCCAACATAAACCGCCAGATCATTATTAAAAGCTATCCGCTGTGCAGCTTGGTGATTTTGCCAGTTATTGTCCCTGAGTACTTCGACGTTTCTAAGCGTTAATTGCTGGTCATTGAAACCTATCGCTTCCAGGGTTCCACGGTAAATATCCTTAACTAGTGCAGAGTCGCCTTCAACTTCTACCCGACTAACCGTACTGCTATCTAATTCATCAAAATAAAGCTTTGCCCTATCTCCAATATAGAGCTGATCACCATTAATAGCCCTGCCTTTTTTGGTTATTGGCATAAGAAATGACCAATTGTAGCGGCTTAGATTGCCATCTGCTTTCCTGATCTCAATGCTATTAATATCTATTGCCGTAATGACTCCTGCTTCCATTAGCCTTCCCGGCTGTATGTAACCCATTTTGACCGTTGAAAAAGCTTCTATGGTTGCCAATTGCCTTCCCTCAAGTATTGCATAAACTTCCATGTTCTTGTGCAAGTCACTCAGTTTCATGATCCTTTGATCAATCGTGATCAAATAGTTATTCGTCAGGTTGAAATCATAAATACTGCCTTGATAGCTCTCGATAATTAGTCGAGCTCTTTGTCCAATTTCGGGTACTTCTGGGATTATTTGCTTGATGTATCCCTCTACATAACCTAGAGCATATGGATTATCCTCCACTGAAGTCACAGTTCCGGCATGCATTATTCCGATTAGTAATAAAAATATTAATACTTTCTTCATTCTCTTCCCTCCCTTATCGGCGGCCTATAATAGCATAGCGTCCAGTACGGCTAACTGTTCTGAATACACTGCTGCCATCTTCACTCAATACCTGCCAGCTTGAACTCAAGATATCATAACGATTAAATGAAACCTTGCTTAACCTTCTCATATTAGCTAGATTACTGTCATAGTTTAAAAGCATGCTTATTCCTCCTGCAAGGTAATCCAAATTGTAGCTCTGCTGGCCGACATATGTTTTGGCTTCAATATCATAGGCAGTAGATAATAGCAGGCCATTTGTAATATTTAAATTATCTTTTACCGGTTTAATCTTAACTCTTACTCCGGCGTCAGGATTCAATAAGTCTTGCTTTAATATGTCGTTCTTAAAAACTGCACTATTAAAATAGAAGCGACTGTCTGGGAAAACTACTTTTATGTTTATGGGATAGTCATAATAGATTAGCTGCGTGGGAATAGCTATTTCTATCTCTTTGACATTTGAATAAATCCCGGTAGTTAAGTCGAACAAGAATTCGCCATTATAATCATTTAGTCCCAGTTTAATTTGAGCAACTTGGCCGCTAATATTAATGCTGGTCTTTTCACCGACCCTGCCGTCTCTATCAAGCGGACCTACATTAGATCCAGTTCTTACAGTATTACTCTCCCCAGATGGATCTGATGCGGCAAAACTTCCCACTGCTTTAATTACGAATTTGTATGAGGACTGCGCCGCTAAATCAGTATACAAATAGGAATTCAGTTCTGTGGTACCTATAAACTGTTCATTACCATTACGCACCACATAAATCTCGTATTCACGAGCGCCCTCAACTTTCGACCATAGAACCCGAATCGCAATATCCATATCGTGAATCTGACTGCGAACTTTTTCAGCAACAACGTCAATGGGAGCATCCAACCTCGGCACATCGAACTTTATGCCCTCAAAGGTATCACTGACCCCGTTATCAGGATTAATAACAATCAGTCCGCCGCTTTTTAACTTGCCAACCGGAGTTATGACTTTAAGGGTCTCACTATCAACGAAAGTCACCGAAGCATCGAATCCGCTGCTTACTGCATAAGGGTCCAGCACCCTGCTGCTTCCACCCGGGGGAGTAGTTACATTTTCACTCTTAACTTTATAAACCGGATTACCCTCATCTGCTCCTGCCGGGTTTAATACCGGGGCAAATACTACTTTAGCGCCGGGCAAGAACCCCTGGCCTTTTACTACTATTTCTTGTCCTCCAGCCACCGATATATTGTCGACACTATCGTTATTGTCAATCCCTTTAACTACATCATCCACGATAGGTTTGCTGACATATAAAAACTTGCCCATGGGAATGGAGAAAGTTCCATCAGGATTTTCAACTCTTACATCAACTGATCCGGCCTCGTGCTTAGGTGACTTAACAACGACTCTGTCATATGAAATCTCGTAAACATCATTGGCAACTGTATCACCAAAAATTACTTTTAGATCGTTATTGCCATATCCCCTTACCATTTCCCGAAAATCCTTGCCGGAAATAATCACCCAAGTACCGCCTTCTTCAGGGCCTTTATCTGGAACAATGCCAGAAATACCCGGCTCGGTTTCACCTTTGGTAAACTGAATATATAAGGGGGCTAAGTTCTTGGCAACAGGTGGCTTATCAGACCAAGCAACGCCTCCATCTTCATTAGTCAGTACGAGTGGAAGCAGTTTATCTATTTCTTGCTCGCTTACTGCCGGCATGATAAAACTATATATTTGTTTATCCTTATCAAAAGTCAAGGCACTTCCTTCTATAGTGATTACATTGCTGCTTCCCACGATCTGAATCTTAGCATTGGGAAGAAATTCTTCACCATAAACATCGATCTTGGCCTGGCCCTTATAATTAACCATTACAACACGATTGCCATTTATATCTTCCGGATCAAATTTATCCCTAGTGATGTTTAATATCACTGGAGCGGTCGCCGGATTCTTATAAGTAAATTCCGATTTTACTGAAGTTCCATCACCATTAATTATTGTTAAAGGAACCTTGCCCACCGTATAATACGGAGGGGTAGTTACCATCAATTCATTGCTATTTATGGTATCAGTAACCGCGTATCCGCGTTCTACGATCAAGCGCTGATTCTCAACGCCTACGCGCACAAGTTCATGCCCAGGGAATGCTTCACCATTGTCCTCTAAAAGGTTTAAGTCAAAGAACTCAACTTCTCCTTTATATGGCTGGAAATCCCCAGAATAGACCTTGCCGTCCCAGGTTACTTCCATATGAAGCTTTTCATCATTAACACTATAGGATAGCTTCATGCCTCCGGTAATAACTAGAAGCGGTAACTCTCCGCCGATAATGAGCCCTGAGTTAGTTTCATTGCGATTGCTGATTTCCCCAAAACGTACAAGGGTTTGATTCATCTGAATCCTTTGCTCTTGATCGTTACTGTCTCTATTAGTTAACCAGATCTTAGAGGGCCCAAAATCTTGGCCATTAATCTTAACTAATTCATTACCGAACTTGCTGCCCATATTGGGTACAACGCTGACGATTTTGGGATCAAGGGTCTTGTAATCATAGGCAACGCGATTGGAGATGCCATAATCATTGTTGAACAAATAGACATCCGCCTTACCTTTGCCGGGCGGAGTTAAGACTCCAATATAGCCCCGTCCGAAGTCTTTAATAACCGCCTGTTTTTCCCCAAAGTAAACTACCGGCAAAATTCTTAATTGTTCAGCAGTTAAACCACTGGTGTTCTTCATATCTGATAGATCGGTCCAATCCCCACTATTATCAATATCTCTATATGGTTCACCCACATCATACTTGAAATTATGGTTCTCATCTTCATAAGGCTCATAATAGCGGAAATCCCGACCCGTTATTAGAACATAGGTGTCTCCGGCTCCACTGCCAAAGTTCGGAGAAATATTATCAATTACCGGCTCACTACCAGGAACCACATAAGTAAATGCATTTTCCTTACCTACACTGCCCCCGTCAGAAGGATTAAGTACCGCTATAGGAACTGATTTCTTGCTCACACCCCAATCCTTGCGCAGATCACCAGGAAAGGGCGGTACTTTAACATCTATGCTCTTGCCGTCAATGCTCACCTTAGTATCGGCCTTAGCAATCTCAATCCCATTAATAAAAACTCTGGTTTTAACGGTACCATTGTCTTCAAAATTTTCACCTTCAATGCGAATGAAGTAACCGCCGCCAACCGCCCCTTGATCAGGTATTACAGCTGTAATGGCCGGTAATACACTGGGATTGCCGCGAAAGCGAAAACCATCTTTCAAGGTGTCGCGATTAGTGTCGGGATTAATGACGGTTACATCATAGAGCCCGGGAATTTGCAGATTGGGGATAGTAATCATTATTCTTTTGCCGCGGTCAACTACTTTTACTCGATTGCCGGTAATTTTGTTGGTGGCACTGTCAACCAGATATGGAGTCTTGAATGTTAGATCAATATCTGTGCCGTTATAGCTTAGTTTAAGTGATGCTTGGTTTAAGTCTATGCTCCAATGGTTGCCATCGCCATCAATTGCTTCGAAGCCGGATCCCAATTTATTAATGAGGTAATTATTCCTGCCATTAGTAAGAAGAATTTGGCCTTGGTCATTATACCTGATAACGTAAAAATTTCCTTGTGAATCCTCCAAGATTAGGGAATGGTAATAATCTGCTAAAACAGCTTCATCATCGATGATCTGCAACAATTTATCATCAGCATTCGAGCTGTAGCTTTGTAAAGTAATCTTGTTTTGAACCATGTGGTAATCATTTATGTCGCGAGTTCCTAATAGTACCCGGCTTCCGATCAAGCGGTAAATTCCGATTTCTGTGTTAAGATCAGCGGTAGGATCCGGAAATAAGAAGCCGTCGCCGTCGATTGTAACCAGGGAATTAATTACCCCTTCGGGTGGAGTTACTCTGAATATCTTGGGATTACTAATACTCCTGATATATGTGAAAGGCGCACTTGCCATACCGCCATTCTTGTTCATAACCAGGATTCTGGTCTTGCCCTCGCGCCATGCCGGAGCGTCGAACACGATTTCCTGTCCGTTTTGGCTGCGGGTGCAACTGATTAATTTGTCTTCCAGATATAGTTCCACATCCGGTAAAAAGTTATATCCGCTTATCTTAACCGCTTTAGCTCCATCCACTGATATCATATCCGGTTCTACTTTATTAATAACTGGAGTTAGATCCGGAATTGCAGTAATGAATTCAATTACATCAAGCTTTCTGACCGCAAAGCCAAAAGCTAAGGAATTTTTTTGCGGATTCGTAACTTCTACATAAGTTGGATGATTGACGGCTGCATTTTTAACCCCGATATCGGCTGGAATCTTAATCAAAATATTCTTGCCGAATTCTTTGCCGGTGGAGCCATCGGCTTTGGTCGCGCCATCATATACTTCTAAGCTGGCATTAGGATTAGGAACATTATTTATCTTTACTATATCGCCAATGCGTTCCATGATAATCTCGCCGCCTAAATTGACTCGTGGGTAAACAATAGTTTCTACCCGGGTGATCGGGTCAATATGACGGCCTACCATGAAGTCTTTTCCTGCAATTCCAATATACATTTCTTCTTTGGTTAAGAAATCAGCTCCAGCCGCTTTTACTTGGATACGATTGGGGGTAATCTTATCAATTGTTGGAGCCGTATAGCTCTTCAAGAAATGAAAACCCTTTTCTTTGATAA
The DNA here is from genome assembly GCA_031553935.1 of Syntrophomonadaceae bacterium. Classification (GTDB taxonomy): domain Bacteria; phylum Bacillota; class Syntrophomonadia; order Syntrophomonadales; family Syntrophomonadaceae; genus JAISDD01. The sequence continues at coordinate 10,057 of JAVBKS010000011.1, forward strand.
CTAGCTCTGTAAATACATGCTTTTCTCCGGTACTATCTATAATAGTTGTTGTTATTTCGACAACCACATCTCTAAATGCATCATTTTGAATCTCGGCATCGGTTATAGTCGCGGTCATGACCTGCAGGATATCATAGTTGTTGTTTTTAAGAAATGTTTGCTCACTGGCAGGCAAAAAGGTAGCCTGGCCACCAATAATTACTTTAATTTCGCGAACCAAGTTAGTGACACTTCGTGCCGCATCATTAGGATTAGGCTTATAGGTTGCACCAGTAACATCATAAGCAAGTTCTAATACCTTATCATTGTCCTTCACTGTGGGAGTGTAAATACTGTCATTAGCGATTAGCTCGTCAATCTTCAGTTCCTCGAAGTTTCTGCCGGTTACTTTTACCGGGTTTTGAATTTGATTCGGACCTTCATTTGGTGCAACATCCATGATTTCCGGAGCATCCTGAGCGGCAACAATAATGAAGTCGCCAACAATCAGCTCTTTAGTTATCAAAGGCCTAAGATCAACACCATCAGCTGGGTTAGTAAGAAAGTTAGTTAAAATAACTTTATATGTACCGGGCAATAAATCGGGAACATTGACCTTAATCAGATCATTTTCCGCAGGATTAGTATAATAAGCGTGATCTGTTCCCATATTAGCTTTCAAATAAGCATCAGAACTCGACTTGACAAAAAACACTGCTAATTTATCTAAATCCGCAGCTTCAAAAAATACCGTCGTCTTTTTTGCAACCCCTTTATTAGGACGCATAGTTAAGTCAGGTATGCTGATCTTATTTACTAAGCGAAATTGATTTTGATAAAGCTTGGATATCGTTACTTTACCGCTCACATTAACGCTATTGTTTTCTCTCTTGAACAAAACTCCATGCATTCCTAAGTCGCCGCCCATAGTGTGAATAATGATTTTATCAGCGGCAATACTTTCGGTTCTGCTTAAGCTGCCATTGACGAATTCCAATTGATCTTTGTTCAGATTGTCTCCACTAATAGTAATCGTTCCTTCGGGAGTATTAAGTCCGGCATAGGCAACGTGTTTGTCTAATCCTGCAATTGACGCCATATTGGCATCATCAACAGTTACATTTACCCCCCCCACGATTAGCCCAAATGTCCACATAATAGACTGCATTTCTGCACCGCTCAATTCAAACTTTAGAAAGGAATCAGTATTGCTCTTCAGGGCACCGATGTCAGTACCCAAAACCTGATTTTGATTATCTGCCGAGCGTACCCAGACTTGATTCCCAGTTAGATCACTACCCGTAATTTCTATCGAGCTCGTGGTCATAGACAATGCTTCATTATAGGTTTTCCCAATAAAAACACTGTTAATAACCGGTGTTGCCGCTTGCGCTGAAGCAGGAAAACTCAAGAGCGCAGTGATCATAAAAACAAGTAATTGAAAAAACGCCAGCCCTTTTCTTATTTTTCTCATTAACTATCCCCCACAGATATAAAATTATTATTCCTGGTTAATATCGTACAAAAGCTAATCCGGCTTAAGAAAATAATCTATGCTATTCCCTATTTATTCTGCACCCTAATAGTGAACGATGGGTGCTTCAAATCTTTGGAGCTTACTAAGGATAACCGTATTTGCTGACTCGTTCCAGGTGCACTATCCATGCGAATCAGTATTAGACAAAATTATAGCAAGGCGGTAATATTATGTTAGATTATTCTTTCATTGTATAATATTTCGCTTGATTATAAAAAAAACGACTTGATTTTTGCTAATGAGGAGGCGAATAAATGCTTACTTATGATTATACGCCAGGACTAAACGGGACTTTGATATTTGTTCACGGAGCGGGGGAACAACGAAAAAAATGGCGCTTCTTAATGTCCAGTCTCCCCAAAGGTTTTGCGGGTCTGGCACTAGACTTGCCGGGTCATGGCGATTCCGATGAAGAAACTCCTAAAGACATCGGGTCGTTTGTTCGTGCTGTTACCGATACAGTCAATAAGATTAATTCGCCCCGGCCATGGATATGGGTTGGTCACTCCTTTGGCGGAGCTATCATTTTGACTATCGCCCTCAACCATGCGGACCTTGTTGATAAGCTTATACTTGTAGGCTGTGGTGCTCGTTTAAAAGTGAGTCCGGCGGTCTTAGAAACCCTCAGTACTGGCTCCTATGATATCAAATTCAAAAAACTAGCTTTCGCTAAGACGACCTCGCCTGAGTTCGTTGAGCAAGAAATATCTAGTGATATGGAATTCGACCCTGTCATTTGCTACAACGCAATGTTTGCCTGTAATCAATTCGATATTGCGGAGCACATTGGCACCATAGATAAGAATACACTGATAATAGTAGGTGAAGATGATCTCTATACCCCTGTCAAATACTCAGAGTTTTTAGCCGAAAAAATTAAATCTTCTACTTTGAAAATAATACCACAGGCCGGCCATGCCGTTATGCTAGAACAACCGGCTGCCATGAGTGCTGTTATTAATGCTTTCTGCATCAGCTAATACTTTGGTTTAAGAAATGGAATAGGTTCCCCGAAACTAATAGCAATGATTAAGATAAGGAGAAACAAATGAAAAAGAAAATTATTATATCCATAATTTTATTATTAGCCATTGGAGCAGGCGGCATCTATACCTATTATAAGACCGGCTTACTCTCTGCTTACCGCTTCAAGCATGATGTAGAAAAGTACAACAATCAGATGAAACCCAACAGCGAAGTATTTTATCCCTATGTTGCAGTACCAACCGATAACCCTGTTAAGTATGTCAGCGAGAAAGATGCGGTTGAATTCCTTGATAAAGGAACCGGTGCTATTTTATTCGGTTTTCCTAACTGTCCTTGGTGCCGTAATTTAATCCCAGTGTTATTAAATGTTGCAACTGATATGAAAATTAATCAAATCAAATACCTCGACATTTATAATATTCGTGATACTAAGACATTGGGAGATGATTTGAGTATAACTACGACTAAAGAAGGAACCGCCAGCTATTTTCAACTGTTGAACAAATTGGATCTGCACTTGAATAACTATACCTTGACAGACTCTGACGGCAACAAGCATGATACCGGCGAGAAGCGCCTCTTAGCACCAACCATTGTCTTTGTTAAGTCGGGTAACATCATGCTCGTGAATGAGGCTACTGTAAAATCACATATTGATAAAGGTGATGGATATAGTCCCATGACTGATGAGGAAAAAGCAGAATTATATAGCATTTTAAAGAATGGCTTTGATTTAATCTATGCGGCTAATCCCACTCAAGGCTGTTAATAAACATCAGCTTAGAATTCATAAAAAGAAAATAATCAATTGTTCTGGGCGGCAATTTGTCGCAAGGCATTAATAACGTATTTAATTTCTTCCTCAGTACTAAAAAACCCCGGGCTTAATCGGCACGCACCCAATTCCATAGTTCCTAAGGTTTGGTGTGCTAATGGAGTGCAGTGTAGCCCGGATCTGGTTATTATTCCATGGTCTTTTTCTAGTTGAAAGCTCAGTTCACCACAATCCATTCCTTCAATATTAATCGGCAAAACGGCAATGCGATTTAATTGGTCGGTAGGGCCATATAGTTTAATCTTCGGAATCAGATTAATTCCTGCTATCAACTGCTTAAGCAGTTCATGCTCTTTGGCCCAAATAGTTTTGATCCCCACTTCTTCAATGTAACTAATACCTGCCAGTAAACCTGCTAAGCCAGGTGTGTTCGGAGTACCAGATTCCAAAATGTCAGGCATTTCCTGGGGCTGCGCTAAAGACTCAGAATATGAGCCGGTTCCCCCTTGCTTTAGAGGCCGAATGCTAATCTTAGGGTTTACATATAATCCCCCGGTTCCCTGGGGCCCCAATAAACCCTTGTGCCCGGTAAAAGTTAAGATATCAATATTGTCGGCTGCCACATCAATGGGGATTACCCCCGCCGACTGTGCGCTATCAAGCAAGAATATAACTTCATGAGCTCTAGCAATTCTGCCTATCTGGTCAATCGGCATAATAACGCCAGACAGATTAGAGGCATGCAACATCGCAATCAGGCGCGTTTTCGGCGTAATAGCCGCTTCTACATCCGCAGGATTAATGCCGTCTCTCCCGCAAGGAACTATGGTCCAGTCAATCCCCAGCTTCTGCAAAGCTGCTAATGGCCTCGCTACCGAGTTATGCTCCATTGAAGAGGTAATAACATGGTCACCCGGGTTTAGGATTCCCTTAAGTGCTATGTTGATAGCTTCAGTAATATTACTTGTAAAAGCTATTTGGCTGCTGTCAGCAATATTAAAAAGTCTGGCTAAAGCGTCGCGGGTTTCCAGCAATACTCGGCCAGATTGCAGGCTGGAGCGCCCTGTGCCTCTGCCGGGGTTACCGCCAAGCTTGCGATTAAAATGATCAATAGCTAGATAAACCGATTCCGGCTTGGGGAAAGTAGTAGCTGCATTGTCCAAATAAATATATTGCATAACAAACCTTTCGTTTTTTTAAAGCGTCATGGTTTTACTGCTTGAAGTTAAGATATCTGCAATTTCATACATATTAGTAACCCGACCAACTGCAAGTTGCTCACTTAATCCATAAAAATCCAAACAGGTTCCACAACTAAAAATATTCACATCTTGTTTTTGCAGGGTTTCTAAGTGCTCAATAACTTGCGAATCTCGAAGAGCTAAAAAAACTCCGGAGTTAACAAATATCAGATGTGATATTCGGTCTGAAATCTCTACCAAAGAATACAGAAAAGCCTTAATCAGTACTTCTCCTAATTCCGAATCTCCTTTTCCCATCAATTTGTCAGTTATTAATATTGCTAGTTTCCCATTTCCATCAGCCTTACAAACGCATTCATTATCCGCAGGCATTTCGGTTGCCGGTTTTCTTTGCCCCTTGAATATATGGATATGATAATCACTGTTTTTTTCTTCAACCTCAACCTCGAAGCCTTGTCCCTTGGCAAATCTCTTTACATTTTCCAGAGAGCTTTTCTGGTTGACTACAGTGGTTAGATTCTGCATTCCTTCGTCGATTGCTTTCTTGGTCATAATTACCGGCTGAGGACAATTATATCCACGAGCATCTATTATGGTTGCCAAATACTTTGCCTCCTAAAATAACATTAAGTAACATGGGTAACCTCGAATTAATATTGCTAGAATTATTTATAACTATTAAACATATTATATATAATTGTTGGTTATCATTCAATCAAGCGGGTCGACATACAATATGCCCTATTATAAAAAACTTATGGCTTGGCTTATGCAGACATTATTGCTTATAATGTAAAAAATACTAATTCGCTACAGAATCTTGCCTAAGTGCGAATGCTCAACGGGCAAGCGTTAGTTAACTATTTACCTATGCCCTTTCCAAAAACTTTGCAAAGAAATCAATAAAGGCATTGTATTAGTTGCTGCTTGGGAGGTTAATACCATCGATCTGGAACACGAACTCCTCAATAACCCATATTTGTTTGAACCTCAACATCTGGCTAGTGTAATTGAACTCAGTAAGATGGGAATGGTCGGTACGAACTTTGATTTTCCTAAAGCAAGTCAATTCCTAACTTCGAACCAGCTTGATCCTTCAGATTTTTATTTTAATCGCAACAATCCCCTAACTCCTTTTTGTTATTATCGTGATTACCTTTTGATAGATTTGCAGGCCTTCACTTCCGATGCTTTAGAATCCTATCAAGTGCCGGACATGATTAATTATGGGCAAGGCCGTATTAAGCGAGCTTTATCTCGTAATAATTACCAGATATTCATCAATTTGATCGACAAGCGTTTAGCACTATACTCCTATATCAAAATATTCAATCAATTATCAGACACGGAAAAATATAATCTATTTTGGTATATATACAAGCGAACCAATATGAACTTGGCCTACTTTTCTAAAGAGTTTATCAATTACATAATGTCATTTAAGGAATGGCAAACCGCAATCAAACCAGATCAGCAAAATGCAAATACCATCTATCTAGGTCTGCCGTTCAAAACCAAATACTTCGATAATTGCTATAATTGGAGCTTGGATATTAATACTGCCATTTATCAGGCATGCCAGCTTGGCAATGTAGGTAATGTCTATTCTGGCGAAATCCATTCGCAAGCAATCTTGAGCAGCTGGTTTATGCGCGACCGCAAAGAAATTACGGTTTTTCCAAGCGATATAGCCGCTATTAAAGCCGTGAATTTGCCAACCTTGGAAGAAATATTAGTTGAGGTAGATAAGGTAAACATTTGGAAGTTATTTCACGAATTCGCCCATAAGCTAAAGGAAGAATTCTTTTTGCATCCACGCGGCATTCACGGAATAAGCCACACCAAAAGAGTATTATTCTTGTGTATTCTGCTGGAAAGTCTGGGAGTCAATGATGTAGACCATATCAGACTGTTAGCCTATTGCGCAATATGTCACGATATTGGCCGCATTAACGACAATATGGACCCCAAACATGGTTATTTCAGCTATCTTAAAGCGAAAAAACTTAATCTCCTTGATCATTTGAATCTTGAAGAACAAGAAATTATCCATTTTATTGTTGAAAATCATTCCATAGATGATCAACAAGCTTTGGCAAACCTAAGCATCTATGAAATTGAGTCTAAAGAAAAGACCATTTACTTGTACAAAATTTTTAAAGATGCCGATGCCTTAGATCGCATTCGAATCTTTGATTTAAATATTAATAGATTACGTAATCCCATATCCTCACAATTATTGCTCCTAGCACGGCAATTATTCTATCATCCTGCTTTCGACCCGGTCCTGTGATTGCTGGCACAATATCCACACCAATATTGTTTTCACATATTTCTTTCAAATAGCAATTCTTTTAGGTATCATTAATACATTACTTTCAATAATAAATGAAGGAGTTTTTTTATGCTGGCTGATAAAATCAAAACTGATCTTAATAATTCCTCGTGGATAAGAGCCATGTTTGAAGAAGGAGAGAAACTAAGAGCCTTACACGGTGCTGAAAACGTCTTCGATTTTAGTCTGGGCAATCCTGATTACGAACCTCCGGAAAAGGTACTCAAAGAATTACAAAACTTAACTAGCGCCAGTAACACCGGTATTCATCGTTACACCAGCAATGCCGGCTACCTAGATGTAAGGGAATTACTTGCTAAGAAGCTGTCAATTGAAACGGCTCTGCCTTTTACGGCTCAAAATGTCATCTTGACTTGTGGTGCTGCCGGTGGGCTAAACGTTTTGTTTAAGACCATGCTTAATCCCGGTGATCAAGTAATGGTGCTGGCACCTTATTTCGTCGAATACAAATTCTACGTTGAAAACCATGGGGGAAGCGCAGTAATTGTTTCTACCGATTCCAATTTTGAGCCTGATATTAAGGAAATGGAAAAGAATATCACTTCAGCATGCAGAGCGATTATTATTAATTCTCCCAACAACCCTTCGGGTGTTGTTTACTCAGAAAAAGTTTTGCAGGATTTAGCTGCTTTCGTGAAGGCCAAAGAAAGAGAATACAATCATCCCATTCTTCTGATTTCTGATGAGCCATACAATAAACTGGTTTATGAGCAAACTCCGGTTCCTAGTGTTATGAAGTTCTTTACCAATTGCGCTATCGTTAACTCTTTCAGTAAGAGTTTAGCGCTTCCCGGAGAGCGAATCGGTTATATTGCTATTAGTCCTTTAATTGAAGATTGTGCCAAACTAATGGATGGCTTAATATTTTCCAACCGAGTTCTTGGTTTCGTAAATGCTCCCTCTCTGTTCCAGAAGCTTATTGCCAATTGTCTGGATGAATCTCCTCCTATCGAAGAGTACCAGAAACGGCGTGATATTCTATATGGTTACTTAACTGAATTGGGTTTCGAATGCACTAAGCCCCAAGGAGCATTTTATCTGTTCCCAAAATCTCCTATTGCCGATGATGTTGCCTTTGTAAAACATGCTGTACAATACAATTTATTGCTAGTACCTGGTGCTGGCTTTGCCAGCCCCGGATATTTCAGAATATCTTATTGCACCAGCTTGGATACAATTATTAGATCAAAACCGGCTTTCGAAAAGCTAGCAGCTGATTTCAAACTTAAATAAACAGTTTGACTTCCCCTGTCACTCTAATTTTTAGGGGACGGTTCTACTGACAACTAGGCGCAAGCGCACCCCAGAAAGCTGTCAGTAGAACCGTCCCCTAAACGCAATATAAACACCAATGAAAGAAGGAGATTATTCTTGAATCCATTATCAGTTGAAGTATCTAGAGTCAGTATAACTCAATATGTAATGCCATTTATGGCTAACTATGCCGGACTAATGCATGGCGGTGAATTAGTCAAAATGATGGATAATACCGCATCTGTTTCTGCCTGCAGGTATTCAGGAACCTACAATGTGACCGCACAAATCTTCGACGTTTCGTTTAATAGCCCCATAACCCTAGGGGAGATAATCATTCTGGAAGCTCATGTTGTATATACAGGTCGAACTTCCATTGCGGTTCAAGTTAAGGCAAAAGCAGAGGACTTACTAAAAAGGAAGATAAGGGATGTATCCAAAGGATCTTTTTTGATGATTGCTGTAGACCAAGATGGTAAGCCCGCTGCCGTACCTCCATTGTTGATCGAAAACGAGCAGCAAAAGCTATTAGCAGATTCTATCCAAAAAAGAATTGAAGAAAACAAAGCAGCTAAACTATAAGATTATTAATTTGCATAGAGAGGAGGTAACAACGCAACCTACCGCTAGGAAGGTTGCGGTCAGAAAACATTTGTTATTCAAATAAACCGAAATGACTGTAGGATACATAAGGACTCGGTATATTTCATGGTGGCTAATGGAATTATCTCAGGTGTAGGCGATAATACTTTTGCTCCTAAGGCTGTTACTACTGAAGAGCAGGCTAGAAATTACGCCAGCGCTACCCGTGAGCAAGCATTGGCAATTGCTGTTCGAATGGTAGAAAAACTAAAAATGTAATTGTGTTTTAGCCAGCAAGTGTCACACCAAGACTTAGCTGATTAAATGAAAAATATTTAGATCATTGTTGCAGCGGCTGCAATTGCAGCCGCTGCTTTTGTGATTATTTGTCCAAATCATTTATTATTGGCGAAGCCCTGCGATGCTTGAAGCGGCAGTATTAGTTGGCGAATAGGATGTGATAACAAATGTCTGCACCTTGTTAGGAACCCTCAATGTTAAATATCGGGAAAGAGATAACCAAAACTCCCCAATTGCCCAGGTTCCAGCATGCGGCCTTCTTTAAGAATTTCCCGCTTTAGCCCTTTAAAAATATGGATCATTTCCACCTTGGTCCCATCTTCGGCAGCTAAAAATGCCGCTGCCAAAGCCACATTTTTAATGTACGCTCCGGTTAGGGGGAATTGAGCAGCCAGCCAGGAAAATTCCACTTCCTCCGACAATGGTACTTGCTGCGGGAATACCGATTCCCAGATCTGCAGACGCAATCCGGCATCCGGCATTCTGAAATTAATAAGGTATTTAAAGCGGCGCACAAAGGCGGAATCAATGGCGCTGTAATTATTGGTGGCAAGAAGAGAAATTCCGCTGTATTCTTCTATACACTGCAAGAGCAGTGATGATTCAATATTGGCAAAACGGTCATTAGAAGTGGAAGCTTCCACCCGTTTGCCAAAAAGAGCATCCGCCTCATCGAAGAACAGTATGCTGTTACTACGTCTAGCCTCATCAAAGATCAGGCGGATGTTCTTTTCTGTTTCTCCGATATATTTATCCACCACTTGGGATAAATCGATCTGATATAGTTCCATATGCAGTTCATTGGCAATTACCTGAGCAGCCATAGTTTTCCCGGTCCCCGGAGGGCCGGCAAATACTGCCGACAAGCCGCCGCCATATGGCAACTTCCCCGCAAAACCCCACTCTGACATAACAATATGCTTGTTTTTAACCCTATTACATATATCCCTTAATACTTCCTTGTCTTCTACAGCCAATTTTAAATCATCCCAGACGAAATTGCTTCTGACCCTCTTGGCTTTTTCGGCCAAACGATGATCGGCCAAACTGTAACAGGCTTGATAAAGAGTTTCTTTGCTAATAGCCTTGCTGCTTAAGCCGGTTCTAAGCCGGGCTGCCTGCAGGGCTTGACCAATCTGGCCTGGGGTAAAGTCAAAGGTATTGGCAATTGTACTCAAATCGATTTCCGGAGCCAACACTTCTTCCTGAGCATAATACTGCCAAATGGTGCCACGTTGATTTTCGTCTAGAGCAGGCAGTTCGATACGAAGGATTCTCTCAGCACCTAAATTATGGTTTTCTTCAGAGGAAATTACGAATACTGCCGAACAATAGGAAGCCGCTTCCTGCTTAAGCCAGGCTATTATTTGCTTTTGAATAGCTATTTTCTCTTGTTCCAATCCGCCGATAACCAGTGGGGCCTGTTGATATAAGGCTTCCCGCAAGGCGGTCTGCAGAATTATTTTCTTATTTTGATCAATAAATTCTTCATCAGACGGCATCAGCTGGCAGCACACCATAGCTTGCTGCGCCGCGTGGCAATAATGACGGAGCAGATGTTTTTTGCCGGAACCGATGGCACCGAATAGGAATAGAATCTGTTCGGAATAGGGCTCAATATATTCTTGTATTAGCTGCATCTCAGCTTCCCGAAAAAAAATCGGCTCTAATTGGGCATCCGGCAAATAGCAATCCAGATGAGGGGGATAATAGTTCCCTTCGCCTAACAGTATGGACAGCAAACGCCGGTCGGGAATAAGCTGCTCATTGTAAGGGTTATCACTGGTGATAAGAACTGGAAATAAGCGAGATAATGCCTGTAGTTCTTCTTCTCCATGCCGAAATAATTCAGCTATCGTCTTGTCTTTTTGGTGAAAAAATACCCGGCAGATAAATTCCAAAGTGGGATGGGTTTTATCCACATCACCCTGCAAAAACTGAAAAACCGGCCGAAATTCTCCATCGGCAGATGCCAGCAAGGCTAATGCCAGAGCTGACCGGCCTAATTCCGTAAGGCCTAGAGCCTGGCTCAGTTTTTCAGCGGTCAAAACGATGCCCGCTTCTTTGCTCACCATACAGCGCTCCCGAAAATAATCCTCCCAATCCCGCATGAGCTGTACATCTTGGTCTTCTTCCGGTTGGGCGATTTTTTTGTCCAGGACATAACTGATTTCATCAGCAGTAGGTAAAAATTTGCTGACCGACCGCGGGCGTTCTTCAAGACCGGCCAGTTCTCCGTTATAGAAAAAGCGCAGGCGGATGCTTTCCAATAAGAATATATCGGCTAAATATTCTTCATCACTGTGAAAAACATGTTCCTCTTGGCTTAATCCGAGTTCCATGAGTGCTTACTCCTTTACTCGTTTTCGCATCTCTTAATTGCCTGGCGAGGCCGGCATCGGCTTATTCCTTCTCTGTAAAAACGGTTGAACCGAAGGCCTCTGTGGCGATCCCGAAGGCCGGACATTTTGAAAATTCGGCACCGCGCCCGAAGCCTGCTCGGGAGGCTTAATTGCCTCAGTATCAGGTTTAGGCAAAGGATTTGGATCTGTAGACTGTGTTTCGTCCGCTACTGTAGGTTGAGCAGAGGCCTCCTTTTCGGCTCTTTCTTCTCTTTTTAGTTCCGATATTTCTTCCGGTTTTAGTTTTTCCTCTATAGTTTCTGCCACCCTATAATATAGATTTGAATGATAACTTCCTGGCAAAATTCGCTTATACAAGACGTTTATATGACTCTCGTTATTTTGATCATAATCTTCAACTTTCTTATCTATTTCCATTTGTTCAATAAAGCTTTTTACGATTCGAAAACGTTCACAAGCTGCATTGATTTCAGGCTGGCCTAATAGGCCGGTTAAAGCATTCCTAATATTTTCCTCACTTACTGCTTGAACTTTGTCCCGTATTTCCGGAGGAACAAAAGGAAAAGCAGCTTTAAGCTTTGGATAAACTCCATCAACCGGATTACCATCCATAATATCTGTATTCAATCCAAAGGAGGTGTCATTATCTATAGCCTTAATTTTTACCCCGGCTTCTCCGTTAGAGATCATATAATTGCCGGCATGACGATCCACATGACCGACGATAAGATCTAATAAAGTCATGCGAAAAAGTTGTCCTACTACCTCAGGGCTTTGAATATTAACATATACCTCTTCATTAGCATTTGTTAAAACTTTGTTTATTTCTATTATTTCACTATTAAGATTGCGAATATTTTTTTTACTATCTTCAATTTTATCATTTATTTTTTCTCTTTCTTGTTGAGATTTTGCCTCCTGCAAAGCAGCCTTTTGCTCACTTATCACTTTTTCGTTGATCTCAATTTGACTTATATCGAACGCGAGATTATTTTTAAGTTTTTTATGCTTATAATATTTGGCTACTTCACGGTTTTCTTCTTTAGAATAATAATACGCTGAGAGGGAGCCGGCTATTATTCCTTGGGCTAAATCCATTATTGATGAGGTATTTCCTCTTTGACTGCTGGCTAATTGAGTATTAACTGCAATATCCAATTCAAATAATTTATCGATTCTGGAGACCGCCACATCTCTTTGGGCGGTATTGGCAAAAGCTACGCCTTCGTGTTCAGGTTTATATTCAAAATCTTTTCCATAGTCGTCAATTCGCCCAGGTTCATAACCCATCCTTTCTGTCATTACAGCTAAACCAATATTTTTTTCTTTATTCATTCTACCTATCTTTTCGATTTTAGACCTTTGATGGGTGGTTCCTTCTTTGAATACTTTTGGAGCCTCTGGTGTTCCGGCTCGGTATACGGTGTTAATCGCACCGCCGCCCAAAACTTCTGCATTATCGGATAATTTGTATAGAGATGAAGTATTCAGTAGTTCTTGATAATTTTTCCCAACGAAATTACTTAATGCTTCAGGATTACTGCTCACTGCGGTCATGATATCGTCGTATACTTTATTTAACAAGTTTTTTTGCGAATGAGCTAAAGTGGCCAATTTGCCACAATCAGCCCATAGTAAAGAAAACGCTGCTTTATCTTTCTTTTTAGCACGCTCCGTTTTTTTCTCGAATAATTCGTGTCCATCAGCTAATTTACTTTCTAGGGCTTCATGACTGCTTAAGACTGCTGCATTTATCCTCCCTATACTACCCACAAAATCTGGACTGTCGGCAGCAGGAATTCTATTACTGCTAATTATCTCTTGATATGCAGCAATACTGGCCAGAATTTCATATACATCAAGATCATCTGATTTAGCCGCCTTAAAGGCTGGGCGTTCCATTACCTTTTCCACAGTAATCAAGCGGTTATCGGTTATTCTGCTTCTATCCCTGCCTATTTGAAGAGTTCCCCGGACGGGTGTTCCCGTATCACTCCCCGCCCGTTCTGCAGCTCTGGGAGCTGCCGGTAAAAAGGCCGGAGCCGGAGCCGGTCCGGCTGGTGCCGCTGGAATTAAATCAGCTACCCCAGGTCCGCCACCGATTACAGGTGCCGGATCAGTCTTGGATTTTCCCTTATCTTTACCAAATAGTTTTGCAAATGGATTGCCCATGCAGATTCCTCCTAATTTGAAAATCTTATGCCCGATTTAATCCTAATTCGTTTCCGAAAGCTTTTTATCAATTCGCGCCGGGCGGAGTCGGCAATGGCTTATTCCTTCTCTGAAAAAAGGGCGTAGGCAAAGGTCTCTGGGGCGGTCCGGAATAGCGCACATTCTGAAAAGTCGGTACCGCGCCCGGAGGCGGTCCTGCTGGCTGGTCTGTCTGAGTACCTGGCATTGGCAGAGGCCTTTGGGGACGAGGACCAAAAGTTGGCATAGCATGAGCTTGAGGAATCTGCGGCAAAGGCTTGGGCGTCAGCCCAGTTGTGCTTGATTCTGTTTCGTCCGCTACTGTAGGTTGAGCGGAGGCCTCCTTTTTGGCTCTTTCTTCACTCAATAGGCTGGCTATGGCAGCCGGGCTTAAATCCCCTTCCATACTGAAGCCTTTAAATAAATGAGAAAGATAATTGGTAAAATCATCACCTTGGAACAAACTTGCCCGTTGATTAGTGTCTTCCGGATTATAATCTGTTACTTGGCCTTTGCTTTCCAAGTCACCAATATACTCTTTCACGATTCTAAAGCGCTCACAAGCCGCATTGATTTCAAGCGGACCTAAAAGGCCGGTTAAAGTTTGCCTGATGTTTTCTTCACTAATTGTTTGAACTTTATCTCTGATTTCCGGAGGGACAAAAGGAAAAGCCGATTTCAGTTTGGGATAAATCCCGCCGGTCTTAGTCGTCCCTTCCATTATATCCGTATTCAAACTAAAGGAGGTGTCATTGTCGATAGCCCTAATTTTGACCCCTTCTTCTCCGGCTGCCATCATGTAATTACCACTATGCCTATCTACATGTCCGACTATTAGATCTAATAGAGTCATGCGAAAAAGCTGTCCCACTACTTCAGGACTTTGCAAATTGACTAGAGTAGGCTCATTTAGCCGAGCCTGTAGTTTTGTAAGCTCTTTTTCTCTTTCCGGAAGCTTCGAGATCATAGAAGCTTTTTCACGGTTAGCATTTGCTAACCTCTCTTGATTGGTTCGCAGGGCAGATTCATCTAATGTTGAGATATCGATGGCACTTAAGCGGTTGATTCGTTCTTCGGTTTGAGATAACACTAAGCGGATAGCTTCAATTTCCTGGGTTTTACTCCTAATCTCAGCCTCTAATTTATTTCGATACCAATAACCGGCCGCTTCCCGGTTATCTTCGCCAGAATAGTAGCCGACTTCGCCTGCAATCGAGCCTTGCGCCATGTCCATTAATGAAGAGGTATTCCCACCTTGGCTGCTGGCTAATTGAGTATTAACCGCCATATCCAGCCCCAGCAACTTATCAATCCTGGAAACCGCCACATCTCTTTGGGCGGTATTAGCGAAAGCGATACCTTGATGTTGAGGTTTAGTTCCATATTCCTCAATTTGCCCGCTTGAATATCCCATCCTTCGCGTCATTACATCTAAAGCAGTATTACGATCAAATCCATCTACCATTTTTTGCCGTTGATGAACGGTACCTTCTTTAAATACCTTAGGAGCATCCGGGGTCCCGGCCCGATACACGGTATTAATCGCACCGCTGCCCAAAGCTTGTGCACTACTAGGTAATTGATATAGAGAAGAACTTAGCAGCAATTCTTGGTAATCCTTCCCGGAGAAATTGCTTACCGTCTCAGGATTGCTGCGCAGGGCAGTCATTAAGTCATCGTAAACTTTGTTTAACAAAGTTTTTTGTGACAGAGCTAAAGTGGCCAAATTAGCACAATTATCGGCTAATAGAGAAAAAGGTTCTCGGTCTTTCTTATCGGCAGTTTTGGACATAGTACGAAATGATTCTGATGCTTCAGCAAATTTTGCAGTTAATGCATCATGGCTGCCTAAAATAACTGCATTTATCTGCCCAATTCTCTTGATAAAATCCGGACTGTCAGCAGCCGGAATTTCATTGCCGGCGATGATTCCCTGATAGGCAGCAATGCTATCAAATATCTCCCGTACCAAGGGATGGTCTGGTTTGGCTTTAAAAGCCGGTCGTTCCATTACCTTACCAAGTGTAATTAAACGTTTTTCGGTAATGTTGCTTCTATCCCTGCCTATCTGAAGGGTTCCTAGTCTGGGTGTTCCCGTATCAGTCCCCGCCCGTTCTGCAGCTCTGGGAGCCGCCGGTATAAAGGCCGGAGCCGGAGCCGGAGCCGGTCCGGCTGGTGCCGCCGGAATTAAATCAGCTACCCCAGGTCCGCCACCGATTGCAGGTGCCGGGTCAGTCTTCTGTTTGCCTTTATCTTTACCAAATAATTTCGTAAATGGATTGCCCATGAATGATTCCCCCTCATTTGAAGAACACTGTAATCATTTTTAGTAAACTACCTCATCTTTGACATCAACAAACTAATGGCCTGGGCAGCTTGGGCACGGGTGCACTCACTTTGGGGAAAGAAGCTGCCACCGCCCCCCTCGCTAACTATGCCGCTGGTACTCATTCTTCCTACCGCTCCTAAAGCATAGGGAGATATGCTATCGGCGTCTTTATACTTCACGCTGGGGGTTATCGTCCTTAACCTCAGCTGTAAGCTTAGAGAAACATTGTTTAATAAATTGGTCATCTCTTCCTTGTTTAAGGCACTATCTGGAGAAAAAGTATTTCCTGTTACTAAGAACGAAGATATATTATTGATGTAGGACCAACCCACCGCTAAAGCATACCATTGATCGGGCGGTACATCTTTGAAAGGCACTCGCGTCCGGCTGCTCAGATTAGCAACTGAAAATGCCCGGGCTGCCATATTTATAAATTCTGCTCGGGTGATTGCATCATCCGGTCGAAATTTTGAGCCTGGTTGATTGGTAACAACTTTACGAGCTGCTAAAAATGTCACATAACTGCCAGCCCAGTGGGAAGAAGGGATATCGCTAAAAAGAGATGGTCTATAAGCGGCACCGTATTTAGATAAATGGGGCGGAAAAAAACTCAGCATTTGCTCTTGGACATCATATCTTGATTCAGTAACTAGCTCAGTAGTGCCGTCATCTTTGATGTATTCAATGCATAAAGCAGCAGGATCTTCACCTGCTTGAAGTATATAGGGCACCCGTATCTCCAGGGTATATACCCCGTCAACCAAGCTTACTACTTTTTCTCCGATCAAAAGCTCAGCATCAATCCCCGGCCTGCCATCATAGGTTAATTTGGAAAGACGAACTTGCAGTGTACTTCCTGAACCCATATTTAGACCTGCCAGAGCTTCATTTCTTATCCGCAATTGACCGGCTGATGTATTAACCCCTAAGAGATCTATCGAACTTCCCACTATGGCGTTTACATCTGAGCCCTGCAGATTAACCTCATAGGTTTCGTTACCCTCAGTGGTTGTATCGACAATATTAATAATCGCCTCATTCTCCCCCTGCGGTACATCACCAACATGAGCTTCGGCTAAGCCGATTAGAGCTGCTGCTTCAATACCAGTTATATTGGTTACGCTTAGGCCATCGCTCTCGCTTGTTTCCCAGGGTGTTAAAATTGTATCACTAGAGATATTGGGCTCATTGGTCTCATTAATAACATTAGGCTGCCTTTCTTCCGGTTCAGAACTGCTACTTCCGCCTCCGCCAGAGCTTGATCGAACCGGGTCATGAGTAATATGCATTCTCAATACTATTTGGGTACCATTGTCTTCAAGATTAATCGAATGATAAATATCGCTTTCAGACCCCATTTCCACGGTCCAATTATGCCAAGTGCTTCCCATAAACAAACCCGGATCCCCGACAGCTACTTCAGAATACGACAGCATTGTCCAGGTATTGCCTCCGATGATAGTGAGATGCTCTCCGCTGCGATTAGGAACTGTCACGGCGGCATCAAGGAATGCTCCTCCATCAAAACCTACTGAAAAAAGAGTCAGATTGCCGTTAACCGAGGCATATACTGGAGGGCCATAAAATATACTAATTTCAAGTGTGCCGGCTTGACCGGACGCGCCTTCTATATCAAAAGAAATACTGGCAAATCCAATTGAACCCTCGGTGAAATCTAGTGACCAATTCTGCCAATCGCCTCCTTGAGTCCAATTGCCGTCGTCAATATTGTGGCTTACATAAGTGACCCCCGCTTGAGCATCAATAACGATCTGGTTGCCGGCTGCCTGATTAATCTTTATTTCATAAGCATATTCATTGCCATTACTATAGTCATTCAGATTGCTGCCATTAACTGTTACCCCGTTAATCCATGGCTCTTCCAGTGCTAGTGCTGGGATTGTAAAGCTGGCTTGGTTTGCGGCTATTCCCACAATCCCATCTATATAGTCGCCAGCATCATAATCCAATGATCCCATGTAATAGCCGCCCATATAATCTAAATCTGTACCGTTAAATGTTGCCGTTTCATTACCTATATCCGGTTCATATCCGGTCTGTAATGTTACCTGTACATCTAAATTTCCAGAAAAGTCTTGTGGCAGAGTTATATTCTCGGTGCTATCTTCCAGGTTTCCATTCTCATCAAAATCATACTGGTTATTACCGTACCCGGGGACATAAATCTGAACGTCGAAAGCTGATCCGGCTCCATAAGCTTTAGGCGGCAGCATCCCTAAGAGCAACAAAAATATTAATATCAAAGTCGTTGTTCTTCTCATGTTTGGCCCTCCTAATAGGTTTCTATATTGATAGCAATCCCTTCCTTGTCAGCCAACTGATAAAAGCGGTCACAAAGGAATAGGTATTCTTTAGCTGCGCCATCATCTCGGAATTTTTTTAATACTTCGATGAAAATTAACCGAGCTTCATAGAATTCCCTGGCACAGTATAGATTGACGCCCTTTTCAAACAATTCTTTGGTCTGTGTTTTGTATTGCTTAATTTCTTCCTGGTCACCATCAAAGACATCATATATTTTTTCCATCCGATTATGAGCCTGAATCTGTAGAAAACCGATAAAACGCGCATGGAATTTATTGTGAAAATCTTCTATTTGGTCAATAACTGAGGCAGTAGTTAGAATTCGGGAACAATACTTGGGCGCAATTTTTTGTAGAAAACCACTCAAATTAGTGTATTCGGAAATGGTAGTAGCAGCCAAACGCTCCTCATGGCCCACTATTCCAAGCATCACCGGCCCGAAACTTAATCCATTGGTCATTTCGATCTTGCGACTAAAGCCTAGTCCCTTTTGGTCATTGATCTGATCCATGGTCTGACATACTGAAACGGCCGAAGCCAGCGCTCTTTCGCTCCCCGAGGTATAAAAGGCTATTAGACCGGCGTTTACGAATTTATCTACTACTCCGCCGTTATGGTTGATAACAGGTACCAGGTTAGAGAATATCCGGTTTATCAAAGTAAACATTTCTTCCCCGGTCATGGTGCCGGCAAACTCTTCAAATTCAACCGCATTAAATGATAATATGGCAATATCATCACGCATTTGGTCTCCCAAACGCACGTCATTGACACTGCTCTTGCGCAGCAATTGGAACATTTTGGATGGCACGAATTTATAATAACCTTTGTTTAGGCTGGATAATTCATTGACATGATATTCGATACTGGCAGACATTTGATTAAAGACCTTGCTCATATCTGCCACCTCATCATTGCCCCGCACCATGGTTTGCACTCCTAGACGACCGTTAATAATATCCTGAATACTAGCCTTCAGCTGCTTTAGAGGAGCAAGAGAGCGGAACAATATCCCGGTCAGCAAGAGGATCAGAACCAGCATAACGCCTAGAATCATCCGGTTAATTTCCTTGATGTTCTGAGCGACGGCATATTCAACAGCAGTTTTGGTGATACCAGTTTCCATAACCGCTATCACCTTCTGTTGGTCATCAACTATGGGTATGGCCAATACTATCCATTCGCCCCACATATCTCTAAAGCTGCCCTGAATAGTTTGACCTGCATTTTTTGCTTGATAATACATAGAAGTGGTTGCTTGGTCATAATAGTAATCTATGGGAATATTTAGATAGTTTTGGTCGCAGTAAAGGGTCATTAAGCGGTTGTTTTCAACTTTAAACAACCAGTTATAGCCGAAATTATAAACTGTCCCGGCGGGTTGGCCATGCGAATCAAATAATTTGCTTTCATCTGGCAGTTCGTTCAATAATTGCCGCAGATTGTAATAGTAAACTTGATCATAAGGATTTTTTATATCAATATCAGCTAAGAGCTGTGAACTAATGGTTGCTACTTGCTGGCGGGAAACTAAAAATAACTGCTTATATTGATTGTCTATCAGTTCCTTAGTAAACATGACGGTGAGCATATTCTGCAGCAAAAGCAATCCAATAATCACCACCGGGACAAAGCCGGCAATCAATTTGCTGATAATCGGCACCTTCCCACCGGTAAAGATTAAAAACATTTCTTTAGCAACATATATTAATAGAAATAAAAGAATAAAACCGATGAAGTATAATAATCCACGAAAAGCCATACTGCCGGAGCTAACTGTAAAATGATCATATTTTTTACCGATTCCATCGGAAAAAACAGCTAAAGAATTGGCATTAGCCCCATTGGATATTGAGGCTGAGAAATGGTTTTCATCAGTAAAGCGTAAGTTTTTAATTTCATAAGGTTCAATATAGTGTCCATTGTCTAGCATTAAGCTGCTTAAACTATTATGAATAGTCTTGATACTTCCATCTGTGAGATCTATCCCAGACGTCCCGTTTTTCTCAATATCCATAAAATAAATGGTATTTTTATGATCGTCTGTAAAATTTGCGAGTCTGGTTTGCATTAACATAGTGCTTTCCAGCATAAGGGCACCGCTTTGGTCATAGGTCGGCTTTTGATCGGTGGTTACATTTTGCATTCCCCTATCCAGAAACGCAGCCATATCAGGAGCTTTTTGCTCCGGCAAGCCTGAATTTTCAAACTCAGTCTGACTTTCACCGGAATTAGCTATTGCTGCTGGCTCTACTCCGAATTCTTCTACTGCTTCATCACTAATTTTGCCTCCCATAACCGGTAGAGCTCTTAAATCTTGAACTGAGTTTTGGCTAGACGGGACCTGACTGGATTTGTCGTCAGCAGCAGCCAAGTCCGGCTGTTTCTGCGCCGGTTTGGCATGAAATATTTTTCCTTCAGGAGTAGTAAATACTACTGTACCGTTCTCCGCCAAATAGAAGTCGTTAAACCCAATACCAACATCATAACTGACCACAGCGGCCCGGTGAGGCTTTTCATTGGGCCCTGCGCTATACAAAACTGCCCGAGCTTCGAAAGCTTCACTACTAGTTTCGACAGAGAAAAAGGACAAATTTCCTTTGTCCACTTTGACCGCGAAATTGTTTTGGTCAAGTGGATCTTGGGGATCCCTAATCGGAAGTTCCCAAGCTAGAACTAGGGTACTCTTATCGAAATCACAAAGATATACATTTTCACTTATTATTACATTGCTTATTATGTCTTGCTGTCTCTTATATATGTAAACCCCACTGCTGTCAACATTTAAATAGTTCACAATCGTAAAGGTCTGGCCTTGAATTTTGTCAAGCACTATTCGCCCGCTTATCAGGCCTTGAGGATTAGTTGCTATTATATTTATTTTTTGTCCATCATCATCTACCACATACATCCGGTCCAAGCCGGCATAAGAGTCAACAACAAAAGACAGCCGGTGTCCGGAGTATAAATATGTCATAACCATACTACCCACTAGTGAAATGACCAGAGCGCATATTACCAGCATTTTCCTCTTGTTGCCCATCATTTTTCCTCCTTATTTGCAAATGGGTTCTAAACACCACGCTGCTTTTTTATGATCTTTAAGTATCTATCAATAAACTAAGGAACCTGAATAGTTGTCTGTCCTGGATTAGTAATCTGGATAATGCCTCCCCACATACACATTAACTGACAAGAATTATTTAATGCCGGATAGTTCGCGATTAGTACAGTAGGTGATCCTGGTACCCAGGGAGCAGTTATATTGGGCAAACAAGGCATTGGCGTTAAAACTCCCAATGCTGCCGAAGTAGCTGCTGCTACCTGAGGATTGGCCAATGATTGACACATGCCGAAAGGCATAATATTGACCATTGGTTTATTATCCATTATGTTAGCAATGGGCATGGAAGTAACCGTTTTGTTTTGCGGAGTTACCATCAAGGAACCAGGCGCCAAACCAAATGAACATTGGAGCATCGCTCCTCCGCATACACATAAACCCATTGTTAATTCCCGCCTTTCTTTTTTATAGCATCAGATCCAAGCGATTGCTTTGCCCCATCTTCAAATCAATTCTGGTTTTCAGAGCCGGTTTTTCAGCCATTTGCACCTGGCATGAACCAATATCTTTGCAGTCCAGCCCCGGCAGCAAAAGGAAATAATCACCATGTTGGTCGGCTTTAGCAGTATATACCGGAAATATAGAAGTTCCCATCTTTTGATAGCCTTGACTTAAAGGCTTTTCCAACCTGAATAAGCCTTGCTCTTGATCTGCCATTTCTAAGACTTTGAAGACTTCCGCTTCTATTTGATCCTTCATCTTTATTGCCAGAGTCTTGCCGGATAAATCTTTTTTTTCGGCTTGAAAAAGCCTAATTTCCAGTCCTTTTGTACTGTCCCTATCATAATCACAAAGCAGTTTATATGGCTGAGTATAAGAATCACAAATTACCTGTATTTCATTCCCTGCTGGAGCAAGACCTTCTAAAGTGGTAACATTTTTCGCCATTGGATATAGTCGATTAGGTGTTAATCGAACTATTACTACCGGGTGCAGCGGATTTAGTTTTCCCGTATCTACACTCAATTCAGCAGGCTGATAAAAATGCGATTCTACTACAATCTGCTTTATTTCTGGACCGGAGGTGAAAACGAAGTATCCGTCTGGCTTCCGTACCGGTTTAACGCTGCTGCCTTTGATTTTAACTTGAATATCTGAACCGCTTAAAATCCGACCGGTAAAATCATCAATTACTAGTACGGCCAAAGCAACTCGGTAGCCTATTTGTCTGCTTCCCATATCTAATCTTGCTCCTTGATGGTCATATCCATTTCCACTACCCGGTGAACGTCTTTAGTTCTTCCAGATTCAACTTCCACCGGTGCCACCCGGTAAAAAAGTGAAGCACGGTATGGAGTATTCGGAAAACTCCACAAGCGTTGCTTTTCTTCTACTTCTAAGTTCAGCATCCTGATTCTTAAACTCATCTCGGTTGCCTTAGTTATTGGCTCCAGATTTTCTGCGTTTAAAACGGCGAAATCATGAAAAACCTGCAGCACCTTGCCGATAATTTTATGATCCTCTCCAGCTCGGAATTTTACATCTGCCGAGGAGTAAGCAGTAATCATATAGCACAAGGTTACATACGCAGAAGGATATTTCTGTTTACCGGCATCCAGGTTGCGCATTTCGTTAAGCCTAAACTCTTCATTCTCGCGGATATCATATAGATGCAATCCTAGAATCATATCTCCTTTATCATCAGGGCTGCACAAACCGATAGCATCAGGATTTTGGATGTATTCCGGCACCAAATTATCCCGCAGTATTTTTAGCAATGCATTATCAACATCTATAATCCCCATGTGTTTGGACATATCCGGTTTCCTCCTTAATAATCTCTGGCAGAACTCCTTATATTGGAATCATATATAAAGATCAACGCACTTCTACCAAGACGCATTCGTCGGCACCTTTTAAGAAAATCACTTGTATTACTGTACCGTCAGATAAATTATATCGCCATACAACCGCTGGAGAATCAACAGCAATATTGGTAATCCGGTTATGAAAGCGATTAGATTGACTAATCGATACCATTCGGCTTTCACTAATAGTTTCGTTTAACTCTTCGGACGGCTTACCCAAAGCATTAGTTATTTCCTCCTGAGTCATGCCTGGACGGACTCCCTTCACTAAGGCATCGTTCCATACATCCACTCCTAATGGTTGATCCTGCGCATCTAATTGAATGGTAAGACCCATTTTTTCTTTTAAATCTTCATAAACCAATGACCGTCCGGTTCCCAACTCCCAGCCAACTGGGTCTTGAGAAAATAGCTTTTGTACACTTAGAGCATCCAAAGCCCGCAAAGCAGAGTAGTCTACCCCTCCTTCGTTTCGGGGTCCAGAATAGAAGAGCGCACTCTGATCTACATTTGTACTGGGTTCTCCTTCTGTATTCGCATCAGTTTCCTCTCCTGGGCTGCCGGTTTCATCACTACCTGTATCTTCAGGCGGGAACAGGGTAGGATTTAGACCTGGCATAAGCAAATTGCCGCCTTGAAATACTCCCTCAGCTAAAACGATCCCAGTCAGGGTATCATATAAAGTACCAGGACCATTATAATTGCCCAGTATGTAGCTGCCCTTATATTGGACCAACCCCCCCATAGGATCATATTCTGTTCCCTGACCATCAAAACGCCCCAAGCGAAATCCGCCTTCATATATAGGGAAACCGGTGCTCAGATCATATAGTTTACCCTCTCCCTCATAGGCACCTTTATAGAACTGGCCTTCATAGAGCAGCTGCCCGCTTTGGGGATCAAATAGCTTACCTGGTCCATTGTACTTACCGGCAGCAAAACTACCGTCATATATTGCCAAGCCGGTCACCGCATCGTAAGCCTTGCCGGTACCTTCAAAATAATTATCTTTAAATGATCCTTCATAAAGAACATGGGTACCTGAATAAATCTTACCCACACCGTTTAATTTGCCGGCGGCCAATTGCCCTTCAAATAGAATGGCACCGTTTTCATACAAAACGCCTTGGCCTTCGTGTTTGCCTTCTTTAAATCCTCCGCTGTAAACTAATTGCCCCAGAGAGTCATACAGTATCCCAAAGCCTTGATATAAGTTTTTAGAAAAATCTCCACTATATCTTAAGACTCCATTATCGTAGTATTCTTTTCCTGTTCCTTCATACAGCCCCTTGGAATACCCGCCTTCAAACTGTAATTGTCCGTTTTCCCAATAATGGAAGCCAGTACCGTCAAATTTGTTTTTTACAAACGATCCCTTATACTGGGTTTGTCCGTTGGGATAGAATAATTCGCCCTCTCCATCGTACATCTCCATCAGAAAACCGCCCTGATACACCAAATTCCCTTGCTGATCCCAAAGTTTGCCTTGCCCGCTGATCCGACCGTCAGTCAAAGGTCCTTCGTACAACACTTGTCCGTTTCCTGGGGACAACAATTTCACCTGTCCAGTGTACCCGGACATTTCTGCCGCATTCACATACATGGTATTGGTAAAGAACTTCGCGACCACCGTTGGATGCACAAACTTTAAATATACAATGGGCAGAACAATTATCAACAACGCAATAATAAACAGTAATTTTTTGGCGACATAATAACGCGGAAAAGCAACATAGTCTTTTAATGAAGACGGCTTGGCGCTGATTGCCTTGCGAAAGCTTTTACGAATATCTCCAATTACTTTGGTTGAAAACCCATTTGGATTTAGATATCGTCTTAATCGCCGGTAACCATCCATCAAAGGCATGGTTACAATACGAGCTAATCTCTGCGAATTAAGTCTCAATATTCTTAGTAAATCAAATCCATTATCGGTAAAGCGCATGGTTTTTCCTCCTTGAGTGCTTTATTCCGCCTTAACCGTACCGATTGTTTCAATCGCAATCGGCGAGTTGCCCGGTTTGCCACCGGGGTTGAAAACAGTATATATAAGGAAAATCAGAGCCGTGGTCAATATGACCCCTGCCATTACCGGCATGGCATAACCGGACAGTTTTTTGATTCGCTCCCAGCAGCGGAAGAGAAAACTCTTGGGGAGAATTTCTCCTACTTCCTGCAATCCTTGCAGCAAAACATATAAACTGTCATAAGCCTGGTAAATATCTAAATAGTTTTTAAAGCGTCCTTGTTCAAGATCTGCAGTAAATACTCTTACTTCTTCCACTACTTGAGTGGCAATCTCCGGTCTAAATATCTCTCTGAAGATGCGTCCAAGTTCTTTTTGAACTTTGGCTATAGTAATATTTGGATAATCCGAGACATCTTCTATAATGTAATTAAAGAACACCTGCAGCGAATCACCCAAAAGCAGATTATGCTCTTTGAGAACTTCGGATTGGATACTGGGAGCCATGTCCATAAGAACCATATGGGATAGCAAGCTTTTGCCAATTTCCAATCGTTCCGTAAGTGAATACAACTCTTCTGCAAATTTTTCACTAAGCAATGGTTTGTTATGGTGAACAAACATCATGTAAAATTGGCTCTCCTTGGAAAAACATTCTACAAAATCGCGAAAAGTCCGTTTTTCCATCTGCTCTACAAAAAAGGGTACAGACTTATTAATAAGGTCCGGATTTTTCAGGGATACCAAGAGGTAAGAACGTTCCCTTTCCTCCCACAAGTCCTTAGCCACAACTATATCCATGTCCATGCTGCTTTTCAGTTTTTGGGTAATGGCTAGTCTTCTTTTTAAAGTCTGTATCAACATAGTTACACCTCATTTGCACCCTTAGACTGGTTAGGATTTGTTTCCCGAACCACTACATAAGTCGAAGCTTTAATCTCTGGATGAGCTACACTTTTGGCAGTAACCTCATATACTCCCGGCACATTTGGCGCGGTGTACATACCATTATTATTAATAGTGCCGCCTTCTTTTTCTTTAACTTGCCAACTTATTCTCTTGTCGGCAATATTGGCGAATACTGCTTCAAAATAACAGGATTCTCTAACTTTCACATTAGCTATGTCTGGTTTAATAAAGATTCTTTTTGTTTCCATATCATGGATGCTCTCTTTCATATCTCGAGTAGCCATCCAATTAATTTTGATTTTCCGAGCATTAGTTGGAGTTACCATGCGGGCTCCGATTATAAAGGTGCCTCTGCTTACATCTGCCCGGGCTGCCAGCTGAACATTAGCAATCTGCATCATTTGCGTATTTTCGAAAACTTCCGGACTTCCAAATAATAAGTCACTATCATCACTGGTGGTATATGCAGTACCCAGGGTAATAAATACCTGACCTAATCCTAACCCATGTGCTATTTCCGGCGAAAAGAAACGCTGTCCTTCCTGACCGCCAATACCCAAATCCAGCAAGATGGAACCGGTCGCAACAGTTTGGCTATGATAGCCGCCGCTTAAAGGTTGGTGAGCTCGGCTCGACCCGGCTCCCCCTTCTTCATTCATGGCTTGCAGCTCTTCAATCTCCCGGATCTCAATATCATTAACTGCTGCTGCTAACGAATTATTGAAAACAAATTGTTTGAAAGGCATAGTTTCGATATCTTCGATGACATAAGCCGGACCGGCTTTTATGATACCAATCTTGGCCAAGTATATGCTTTGCTGATATGTGTGTTTTACAATTTCCTCCATGGCTGTGCGATAATAGCTCTGCATAATTGAGCGCTTGGCATTCCCCTCTACCATGGCAGTGCTGTTTATACAATTGGACGGTACTGTTATCTCTTTTTCTCCGATATGCAATTTGAAACTGTCGCGCACAACTGCTGCCGTCCCTGCGGTGTCTTTAACTGTCATTCCGGTTAAAGTATATGTAAGCTCATAACGGCCAGCTTTTACGAAATCCTTTTCATTAAAAGCTATAGAAATACGATCTCGGCCTTCCCATTGCAGGCATACTAAATCCAAATCATAGGTAAAACCAAAAGATTGCTGCTGCCCCATATTCTCCACAATAATTTTCAGTTGAGCTTCCCCGCCCGACTTGGTGTATTTAGGCAAAACCTGTTTTACCCGCAAGCCATTTCCCCAATAAACTGTTTGCTTGTCAAGATAAAAATGCTCAGTAGTAAAACCTTCGTTTTCCGGTTCTTGACCAGTTAAGAAGAGGCGGTACGTTTCGGCGTATTTATTGTATTCAACCTCTGCTGTACCTCGGACATTGGTGCTGGTTATGCTATGAACCGCTTCTTTTTCGTTTTCTGCATATTCCAGACACAGATACAAATATCCAGCATCACCTTCGGTCTCCAAATTAGAGTCAAAACCTTCAATCATTGAGAGTTTTTTGATTACCGGAGCATCTATAACGATTTCTCGTCCGGAAAAATCCAGAGCCATCCCCATTTCTACCGATACGGTAGTGTCGTCTACCCGAACCACATTTAATCCACATACCACGCCACTGCCATACAAAAACCGGTTGAGCATCCTCCGTTTGTCGTTGACATATTTTTGTTCGACTTCAAAATCACTGACAGTAAGCAGTTTCCCATAAAAGTAACGGTTGCGTTCAAAAGGGAAGTATTTTAGGTTTTTCAAGCTCTTCGCATCCTTTCTTTTGCTAATACGATCTAGGTTACACCGGTAAAGGGCAAAGCTGAGAAGCCGTCAAGATTTGCCGGTCGGTATTGACCCAATACACTGTTCATTCCCAGATAAGAATACTTATCCAAGAATATATAAGGTTTCAGTACCACTACATTTGCTTCTACATGTGCCGGTTTTGCGCTTTCGATAATTTTCAGCAGAGTTTTGTGCTCTTTTACGGAAGGCACAGCCTTTTCGGAAACCACTACAGTAAAATAATATGAGTTATCACCATACAAACGATCAATAAGTCCGCTGGTTTTAGCTTCTCCCTCATAGTTCTCCAGCTGATGATGCTCGATTAAGTAAGGCTTTTCTCCAAGATATAGTTCTACCATGCATTCAAGTGCTTTTCTGGTTCCGCGTATTTTGTAAAGCGAAACCCCGTTTTTTATAAGAAAACGAAGTTTTTCTTCACTCCATATATAACGGTCATCTACCGCCAGCCATTCCGCTAGCCAAGGCAGAAAACCGCTATCTACTACCTCAGGGTCGTAATAGCGGGAAATCCTGCTAATTTCAAACTCCAAGTCATTATACAAAGATTGAAATATGCTAAGATACCTTTCCAAAAATGATTTGCTAGCTTGGTCAATCTGATAAATCTCAGGTAAATATTCCATCCAGGTTTGTTTGGACAAATAAATTTTCATATGAGTAATCACTGGTGACAAATTTCCTTGACCATAGAGTTCGATAGTAAACCAGAAATAGCGGCCTTTCGCTTCATGAAGCAGAATATCCGTCGGATTAAACATTGATTTCACTTGGTAGGGACGAAAAGCAGTGATTTTTTCCTGCCAAGTTAGCTTGGTATCCATGATAAAATCAGCCAGATCATGGGGTTGATTCTCAATATATATAAATCTTTCTTCATTAGTATAAAAAGTAAATCTTATTGAAGCATCTCCCCGACTTTCGCTTCTCACAACCATACGATGCCATATCGTCTCTTTTTCCCGGCTGTCTAATAATCTGGAAATAAACAATCCTCCTTGGGAAATGGTCTCTTTATTGATCTGCAAACCTTCCCCAGGACTATAGATCAGATTCTGACAGAAACTTCTTTTGAAATCGGCAGTTTTATTAAATACGAAATATCTTGTAGGATTAGTCACATTTTCTCACCTCTATTCCCCGGCGGTTATCACATAATCAGCTTCATTAAGATAGGCCATGCCATTTGGCGGTAAAATCACATCTCCGTTGATGCTGCGGGTTATTCCTTTTCCAATAGCGTCGACTACCAAAGAATGAATTCCCAGCACACAATCCAAAGTATCAATTATTCCGTAAATTGCACTGTACTGCACCGGTTGCCCGAATCCCCAGCCAGCTCCGCCTAAGAAGGCGCTAACCGATTTTTCTATACGATCCCTTGCATCCTGGTAATACGGTTTAACTAATATTTCGGCGAAAATATTTATTCCAACATATTCTGGTGAAAGCACATTAACCTTAGTTCCTATTAAATGCCGGTCATTAAGCTGCCTATAAATGTTTTCCTTGTATGCCTGGTTCAACCCTCGCACTTTATCACCAGTAAAAGGCTGCACGACTACTGAAACTGCATTTTCATCCCGGCTGCCGTCCCGGCGGGTGTTTTTACTTACAGGTATTGCCCGGCAGTTTTGAATCATCAAGCCCGGGGTAGCCTTTACTAATTTCTCGTAATCATCATAGGTAATAGCTCTTTCGATTCGGCCTAATTCCCGGCGCAAGCGCAAGAAAGCTTGATCTGTTGCTTCACTGTCCATTCCTCCGGAGGCGACCATATCATTGATTACTTCAGCATCAACAAAGCGCTGAGCAAAAGAATTGATTCGACCTTCGTTTACATTGCCATCTAGGCCCAGACTAGAAGAACAGCTTATGATAATGATTTTCCCTTCCGGAGCCAAGCCTTGCTCACAATCTCCGAAAAATAGTTTGCCGCTCTCCTCATCAAGCATATAATGGCGGCTCTCCGGAATCGAGAGATCAAAATCATTCACTCTATCCCATTGCACAAAACCGGATTCTTCCTCTACCATGATTTGAAAATTTTCGGCAAGAATATTTTCCGCCATAATCTCGAAACTCTGATATGGGTAACCATCTCCCTCTCCTGCAGTGCGGGCTATAGAAAAATGATCTTCATAAGCTAACAGCCGTATGCTAAGTTCTCCTTTTACAGATACCGTTGCATCCGGCACCGAGAACACAGTCAAACCATTGCTGCTTTTCTTGGTGAAATTCTCCACTAGGCTCCACAATTTGTGGCCCTCTTCTTCACCAATTTGCATATACACTTCACTTCGTCCCCAGCAGGCTAACTCAGTATCCCAGATAAAATTACGATCGCCATTGTGGTCTAAGATACCTTCCTCCCACAAAAAATCTTGATAGGTTGAGTAGGTTTCCTTTTGGATTACCGGTAGGGCATTTAAGTATACTCCGTTTAGTATCGGCGCTACTTCGTAGTTGCTTATCTTCAAAGCAGCTCGCAGCCAATATCCTTCCTCAGGCAAGCTCGCGAAATCCATTTCCTTCTGGAAGGTAAAACTTATCCGGCCGGTTTGAATAAATTGGTGAGTATCGTCTTTAATTACCTCTAATGGCTGCCAGCCGTCACAGCTGTAATACTCCCAATATAACTCAGCTAAAGGGACGAAGTCAGGACCGGGAGCATTGCGTTTGACTTCATAATCATCGTAAACGTCAAAATATAGATTGATTATCTTGCCAGGCGGAAAAGCTCGATCTACAGCCAAATAAAATGCTCCGCCCACTTCCGGTTCGAGTCCGAAAATGTAAAACTGCATTTTTCCGCCAGCGCTCAAATAACTGCTGAAATTACTTTTAAAACCTGTAGTGCTAAGAAAAAAACCCCCGGCTATTTTGCTCTTGGTAATAAACTCATGCTGCAAACTCTCGAAGCAAATTTGACCTGCCCGAAAACGGGTTCCTAACAAAAGCTCCAAATCATCACCGACTTGAAAAATCCGCACTAGAGAGTTAGCCGGTTTTTTAGTTTGGGGAGCAAAACCTAATAGTTTAAGAAATTTTTTCCTGCTCTTAAGACTAATCTGATCCAAATGGTATTGCTGGATTTCTTTTAGCCAGGCAAATAGTTCAATAAAAGTAATACCAGGGTCATGCAGATTGTAATCTGTCCATTGAGGATAGTATTTTTTTATTAGATTACGGGCTCTAAGAGTTATTTCCTCGAATTGCTCATCATCCAGGCTTTTTATAGGCAACATAAGCTCACCTCTTCTCCTCCACCGTAATCACAACTTCATGTTCTCCTGCTAAAGGCAAGGCAAAAATTAAGTCTTTGCTCTGTTCCAGATCCGCTTCAATTCTGCCAAATGACCCTTCCATAAAAGCTGTCACATAAACACTTTTTAAAAATGAAATCCCGGCAATGTCTTTTAAGCTATTTAGTATCTGGGTTCGATTAGGGATTTTTCCTATTTCCCAGCCATTACTGTCAAAGTTCCCCGCCATGGGGTTTAAAAAGGAATTCAAACGGTTTTCGACTGCTTCTTTTACTTGAAAGACTCGGTCAAAATCTTTTACCGACAGTTCTACTTTTACCGATAATTCTAAAAATAGCGGCTCCGCTATATAAAAGCGGTTCAAATCTACTATATTGCCGCTTACTCGGCTTGATATATATTTATATACTTGTTCTTTTAAATTGCTAAAAAAGTCCTGCCCTTGCTGGAAATCTTTCTGCAAGATCACTAAAGTAACCGAGCCTAATTCTCTTTGCCCCTGCCAGTTGTAATTTGCAAAACACTTTGCCTTCCAAATATTGCGGCTGGCTTCTAAAGCTAAAGCCTCATAATCTGAAGCGGTAACCGCCCGGTAACCGTGTTTAAGGGCTGCTGCCGTGCGCTGCAAAGCTTGCTGAATCGTTTCTTGATCACAGCCTCCCGAAGTAACCTCGGGATTATTAATTCCGCTTACAAAGCCTATACTTATATTGGTACGATTAATAGCTCCGGCTGGCAAATTTCCGATCTCGCCGCCTCCAGTTCGGTATTGGATTCGTATACTTTCTTCTTCCCGGACAGGGGGAGATAATCCGTTTATTCCGTCTCCAAATTGAACATGACCCAGATTGCGGTCTATTATGTAGTGGCGGTCATCAGGTCCGGATTGCGCCAGATCCTCTACTTCTTGCCATTTTATCCAAACTTTTTGCCAAACCCCCTGGGCATCACTGACGAACTGTACCACTCCCTTTTTTTCACCTTCTGACCATAATTCAGGTTCGGATCTCTCAATTTCATCAACCCAAACTTCGATCTCCTGTACTTGGGGATGCAGTAAGGTATAGAGCTGACCTTCCTCTTGGCTATGAGACAAAAATTCTTCGGCCAATCTAGTTTCCAAATGATAAGCTTGTGTAGAATTTATGGATATTGCTTTGGCTCTCGGCAATTGCAGAGGATTTTTCCGATCACTGTAACATTCATCAACATCTAATACTCTTATCCAAAAATAGTTCCTTGCCCATAATGACCCCCGCGAAAAATCCCGCGGCCCCATGAAAGTAATAATGCCGGTTCTGGACATGTTTTCCGATTCATCTACCACATTCAAAGTTGCCCAGCCTGAAGAACTTAGATATTCCCACACCAAACGAGGGGTTTTTTCCACTATTGCATCAGCAAAAGAAAAAAGAATTTTAATGGGGCCATTATTGGGAGGGTGAGAAAATCCCAGATACAAAGCACTTGATAACTCGGGAATGCCCTTAAAGGGTTGAAAGTACTTATTGTCTTCCTTAAGGTCTCCTCGGCTAAACGATTCTTCAACCAAATTATTAGTAGTATAAATAATATCCGGCAATACTCCTTCTTCGCTATAGGTATAGCTAAAATTAGGCCCTTCAATATAAGGACTTATATAATACCCTTTCAGTTTGTACAAATTATTGAGCTTTAATATCCGGCATCGGATATAAAACGATTCACACGAATTTATAAGAATCTTGTGCATATCTGCAGGACATGTGAAATCAATACTTCGGTGCTGACCCATAGTACCATCCCGGGTGGAAAACACATCATGGTAATCATTTTCCGGGAAAAGTCTTGCCCAACCGGAACCATTGTAGTATTCCCAGATTACATCTTCAACGGTTATGTCATACTCGACATCTGGCTTAAAATCCGATCTGCGCATAATTAGTTTCCAATTAATATTGGGATCAGATATCTCTAAATCAATAGGGATTCTGATAAAATTTAAGTCAAAGCTTAATTTGATATCGGCTCTTTTTTTGCTCAAAGCCTCTTCACAGGCAAAATAAATATCACTGAATAAGTACATTTTTTCCCCAAAGGGGAAGAATTCATTTATGTTTTCATCTACTCCGGCACAGTTTACGGCATCTGGTACGATGTTCCTGCCCTGAGCTGCCAGATGGATTTTATCCAGGAATAAGTTTTCAAATGGCCTGATGTTTTTAACCGTACAGCGAATATAGTAGCTTTCATTCTGATTTAGTTCGAGAAAAGCAAAAGCCGGTTGTCTTTCACTTTTATAAAACAGCAGTTTCCCATCTTTGATCTTGGCACCCTCGAAAGGCAAATAACCTTCTACCGATCCATATTCCCATAGGGCATTTTTTTCATCCAAAAAACTATGTAAGATTTCTTCACTGGTTCGGTTCTGATTGTGAGAAAACAATTCTATTTCAATCCAGGCGCCATTTTTTATATTTAGACAATAGCTATTGCCAAAATACATTGTATGTTCCTGCAAATTAACTCCATTTAAATCAAATAGATAAAATGGATCCCGCTCGGTTTCAGAATTAGCTTGCGTACATACCGAGCTTATGAAATCATGGCGGCCATTTACATGTATAATTTCTTCTATACTGGCAGGGGTTACATAAACATCATTAGCGGTTTCAAAAATGACGCTAGCAACTTCCTTATTATCCACATCAGCTATCAATTGCGTTTTGCTCTTGACCGGAATGCCGGTTACTTGGTCACCAGCCAAACCGAAACTGACATAACCGACGGCTGGAATTGCCGGCAATAGCTTAGCATTGATACTGTTAAAAAAGGCAGTTTTGTTTTTTTCCGGAACCTGGTTGAAACGTTTAATAGTACCGGCAAACATTTCTGAATAAATCAAAGCCAAAGCCGTTCCCACGTCGGGATTTTCCTCATCAAAGCGCCATTCAGGCGTATATACCGATGATAAATATCGGATCTGATTTTTTATATCCCTCAGCTTTCTAGTATCAATTTCCGGCATTCGCATGCAAAAAAAGCCTCCCTCTTACACTTAAGCACCTTCACTTAAGAAATACGGGTACACCAGATTAAATGGGTTATTAGTAGCCCGTACAATATAGGCAACATGGATCATTAGTTTTCCTTCATTCATTTCGACATCTACTTCAACATCAGTTATTCGGGGCTCCCAGTTAGTAAGAGATCGTTGAATCTCCTGGCGCATCTGGCTAGTGGTATCGTAATCCATTCCGTCAAACAGAAAATCCTGCAGTCCGCAGCCAAAATCGGGGCGCATCAAGCGCTCTCCCTTGCAAGTCATTATTATCAAGCGGATGGCTTCCTGGATGTCCTCTTCATGATGGGAAGTCTTAATTCGGCCTGTGTTTTCATCCACTTGCACTGGAAATTTCCAGCCAACTCCCAAAAAACCTTTGGCACCTTCTTGTTCCATCCTCACAATCTCTCTTTCGCTAATTGATTTTAGTCATAGATCCTTTGAGCTCCAGCATTGCGCTAGATTCAACTTTAAAAGACCCGTTGCCTTTTAGCTCGACCATATTACCCTCGCCTTTAAAGTTTTGCCCTTTAAGTTTAAGTTCTTGCTGAGCTTCAATTGCCACGCTGCCTGCTTTCAAGGTCACTTTGTTCCCTTCCCCGTCCAAAAGTAAGGTTGCTTTGCCACCGGCATCTAAACTGATAGACTTCTTGGCTTTTATAGTTATTTTGCCGTTTTCGCCATCTATCTCGATCATGTTTTCGCCATCGGCATCTTGTATGGTAATTGCTTTTTTCTCATCAACCAAAGTCAAAAGTAAATTTTTAGGGGTATGAATTGAAATTTTCTCTTTGTCTTTTTCTTCGGAAAAAACTATCTCATGGCCACCTTTTGTCTTGATTCGCTTAATATCATTTTTCTCTCGCGCAGTGTCTTCCGGGATCTTGTCCTTGCTATTCCAGAGAGAGCCGATAACATATGGTCGGTTAATATCTCCCATATTAAATGCCAGGATCACCTCATCACCTACCTCCGGCAGCCAATATGAACCATAACCATTGCCTGCATAAGGCTGAGCGACCCGTGCCCAATCTGTCAAAGTCTTTCCGGTCTCACCCAAAAAATACTCAACCCGAACCATACCCGGATGGTTCTCTTCCCAGTTTTCTTTAACGGTTCCGGTAGTTATCCCTTCAATCTTGCGGAAACTATCCCGAGTATCTTTGTCCAGCAATTCTGAAAAAAATTGCATTATTTCCACCCTCCTATGTTGAAACTGGTGGTAAAGCCGTCTCCTCCTATCGAATGGCTGACTGATTTAACGTAATATTTCCCATCTATATCTTTGTCTAGCTTTTTGAGCTCGATAAAACGGCCTGGCACGATTTCCGGCAAACCTATACTAACCGCTTTACCGCCTTGTGTTTTTTGCTTCTTTTTTTTCCCTTCACTTTCCGCTCTTCGTTTTACCTGAGCAGTTTCTCCCGCATCTGGTTCCGTAAAAACGGTAGGCTGAGGTTCTGATATAACATCGCTCTGATCGTCGTCACTTTTGCTTTTATATTCACCCAGTAATGCTTCTTTGTTTTTCTCATCAAAACCAACAACTCTAATATCCGAGTTCAAGTACATGGCATTGCGGGAAAAGGATAACAGTCCCTGCCCCCACTCCAAAGTAGTAATTGGCTCCGTGGATTTTTGCGGAGTTCTGAAATAAGCCTTGCCTGCCAAAACGAAAAATTCCCGGTCCGCTTTCCAAGCAAGCTCTTTGGCTACAAAATCGTAGTCTGAAATTGTCTGAGTCACGGAACTAAGCTTGTCGTCAGTTTTATCAATTACTAATGTAGAGCAGATTTTTTGATAGCGCTGCATTACATCAGAAAAGGCCTGAGAATAGTTTTGAACCGAGTGGACCATCATCCGAGCCTGACCATCCATCATCAAGCGACGCACATCTAAAGCAGTTATGGATAATGCCGGGATATCTTGAAATTCATAGCTAACTTCACTGACATAACCTTTGAAAATTAAAGTAGTATTTGAACCATAGCCAATTTCCACTTCCAATACTGTTCCCAGTTTTAATAGCGACTTGATGTCGCCCAAAAAGGTCCTGGCTTTTAAGTCATAAGCATTAGCTATATTAAAAGTACAACTGGAAGCAGAATCCAATGACAGATCCAATGATAAATCTTCAACCGCCAGATTAGATGAAGCAACAATATCCTTGCCCTTCACTTTTATCTTGTATGCCGGCACTAAAAAATTCTTATACTTTTTGGCTAGAGCATCGAAGGAATTACTTCCTGCCATTAAATCCGCCATAGTTTCATTCCCATCCTAAATATCCCAATATTCTTAGAGTGCCGGTAATTTTAATACTTGTCCCGGGTATAGATCTAAAGGACTAAGCAAACCGTTCTCTTTAGCAATTAAACGCCACATTGACGGATCTCCATATTCTTCCCAAGCCAGCTCCCATAACTGGGTTCCCTGTTTTATCACCCGGCATTTCGTCCGATCCGGAGACTCAAAAGGAGCCTGTTTTTTGCTTTCCTGCAAATCAAGCACCGATTTAAAAGTTATTTCTAATTTAGCCCTCACCGGCATACCGTTTTCCATAAACATGGTATAGGATTGATTTACATTAGTTACTACCCCTTTAAAGCATAGGGAACCCCAAATAAATTCGCATATAGGCGGTCGGTGCAAAGAACCGTCGATATTTAACAATCCGGTAATTTTCCGGGTTAATAGGGTAACATCGGTTGGATTTATTTTGCTTTCACTCATTTTGGCCGCAACATTGCCGCTAGCTTCACTGGGTGAGGTTTCATAAGTGTCAAACATCAAGGTCATGTTTAAAGTACTGGCCGCTCCCGAAATGAACTGAGTAATAGGTCCGGATAGACCCGGAATATTCTTCTCCGAATAATTAGCCGCTTCAGCCAGATTATACTCCGCAGGATTAAAAAGAACCGCCACTTCTTCACTGCCTTTTTCCTTGTATATCTTTATTTTCGCTTTTTTAAATGCCATAATTGCCACCCTTTTTGACGGTTTTATTTCTACAGCATGCCCCGCCTCTGTTTTTCTAAGCGTAATTCTTTTTGCATGCGGCTCATTAATTCATTAGTAATCGTTTTTAACTCATTTTTTTCGATATTTGATCTGGACTGGATTACTTGTTTTAGCAGTTTTTCTTGATTTTCGATCTTCTCGGTTAAGTTCTTAACGGTCTGTTTTTGTTGGTTAAGTTCGGTTTCATGATTTATTTCTCTTCTGCTCAAGTATTTAATTTCACTTTGCACTTTTTTATATGCAGTTTGATTTTCATCTGTCTTCATTTTTTTATCGGCTTTTTCAGCTATGTAGTGTTTTAAGACACCGGCACTGCTTTCTCGTTCTGCCCATGCAGACCAAGTCAGCTTCTTTAAGCCTTTTTCCACTCTACCTGCTTGGTGAATATCTTTTATAGTCAATGGATTTCGAATACTTAAATAACGGTAAGTCATATATCTTGGTGAAATTTTTAGGTTTTTCAAAACTTGATAATTCAATCTAGGTTTGGCATCGCTATTATCTTGAAAATCCGCAAAAATTTTGTTAAAGATATCGGGTTGATTAGAAACAAACATTTCGGCATTCTTTATATCCTGCTTATTATGTATCGAGGAGTAATTGAAGCTATTTGACAATACCTCACTGCCCCTATTAATAATTCTATATTTGAGGTTCCTGACTAACGGCAAATTATTCCCTAATAGAAAACTAGCTGAGCTTGGGAGCCAAAAATTATCGTGTTTTCCATGCCCCAGGTTATTTTCAATTTGTTCGCTCAAAATTTTATATTTGAGGTTCCTGACTAACGGCAAATTATTCTCTAATAGAAAACTAGCTGAGCTTTGGAGCCAAAAATTATTATGTTTTCCATGCCCAAGGTTATTTTTGATGTGTTCGCTCAAAACTTTATTTTTGAGGTTCCTGAATAACGGCATATTATTCTCTAATAGAATACTAGCTGAGTTTTGGAGCCAAAAATTATTATGTTCTCCAAGCACAAAGGTATTTTTGATGCCCTCATTCAAAATTCTCGATTGAACGTTTCCGTATCGAGCCAGGGTCTCTTTCCATTTGCCTGCATAGACAATATCTCTTTTAATCAGCTTATGCAAAGTTCTGGATATCCTGGATCCTAGCGCGGAAGGCCATAATCTAGCGTTTTCATTCAGATAAGCAGCATAATTTTCCTGATTGTTTCTATTGATTTCGTCTATTTCATGACGATATGCTATCTCTTTTAAAAGAACTGATCGAAGCTCATTTTCTTTAGCCGCCTGGCTGTTCTTGATACCCTTCATCCAAATACTTAATAAGGGGTTTGAGATATAACTGTTTTCATTGTTGTGAAAACTATTTAATGTTAAGTAATCTTCCCGGCGATCTACAAGTAGCTTAGTTGTTTCTCTTACCCATTTTTTATCGTATAACCGGGTTTGATATAAACTTTTTTCAAGCGCCTCGGCTGCAATACCCCCGGCCTTAAAATTGGTTAAATAGCTTTCCACTTGGCCAACTAAATGTCCATAGTTTTTTTCAGTTACTGCTTTTATGTAAAACTGAAGTTGTGCCTGTATTTTATTGGCCATCCAGGTATTTATGGTGCTGGGTAAGTTTAGGGAAAAATATCTCCTTAAACTTTTTATCGAGCTTTCTAAATTCTTCTTCACACTATCCGATTGGAATCTTTGATTTTGTTTGAATAAGTTATGGATTGCTTTGTTTTCTGTTCCAACATGGTAATTGTTAATATGTGGGTAAATCCGGTATTGAGTATCTGCGTTCTTTTCCCCAAGCCTAAATAAAGAATAATTACTTAGTCTAAGCAACTTGTTGAATTTAAATTTATTACTAGACGTAAAACCATTTAACATGCGATTTAATACAGATTTATTCTCGCCTATAAAAAGTGACAGTGAATTTATTCCCGTATTAAAGCTGCGCGTTTGGTTCAAAATTCTATTTTCCCAACGGGACTGTATCTTTAACCACAGTTGCAGAGTATTGTCACTTTCCGCAGAATTAACATATCTAATAGTATTTATATCGCTTGGTTTTTTAGCTTGGTATGAATGTGATTGGTCGATTGTATTATCAATTAAATATTTCGCATTACTCAATATACCGGCAAAAATCTTTGGGCTGGCATAAAACTCCGGCTTAAATATAGGCATTTGACCTTTTTTGCTGCCAGGCAAAAGATTCTTAATATAGATTAGCCGCTGTCCTCCCCCGACCTGTGCAATGTGAGGAATGATAGCTCTTTCCGCTTCCTGCAAGTCCTTTAGTAACATTTTCGGATTACGGTCTGCACCATTAACTTGGATCTTGTTTTGATGTTTTAGAGCTGTTCTTATTTCCGACCTGTTTTTTCTCGAATTTCCTTGCGGCAAGCCCACATAACTATCCAACCATCCCAATAGTGATTGACTAAATCGGTTTAAATAGTTTGCTGAGAACCAAACCCTGTTTTGAATGTACGGCGACTGATGATAATTTAATAAGCGTTCCTGCCAGTTGTAACTCTTCGGTTCTAATTGTGAATTTAAAAAAACAAGATTACTTATATTTGATGGGTAAAATATTTTCGGATGTGGGCCATAACTAATGAATGATTTATTATCAATTACGTTCCATTTGCCCGGCTGGATCTGTCCGCGCGCTGCGTGCCTCGTCCTAGTAATAAAGTCAATACTAGATAATGCCTTTACCCTAACCATGGCATTCTTAAGCATAAAAGCATCATTTGATTTCATTAACTGTCTTGACTTGAATACTTCGGTCTTACGGGTATTGCTCTCTTGTTCTTTGATTAGAAGCTGTAACTCTTTTTTAATGGAGGTAGTGAGTTTTCTTTTCTTTCTTTGCAATCCCTTACTTTTGGTCTTTACTCTACTCCGCCCCATCAGCTCAAGTTCCTGCTGGCGCAAGTTAATAGCTTCTTGCCACGCTTGGGATAACCTATTGGTAAGAGAACGGCTTTCGCTAGTCAGCAGATGGATGTGATAATCGTATTGAGCCTGCAAATTTTTATATACTGTCTGGTTAAACTGGCCAATCTGCGTTTCATTCAGCTGAAGTAACAGCTGCCACAGAAATATCAAAGTTTCACGAGATTGACTTTTTTGCTCTACTTCCGCATTAGGTTCTAAAAAAACCAAAGAAACACCGGCATAATCGTAGATGCCCGCATTTAAATATTTCCTTCTCACATTGTCGCTAAAGTTTTGGTTCATCACTGCCAGGCGCGTGGAAAAACCATTTTCACTAAGCATACGCATGATAAGTCATCCCTAAAATCAAAGTAATCAATTTTATGTAGCTAATTACATAAGTTCGCTTCGCAAAGTCAGCTTTCACATCTCTACCAAACCAGAATGGGCTATTTCAAACCTTTCTATCAATACCTCATTGCCCAAAGCATCAAAATTAGTAACTTCCCATTTGACCACTACCCCTTCATCAAAACTGTAATAGCGATCTTGTTTCTGATTCTGATCTAAGACTACTAAAGTTACTGCCTTTTTGATCCTGCCTCCCGCCTTTAAGTTCAGCTTTTCATAAGTGTCTTTGTCTTTATCTCCAGCAATATTAATCCCTTTTTCCAGGATCAAAGTTTCTTGCTGCTGCTTTGGCTTCGTGAAGGTATGTACCATATGATTTAGCCCACCCTCACTGAAAGTGTCGCATTCCAAAGTTCGGCTCACATTGGTTACTTTTGTGAAGCTCAAGAGTTCTTTGCCGATAGATAACAAGAAATTATGGCTGGGCATAACACCTTTTGCCCCTGAATTTAAAGTATTCATTGTGATTTCACCTCATTAGAAATTGGCAAAAACATTTTCCGGCTCATCGTTTAACTTGCTGTTTATTTTGGATACTTCTTTACACCAGCGAATTCGGTCACGATGTTGTAAATTCATGATTTCATCATGACTCCAATGAAGATAATAAGCCAAAAAAGCTGCTTCTTCGTATATCTTATCGGCCGGATAGATTTCTATAGTCCGGCTTCCAAAAAATTTATGGGAATCTCAACTTCTTTGCCGCAATGTGGACAGCTGGCATTGTACACCGGTATATCCTGAGAGTTAATCCTTTGATAAAGATCTTGAAGATAAGCTAAGTCCATAGTAAATAGGTTTTCGATCACTCTGGTGTCTACAGCTGCTAGACTGCCTAATTTGATTACTACTCTGGCTAAAAGAATAATGGAAAGATAACTGGGATTTTGCTGGACTCTCTGGTCTCGCATCGGGTTAATTTCATCAGCGGCGGTTGCCAGACGCATAATTCCCTCCCGGTGCAGCACACCGGATTGATCAACAAAACCCCGGGGTAATTCAAAAGTAAACTCGGTTTGGAATGCCATATTATAACTCCTTTCAGGTTTTAATAATTAGTTCTCAAAAGGCTTTTAGAGCCTGCTTTTATAAATACTCCAATTAAACAATGTTGATATAAAAGCCGGCTCCATCTAAGTCCAAATATTATTAAGAAACTCTGGTCATGCCTTCATGGGCAATTTCCAACATTTCAATAGCTACTTCGGAAGCAGTAGCATTGAAATCAGGAGCGGTGTACTTCATAGGCCAAGCATTGATAACTTGCCATGATGCAGCCGCTTCGCCTGCTTCATCTAGTACGGTTATGGTAATTGTCTTTCGGTCAACTGGGCCTTCAACTCCGGTAATAATCCACTCGTATAGAACCACGGAATCAGTTAAACCTTGTTTCAAAGTTATGTTACCGTATTTTTTTAGACCGGGCAGTTTCATAGGTGTCTGCACCATATCTCCTTCCCGGTATTCAATCACGTCAATATTTGCGTCGAATCCAGAGACTTCGGAAAAACCGCCAGCTTCTAAACCGTCAATTTCCACTCTGAATCTATATTTTCCATGGGGGTAACCAGCCATTTTTTACACTCCTTTCATTTAGCATTTATTCGCCGGATTCGTTAGTTTTCTGAGTAATCCGGAAGATGACGAATTCAGCCGGTTTTACTGGAGCTATGCCAATAACGCATACAAGGCGGCCGTTATCAATGTCATCTTGAGACATGGTGGTCCGTCCCACATCAACGAAGAACGCTTCGCTAGGAGCTGCTCCCGCTAAAGACCCCAAACGCCATAAACCAGTGAGGAAAACATCAATCGTCCGCTTGACCCGAACCCAAAGCAATTCATCATTTGGCTCGAACACTACCCAATTAGTATTGGCTTTGATGGATTCTTCAACAAAGATAAACAAACGACGAACATTAATGTATTTCCAACTAGGGTTACTGGTAGCGGTGCGGGCTCCCCAGACTCTTATGCCTTGGCCGGCAAAACCTCTAATTAAGTTAACGCCTTTTGGATTTAGAATATCTTGTTCCCCTTTATTGTACTGACAGTCTAGTCCTACACAAGCTCGCA
The DNA here is from genome assembly GCA_031553935.1 of Syntrophomonadaceae bacterium. Taxonomy (GTDB): domain Bacteria; phylum Bacillota; class Syntrophomonadia; order Syntrophomonadales; family Syntrophomonadaceae; genus JAISDD01. The sequence continues at coordinate 52,574 of JAVBKS010000011.1, forward strand.
CTACTTCGTTGGCTGGAGCTTTATGCACACCTCTGGTATTGTCACTGCGGGCATAAATGCCTAGTATGGATCCGGAGGGTGGAATAGCAATATTTTTCTTGTCTAAAGGATCGAAGACCTCTAGCCATGGATGATACAAAGCTGCATAATTTGAATCAAATATATCTCGGTGAGCCATTACATCGGCGACTTTTTTACTGTCTCTGGGGATGTCTAAAACCGCGAAACGGCTTGCTAGGTTTTCGCAATGTGCTACCAGCATCAGCTGCACATTAGGATCAGTTACCCCGGGAACTGCCATCAAGGAAACGAAATCATTGTCTACAAATGCTTGGATTCCGGTTCTTTTTCCCGGTCCGTTATCAGTGCCAATAAAATCAGCGGCGGAAATACTACTTACCGAGCCGTTGCTGCCGCCAGCCAAGCCTATTGTCACCAGGTTTTGGCCCTCATTGGCTAATTGCTGGAATGGAGCTTCAATTTCGTCATTGTCTCCCGTATAAGAAATTGTAACCAGATCCGATTTAGCAATTCTTTTGTTAATAAAATTAGCGGCTTGAGCATTAAAAGATACGTTTTCGTAAACTTCTTCAATATCTTCAAATCTTACCTCAACTTTGATTTCGCAAGTTGAGATTACTTTCACCGGCAATAAGTTTTTATCAACAACATTTTCGGTAAAAGCTTCTTCAAATTCGATTATGTTATCCTGGCTTTTCACCACTCGGTTCAAAACCGTATTCTTCTTGTCACTAAAAGCTACAATATCTCCGGCATTAAATCCTGCCGAGCTTTTAACACTGTATTTGTTATTGTCCAATACTTCTAAAATTTGAGTTTTCGCCTTGCTGGCTGGAGTTACATTAACTTGAATACTGTTTCCCCATAATCCAGGATTTTTGGCCGTAATTTGGATGGCCAAGTCTTCTTCGCTTTCAGAACATTTAGCGTCATTTGGAGCTACCCGAGCTATGAAACATCTGGAACCTCCATTAACAAAAAAGTGTTCCACTGCATAAGCCAAAAAGCGGTATTCTCCGAATTCGCTGTCAGATAAATAATTACCGTATTTTCTTCTGAAATCGGCGAAATTCGTAACCAATTGCGGAACTCCCTCACATGGTCCCCTTTCCGCTAAGCCGATAAATCCTGCGGTACTGGTTCCAACTCCTTCCATAGGTTTACCGCCCGACTCGAACTCTTCTACATAGACGCCTGGTGATAAATATTCAGCCATATTGTCCCAGTTTCTGAACTAAAGCGAAACTGGATACCCCCTTTCGTGGTTTTTAAATGGTCCTAAATTTTTAGTTCATAATAATTAAATCATGACCTTATGAACAATTCTCTGAACATTTTGCTGAACAATCAGGAAAATAACTAAAATTATTTTTTTTCTAGCCTTTTTTCCCAAAACGCATATAAATCTATTACTTCTTCTATTTCCATACTACTCCCCTCTATATAAACCGGGTCTTCTCCCTGCGGTGATAAAGACCAACCCCTGAAAGTAAAACCCGCGCGCGATAAATGCCCGCTATTTCCTAATATCAGAACTGTTTCCCCTCTCTGATAGGTGTTTTCATCAACCGGCACTTGGCCGCCGGTCGCACCGTTGGGGTGGTAGTTTACTGAAAAACCATCCCTGCTGATAATGATTAGGGCATCATCATTAGTCAAACCATGCTCTTCCGTAATCTCTGCAAGCGCACTATGCATAACAAATAAAGCATCGTCGCCAGTATGGCTTCTGGCTTGCCGGGCTTTTTCCAGCAAAACCGGCAAACGGTTATAAAAATTTATTTTTAGGCGTTCTTTATCTGCCACTACTGCGCTTAAAAACTGAATGCGCTTTTCCAACCCCGGGTCAGAGTCTGAACTTGGCTCCCGGCTTAATTGACGGGCGGCCGCTCTCAAATATGCCAGTTCTTCTTTTTCCTTTTCCGCACTAAAAAACGGATTAATATTTTCTTGAACATTCAGTTCATAATTTTCCAGCAAGTTTTGCATTTTTTTCATAATAAATATAGGAACCTTGCTTGAGTCAATTCGATAATCATAAGCACTTTCTTCTCGCCGATTCCAGTTTTCGTTTATCCGAAACGCGCCGGTTAGCAAGGGTATCTTCACACTGCTATCTCCCTTTAAGACTTTACTCTCTTCGGGCAAAGCGTGAATATCCTTACTGCGGTGCTGCGAATTCACAATAATCAATTGTTTCTTCTTATTGCGTCCAATCTCCAAAGTTCCATAAGAATTGCCTATTTCCCAGATCTTTTCAGGCACATCATCATTTGTTTTTTCTTTTTCTGAGCTCTCATACCCAGTAAGAGACTCAATCCCTTCTGGTTTTCTTTCCTTTAATATGCCCTCCGAAGAACGCCATTCTGGAAATCGCTCTTTATATGTAGGTTCCCAGCTCATCAAACCACCTCATTTGTAGAGCATTTGGTACTCGCCAAAGTCTTCTTTGGATAACACTTGTCCGCTTTTGATCGTTTCGTAGCGCAAAGCCATCAGTATTTCCTCCATATTAATGGCTTTTCCCCGGTCAGCCGCAATAAATGAAGCATTAATGGCAATATTTTTTATGCTGCTGCCGGAAAATTCGAAACTGCGGGCTAGAAACTCCCGGTCTATATCATCTCCGAGTGGTGCTGCTGCCGGAAATACCGTATTCCATAACTGCAGGCGGTACTCAGCATTTGGGAAAGGAAAATCAATAATAAACTTTAAACGCCGCTTAAAGGCCTCATCAAAATTTTGCAAAAAATTGGTGGCCAATACGGATACCCCTTCGTATTCCTCGATTTTCTGCAGCATATAGGCAGCTTCCATATTACTGTATCGATCGTGAGCGTCTTTAACTTCTGTTCTCTTACTAAATAACACATCAGCTTCATCGAAAAACAAAATTGCCTGGCTTTTTTGGGCTTCGCGAAAAACCTCGGCTAAATTTTTTTCAGTTTCGCCGATATATTTACTGACCACTGCAGATAAATCGACTTTATATAGCTCCATTCCTAACTCATTAGCCATCACTTGAGCTGCCATAGTTTTTCCAGTCCCCGGAGGACCGCAAAACAATAAAGAAATCCCTCGTCCGTAAGGCAGCTTGGCACCAAATCCCCATTGATGGTAAACCAAATATCGGCACTGGATTTGGCTGCAGGCTAAACGCAAGAGTTCTTTCGACTGAGTAGGCAGGATCAGATCATCCCAAACGAAAATTGCCGGTACTTTAATCGCTTTTGTTGCCGCTAAATCGTGATGAATCAGCTTATAGCAACTCTCCAGCAAGCATTTGGGTTCGATGAGTTCTATGCCCTTACCCCATGCCGAACTTTCGGCTTCTTTCAAGGCGGCCCCAATCTGCCCAGCAGAAAAAACAAATTTCCCGGCTAAATCTTCTAAAGAAATCTCTTTAGAAAGTTTAAGCCCCTTCGACATGTGCCGCCAGATTTGCAAACGTTCATGTTCATCAGGCATATGCAAATTAAGCTTAATAACTCGGCCTGACAAGGTGCGGGTATTGTATTTAATCGGCTCAACCCCGATTGCAAAAACGAGATTGCCAACCGTCCAAGCTTCTTCGAGATATGCTGCTGCTACCCTCTCGCCGTCAGGGTGATGGTTTAGATAGTCCCATTCTGTGAAGCATAAGATGCTTTGCCTGATAATACTCTCCCTCAAAATCTCGATAAGCATATTCGTGCAAACTCGGCCATTGTCAAGAAGCTTAGACGCATCAATAAATAATAATGCACGCCCCAGTGAATGGCAAAATGCAGCTATTAATTTTTCTTGACCACTGCCCGACGGGCCGCTCAGAATAAAGGCCAGGTTTGTTATCCCTTTTTGTTCAGCTTGCTGAAAAAAATTGTTCATAATCGTTAATTGGTCTGAGTTCATTTTATCCAGCTTTTCATAATCTTCGTCCTCTAAGCCAGGCTCCCACACATAACTTATTGCTGCTAATACCGGATTATCAATTTTCTCATGCAGTGCAAATTCAATTATGCGATTATTAAGTTTCCAATGATTAGCCATGTTCGAGCGGCCTCTTAATTCAGTCACTGCAAAAAAATAGCGCCGCAAAATTCCATCCGATCCCCAACACTCATTGAATTCTATCGGAGCATTACCGGAATGCAAAAACAGTTTTCCGGCTAGTTCCGGCGATAACAATCGCCGCTTGTCATCCTTATATATAGCCGAAAAATCCATTTCGAAACTTGTGTCAAGTTCTGGCAGCAGAGCTAAACGTACGAGAAAGCGTTCCAGTGAGTTTAACGCAAAGACTTCCTCCAGATAAGGAAGGGGAAGAAAAATACCAGCCTTCAGGCTTAAGTGGGTTTTTTCATCCAGTGACAAAGCTATGCATTGCGCTGCCTCGGGGTCCTTCATCAGAGTTTTTCCCCACTTGTGCAGATCTCTTAAGTATTCTTGATAATTTGAGTAAATTATCATATGGCTGCCATCGTCCTTTTTCTTGCTCCCGCTTCCAAGCAAAGGCGGTAAGCCTCCTCTATCTCTGGAGAAATATCGACTTCCAACTCATCTAAGAGAGTTGCCTGCAATTGTTTAAATAGTCTTTTCGCTTGCTTTATATCTTTCAAATATCGACAGCATTCCAAAGCCAAAAGATACAGTTCTTCATCATATGGATCTACGCTTATGGCCCGTTCAATACCGTTTAAAGCATCTCCCCAACGTTTTTTCCGTATTGCTGCCCGGGCAACAATTAAGCTTAACTCCAAAAAACGCTTTTCAAAATAACCGCGTCGCCCTTGGCAAAAATCGCAGTCTATACCTGCCATGTATTCTCCCTGATAACAATCCAGCATGTGCCGATAATCATATATGAAAACTTCATCGCCTTCTTCGAAAGCCTGAGAAAGCAGATTTAGCTGTGCATAATCTGAGCTAATTAAGCTCATTTGCATGGCGTATTTCTTGTCCTGGTAGATTATCAGATCCTCCAAGTGATAATGAGCTAAGATTTTCCTAATACTGTATATAGAGGTATGTAAAAGCGAGGTAGCATTTTTGCGATCAAAATCAGGCCAGAGCTGGAGCAATATCTGGTCTTTATCCACAGCCTGACCTTGCAGATGAAATAAAAACGCGAAAAGTTCCTGCGCTTTTTTAGTGCGCCATTTTATTTCAAGATTCTCACCGGGAAGCCATACTCTAAAATCTCCGAAACAAGCTACTTTTATTTGATCTCTGTTTCCTTTGTCGCCCCCAAATTTGATTAGCTTCTTAAAAGTAACCCATAATTGCTCCGGCAAATAATTCTGCATCAACTGTTCATCAAGCCCGCAAGCGCAAATGTTGGCGAGAGTTTTTTCTATTTCTTCTTTATCCCCTGCCTTTTCCATTACCAAAGCCATGACAGCCTGCGCTTTAAAAGTAAAAGCATCTTCCCATTCACAGGCGGATATATACTGGGCAGTCTCCTGAGCCTCTGCCCAGCTTCCCGCCTGATAAAGGATCACTGCTGCCGAGGATAAAGCCATATTGCGCGCTAAAGGTATAGCTTTGTCCGCGAAACGATGAATACGTTCAGCTGCATTGGACCATTCTTGCGGAGATGAATATAAATGAAGTATTTCTTGCATAAGATTTACTGAAGACAGAAATTCCGGATTTTTTCCCAAACCGGTTACATGTCTTTCTGCCATATGTAAAAATTTCTGGGCCTCATTTAGCAAAAAGGCTTGTCGCAAGCCGTCATTATTGCGTTCGGAAGCTAAAACCATCTGAATATATGCCTGAATCAAATATACAAGCCAATTATCATTTCCAAAGGGAAAGCGGTTATTGCGTTCCAACTCGTGCTGGATCGTTTTTAGTGCTGCTTCTTTTTGCCCGGTAAAAAGATACATCAATGCTACATAAGATTCGACTGAGATAAGTCTGTCTTCATCTCGGGTAATCCAATTGTTATCCAGCAAATTCTGATATAGTTTCAGCCCCTTCTGATATTTGCCCATGTAGAAATATACGATTGTTGAAAAACGCATAAATGAGCCTTCGGCTTTTTTGTTTCCTGCTTGCCGGGTATTTAATATCATTTCGCTGCAGATAGCCAATGCTTCCCGGTAACGCCCCTTGTACACGAAATTGTACAAACGTTCCCCAACTACCTCATACCACAAGTGGCTGTAATTAGCATCCATTAGGGGTAATATCTCTTCAATCAGCTTAGAGCTTTCTGCCAAAGATTTTTGATTTCTAGCCATACGCGCTTGTTCCAGCACACAATATATATATCCCAGCTCATCCATAGAGGATAAAAACAATTCCTGAGCCTGGTCCAAGTAACGAGCAGCCTTTGCAGCCTGGCCGGTACGGTAAAAATAGCTGCCTGCCAAAAGAGTGTTCTTTGCTGATAGTTTTATTTGATTTTCTTCCAAAACACTTAACCAACGGCTCAATGGTGCTAGTTTTCCTTGATTAGTGAAATCATTTCCCACAGTTTCCAAAGCAAATTGCATAAGGTCCCAATTACCTGCAGACATAGCATACTCTACTGCCGCTTCTTTTTCAGGCGTCTTTAAATAGAATTCCGCAGCCCGGGTCAAAATCTCCTGGCGTTTTTCCGGTTGGGCCATAGATTCAAGAAACTCCTTAAATAAGGAATGATAGCGGAAGCAGCCGTCTGTTTGTCCAACTCGGCTGGTAAATAAGTTTTCTCGTTCCAAATAGAGCAGCATACTTTGAGAATTTTCTATATGTAAAACCGAATTGCACAATTCCTTATTCAAAAATTCTAGCAACGAGGTATTAATCAAAAATGTTTGAATATCATAGGGAATTTTTTTGAATAGTTCATGCATAAAATATGTATCTAATGCGGTTTTTTGACATGTCCAAATTGAGTTTTGGTTAGCAGGCCAACCTTCTTGCTGCTTGAGGTGTAGATAAGCAAACATAACCCCGGCCGGCCAGCCCTCCGACTTGTGCCAAATAGTTTTTACCAAACTATCATTAGTTTCTTCTTGCAGCAGAATTCTGAACAAAGAACATATTTCTTCAAAGGTAAAGGATAAATCACTTTGTTTGATAATGTCGGCAGTGCCCTCAAGAATATAGCGAAAGCAAAAAGGCGGCACTGCGCTTTTGGTTGCAATCAATATTCGCAAATTTTTGGCGCTGCGAGCAATAAGTACTTGAATAATATAAAAAACACTTTCATTATCTATAGCTTGAAAATCATCAAGAATTAAATTAATGTTATACGGGACAGTACTAAGTGCTTCATTTAAACGGCTTACAAATTCTTCTAGCGCAGTGTCTAATATTTCTTCCGCTTGAAACGAAGCAGTATAAGTCCGTACGTCGAAATCAAATGCAGGCAGGACTTTATTCAAACTGGCGCTAAGATACTGCATGAATATTATGCTGTCATTATCGGAAATATTCATGTTATTCCACGCGCAGACTTGAGCAGTGTTTTCACCAAAGTGAGTCAGCAAAACGGTTTTCCCATAACCTACGGTAGCATGAAGCACTATCAGTCTCTTGTCAGTATCTTGTAAGCGATCGATTAAGCGGGGCCGGTAGATAAAATCGGGTGATACCCAAGGCTTTTGTATTTTGGCATCCAAAAAACTATTTTTCATATCATTACCCACCTTCAATTAAGCCGAGCATCTACTATTTATTACTCGCAGAAGTTTTCTGGAGTCAGGAATCATAAACATGCTTATAAAGCTGCTGATAATTAGACCTTGACAGCACTATTTAGGCGATCAATTACTACTATTATTTCTATCGTTGTTTTTATTTGAATGATTAATAAAATGCGAAACAAACGCTTGACAGAAACCTGTGAATTGTTTAACATAGCATGTGATGTTAAAAGAAATCTCGCAGCAGGGTTTCAAGTAGTACGGAAAATTTTTTTTAAAAAATACTTTATCATGGCAGAATGGAAGGACGGAAGAGAATGAATAAGCTATTCAACAGGCATAGCTGTGTACAGCGGCAATTTTTATTTGTCAGTACAGGGGGTCTGTTTTTTTATTGCCGTTTAGCCGATTTTATCCGATGAACAATAGCTAAAGGCATCTGCTGGGTATATCTTGCCCGCCACTTGCCATTGATGAAGGAGAGATGCAACATGGTAATAAAACTCACTCTATTGGGTATCTTTTTTGCGATAATGATTATAGTAGGAATTTACTCTCGCAAACACGCCACCAATGTCAATGATTTCATTTTAGGCGGTCGTCAAGTTGGCCCTTGGATGACTGCTTTTGCTTACGGAACTTCATATTTTTCCGCAGTCGTTTTCATAGGTTATGCCGGGCAATTTGGCTGGAAATACGGTATTGCTTCGACTTGGATCGGATTAGGTAACGCTTTTATCGGCAGTTTATTAGCATGGGTGGTCTTAGGCAGGCGCACTCGAGTTATGACTAATCATATAGCTTCGGCTACCATGCCCGATTTTTTTGGTCGGCGCTATAATAGCGACGCTCTAAAAATTGTATCATCAGCAATAATCTTTATATTTTTAATACCATATACCTCATCCATATATAATGGTCTTTCTCGTTTATTTGGTATGGCATTCGATGTCCCGTATTTTTACTGCGTCTTATTTATGGCAATTTTGACTTGCGTTTACGTGGTTTTGGGTGGCTATATGGCTACAGCAATAAATGACTTCGTTCAAGGATTGATAATGTTGGGCGGAATCACAGCTGTAATCGCGGCTGTTTTGATAAAAAATGGCGGATTCATCGCTGCCGTTCAGCAGCTTGCGACTTTTGAAAGCGATGTGCCGCTAACCGCAGGTCAGGTTGGTGCCTATACCTCATTTTTCGGACCTGATCCGTTAAATCTGCTGGGCGTTGTAATTCTAACATCCCTAGGCACATGGGGTTTACCCCAAATGGTTCATAAGTTTTATACGATAAAAAGTGAAAAAGCAATTAATACCGGTACTGTTATTTCTACAGTTTTTGCCGTGATTATAGCCGGGGGCAGTTACTTCTTAGGAGGGTTTGCTCGTCTCTATGACAGTCCTGCCATTCACAACTCCAGCGGAGGAGTAATATACGACAGCATAATTCCATTTATGTTATCAAGTTTGCCGGATATCTTGGTAGGCATAGTCGTACTTTTGGTGTTGTCGGCCTCCATGTCTACCCTTTCCGCCTTGGTTCTTACGTCCAGTTCCACTTTGACCTTGGACTTTATAAAAGGCACTTTGGTGAAAGATATGAGCGAAAAAACTCAATTAACCTTGATACGTTTATTGATCATTTTCTTTATAGTAATATCTACGGTGCTGGCTATTAAACCTCCAACTTTTATAGCTCAATTGATGGGCATATCCTGGGGAGCTTTAGCCGGATCCTTCTTGGCACCCTTCCTCTATGGTCTATACTGGAAAAGAGTTAGCAAAGCGGCGGTATGGGCTAGTTTTGCTTGCGGAGTAGGACTGACGCTTTCTAATATGGTTTTCAAATTCATAGCGTCACCGATTAATGCCGGCGCTGCTGCAATGGTAATAAGTCTGATAATTGTGCCCTTGGTCAGCCTAATCTGGAAAAACAACGACAGCGAACATATTGATGAAATTTTCGGTTGCTATGAAGAAAAAGTCGAAGTGACTAAGAAGATTTCACTTTCTTATCAAAATGGCAATTAACACCAATGAAGCGTCGAGGGTTCAGATCTCTCGACGCCTTGAATTCTAGTTGCTTTATTTCAGTTGCTCCAGACAATAGTCTATTCTATCTTTATTTTGCTAAAGGCTTTTATGCTTAGTCCACTTTTACTTCTCTCTCGCATTATCTGCACCCAGTACATTAAGCGGTACTCACTGCAATTTCTCTTGCATTCAATACATATACTCCAATTCGCCTCGGTTTTCCACATGAACTTTTTCGAGTATTTTCAGAGTTTATTGTAGCTCTACTACTTCATTGCTACTAGGGGCCCTCGGTTGTTTTAGCCAATCCAAAAGGACTAAAAGCTGATGGAATTGCCTGACCAGGAAAAGCTGTATATAATGACCATAACAAAAATCAGCCCAATAATTTTATTGTTTTAATTTTTTCCTGGTCGCAAGAAGTATCGTCCACCACATTATTGGGAAAAAAATAAATAGAAGCGACGCTAACCTTGGAGAGTAAAAACTAATAACCCCTACAATTAGAACGAATGAGAAACTTGCAGTTCGAAACTTCCAGTTAGCAAGCACCATATCATTCATTTTTAATGAATAAGTCAGTAAATGAAGAATAACAGCGGCGAGCAACATAATAACAGTAAATCCAATGGCAGAAAATGTCATGTTTGGGTTTTGCATAAGACCCTTAGTAAATAGAGGCACAAGTGAAAGAACCAATAATAATAGAATATTATATAAGATCCCGATTGCTGAAACAGATTCAATTCGATCAAAAAGCTCACTATGCGCAAACCAGAAAGTTCCAACCATAACGCCACTTTCAACGAAAATAAAAATTTCCCACAAAAAAGAACGTATATTAGACGAATCTAGGTGGCTTGGAAATGTGATTCCCAAAACAATAATGGTAATAATGATGGCAAAAACACCATCACTGAATGCTTCCAGTCTATTTTTGGACATTGTTCCACCTCATTTCAAAAAGCTATTACAATAATGATATGGTCCAAATCTAGGTCAACTATCTTAATTGGGAGGGTCACCTTGTTTCACTTATTTACTTATTTACTCCAATTGATATATTTAGAGCATTTTTTACAATTTCAACAGTCTTTCTGCTTAATTCCTTCATTTTCCTGCTCCTATTTTGTTGTCTGATTTGAAATAATTTGGGTTTTTTCGTGGGATATTTGGTTCATTTAAGGAATTTATAAAAAAGCTGACTTAATAATTTCTTTACCATTTTTAACTATTCTAATGTATAAAAATTTATTAAGACATTATGGACAGGAGTTTTATGAATGGAAACAATAACGAACCTGGTATTGAGCAGCAGCTTTCTTTATCCACTGTCGATAAATCTATCCTTCTTGGCAACCCCATTGACTGTCGATAACTAATATGTTATCATGAATTCGCAAGGAGGAGTACCATGTACGAGGTAAAGTTTTACCGCGATAAAAATGAGAAATCTGAAATTGTGGAATATTTGGACGAATTGAAAAAGAAAGGCGAAACGAGCAAGAGCGAACGCATCAACCGCAATAAAATCCTTGCATACATTGGAGCTTTAGCACAGTACGGCACGCGAATAGGTCAGCCGATAGTCAAACACATTGACGGTAGCATATGGGAATTGCGCCCCCTTTCGAATCGCATATTATTCTTTTACTGGAAAGATAATATATTCGTGTTGCTGCATCATTTTATCAAGAAAACAAAGAAAACGCCGTCCAGTGAGATCGAAACAGCACGTACGAAATTGAAAGACTTTTTGGAAAGGTATGGTGAATAATATGGCTGACAAGAAAGCCATCGATACTTTCTCGGACTACATGAATGACGAAGCAAGAATAAGTCCCGCTGAGCGAGAGCTTATTAATTTCGAGATATCCTTAATCGGCAAAATGATTAAGGCCAGAGAAGAAAAAGGAATATCGCAAAGAGAACTCGCAGAAATATCTGGAGTGAAGCAACCTGCGATAGCTCGACTAGAAAGCATGAAGACAACTCCGCAGATAGACACATTATTCAAAGTGCTTCATCCGCTTGGTTATACGATTGAGATTGTGCCCCTTGACCACGAATAATGGCATATAGAGGAGTGTCGGGGTACTGAGGATTGACACTTCTCTTGCTGCTCACATCACGTTGTCGATAAGAGCGTCCCCACGACCATCAACTGAGCTTACCTCTTTCCGAACCATTTCATGCACTGTCGAACAGTGTATGAGCACACAAATATCATCTAATTATTTTTCTATCCTCCCATTTGTTCTGTAATAGAAAACCGATGATTCTAACTTATACTTCATAGACTTAATAATTTATTAATAATTTCTTTATAAGTTTTTAACTATTTTAATGTATAAATATATTGAGACATTATGGACAGGAGTTTGATGAATGGAAACAATAACCAAGGATAGGGTTAAGACCCGCCACCGCGTCTTCAATTTGATTAAGAGTCATAAGAAGCTCTCCATTACTCTTTTTATGTTTGTTCTATTGGTTTTAGTTATTGCCTTATTTTTTGCTTTTAAGGATAATGTCCCTACTTTTTCATCCGACTCAATTTTAAGAGAGAATATAGAGTATCGGGTTAAAGTCAATGGAATCTCAGCAGCCCTGAATGAGCAGAAAGTTCATGTGAAGACCTCAGGTACCGTATCAGCAATATCTGTATCTGCTGGTGACAGAGTGGAAGCAGGTCAAGTATTAGCAATATTAAGCTCGCAGGAACTAGATCGCCAATTAGAGAAAGCAAGAATTCAAGTCGAAACCGAAAAAACTAGATTGGAATTGAGCAGACAAGTTCTAGAGGAAGCCCGAAATCATCTTAATGTTCTTTCAAGTAAATTTCAGATCGCTAAGAGTAATCACGAAGCTAATCAGCATTTATTCGAACAAGGTGCACTTAGTAAGTTTGCCCTCGATGCTTCCGGTTTGGAATTTGCTGAAGCTGAGCAGCTATATATGGATGAAAAAAATGCTGTGGAAAATGGTAAGTACCTGCAAGAATTGCGTTTGCAGGAAAACCAGTACCAAGCTGCTCAAGTCGAATATAATGGCTTAGCCGAGGAAAAGCAGAAGCAAAATGTAGTGAGCCCCATAAGCGGCACTATTGGCGAGGTATTCATTAAGCTTGGCACTAATGTAATGGCGGAGAGCGAAGCTTTTTACATCGTGGACAATGCTAATATTGAGGTTAAGGCCAATGTCGGCGAATATGAAGCACAGCAAGTAAAGCTTGGCTGCCCCATGACTATAACTACCTTGGGCGGAAATGAACAGACTTTTAATACTACGGTTTCATATATTAGCCCTTATGCTAAAAAATCTACTAGTGGGCAAGTCACCCAAACCATAGTCGAAGTGAAAGGTCTGCTAACAAACGAGAGCCAAGCCATAAAATCCGGACTAACTCTAGCTATCGACATCTTGTGCGACCGCAAGGAGAATGTGCTCACTATTCCTTATGAAGCTATCTTAACAACTCCGGATAATAAGAAGTACGTACTCATTATTAGTGAAAACCAAACAACTATTCCTTATGAAATTGCAACCGGTCTGGAGGGAGCGTTACGGGTTGAGCTCATAAGTACAGAACTTGCTGAAGGAGCGAAAGTTTTGCTAAATCCCACCATGGAAATCTATCATAGCGGTAATCCTGCGGGAGTTAAATTATGATCTTATTCGAGAAAGTAAATAAAATCTATCAGCTGGGTGAAAACTCGGTACTGGCTTTGAAAAATGTCGATTTACATATTAAGGAGAATGAATTTACTGCCATTATGGGTCCTTCCGGATCAGGCAAATCTACACTCATGAACATCTTAGGCTGTCTGGACCGGCCCAGCAGCGGGGTATATTCTTTGGGCGGCATTCGGGTAGAAGATATGTCTGACGATGAACTGGCAGTTATCCGCAATGAAAAAATCGGCTTTGTTTTTCAGTCTTTTAATCTTTTGGCACGCTCCAATGCTTTAAAAAATGTTGAGCTGCCGATGGTCTACGCCGGAGTAGCTACTAAGCTTAGAAAAGAACGCGCAGCTGCAGCTCTTGGCAAAGTCGGCTTGGCAGATCGAATGCACCATAGACCAAATGAACTTTCCGGCGGGCAAAGGCAAAGAGTGGCAATTGCCCGGGCTTTGGTCAATAATCCCAGCATCATTTTAGCTGATGAACCCACTGGCAACTTGGACTCTAAGTCCGGGGAAGAAATTATGAATTTGTTTATGCAGCTGCACCATGAAGGGACGACCATAATCCTCGTTACCCATGAGCATGAGGTTGCCGAACATGCCAACCGAATAGTCTACTTTCGCGATGGCGAGCTAGTACGCGATGAGAACCGCGTTTTAGGGGGTGTATCCCCATGAGTTTATTTGAAAGCATACAGGTTGCGCTCGAAGCAATTGTTGCCAACAAGATGCGTTCGATCTTGACCATGTTAGGTATTATTATCGGCATTAGCGCAGTTATTACTATAGTAGCTATCGGCGAAGGCAGCCAGAAAATGATTCAGAGAGAATTTGAGACTTTTGGCGTATCTCGCGCTTATCTAGGGCTTAATTGGCGAGAGTCACCCGCCGCTAAGGATTACATAACCAATGATGATATAAGTGTTATTAAGAGTTCACTTGGCGAAAGGATCAAAGGTATTAGTCCCCGCTTCGGTAGTAACGGCAAAATCAACCGCCGCCAGGATGTTATTAATGTTAGTTTATTAGGAGTCAATGAAGAGTATAATCAGATCCAGAAATTCAATCTCAAGCTCGGCCGTTTTATTATGAAAGAAGACATAGCTAACAATAGATATGTAACGATTATTGATGAAGGTTTTGCCGAAAAGATGTTCAATCGCACTGATGTCATTGGAGAGAATATTGTGGTAATGGTTGAAGAACAGTCGCTTTCCTTGACGATCATTGGGATTCAAGAAAGACCTAAGGTTCTATTCGCTGAGTTTGACGATGATGATCAGCAAGCTACTATTTATGTTCCCTTACCGGTTATGAATATGTTTATGGATGATCCCGACCGATATTATTCCATTGAAATTAATCTAAACCCGGAAGCTGATGCCAATGATACCATGCTTAAAATGAAATCTATAATGGAGCGCCGTCATGATGCGGTGGGCAAAAATCTTTACCGTACCCAAACTGCTGAAAGCGAAATGGCAGTCGTGAATCAGGTAATGGGTATTCTTACTCTGGTTATCGGTTCAATTGCGGCGATATCTCTATTAGTAGGAGGTATCGGTATCATGAATATCATGCTGGTCTCGGTTACGGAGCGAACCAAGGAAATTGGAATTAGAAAAGCCATAGGAGCAAAATATAGTAACATAAGAACCCAATTTTTGATTGAGTCCCTCATAATTTCTTCCATCGGAGGCATGATCGGCATATTGTTAGGAATTGGATTTTCAACGGTCATCGCCTTAATAGTTGGTTTTCCGCCCGCGGTATCTATCGGTGCAATTATTGTTGCCACTCTGTTTTCTGCCGGAGTGGGCGTTTTCTTCGGTTATTATCCAGCCCGTAAGGCCGCACTGCTCGACCCTATTGAGTCTTTAAGATATGAGTAGCAAAGTGATAGAAAGAGATCTAGCCACTATCTATTTGTGTTGACAAGGTGAACACAAATTCATATAATGACCATAGAAGGAGTGATCTCAATGTCAAAAGGGGATTTCGTTCATGTTAGGGTTTCACCAGCACTCAAAGAAGAAGCGGAGAAAGTATTAGCAGCATCTGGTACTACAATGTCCGCCACTGTTAATATGCTGCTTAGCAAAATTGTAAACGTCGGGGGTATTCCTTTCAGTGTCACCAGTGATCAGAGTATCTTAGGTTCCGACATCTCTATGATTGATCAAGCCTGCCAACAAGCAATTGTCGAGGCTAATGCTAAAAAAAGGGCGAAAGGGGTTCCTCTAGCATTTTATGATACAGAGCTCAAGAAGGCTTATTTAGAATACCCCGACGGTAAACGCGTGTATAATGATTAGACCCCATGTAATGGTATACGCCGGTCCAAACGGTTCCGGAAAAAGCACTATAACTGAAAAACTATCTGTGGTTGGAACGTATATTAACGCTGATGAGATCAAGAAAAAAAGATCCTGTGCCGATTTGGAAGCAGCACTTGAAGCAGAACAACTTCGGGAAATGCATATAAGCGAGTCAAAAAACTTTACTTTCGAGACGGTTTTATCAACCCCAAGGAATATTGATCTCTTATCAAGAGCCAAAGCCCTCGGTTATTATATTGAAAGCGTTTTCGTGCTTACCATTAGTCCTGATCTCAATGTCCTTCGAGTGGCTTCCAGAACTCTGGATGGGGGACACGATGTACCTGAAGATAAGATCCGCAGGCGGTATGAAAAGTCCCTGCAACAACTGCCGCAATTAATTGCCCTTAGTGACAAATGTATTATTATCGACAATACAGCGAGCCCATCAGTCATATTTATGAAAGAAAATGGTCAGGAGCTGTTTATTGGCAATACTTTTTGGTCTTATGATCAAATACACGAATTAGTAAATGTCTCTGCTAAAGATAGTTAGTTTTGCAATTGATTATAGCCCCCGATATCTTTGCCCAGATCGCAGGTATAGATTATTTGGATATTATCCCCATCTAGGGGGTGATAATTGGAACAGCTGAAACTAGGAAACTCTCCGTTTATCTGGTATTGCCAGCCCGATAAGGGCCCACAGTCGAATTCATAGAGATTATTGATCCCTTCAATATACATACTTTCATATGCCGGAACGCGATTAAATTCAAAATGAATCTTATTTTTCTTTAGTTCTCTTTGCAATATATCCCCCACACTTTCACCCGGGGTAAAAGCAACGCTGGATGCCGCAAAGATTATTCCGTCTTCAGGTATTAATCCTTTTTTCTGCTCGGTTAGTTTATTTAGATTATTTAGAACAGTGTCACAGCGCACCGATAATGTGCAGTGATACTCTAGCGCTATACTTGTCTGCACTTCATGATTGGGCAGATTTTCATGACTGCCTGGCACTTGTACATTTTCTAGTTGATTTTGTTGCTGCGAATCCGTTCTCCCTGTAATCTGATCGGCTTCATCAGGCGTTGCCGTATCCTTATCAGGCAGAACCTCCGTTTTGGCAATGCTATCACTATTTGATGCTTTAACCGGACCTTCTGCGAGGGGCACTGACTCTGTCTGCCTGGATTCATTTCCAGGAGATGTCAATAAGGAAGTGCTTGATTGTGCTCCAAGTTGATCCCAATAATATGCAATAAATAACATAGCGACAATTACAACGCCAATTAGTAATCCCTGCCGGTATTTCCTCATACTTTTTCCTCATTTGTCTCAATGGCATTATGAAGTATTCGACATAATATCTTACTGGCATTTTCATTTACAATACTTGGGGCAATTATATTTTGATCGCTTTCCTTACCTGATTCACCAGTAAATTTATACAAGGGCTGTGATCTTGTTTCATGCAGCCTTACTGCCGAAAGTGCTAGGAGTGCTTGCTCAGTTGCAATGGGATTACTGATCGACTCAGCTTCATTGTGTTTAAAGCCGCTGCCTTTTATATAGAAAGTCAGCATTTTGTCAATTAAAGTATGGCCGTTTTTCGTAAAACGCACATCATTTATTTCGATGCCCATACTACCCAAAGCGATGATTACTTGAAAAACACTTTCCGAGTTATTTCGGTTCCAGCTGGTATATCCGCCATCACCATTTTGCTGTTTGGCAAGACATATAATAGCTTTATCAATTGCTTTTTGTACGTAAACTTGCTCGCGGTAATTAGCTAAGGCTTGCACAGCCATAGCAGTAATATCCGGGTCCCCAGTTAAGCCGGAGAGGGCAAAACCACCATCGGGAAGCTGCTGCTTCAGAATGTTTTCTAAGTAAAGCTGCCTGGTAGCTTGGGTCGCTGCACTCTTATTAATTGGAATATCGTATCCGCCGCTGTCAAGGGCAATCAAAGCCCAAATTGGACCGCTGATTCCTTGCCATATAGTTTTATCATAATCACCCAAAGGAAGGAGCAAATTATATCCACCCACATTGGAAGGGTCAGCCCCCATTGCTGTCAAAGCTAAAACAACCCGAGAGTATTCTGTAAACTTTCTTTCGTGCAAGACCCCCTGGTGTTCTTTAACATAGTTTTCAATATTGTGGTAGTACTTTTGAAAATAGTCGGTATTTACCGCGCAGCCACTGCGGGCTAAGCCAATTATTGCCCATTCCCCCCCCGCGATTCCTAATTGCGGATTAGGGTTGCTGGCGACCAAATTGAAAGCAGTATCATTTATTATGTCATTAATAGAGCTGTTATTCTGCCCATAGGCAATAGCTGTTCCAAAATACAGCCATAAAACTGCCGGCATCAAGAGCATGCTTATTGACTTTTTCATCCTGTTCCTCCTTAACTGCCCTAGGGTTTACAAATGATCTTATCTGATGTTTTGCATTGCTTAACGCAATTTTTTATAGTAACATTCTGCACAAGACAATTGAATAATGTGCTTTGGTTTGAGTATTGCTATTATTTATAAGGCTTCATCAAACCATTGTCAAGGTACAGGTGCATTAGCTTAATAGAGAATTCCGATGAGAATTCGGAGCGGTACCGCCACTGTGAAGAGGAGCAAGCCAAAAAAGCCACTGAATTTATTTGGGAAGGTTTGGCAAGTTATGAATCTAAGCCAGGAGAACTGCCTGTACAACAATCATCGATATGACCGGCGATTAACGGGAGGTGATTTCATAACCGTCAGCTTTTTTACTTAGTCTGAGGGGCTATTTATGAATCGCCGTTTTTCTTTAGAAAGGCGGCTTTAATTTTTACTGGAGAAGAAAACCAATATATTTTTTCGTATCGGAGGATAATTAATGAAAACAGCCTTAAACCGCAGCTTAATCCTGCTTCTGATTTTGACCCTATTCGTATCTGCATTCCCAATGGGCGCTATGGCCAAGATCGAAGATGGCGCTCCAACTGCTATGACGGAATCAAACGAACAACTACTGGACGATATGCTGGCGTCTCTAACTTCGCATTTCGAGGACACCGATGACGATTGGGCGGCAATGGACCTAGCCGCCTTCGGCAAAGGCGACTTAGTCAGCGGCAAAAGCTTAATTGAATTTGCTCGCGAAACTTATCAGTATTCTTCATCATCATACCCTGACTGGGAACGGTCTACTATTATGCTGACTTCCTTAGGAGTTAACGCCCGTAAAGTCTATGACGGCCAAGAAGGGTATCTCGATTTTCTAAATAAAAGCCATAATCGCCTGGCTCCGCAGAGTGTTACTGATGCGGCATTTGCTTTATTGGCATTAGATAGTGGAAAATATGATGATAATGATCTGCCGTTAAATAGAGAAAACATTCTGGCTTTCTTATTAGATAGTCAGTTGCCTGTATCCTCAGGCCAAGTCGGCTGGACGCTGCGCAGCGATGAAGCTGATGTTGACGTTACCGCTATGGTGTTATCAGCTCTTAGTCCCTATTACCTGCAAATGCAACCGATAGGAAATGAAACTGAGGTTAAAACCGCAGTGGACGGTGCAATAAACTATTTGGCTGCAGTTCAAAACTCTAGCGGCGATTACGGCAATGCCAATTCCACCGCCATGGTAATAGTAGCCTTATCAGCATTAGGAATTGATGCCAATCAAGATCAGCGCTTTATAAAAAATGAAAACAGCATCCTAAATGGTTTAATGTCATTTCGAACTGAAGATAACCTCTTTGCTTACGAATTAAACGGTAACTACAATTTCCGCAGTACTGAACAGGGCTTTCGCGCTCTGATTAGCTATCACAAATTGGTCTTATCTGACCAGCCTTTTAACATTTACTCCTTTAGTGCGCCTGAAGGTGACGGCTCTCAGTTAACCGGTGAAACTAAACCCAATCCTCAAGATCCAAGCGGGCAGTATAAGACTGTGACTGTCAGGGTCGAAGATTTGCATAACGATATTACCCTTCTTCCGTTGACCACAGTGCAGATAAACGGTAGTGCACTAGATGCTCTTAATGCCGCCTTATACAAGAAGGGCTACGATATAAAGGATGCTGAAGTAATAGCAGTCTCAAGTGCCGGGTACATCGAGAGCATATTGAACCTTGCAAATGATTTCGCTGCTGAGTGCAGTTGGATGTACGCTGTTAATGATAGCAGCCCCTGGGATGCCTGCGATCAATACTTGGTTCATGAGCATGACGAAATAGTATTCTACTATCTTAATTGGAACGATGAAGCCTTGATTTCAAGCTTCGATGCCCGCGATTACCGCGTTGATACCGGCAAGAGTTTAACCGTTGCTCTTAGCGGCAGCGGAACTTGGACCGGGACCAGATCTCCAATTGCCGGAGCAAGTATTCAAGCATACGATAACACTGGAGCTAAGTTTGGCAGTGCTGTAATTACGAATAAGGACGGACAGGCGCTATTGTCTTTTGCTCAGGCTGGCAATTTTACACTGCGCTCAAGTTTAGTTGGTGCTAACAATGCTAATACTCTAATTTCTTATCCGGCAACAATCGTTGTCATAGGGGGATCAGGCTCGGGAAATGGTAATAATAAGCAAGTAACCTTTAGCGTTGTCGGCAATAATAAAACCGGAACCCTTATTCACCCAACTATTGTAACTATTGATCAGGACGCTAGCGTTTTTGATATCCTCAAGAAGACATTGCAAGCAAAGGATATATCTATGCAGACTAGTAGGGGCACTGAAATCTATATCAAAGAAATCGGCGGTTTAAAAGAATTCGACGATGGTCCAAATAGTGGCTGGGTATTTACTGTCAATGACGAGGACCCCGTAATCGGAATTGCCTCCTGCATACCTAATGATGGTGATGTGATTAAAGTATATTTCACTGATGATTATACTCAAGACCCGGTTATTAATCTTAACGGCAGCACGAGAAATGCATCTGAAGAACTTGCCTATCTAACGCCCAGCACTACTATTCATAACGGCATAGCTAGCTCGGTAGTTGAAATCAACGAGTTCAGTAATTTTTTGAAGATAGCCAATGACAAAACACAGAACGAAGTTGTAATTCAACTAAACTATTCGGAATCGGTTTCTAAATCTATACTTATCATTCCCTCTTCCCCTCTAAGAGAAATGCTGAAAAATAAAGTTATGACACTTAGAATCAAGGATAGTCTAGCTGAGATAATCTTGCCTAGTAGTGTTATTAAGCAGATCGTATCTGCGAGTGAGAATACCATTAGCCTAACAATAGAGCTTCATGATAATCAAGCATTTTTGTCTGCCAACCAAGGACTTGTGAGTAATCATCCGCTCCTTACTCTAGCCATTGCTCCTGACAAAAATACATCGCCAATTACTTATGATGAGGCTATAACCATTGCCTGGCCCTATACTTTGCCAGCCAACGAAAGCCGAGAAAGTATTTCGCTTTATCAAATAGTAGCTGACGGAAAGGTCGACAAAGTAGCGGGTTCGTACAATGACTACGCTAGCAAGAGTATGGTTTTTGCTGTTAATAGTCTAGCAACTTATGCCCTTGTCTATGATTCTTCCGAAGAAATCAAAGCAAACTCGATTCCTTTATCAAGCCAACCAGTATTTGAGGATGTTTCCGTTAATGACTGGTTTCATTCGAGTGTAGAATATATGGTTCAACGAAAGCTCATGCTGGGTACAACGGAAACTACGTTTTCTCCCAATGAACCTCTGAGCAGAGCCATGCTTGCAGCTATAATGTATCGTTTGGCAGGAGCTCCAGATGTTGCTGCCGACAATCCCTTTATCGATGTTGAAGATAACCAATGGTACACTCCTGCTGTCATCTGGGCATACGCAAACCAGATTATGAGTGGCTATGACAACGAGCATTTCGGAACTCATGACCCTATCACGCGGGAACAATTGGCAGTGGTTTTATTCCGTTATTCTGCTCAGCAAAGCAACTCTATTAATGATAGTCAGAGGCTGGCGATTTCCTTTGATACTGAGCAAGTCTCGCCTTGGGCTCATGAGGCTTGGAATTGGAGTATTGATAAAGGCCTGATTTTGGAGCGAAATCTTAACACTTCAGCTCCCCAGGAAAGCGCCAGCAGAGCAGAAGCAACAGCGATTTTTAAGAATTATTTGGAATCATAGACTACAACTATTCATTCGAGGATTAATATGAAAGATAGTTTTGGTGCTTACCACCCTCTAGTAAATTTTATATACTTTTTTTGGGTTATGCTGTTCACCATGGTCTTTATGCATCCCTGGTGCTTATTGATTTCTCTAAGCGCTGCCCTTGCATATGCTGTTCTTCTTAATGGCAAAAAGCTAGTCAGCTTAGCGATACGTGTTATGTTCCCTATTATCTTGACTACTTCATTACTGAATCCAGCTTTTAACCACCAAGGAGTTACGATAATAGCTTATTTCCCAACCGGTAACCCATTAACACTAGAATCAATTCTTTATGGTATGGGAACAGCTGTAATGCTGGTATGCATCATTGCCTGGTTTTCTTGCTTTAATACCATCATTACAACGGATAAGCTCGTGTACTTCTTTGGCAGATTAACCCCGGCTATGTCCCTACTATTGTCAATGATTCTGCGCTTTGTTCCCCGCTTTAAAGAACAGCTGCAAGTAGCAATTTCTGCCCAAAAATGTTTGGGCAGAAGCTTGAATCAAGGAAGCGTCATTAATCGAATCAAACTAGGCATTCATATACTATCAATCATGCTTTCTTGGGCAATGGAAAGTGCCATCGAAACTGCTGATTCCATGAGAAGCCGCGGTTATGGTCTGCCTGGCCGAACTAGTTTCACGAATTTCTCCCTTCAGCAGCGAGATGGTTGGGCGATTTTTTCTCTATCATTTCTGGGTATAATTGTTTTCTCAGCTTTTTTTACTAATAAGCTTTCTTACTATTATTACCCTGCTATGAAAACATTGAACCTTGATCCCTATTTGGGCATCATACTGATGCTTTACTTTGCTCTATGTACATTTCCGCTGCTGATTAATCTCCTGGAGGCCAGAAAATGAAATGCTACTCCCTGCAAAACCTGACTTTTTTCTATCCTGATCAAGAACAACCGGTACTTGACCAGATAAACATCTCCATAATCCAAGGCCATTTCACCGTCTTGTGTGGACCTTCAGGCTCTGGTAAATCTACATTATTGCGGCTGCTCAAGCCGGTTTTAGCACCTTATGGCCATAAATCTGGCCAAATCTTCTTTGGTGACCGCCCCCTCAGTGATCTAAATGCTCGTGAACAAAGCACCTTGATTGGCTTTGTGCAGCAAAACCCCGACAATCAAATTGTCACCGATAAAGTCTGGCATGAATTAGCCTTTGGACTGGAGAGCCTGAGCTATAATCAAGAGACAATTCGCTTGCGAGTCGCAGAAATGGCAAGTTTTTTCGGTATCGAGTCTTGGTTCTTGCAGGACATTAAGCTTTTGTCCGGCGGTCAAAAGCAGCTGCTTAATCTAGCTTCGATAATGGTAATGCAGCCTAGTGTACTTATCTTGGATGAACCTACTAGCCATTTAGATCCAATTGCGGCTGCCGATTTTATAGGAGCCGTAGCCAAAATAAACCGCGAGCTCGGAGTTACCATAATAATGACTGAGCACCGCTTGGACGAAGTACTCCCTTTCTCTGACAAAGTCATAGTATTGGAAAAAGGTCAACTTCTTTGTCAAGGTAAGCCTACGGAGGTGGGCGAAAAACTTAAGAACACTGGTTCCCTTACCTTTCTAGCTATGCCGACACCTATGCGAGTATACGCTGGAGTAAGCTCTGCCCTCCCTTGCCCTATAACTGTACGTCAAGGCCAGGAATGGCTTAATAGTTTTGCGGCCCAGCAGCCTTTGGGCAAGCTTTCTGTAAATCGCGAAGCTAGCAAGAATTCTTCAACCAAGAAGCCGGTGATAGAGTTTGATAATGTCTGGTTTCGCTATCACCAAAACCATTACGATGTTCTCCAAGGCTTATCCTTAAAAATTTATCCCGGTGAATTTTTGGCGATTTTAGGTGGTAATGGTACGGGCAAAACAACAAGTCTTAACATGATAGCTGGAATACTTACACCCAATCGCGGCAAGGTGAGTGTCGAGGGAGCAAACGTACCTGAGCGCGGCGACGGGCAAAGACAAATCTCGCTGGGCGTTTTGCCCCAGAACTCTCAAGCATTGTTCTTGCATAAGACCCTAAGAGAGGATCTCTTGGAAGTACTTGCTGATTTACTGATATCAGCCGAAGAAAAGCTGCAGTTAGTACACCAAACCGCAATTCTATGCCGATTAGATAGTGTTCTTTATCGCCACCCCTATGACCTCTCCGGTGGTGAACAACAAATGGCGGCTCTAGCTAAGGTCTTACTGCTGAAGCCGCGGATATTATTGCTCGATGAGCCTACCAAAGGCCTGGATGCTGAAGCCAGAATCATCCTCGCCGGAATTACAAAGCGGCTCCTAATAGACGGTGTAACCATTGTGATTGTTAGTCATGATGTTGAATTTTGCGCTAAATACGCCCAACGCTGTGCTTTGTTCTTTAATGGTTCCATTGTAAGCGAAGATACCCCGCGCCGTTTTTTTGCCGGCAATAGTTTTTATACGACCGCTGCCAATCGGATGGCACGCCATTTATTGCCAGATGCCCTTTCCGATGAAGATATTATTAATGCTTGTAACGGCGATGCCTCTTTTTTGCACGTACCTGAGCCACTGCCGGTTTGCTCGCATTCCTTACCTGCTTCTAGTATTTATTACATCCAAAACAATAGTGGTAATCAGGGGCTCTCGAAAAAAATGCCCATAAATAACATAATGAAGTTAAAGCCCGAAGCAGTAAGCCGAAGTCTCCATAAACCATCTCTATTAGCAGTCATATTCGCATTGCTAACAATCCCTCTAACTGCATATTTTGGGGTTTACTATCTAGGTGACCGCAAATATTACTTTATCAGTATGCTAATAATAATCGAAGCCATGATTCCTTTTATTGTTAAGTTTGAGGGGCGCCGTCCCGCAGCTCGCGAACTTATGGTCCTGGCGGTACTCTGCGCCCTGGCTGTTGCCAGCCGAGCGGCTTTTTTCATGTTGCCTCAGTTTAAACCAGTGATTGCAATCATAATTATTTCGGCTGTGGCTTTCGGAGCAGAGGCCGGGTTCCTGGTTGGAGCTCTTACAGCATTTGTCTCCAATATGTTTTTTGGTCAAGGCCCCTGGACGCCGTGGCAAATGCTGGCTCTAGGACTTATCGGGTTGACTGCGGGGTTATTATTTGGCAAAGGCTATCTTCGAAGCAGCCGCTTAAACTTAAGTTTATTCGGTGCCTTTTCTGCTGTTATTATCTATGGAGGCATTATGAACCCTTCAGCAATTCTAACTTTTCAGGGCAACCCAACCCTACATATGTTTCTCCTTGCTTTCGTGCAAGGTTTGCCTTTTGATCTAATCCAAGCCGGTGCCACTTTTATTTTTCTATGGTTAATAAGTGGTCCCATGCTCGAAAAGCTAGACCGCGTAAAAACTAAATATGGTCTGCTTAATGGAACAGAACACCAAGAAAGGTAATTTGGCTTCTATAGCAAACGCAGAGTGTCATTTCTTTCTAACGACACTCTGC
Source organism: Syntrophomonadaceae bacterium (assembly GCA_031553935.1). Taxonomy (GTDB): domain Bacteria; phylum Bacillota; class Syntrophomonadia; order Syntrophomonadales; family Syntrophomonadaceae; genus JAISDD01. Next base: position 77,887 of record JAVBKS010000011.1, read on the forward strand.
GATAGTCATTTACTCTAGTATTAGCAAATTCTTACCATTCAGGCGGAAGTTTGCGCAATTGACTCAAATCAAACACCGGGCCATCCAAACATATGAATTCACTGCCGATATTACAGCGCCCACATTTGCCGATTCCGCACTTCATTCTCATCTCCAAAGTAGTTATTACTTGCTCGTCGGCATAGTTTAATTTCTCTAAAGCCTCGATTACATACTTGATCATTATAGGCGGTCCGCATGTTACTGCGATCTTACCTTTCGGATCTGGGTTTAAGTCGGTAAGATAGTGAGGCACTAAGCCTACATGTCCATCCCAAGCTTCTTCTTCCCTGTCGATCGTAATATATACTTCAGTGTCCTTAATTTTGGGCCATAGATCAAATATTTCCTCTTTGAAACAGAGATCGGCGTAACTTCTGGCTCCATAAATGATTTGGATCTTCCCGAAATCATCACGGTGCTTGAAACAGTATTTAATAAATGAACGCAGTGGAGCTAATCCGATACCTCCGCCGATAAAAAGCATATCTTTGCCTTTACAGGCCTCAATCGGAAAACCATTTCCATATGGTCCGCGGACTCCTATCTGTTGGCCGATTCCCATGGTATGAAGCTCATCAGTTAATAGCCCAACCCGGCGAATTGCAAACTCATAGTGTTCTTGCTCTTCCTGCCAGGAAACTGAAAACATTCCTTCTCCGACCGATACGTTGGAAACCATCGCCAACTGCCCCGGCATTACATTAAAGGGCAACCCTGATTCATTCTTTAGAAAAAAGGTCTTAACATCTGGGGTTTCGTCCTTAATGGCAAAGACCTCCATCATAGTCGGTACTAATGGATTATCGCTCTGATTATGCACTCTTCTCAGCCTCCTTGACCTGTGTTATGATCTCGGTTATATTAATGCCGACCGGACAAGCAATCAAACATCTTCCGCAACCGGTACATAATGAATCTCCGTATCTTTCAGTGAAAAACTCCAACTTGTGCAAGAAGCGGTTTCTAAACCTTTCCATACCGGATTCGCGTGGATTGTGACCTCCTGCCATCAGTGCATACTCACGGTACATACATGAATCCCAGCAACGGAACCGATAGCCCTCGCCACCGAAGTTTTTAACCTGAATATCAAAACAATAACAACTTGGACATATATAGGTGCAAATGCCGCAGTTTTGACAGGGCTCAGCTCTTTCCAGCCAAAGCGGATGCTCGAACATGTCTTTTAATTTATCAGCTATGCCGTCAATATCAACTTGTATATTAAATGACTCCGCTGCAGGCAAACTGGGGCTTGCCTCTGCAAGTACTTTATCAATTTTCGCTGTTAACTGATTTCCGGCATCAGTCAAAGGCTCCCAGGCGTATGAATCGCCGCAATCACGAATAATCACATCAGCATAGGAAGGTTCAGTTGGGTTAACTCCCATACTGGAGCAAAAGCAATTCTTCCCCGGTTTGTAGCAGGCATTGGCAATAAAAACAGTGTTATCGCGCCGGCTTTTGTAGTATTGGTCCACAAAAGTTCGGGTTAGAAATACTTGGTCTAAGCATTCAATTGCTTTCATATCACATGGTCTTAAACCAAATACGATGCTCTTGTCTTTAACTTCAAAAACTTCACCAATATTAACTGTTATACCTTCATCAACAAAATTGTACATTTTCTCAGTTTGCGGCAATAACACGCTTTTAGGGGAAGTGTAAACATTTAATACGTCTAATCTTAATTGGTCAGGTTCAATTTCCGACCATTTATAAAAGCCTGATTGTCCATCTTTCTGAGCCGGTACATATACTTGAGCTTCATCAGCTAATTGCTGAAAAAGCGTGCTTAAATTATTTTTCGGCAGTGTCTTCATGCTATTTACCTCCCCTAAATGAAATCGTCAGGATCATTTTCCCGATACATACTAAGTGGTGGGCTACTGCCTTCAATATATTGCATACCGGCATCATATGGTCCAAATAGTTTATCTACATCCTTGATAAGTTTCTGATTAATGAGCATCAGTGGAATATTAACCGGGCACACGCGCTGGCACTCACCGCACTCAACACAACGTCCAGCCATATGGGAAGCTCTGACTATATGAAACATAAAAGTATCACTGGCACTTGTCTCCCGGCCGACCCATTGCGGTTTGGTTTCATCGAAAATGCAAGTCCGGCAATTGCAAGCTATACAAGCCTGACGGCAAGCATAGCAACGAATACACGGCGCTAATGCTTTTTCGAAGAACTGCTCCCTTTCTGCCTGTGAAAGAGCTTCGATCTCTTTCACTTTTTGAAAACGCTCCCCTTGAGCGCGAGGAGTCTGTTCATCACCGATTTTTTCATCAAAGATAACTGGGTTCGGTTGAATGCAGTCCGCGCATTTTGAAGCAAAAGCATTAACGCTGTCACTTACACTAATGCCGGACTCAGTTTTAATAACTTCCAGGGGATCTTTTTTGCCTTCACAACAAACCCCTACTATATAAAGACGATCTCTTTTTATCTGTCTATCTTCTAACAGTCTTACTAAGCCACGCGAGTCACAACCCTTAACTACTATACCGATCTTTTCATGACCATCCCGAAAACGCAGTAGAGAATTTGACAGGTTATGAATACAGTAGTCGTTATATACTATCTTAGCCACCTGCTCCGGGCTACGAACAAAATACGGCCTGACTGAATGTTCACTTTGACCTTGCTGTTCCCAAGCAATGAATAAATCTATCTCCCCTTTTGAAAGAAGGCTGGTGGCAATATTTTGAATTTTTTCAGTTATTGCGTTCATCTATTATCCCTCAGCTTTCTGTTTGGACCCAGTTTTTCAACTGCATCGACAAATTTCTCCATGGTGCCTTGGAACTTAAGGCCTTCTGCTCCAGATATCCAGGCTGTCTGGTATCTTTCCGGCTCCAAGCCCAAATATTCCATTAAGTTTTTCATAATAATATGACGACGTCTTTGGAAGTAATTGCCACTACCATAGTGGCACTCGCCAGGGTGTCAGCCAGATAGCAAAACGCCATCAGCTCCCCTATTAAAGGCTCGCAGAACCAACATCGGATCCATGCGTCCTGAACACGGTGTCCTAATAATCCGCACCTCTGCTGGATACTCAAGATGATTTAATCCAGCTAGGTCTGCAGCGGCGTAAGTACACCAGTTACAAGCAAACACTATAATTTTCGGTTCCCATTCTCTTATTTTTATAGACAAAGGGCATCCACCTCCGCAACCAATTGATCATCTGTAAAGCCTTTTAGGCTAAGTGCTGATGTACGGCAAGCCGGTAAACAAGCACCACACCCTTGACATAAACTACCATTTACTGAAGCAACATCCCTAGTGAAAGGACCATGATGGCCTCTTTCCGTTATCTCGACAATCGACAGTGCTTTATATGGGCATATCGGCACGCATAAGCGGCAGCCAGAACACTTAACGGTGTTAACCTCAGATATCATGGGCTCGGTAGCAAGTTCCGTCTTCGAGAACATCCCTAATACTTTGACTGCAGCAGCGCTGGACTGGGCAACTGTATCGGGAATATCCTTAGGTCCTTGACAAGTACCTGCTAAGAACACTCCGGCTGTAAAGGTCTCAACCGGTTGTAATTTCGGATGTGCTTCTTGGAAGAAGCCATCTTTGTCAGTCGAGAAACCAATTGTACGTGACAGGTCTCCGGCGCCATCTGATGGAACCATCGCTGCCGCTAAGACAACCATATCGACTTCAGCTTCAAGCGGACGTCCGAGCAAAGAATCCTCGCTCTTAATAACTAATCTATCTCCCCGGGGATATATTTTACTTACCCGGCCTCTAATATATTTCGCTCCGGCATTTAGTGCTCTCTGATAGAATTCCTCATAGTTTTTTCCGGCTGTTCGAACATCCATGTAAAATACCAGGGCATCTCCGTCCGGAATCTTATCTTTAACCTGATAGGCATGTTTTGCAGTAAACATACAACAGGCTCTTGAGCAATAGCTCTTGCCTTTGGCATCATCTCTTGAGCCGACACATTTAATAAAAGCTACGGTTTTAGGCTCTTTGCCGTCAGATGGACGTTGAATTTTGCCTCCAGTCGGACCGCCGGCACTGACGAGTCTTTCAAAATGCAGACTCGTGATTACATCAGGGTATTTGCCGTAGCCGTATTCACCATAGGCTTGTTGCCATTCAAACTGATCAAATCCAGTCGCAGCTACTATAGCACCTACTGGAATTACAACTTGCTCATCTTTATCTTCGAATCTTATCGCTTCGGTAGGGCAGACTTTTTCACAAATTCCGCATTTCCCGGTTTTGAGTTTCAAACAGTTATCTTTATCAATATATGGTTTTCCCGGTACTGCTTGCGGAAACACCTTATGGATCGAGGTGCGCATGCTCAAACCGAGATTAAACTCGTCTTTTATTTTCTTGCTCGGGCATTTATCTATACAGGTACCGCAACCGGTACATGCTACCCAATCAACATACTTGGCTTTCTTGTTAACTGTTACTTCAAAATTACCTATATAACCATTCACTGCAACAACTTCAGCTAAGGTTATTAATTCAATGTTAGGATGCTGTGCCACAGCAACCATCTTGGGGGTGCCTATTCAGGCGGCGCAGTCCATAGTGGGAAAGGTCTTATCAAGTTGGGTCATTTTGCCCCCAATCGATGCCTCTTTCTCAACCAATACCACTTTATGTCCACCATCAGCTATATCTAAAGCTGCTTGCATGCCGGCAATACCACCGCCTATTACCATGGCTGTTTTCGTAATCGGAATAGTAGATACTTCCAATGGCACATGGCGCAATACTTTTTTAATTCCCATGCGCACTAAATCAATTGCTTTACGAGTTGCATGGTCTCTATCATGATGGACCCAGGAGTTCTGTTCCCTGATATTAACCATTTCGAACATGTAAGGATTGATTCCGCCAGATGCTACTGCTTTCCGAAAAGTTCCTTCATGCATGCGCGGTGTACAAGATGCCACGACAACTTGCTCTAATTGATTTTCTTGAATTGCTTTACGAATTAGTTCTTGTCCAGGATCTGAGCACATATACTTATAAGTGGTAGCTAGTGCAACACCTGGTACATTTGCAGCAGCTGCAGCTACTTTTTCCGTGTCAACTACAGCAGCTATATTGGTTCCGCAATCGCAAACAAATACTCCCACACGCTTTTCCATACTTACCCTCCTTCAAACTCAACCGAAACGGGCAGCCGATCACTCAGCCCCAACTTTCTCCAATTTTTTCAATTCCGCCTTAACATACGCTTCAGCAACCTTACTTGCTTTTTCCTGATCACTTGCCATCAATTCAGCTAATTTGGCAACTTTTGCTTCATCACTGGAAACTATTTGCACCAAGATCTTAGCTTGTTCTTCGTCGGCAAGCAAGCGCGCCGCCATTTTGTCAGGTTGTTTTTCGAAAGAAGTCACAAAAGCTGCTATTTTCTTTTGCAATTTATCATCTGTGCCACCAGCTCCCTGGGCACTGGCTTTTTCTGGTTTTTCCGGAGCTTCTTTAGCTCTTTGGGCAACTAACTTAAGATACTTTTCCGCTTCAACGAAGTGCTTATCTACTGCCACTTCTCTGGGATTGAGCCCACAAGCAATGGCTACTAATTCGGTCACATAATAAATAGGCATTGCAAAGTTATCTTTGTTGGCTTTAAGAGCCCCGGCCTGTCTCATATCCAAGTTCATCATACATAGAGGGCAGGCGGTGACTATACATTCTGCCCCGGAATCTTTAGCATTTTTTAGAACATCATATATTAGCTTGTTGCCAATATCCGGCCTTGATGTAGCTAAGGCTGCTCCGCAGCACTCGGTTTTAAACGACCAGTCAATGGCTTCTGCACCAATAGCTTTCATGATATTATCCATACTTTGCGGATCTTCAACATCATCAAATCCTGTGTGTTCAAGCGGACGAACTAACAAGCAACCATAATAGCTGGCTGCTTTCATGGTTCTTAATGGATTTACAACTTTTTCTTTGATTTTATCAATCCCGGCTTTTGCCACCAGCAGCTCTAGAACTGAGAGAATATCATTTTCCGCATTGTATTCCATATTAATAATCTGATTGATTTTTTCGCTCATGGCTTTATCATGTTTTACCACATGATGGGTATTACGGAAGCGATTATAACAAGCCGCACATGGTGCTACCACATCTAGGCCACTTTTTTCAGCAATGGCTAGATTTCTGGCTGGCAGAGCCAAAGAAAGCATTTTGTTGGTATTATGAGCTGAGGTCGCGCCGCAGCAATTCCAATCATCAATTTCTTCCAGCTCAATTCCCAATAACTCAGCTGTCTTTTCCGTTGAAAGGCCATATTCCAAAGCACTTCCGTCTAAAGAGCAACCGGGATAATAAGCAAATCTCATTAATCGTTCCCTCCTAACTCTTCTACGCGTGCAAAGATTTTTTTAATATCATTTCGCGCTTTAACTCTTTCTGGTAAAATCCCAACTTTTCCACGTTTCATCATAGGCAAACCCAATTCGGCATCCTTTAAAAACTGCTTGGACGTCATGTTAAATTGCAGCAAGAGGCCTGCTTCATAGGTCTTACCAAAATTCTTAATTCCGGTCAAGAAAGCTTTATTAAATAAGCTCACCTTCGAATTTGTGTTAATCCCTTGCCTTAATGCCTCCCGGCGTAATGCGTCCATCAAAGATGCAATATCGACTCCCCGAGGGCATCTTGCGCTGCATGTTTCACAAGTGGCACAATTCCATATACTTTCCGCATTTAGAGCTTCATTCAGCATATCTAACTGTAATAGTCTAATAATTTGCCGTGGGGGATAATCCATGGCAAAAGCTACCGGACATCCGGCCGTACATTTTCCGCATTGATAACATAAATTAATACTTGTGCCAGCCTCATCCTCAATTTTTGCCAATTTCGCTTTCATTTTGTCATCTGCAGGGATTAAATTGACTGCATTATCCATTAGCCGTACTCCTTTCCAAAGCAAATCATACCTTAAAATTTAGAAATGTGTATCACACTTAGATATCTCAATTATCTCCGTCGTTAATCATTAATTATAATACAAAATTTTCGCTTGTAAATAGAAATGAGCATAAAAACACTGAATATTATCAAATATTATCAAAATATTTAGAAAAATGTTGTTTTGCTCCATAATTCAACTACAAACATTGGCTTTTAAGGCAATCTTTTATTTTTTTAAATATAGCTAAAGCATATGCCAGAGATTTCCTGAAAATGTATGTATACTAATTAGAAAACTGGTGATAATAAAGATAACATGATGACAGTAACTTATAAGTCCCTAGTAAGGATAAATCTTATAAGTCAGGCAATAGAAATTGCCTTCATGTTTTAAAGAATCCGTTGTTTGATCTCACATTTGTTTTCGAATTCGATTTACAGCTCATGAGATCAGCAACGGATTTGTTTTTCTAAATCTCATGCAAAACGAAAATATCGGGATACTAATCCATGGCCATAAAAGCAGTGCATAATAATGAGCGGAATATCCGCCTATTGGCATGTCGAGCAAAACTAACCAAGGATAAATGGGTGTATTCCAAAACTGCAGCAGAAAAATCGCGTTATCACTTATACTCCCCAGGCTAAGATCAAGGCAAATTACCACACTAAAAAATAAAGCAGGAAACTGCCATATTGCATTTAAAGCATAGCATGCTGTTAAGCTATTACATTCTGAATTTCTTAACTCTATAACCATAATGCATAAATATAATAGAGAACAAACGAATTGAAGATTATAATAAAAGCTTAGCCCGATTGCCACGATAGCAAAAAAATGGATCGCAAGGATCCGGAAAATTATCTTTGCATTATAAAACGGTGTTTTCATTGATAATCCTCACATTAGGGCTGGAATAAAAAGCATCCGGCATTACCCAGATATCATCATATGTATCGAGATCAACTCCTACGTGGTTATACGCTTTCCAAATAATCTTGGTGCAGTTCCAAAAGTATTCATCGCTTTTAAAAGCCAAGGGGTAAAAGACTTTACCTTGTTGGTTTTTAGCATAAATTACTGCCTGGTCCTTAATCTGCTGCTCGGCTTGCACCTGCAGAACTGCAATATTCTTATAAGAGCGATAATGATCAATTGAATGAATCGAGACCCCTAAATCGCCATAACCTTCAAGAACTAGACCATCTCCAATGTATAGGGCTGCATGCGAAAATCTTCCATATGAACAATTAGGATAACCACCTAAAACAATATCGCCTTCAGTCAAGCCTAAGAAAGATATGGGATTATCATAATAACTCTGATCACCTAATCCCCCATGTCCGGCAAAAAAGTTTTGCAAATACGTAATTACTGATCCATTGGGATTATTTATGGCATCATAATTATCATAATAAATCGACAGCGCCAACAGTATTGCTATATATGGGAAAATTAGTGTATTTAGTATTCGTTTCCAATTGAGTTTTTTAGATTTGTTCATTGCTATTTCACTACCCATTAATATTTTTTAAAATTGTCATTTAAGCGTAAAGATAGTTCCCTTGCTTTTAAAAGCATGATAATTGAGATAAAATAGTCAAAACAGGGTGAGGCAATAAATGCGCGCGATACTTAAAAAGATAAAGACTCTTTCCGCCCTTGATCCATCAGAATTTGCTGCTCTCGTAGCCTATATAGAGCATTTGGGGCAAACATCTTTAGCTTCCTATTCGCTTTTTTATTCTGAATACAGCTCGAAGCTTATAAAACAATATAATTTGCGAATCCCGAAATATTATTTCGGAGCTGATGAAATTGTTAATTATTGCGTTCAGAACATTGCTAACTTAACTGCAGCTAAGAACATGGCCTTGCATTCATTTCCCTTTCCACATAGCTATAGCTCTTTCATTGAGCAAATATGCTCCCAGGAGCAAAATGATTTTGTGGTTGCCGACCTCTTGAATATGTTTGCTATCGATCCGGAGGAGAATAATATTTACCCTTCACCTAGACAAACAGATATTGTAAAAATCTTTGAAGACGGCAATGCAAAAAAGGAAACCGGTCTTGATTTTCATTTTAAGCGCTTACAAAACTATTCTTTTATTTCCCGTATTCAAACTATAAAATACTTACAAAAGCATAAAGCAACCAAAGATTGTTTTAAAACTAATGCTCCTGATAAAATTAGAGGTATATATACAAATAATCAGAAGTCGGTTTATTATTTGGTTTACTTAACTGAAGCCGATCCCAAAAAAGCAGCAAACGCTTGTCGGCTACTGAATCGAATGTTTTACAATACCTATTGAGGGAGAATATGCAAAACATTTTACAAGACCTAAAAAGGGCTGAAAAAAATCATAATATATTCGTTTCCTGGCAGGAAGAGCTTGTTTTGCGCCAGCAAGCCCGCAACATCAAGCCTAATCAGGTTGTTTTTAACTCTCTTGCCGAAATTGATTTCCTTTGCCGAAGCTGGTACTTCAGCGGGCAAATGTGGAGATTCCTGAGTTCACTATACGAGAATATGAGTAATCACTTAGCCATCGAATGGCTAAAATCGCAACCCCTATCCGTCCTCAAAGACTTCCTATTCTATATCAAGTGGATTGTTATGCAAAAAAATGTCCCTAGTAATAATTTACTTTTTCTCATCCATATTTTCAACCCGGAATGGGCAGAGCATTTTATTCCTTTGATTGAGCAATTAGACCTTGAGCAAAGCACAACAATTTTAGAAAAAACCGCTAATCAGAAGCTGCGGGAACTTTTGAACCTCAAGATAAAAACCCTTAATGCTGAGCGTTCAGATGAACTCTATGGAATCGTTCCTGATCAAGTTAATTATCAACCAGGAAACTTCTTATTTAAAGATCGCCAGCATCATTTAATCCAAACCGCTTTGGCAATAAACAAACTTTTTTCACTCCAATACGAGAGCGCTGATCTTCAATATTTTATGCAATTAGCAGATGCTGTGGATAACCTGCAACAATCCGGTCTAATTAAAGACGCTTACACCCTATTAATTAAGATTAATGAGCTCTACAAAGAAAAAGGCCGTTTTCCTGAAACGCATGACGATCATCTTTTCTATAAGCGCACCAAGTCTTTACTAAATAAGGTCTTGCCTTTTATCGCTTTGCTGTGCGCAAGGAGCGACCCTTATTCGTATGCTAATGCCTGCTTACAGCTGCATTTCCCGGAATTGGCTGAAAGCAATTCCGCTTTAACCTACTTAAAACTCTATAGCTTAATCCAGGAAAACTTCCTGGCAAGTATTGAAATCTTAGATCCGCGCATATTTCTGGAATGCCGTAAGCTTAGCCTGAGTCGAAAAAACGAGTCTTTTTTGCTTGATGCGCTTGACGAATCAGAATTTTCAGTTAAGTTGATGCCTCATATGCTATCCATTATTGAATCGCGAATCCCCTCCTTGCCCCATGAATCGCTAATTTTGCTGGAACTACTGCTTCTTATGGTTAAGCTGCAAAAAATATTGGACTTTCCGGCCGACAAAATGGCTTCATTATATCAGCAACTATGGGATTGGATTCCTAGCCGGCTTATTATTAACCCCAATGTATTAAGCATTTTAGGTCCCCTGATTGCGAAACCCATCTTCAATAAATGGGTAAGAATAAACGAGTTGCAAAACTTTTATCAAGTAAACCAAATCACTCAGGATTTAATAACACGCCCGGAACTATTTAGGAACCCAAAGGACGATCTTAGGCGTCAAATACTTTTTGGCATAATAATGGAGGTTTAGCATGAAATCCCGGGGAGTAAATCCAGCTTTCTTTTCAACAAAACTTGAAGAAATTCTAGATTCAGTTCGTTTAGAAGTTTCAGATATAACTAACAATCTGACTTTTTCTTCTGATTTTGATCAAATAGAAAAGCAAATCTTAATTTTGAATGAATACTATTACCGAAGTTTCTTGGAAAGGGTTTTTCCTCAATACCTGAAGGAATCCAAAAAAGAGATTACTTCCGTTTTGAATTTGAGCATAAAAGAAGAGCAATTACAGAAAATTGTAGCTTCAAGCATTAAGCGTTACGCCCAATTATCCAATTTAATCAAACATCTGCTCTTTAAGCTAAACGCCTGGACACAAATCAACGAGGAAAGAATAAAACGCCTCAACTCAGAAACTATTAGAAGTCATCATCATTTATCTACTAAACTGAGCTCCTGGTTGGATACTTTTGCCCAAGTCGTGGCAATTTTTGCAAACCTCGACAGTATTATAAAAGATCAAGAGCTATTGAATGCTGGCCAATGCTTTTTCCCTCTAGTTTCCTTTTTCGATTTTCTTATTAGCAGAGATAAAAATAATCTCGAATCAAATGCTGATCTTGATCGTTTGGAAACAGCCATAAAGTCTCAATACCATCAAGTTCGGCAAGCAACTAGTGTCCCACTTGACTATACCCGTGAGGACATTACCTCTGAGTATGACGAGAACCTGAATATTATTGCCGAAATTAAGCTTCCACAGGAAATCACTTGGATTAAAGACCTTATATGTCATTATCAACTGTCCCCTAAAAGTGCACCCTGGATAAATGACATTCTTGAGAGCATCTTACTATTATTTGCCAAAGCTAAAGTTCGAGGAAATTTTATACAACCCGGTTTGCTTAGTATTGCCCTGGTGCTTAGGTCTCACAACTCGAGTTCACAAGAACTTATTAAGTCCATATTTGCCCAATATGATGAGTGTGGACTTTATAATAATCCTGACAATTTTGAGCTAGCCGAATTTCACGAGTCAATAGGACCAAAGCTTAATAGTATCGCAGAGATTTGCCAAGAGATGCAGACAATAATTCCGGCAAAGAATTTCGATGCGGCTTTTCTTAATACGATTTATCGCTTTCAGGCTGAAACTCATTATTTGCACAATTCTGCTGCCGCCGAAGTTGAACATCTAGCAAAAAGAAGTGCTTTAATAGATGAATACGAGAATCTTAATTCTGCTCTAAAAGATAAATGCACATTTCTGCAAAACTTCTCAGCTGATATTGAGCGGCTATTAAGTTCTCGTAATCTAAATAAAAATACGCTTGGCATAAATATTAAGATAGATAGGGTGGCATTGGTGCCCGGAAAACCATTTCCATCTGAATATTTATATCTTCTGGACAAATATAGAATTGCTGCTCAGATTGATGAAAAGTTTGAAATTCCATACTTATTAACGACCGAAGGCGATATTTATATTATCCAAGCTGGTACAGAAATAGTTGAGGAGATCCCAATAATTACTATTGGACAGAAAGGATAACCATGTATTTGTGCATCGATTTTGGTACCTGCTTTACCAAGATGGGGTATTCTGATAATGGCAATATTATTAATTTGATAGCTGCAGGCAAGGTGCCCACGGTTGCTGCTTATCATAGTCTTCAAAATAAGCTCTATTTTGGCCACATTGCACAGCGTATTGATTCTGAGCACGTCGAGACCGCTAATTTTTTCAAATTAGAATTAAAGCGCAATTTGGATTTTAAGTTAGGGCCATACACGCTAGCTGAAATTTTGCAGCTGTATTTTTTATTCTTGTCTCAAGAATTTGTTGAGACCAGTGGGATAAACTTTGATCAAATAGCCGTTGCCATTCCAAATTATTTTGGTTTGCAGGCACGAAAACTCCTTACAACCAGCATAATCGAAGCTTTCGAGATTTCAAACATTACGCTGATTCCAGAGCCCGGAGCTGCTTTTTGGGGCTATGCTGACTCCTTAACTGCAGCCATTGACGGCGATTTTTTAGTAGCAGATCTGGGCGGTGGTACCAGTGATTTTAATTTCATCACCGCTATTGCTGACAGCGAAGCGATTATTATCGAGAACGGTCTGCAGGTCGGTTCTGATGTTTTTTCCGGGTCAGAAGTTGATCGCAGCATTATAAAAAATGTCTTTTATCCGGCTTTTCAGCATCAGTGTGAACGGCCGCTGCCAGCAGCTTTGCTGCGAGAAGACTTTACGAACCATGCAGAGCAATATCATTTTAATCAATGGTTGCTTTGGGCAGAGGAACTGAAAATCACTCTAGGCAATCAAGCTGTTTTTTTTGCGGATTGGCCGAATTTCTATTTTGGTAACTCAATGTCATTAAGCATTAATTCCAGCTTTCTTATAAGCAATCTCCATGAAATATTCGAACGTTTATCCAAGTATATTAGTGAAGTCCTAAAGCCCAAAGCCAAACAGCTCGGCACTATATCTCAAAAGGATAAAACAAAGCTGCTATTATTCGGGGGTTGCTCCAAACTAATTGGAGTTAACGACTTGTTTGCTCAACATTTTCCAGATTTCGAAATTTTAGCGCCTGATGAACCTGATTTTTGCGTATTAAAGGGTCTGGTCAAGATTACCGAAAAAGCTGGCCATACTTATTTAAGCATAAAAAACATTTATCCTTTTCATTTTTTCATCGAATGTGTTCCGGTAAATTCAGATTCTGCTGATCACTATCTAGAAAAAATACCATTTGATACTGACAATCTGGAATTGAGTTTTAACCTTCGCTATCATATAGCAACTATTCCAACTGAATCAAAATTCAATGTATCTTCTGATCAAGATAGCTTTGCCATGCGAATATACGAAATCCCGATCGACCAAACAAATCCACTCTTGGAAAATTATATCGGCCGCAGCTTGGTTCTTAATCTCGAAACTGACAGACATAGCCTTCCTGATTCTATTGATGTCTTCATAAACTTTTTCGATTCGCGATTGGAGCTTAATAATAAGAGTTGTGAAGTTAACTTGTCTATGACTCATGAAAATCTGAAGGACATACGATGTAAGCCAAAAGAAGTTTTTGATCTTATTTCAAACTACTCTTTTTTAGATGAAAGATTAATGAAGGATTATCAAAATCATATTGCAAAAATTCTCCCCGAAGATGAGGAGTCCCTGGAAGAATTTATACGAAGCAGCTTTTATAAAACATTGGCATTACTGCAATTTTGGCCGCAAAAAAAATGATTCTCATTTTCCTCGAAGCCAGTTAAACCAAGGTTTGTTTTTGTTCTGTTCCATTTTCCACAATTCAAGAAATTCATCAATTTTTTGTTCGCGCTCCAAATTGCGTTGATCTAATTTCTTCTCTAAACGTTCGAGTCTTTCTTCCATTTTGTTATTTTGAAGCATCAGAGTTTCATTTTGCTTTACTATTTCTCTGGCAGTATTAAACAATTCTACCGCTTCTATTGTGCCTGCACTTTTCACCGGTAGAGAGGCCTCTTGCTTTTCTTCGGTATTTTCCAAGGCCATTTTTATAGCGGTTGTGTTCAAACCTCGACTTTTTAACGCCAGCACAAGCCTAAGGGTTTCTAAATCAGCCTCAGTATAGAGTCGGTCACTGCGTTCATTTCTCTTTATATTTAGCTTGAGGGCGTTCTCCAAATATCGCAGAGTGTGTTGTTCTATTTCTAATAACTCTGCTACTTCACTAATTTTATAATATCTTACTGTCAAGTTATCACCTTTTTTCTTCTTACTTCATAGATTATTATCAGGTGCAGCAATAAAGAAGAACCAAGAAATATTAGGAATTTTAACTTAAGAACTTATTTTAGTTGCAGCATGATTTTTGCAAACACCTTAATTATTTCGGGAATACTCTTAACTTAATTAGTAACTTTATTGTGAACCTTTTAATCCCTTCCAATTTATTTGCATACATTTCGTTTAGCCATTCCACACGGAATGGCTTTTTTTTACATGTTAAGCTGAGTACTCATTTAATTGTATTGTATTACCAGGCTCTTAAGAATATTACCAGATGATTTTGAGAATCACGCAAGTAAAAACTGCGCCCTCGATCTAGAAAGCGCAGTTCTAATCAGATTTTATTCAGTTTCCCGTCAGATTAGGCTATATTGTATAATAAAGCTCCATCTTCTGGGCGTACTTCCTTACTTACCTTTCCTTGGTACTCCAAGTGTTCCATATGGGCAAAGACTTCGCTTACTGCAAACCATTTCTGCAAGGGCGGAAAGTCCAAGAATTGTCCGCCGCTAAAATCCCAAGGGATGCTGGCGGCTATGTCGTACATTATCTGCTGACCTTTTTGTAGGACCTTAAGAATTTCATTTAAGCGCTTTTCGTGATGGGCGATTATCTGGTCAATTCTGGCATTGGGATTATTAATAATTTGCCGGTGTGCCGGAAATACAGTCTTAAGAGGCAAATCCTTAATTTTTTTGAGATTATTAATGAACGCCCCCAGGTAGTCCTTCTGTAAATCCCAGAAACCAATATTTGGTGTAATCTTATCCAAAATATGATCTCCACTAAACAATATGGCATGATTAGGCTCCCATAACCCCAGCTGTCCCGGACTATGCCCATGGAGATCAAGCACTTCGAATTGATAATCGGCAATGTTAATTATCAACCCCGGCTCGATTAGAGTAAAATCAATCTTTTTATCAATTTTATGCTTATATCCGGGATGCTGCTCAACGGTCAGCCGTTTTTCTACGGGGACCCCCATAAGGTTTTGCTTGCTTAACATAATATTTAGCCAATTAAGCGGGGCAGATAAGTCTAAAAATGTTCCATCAGTAGTACTGATATATACATGGTTGGTATCGTTTTTGAGGCTGCTAGAAAGCCCGGAATGATCCGCATGCAAATGAGTGACAAACACATCAGTTGTGGTCATATCAATTCCCAACTCTTCTAGTCCCCCAAAAAGGACTGCTTTAGATTCCGGCGTATTAAAGCCAGTATCAATTATTAAGCTGCGATTTTTGTCTTTAACAACATAACAATTGACTGCCTTTAAAGGGTTGTTGGGCAGAGGA
Organism: Syntrophomonadaceae bacterium; assembly: GCA_031553935.1. Taxonomy (GTDB): domain Bacteria; phylum Bacillota; class Syntrophomonadia; order Syntrophomonadales; family Syntrophomonadaceae; genus JAISDD01. The sequence continues at coordinate 93,710 of JAVBKS010000011.1, forward strand.
ACAGGAATTTGCCATATTTTTTCGTATACTTGTTCCATAATTTTTCTCCTAAACAGTAATTAATATGTTTATATTTTTAACTTAACTCACGTAATATTATATAGTTTTATGCACCAGGTTTACTTGTTTAATTGTGCTTTCAAGGCCTGCAGCTCTTGCCTTAGCATCATGTTCTCTTCTTCTAGTTGCGAAAGCCTGTCTTTGGGTTGGGAAACACCTTTGTTAACACTTGCCCCACTCTGTTTATAATAGTCATTAATAATGCTATTACCATATCCAACTCCAGGAACCGCCCACCGTCCGTCGAGATCACTCCAATAAACTGCTATGCCTTTGGTTACTAGCGTATAGCGAGGATCAACGATACTCTTACCAGCCGGCAATGGTTTAGTGCTGGCATATGCATATAAATGCTGGATTTGGGCTTCGACGCCATCAGCCGGAGTTGCAAAATAGGCCCCATGATCACCGACGATGTAATATACTCTTGAGGGGTCGGCACTATGTAAATCCTCATCACCGGTCGCAGCGCTTCCCGTTGCTCCAAGCCCACAATAATTATTCTGTTCTGGTTTTACAAGGTTTCCAAATTTCCACCACCCAGTCTCTTTGGCCGCCTGGCAAAAGGCTAAATCTCCCCTTATTCCATATTCTTGTCCAATGGATAAATACAAATCAACTAGATCTGGAGCATTTGGATTGTTGCGTTTAAGTAAGCTCCGCAATTGCTCGCTTGTTGCTACCGATTCTCCCATAATAGTGGTCTTGCTATCATCAACCGTATTTTGCGTAATTTGACTTGATTTGTTATTAATTATTACGCTTCGACTGTTTGCATCCCATTCCACACTCATACCCAAATTTTCACTTATAACTCTTATCGGCACCATAGTTCGATTATTCTTGATTTCCGGCGCCACATCACTATAAATTTCTTGGCCATTTATAAATATTTTGATATTGTTACTCACAGCTGAGGCACTGCCTATCATCAACACCGACATTAATAGCGCAATAAATACATAAATAGCTACTTGCTTCTGTTTAAATAACACGAAATTCCCTCCATAAAATTATTTGATTGAAAGTATAAATTCCGCACAAGCAAACAAAATCCTTTATCTTTGCGCATCGATTATTGCACTCCCTACATTTATTAACATGTAAGACAATTATTCGCTTTCCTTCGACAAGCTTTTTATTACATTTTGAACCTCGTTATACAATTTTCGCTAAACAAATGCGCTATTTTATTAATAGGAGTATTAATTGCAATAATACGCAATTAATTATTTACATTTGGGAATTATTGGTGAATTTTTGTGGAAGGAGTGTACATATGCTAATCATGGATCTGCTTTTCAAACTGATCCTATTTTCTATATTAGTTTTCTTTCTGGTGCAGTCACCTGACCTGGAGAAAAAGCGCTTGCTTGCGAGGAGAAATGGGTTCAGTCCATATACGCACGTATTAACTAATAGAACTAGTTATATTCGTTCGCATAATCCCCTATTAAAACTTAAAAATACAATCGGGATGAAGTCAAAAATGAACCGGATTATTATCGAGACTATGAGAAATATCCCAGAGTTAATTGCAGTATTAGATAGCGACAAGAATGCATTTTACATAGAAGAACAAATTGCTATGAACCTAGCGATTGACACCAGAAAGCAAATTTTCCTAAATGACATATTGGCTAAATTTGGTTTTGTTGAGAAGAAAATAATCGAGATAAATAATACTCTTATGAAAAAAAATGATTACAGTGAGGATTTTTCTTTTCAATTGAACGGTGTAAATCAGTACAGTTCTATTAGAATTATTATCGGCAGAGCTCCAAATTCCGATCCCTATTATATGGTTTTCCTTCGTGATAATGGCTTGTTGAAGGACTACAAAGATCAAGCTGAATTAGCAAATATAACGAAATCCCAATTCCTTGCCAATATTAATCATGAATTGAGAACACCCATTATTGGTATCCTGGGAGCATTGTCGGTTGCCGAAAGCCAAATCACTAATATGAATGACACTCTGTATGATAATTATTGTATTATCCGCGAAAGCAGCGAGCATTTATTGACGCGTGTAAACGAAATCCTTTATGTCTCTGATATTAATTTTGGTGCAAATCATGTTTGCTCTGAGCTCTGCAATTTGAATGATCTATTAGAGAGCTGTATTTCCTTATTTGATAATCTGCTTACTAGTAAAGGCCTAAAACTTACTTATGAAATAGATACATCAATGCCCGCGGTCGTAGAGTTAGATCAATTGAAGCTAAGGCAAATAATTATTAGCCTGCTGCAAAATGCTATCAAATTTACTAATGCTGGTACGATAAATATCTGTGCCTGGGTGGAAACTGGCTCTAATGCTTCGAGTTTGCTCCGAATTGATATTAGTGACACCGGAATCGGAATTAATGATGATAACCAAGCAAATATTTTTGAACCTTTCATACAAGGCGACAATTCCTCTACTCGTATGTATGGCGGAACTGGTTCGGGATTATTTATTTGCAAAAAACTCTTGCAGAACATGGGCGGAAAAATATCATTCGAGAGTAAGGTAAACTGCGGCTCAACTTTTTCTATCAGTCTGCCGGTTAAACAAGCAAGTGATGACCCTATTCGATTTGATAAAATCGCTACTAATGATTTTTTGGGAAAAAGTTGCCCGGTATTAGAACTAAATCCGAACAATTTACTTCTGGTTGAAGATAACCATTTGAGTCAGCAAATAATAAGCCAAATGCTGTCGGACTCCGGTTATAATGTTTATGTTGCCAATAATGGGCTTGAATGTTTGCGCATTCTTATTAAGCATCCCTTTGATTTGATTCTAATGGATATGCAAATGCCGCAAATGGATGGCTATGAGGCTACGAAATTTATTCGCGAAAACAGCGAATTGCAAAGCATCCCTATTATTGCAATGACCGCCAACGTTACTAAAGAGGATAAAGCAAAATGCTTCGCAGTTGGTTGTACTTCATATATTGCCAAGCCCTTTAGCAAAAACGAATTGTTAAATGAGATTGACTCAACTCTAAATCCTTCCGGTGAAATGTTTGCAGTCAAATCTAATAGCGAATTTGTTTTTTCCAAAGAACTAATTGTTGAATTTTACAACTATATGGATGAAAATATTAAAGCTTTATTTAAGGCCTGTAATGATAAAGACATACCTGTAATCAAAAGCATTAGCCATGATATTAAAGGGACTGCCGGACTTTATGGCTATAAGTCATTGTCAGACCAAGCCGCTTTGATTGAAGTTGCTGCCAGCGAAAACAATTATTCGAAGCTAGCTAATCTTGTCAATAAGTTATGTAGCTTTTATAAGCAATTTCATGTAATGGTTTCTTAGTAAAACTATAAATCCAGCAGTGGGAATACGATTCTATTAAGTTGCCTTTTTGAAGACCGGTTCGTATAAAAAATGCAAAATAATCAATATAAATGCAAGCATTCGCATGGATTATTTGCTATTGAAACTTTATTGTGTTATTTATTAAGATACTAGATTATTAAGGATTCAATATACAATAGTTACGCCATAGGAGGAATCAGATGACCTGTCACATTATTAGCGATAGCACTGCAAATTTTCGCGCTGATTTAGGAGATATTTATCCTAATTTGCATATAGTTCCTTTAAACATACATATTGGCAATGAGGTTTTTAAAGACGGGATTGATATTAAGCCCAGTGAAATTTACCAGCGCATGCTAACCGAAGATATTTTTCCGCAGACCTCGCAGCCTTCTGCAGGTGATTTCTTGATCCCCTTTAAGGATGTTAGTCCCGGTGATGATGCCCTTATCATAGTTATTTCGTCTAAGTTATCCGGTACAATTCAGTCTGCGCAAATGGCGGCAGAAATGCTTTCGAGCAAGGATATCAATGTAGTAGTGTTTGATTCCTTGTCAACCACTTCGGGAGCCGGTTATATGGTGGAGCAGGCATGTAAATTAAGTAGTGCCGGTTATAGCATTGATGCAATTGTTAAAGTGCTGGAAAATATTCGCGACAATAGTTACATTTATTTCATTCCCAAAAACCTTGAGTACCTGTTCCGGGGGGGCCGTATCGGCAAAGTAAGTAAGTATTTTGGCAATGCCCTACAAATTAAGCCGATTTTAGCTTTGCGAGAGGGGTTGATTGAACCCCAAGAGAAAGTTAGAACCTTAGCCCGCGCACATAATCAGCTATTTACTATGTTTGAGCAAAATATGGAACAGATAAGATTTTTGTCTCTAATTCATGCTGGTAATTTAGAAGATGCACAGCGCTTAGCAGAACGCATCAAACTTTCTTATCAATTAGAAATTCCCATTTATGAATTAACTCCGGTTATCGGAAGCCATGTTGGCCCAGGAACGATTGGATTAATTTTTAACACTGCTGATATCAATGCCTAGTTTTATGTCCTAATTAAACGCCCGCAAATTCAGTGTAGCGCTTATTTGCGGGCGTTTTAACTATGCTAAGCCAATACTTTTAACTAGATATGTGATTTGTTGCGATTTGTTCATGGTGTATAAGTGGATACCATCAACACCGCTTTCTACAAGATCTCGCAGCTGTTGTACTGCGTATTCCAAACCTGCTTTCTCCATATCAGCTTCATTGTTTTCATATTTATCCACGATCTTTAAAAGACTCGCCGGCATAGAACCACCATTTAAGTAAATCATTTTTTTGATCTGTCTGGCATTTAATACTGGCATTATGCCTGGAATAATCGGACAATTAATATTAACGGCTCTAGCCTTATCCAAAAAATCAAAGAAGATGCGATTATCAAAGAATAATTGAGTGATCAAAAAATCTGCGCCACTATCAACTTTGTTCTTAAGATGATAGAGGTCCTCCTTTAAGCGGCTGCATTCCGGATGTCCCTCAGGGTGAGCGGCAGCCGCAATACCAAAGTCATTATTCGCTTTTATCCGTTCAATTAACTGATTAGCATATCTAAACTTTTGTTTACTAATGTCAAAGTTCTCTTCTTCGGGAAGATCTCCACGAAGCGCCATGATATTATGTACATCTTCTTTTTGCAATGCTCTTAAAATATCATCTACTTCAGCTTCAGTGTGGCCAACACAAGTCAAATGAGCTTGGGCTTCGATGCCATATTGCTTCTTGATGCGAGCGGCTATTTCAACTGTTCTCGATCTATTCGATCCGCCCGGATAAGTAACACTAATATAGCTGGCATTCAATTGCTGCAACTCGTCAAGTGTTGTAAAGATAGTCTCTATGGGAAAAATCATATTGGGTGGAAATATCTCTAATGATAATACCGGTTTCTTTTTTTTGTATAATTCAATAATTTTCATTGACTTAGCTCCGTTCCAATTGCTATTAAAGATTCTTAATCAATGCATCGGCAAAACCTGAACAACTAACCTCAACTGACTCTGACATTAATCTAGCAAAATCATATGTCACGGTCTTGTTAGCAATCGTCTTTTCAATGCTATTAATTATCAAATCGGCAGCTTCAGTCCAGCCTAAATAACGGAGCATCATCTCTCCAGATAAAATAACCGAAGAAGGGTTAACCTTATCCAGGCCAGCATATTTAGGTGCTGTCCCATGGGTTGCTTCGAAAACCGCGTGCCCACTAAGGTAATTAATATTTGCCCCCGGCGCTATTCCAATACCGCCTACTTGTGCCGCCAAGGCATCCGAAATATAGTCTCCATTTAGATTCATGGTGGCAATCACGTCGAATTCTTTCGGCCGAGTTATGATTTGCTGCAAGAATATATCAGCAATTGCATCCTTGATAATTATCTTTCCATTGCTTTCCGCTTGCTTTAGGACACTCTCTGCTTCTTCTTGGCCTTTTTCCTTACTTATTGCCTCATATTGATCCCATGTGAAAACCTGATCTTTGAATTCTTGGTGTGCAACTTCATAACCCCAGTTCTTGAAAGCTCCTTCTGTATATTTCATGATGTTGCCTTTATGAACTATGGTCACACTGCGGCGATTATTCTTGATGGCATAATCAATCGCAGCCCTAACTAAACGCTTGCTTCCCAGTTCAGAAATCACTTTAACACCTAATCCCGACTGACTGGGAGCTAAAATGTTACTAACTTTCATGTCATTTACAAGAAATTCCATGAGTTTTTGGACTTCTTTAGTGCCCTGAGCATATTCAATGCCCGCATAAATATCTTCAGTATTTTCTCTAAAGACAATCATATCAGTATCTTCCGGCCGCTTTAAAGGTGAAGGAACCCCTTCGAAATAGCGAACTGGACGCAAGCATACATAGAGGTCCAGCTTCTGGCGCAGAGCCACATTCAATGAACGCATCCCCCCTCCGACCGGTGTAGTCAGAGGCCCTTTAATTGCAACTAAGTATTCTTGAATCGCATCTAGGGTTGCTTGAGGCAACCAATCTCCGGTCAAGGCAAAAGCCTTTTCGCCAGCAAAAATTTCTTGCCAAACTATTTTCCGCTGCCCGTTATACGCCTTATCGACGGCAGCATCTAGAACTCTTACGGCAGCATTCCAAATGTCCGGTCCGGTTCCATCCCCAATAATAAATGGGATTACAGGATTATGAGGTACTTGCAGTACCCCATTTGTAAAAGTTATCTTATTATGAGACATATTATTGCTCCTATCAATCAAACTTAAACTCTCCATACTTTTTAAAGTGTTCCACTAGCCCGCCGTCAGATAGTATTTTTAGCATTACTGCCGGCAAAGGTGTTATAGGTATATCGATGCCTTTGGTTTGGTTGTGCAGTATTCCCTTCGATAAATCAACCGCGAGTTTATCATTCGGATCTATTAAATCTGTATCACATTCAATTAAAGGTAAACCGGTGTTAATACAGTTGCGATAGAAAATCCGGGCAAATGATTTGGCAATAACTGCGCTTATATTGGCATTAATAATTGCTAAGGGCGCCTGTTCCCTTGAGGATCCGCACCCGAAGTTTGAACCTGCAACAATGAAATCGCCGGAATTTACTTTCGAATAAAAATCTGGATCTAAATCCTCCATAACATGCTTTGCTAATTCCTTCATATCGAGTGTCTTAAATTTATGACGTCCTGAAATGATGTAATCGGTATTGACATCATCACCAAATTTGTGAACACTTCCTTCTAATAACATAAAAGACCTCCAATTCTAGGCTATGAATTCCCTGGGATCAGTAATATACCCAGTTATAAGTGATGCTGCCACCGTAGCCGGTGATCCTAAATAAATGAATGCCTTGTTATTTCCCATTCTGCCTTTAAAATTGCGATTTGCTGTCGATATAACATTTTCCCCATCAGAAGGTACTCCATTATGGGTTCCGACACATGGCCCGCATCCTGGAGTAACAAGCACTGCTCCCGCATCTAGGAAGGTATCGATAATCCCCTCTTTTATAGCTTGTTTAAAAACGCTTCTGGAAGACGGGGCAATGATTAGCCGGGTACGGGGCGCAATTTTCCTGCCTTTTAGGACCGAGGCGGCAATTCTCAAGTCCTCAATACGACCGTTTGTACAGGTTCCAATTAGGCCTTGCTGCACTTTAATATCGGCTAAGGTTTTTGCTGCTACAACATTGTCAACCGTATGCGGTTTCGCTACCTGCGGCTCCAAATCAGTAACATCGTATTCTCTAAGATCAGCATAAACCGCATCCGCATCAGCCTGAACCGGCGTAAATTCGCGGTTGCTGTGTTCTTTCATCCAGTTCATTGTTTTGTCATCAGCTTCCATCAATCCGCATTTTGCGCCCATTTCTATCGCCATATTGCTTATGGTTAACCTTCCATCTATACTGAGGTCAGAGATTACTTGTCCTGAATATTCAGCTGCCAAATAAGTCACGCCATCAGCAGTTACGTCGCCAATTAGATGCAGCATTAGATCCTTAGAGTAAACTCCCTTTTGCAGTTTACCATTAACCATAAACTTTATAGTTTCCGGTACCTTAAACCAAAGTTTGCCGGATATCATCCCTGCCGCTAAGTCGGTTGAGCCAACTCCGGTAGAAAATGCATTTAATGCTCCATAAGTACAAGTATGAGAATCGGCTCCGATGATCAAATCTCCAGGTCCAACATGTCCTTGTTCGGGCATTAGCTGATGACAGACTCCTTCACCGATATCGTAGAGTATGATATCTTGTTCTACAGCAAATTCTCGCATCTGACGATGCAGGTCCGACACGCCTTCCAAAGGACTGGGAGAGCTGTGATCTATTATCATAGCAACTCTTTTGGGATCGAAAACCTTTTCTCCTAACATGTCTTTGAATGCCAGAATAGCAAGGGGCGAAGTCCCATCCTGACCCATTACGAAATCCAAATCTGCAACCACGATGTCTTTAGCATAGACATCACGCCCGCTCTTGTTCGAAAGAATCTTTTCTGCAATCGTCTTCCCCATAATCTCTACCTCTTCTTCTTGTATTCTTCAAAAATGTATACTAATTCTTTGTCGAATAAAGACCTCTTAACTTTTATTGATAAATCCCTAACTAGCGGCAGAATATTCTGAGCATCTTCTTCAGTTATTTCTAACCCATATTCATTGTTAAACTTCGAAACTATCGCCGCACTTCCGGAGTGTTTGCCTATTACTATCTGTCTTTCCAAACCTACTTCTTCCGGTGTAAAAGCTTCATAATTAAGAGGATTCTTGATCACTCCATCTCCATGTATTCCTGACTCATGGGCAAAAATATTTGCTCCTATGATTGGTTTGCTGACTGGTATGGGCCGGTTTGAGGCATTAGCAACATAATCGGCAATATCTCTAAAAACAGAAGTATCATAATTGATATTCGCTTTCATTAAATGCTTGAGGCCCATGACAATTTCTTGCAGGCTCGAGTTTCCTGCCCTCTCGCCTAAACCATTAACAGTAACTCCAATGTATTTGGCCCCAGCATAAACTCCAGCTAATGAATTAGCAGTAGCCATTCCAAAATCGTTGTGGGTATGCATTTCTATGTCAATTTGGACTGCATCTATTAAAGTCTTAATGAACTTATAAGTATTTAATGGAGTTAGAATGCCAACTGTATCACAAAAACGCAAACGATCTGCACCCGATTTCTTTGCAACGATAGCAAATTCAGTCAAAAAAGTCATATCAGAGCGCGAAGCGTCCTCAGCATTAACAGAGACATATAGATTATTGTCCTTGGCATACTTTACGGCATCGCTCATTTGTTTTAGAACTTTATTCCTCGTCGTTTTCAGCTTATGTTCAATATGAATATCTGAGCTAGATATTGAAATAGCTACAGCATTGACTCCGCAATCCAACGATACTTTAATATCTTCGATTACAGCGCGATTCCATGCCATTATGCTCGATTTCAAACCTAAATTTACGATCTTTTCCACGCACTCTTTTTCGGTGCCTCCCATTACCGGGATACCAGCTTCAATCTGATCAACACCAATAGCATCCAGATATCTAGCGATTTGAATTTTCTCATCGTTTGAAAAAACTACCCCCGCGGTTTGTTCACCATCTCTAAGAGTAGTGTCAACCAAGAACAGTTTAGCATCCTTTTCTCTAAACCATTCTTTATTATTTTCAAAACCTATCATTAAATGACCTCCTCATATTTTGTTTGTTTGCGGTCAAAGAAAACTCAAAGCCTTACCTGAATTATCTTAGTTTTTATCATTTAGTACTTTGATTAACAGGCTGTTAACCGTAGCTGGATCAGCCTGCCCCTTGGTCGATTTCATGATTTGTCCCACAAAAAAGCCCATAGCTTTACCTTTTCCATTACGATAATCTTCAACCACTTTTGGATTATTATTTATTATTTCCTCGATTATTGGTAATAAGGTATCTTCGCCGGAAATAAGCGACATTCCTTTTTCTTTTACTATTATATCAGGATCATTGCCGGTCAAAAACATATCTTCGAAAACAGTTTTAGCCATTTTACCACTAATAAGGTTTTGGTCTATCATCTTTAACAATGCAACCAGCTTATCGGGTGATATTTTAGCTTCACTAATCTCAATATTATCTTGGTTGAGTAAGCGGCTAAACTCTCCCATTATCCAGTTGGAAACGGTTTTCGGGTCATCATGGATTTCAACACAAGCATCAAAAAATTTCAAGTATTCTGGACTGGATGTCAGGAAATTGGCATCATAATCTGACAAACCACTTTTTTCTTTGAGCCTTGCCTGCGCCTCTGCAGGTAATTCCGGCATAATTGCCCGCACTTTCTCAATCCATTCCCCAGACACTATGATCGGAGGTAAATCAGGATCGGGAAAATATCTATAATCATGGGCGTCTTCTTTGGTCCGCATGGAGCGAGTCATTTGTTTATCTTCATCCCAAGTTCTGGTTTCTTGGAATAGTTCTTCCCCATCTTCAATTGCTTCCATATGACGGTTGGCTTCGTATTCAATAGCTCTTTCCAACGCCCGGAAAGAATTAAGGTTTTTTATTTCTGTACGAGTTCCTAATTCAGACTGTCCCCAAGGTCTTACCGAGACATTAGCATCACAACGCAATGACCCTTCCTGCATTTTACAATCAGAAACTCCGGCAAAAAGCAAAACTGTACGTAATTTTTCCAGATAAGTCCGCGCTTCTTGAGCACTTCTCATATCCGGTTCCGACACTATTTCTAAGAGCGGTACCCCACATCTGTTCAGATCAACATAGGAGAGGCTAGTCGTAGTTATGTCACCCTGATGAACTAGCTTCCCGGCATCTTCTTCCAAATGAGCGCGATTAATACTGATTCTCTTTAAGCCTTCAGCAGTTTCGATATCCAAATGACCGTTTTTGCATATTGGAAAATTGAATTGCGACACCTGATACGCCCTAGGCAAATCTGGATAAAAATAGCTTTTACGATCAAAGCGACTATACTCAGATATATCGAAATTCAAAGCCAAACCAGTCTTGATCGCTAATTCAACCACTTCTTCGTTCAGTACCGGCAATATCCCAGGGAAACCTGCGCACCCTGGGCATATGTTCACATTAGGAGAAAGGTCGAATTTGTTAGCACATGAACAAAAAAGTTTACTAGCAGTCTTTAGTTCAACATGAACTTCTAAACCAATTACAATTTCGAAATCTTTCGTCATTTACTTCACCTCCAGATGAGGTCTTCTCGTGTGATAATCGGTATTTCTTTCCAAGGCATCTGCAAAACTTATCAGGGTTCCCTCTTCGAAAGGTTTGGCAATTAATTGCAAGCCGACTGGAAGCCCTTCAGCAAAACCGCAAGGTACTGTAATCCCAGGTAATCCAGCCATATTAACCGGCACAGTTAGAATATCGTTCATATATAAGGTAAGTGGATCCCCTACCTGCTCACCAATTTTAAAAGCTGTTGTCGGCGTTGTTGGCGCTGCAATAACATCGAAACTAGCGAATACCTTAATAAAATCATCTAAAATAAGCCTTCTAACCTTTAGTGCCTTGAGGTAATAAGCATCATAAAATCCAGCACTTAAGGCATAAGTCCCCAGCATTATCCTGCGCTTGGTCTCATTACCAAAACCATGTGTCCGAGAATTGGTATATAAATCAAATACATTATCGGATTCGATATCTCGATAGCCAAAACGGATTCCATCTAAGCAAGCAAGATTAGTACTCGCTTCTGCCGGGCAAATAATATGATAAGCTGCCAGGGCATATTCGGAATGGGGCAAAGATACCTCTTCAATCCGGGCGCCTAGCTGCTCATATAAAGCTAAGGCTTTGTCAAAATGATCTCTTATTTGCTGGTCAATTCCAAGTTGCAGGTATTCCTTGGGAACCCCTATTTTCATTCCCTTAATGTTGGAATTCAGAAAGCTGCGGTAATCTGGACAGTCATTCCTTGCTGAAGTTGAGTCCAGCTGATCATGACCGGCGACAGAATTTAGAACTAATGCCGAGTCGCCAACATTTCTGGAAATTATTCCAACCTGGTCTAGGGAAGAAGCCAGTGGTATTATACCCCAGCGCGAAACTCTGCCATAGGTTGGCTTTAAACCAACAACTCCGCAGTAAGCAGCCGGCTGTCGAATCGATCCCCCAGTATCTGTACCAATAGCAAAGGGGATTTCGCCGCTGGCAACTGCAGCCGCACACCCTCCTGATGAACCTCCGGGAACTCTATCTAAGCTCCAAGGATTTCTAGTTGTTTTGAATGCTGAGAGCTCAGTTGAGGTTCCCATGGCAAATTCGTCCATATTGAGTTTGCCTACTAAGACCGCATCTTGCTCTTTTAGTTTTCTGTGAACGGTTGCATCATAACTGGGAACAAAATCTTTTAACATTACTGAAGCACAAGTGGTTTTTACGCCAGAAGTGCATATATTATCTTTGAGGGCATAAGGAATTCCTTTAAGATTACTTTCCGGGGCATTTTTGCAATTTACGGCATTCTTAATTACCTGCTCTTTTTCAACCATAGTAATAAAAGCGTTTACCTGGCTATCAACTTGAGTTGTGCGCTCATAAACCGAATGCAAAAGCTCTTCACAAGAAATTTCTTTCTTTTTCAAAGATTCAGACATCTCTTGTACTGATAATTCCCATAAATCCATCGGTAAAGCTCCTTTACATTATTTTGGGAACAACATATTGTTCATCCTTAACATAGGCACTGTTCTTGAATAGATCCAGTCTTCGGTCATATGGTTTGCATTCGTCGGCACGCCAAATATTGCTTACTGCTAAGATATCAACCAAAGGCTCGATTTGCGATGTATCCAGCTGATTCAGCTTATCCACATAAGCCAGGACTAAGCTCAATTGCCGTGCATATTCTTCGATTTCTTCGTCATCAATTCTTAACCGTGCCAATAAGGCTGCATTTTCGACCTCTTGCTTACTTATTGTCATGCCCTACCTCCTGCCATAAATTTATGCCCATCATTATACCAAAAAGAAAATAGTAACACACGTTTTATCCTGTATACATACATTTCGAAAGAAAAATAACTATTATAATAATTCCGGCTGCTCAGACATGCTGGTGCGATTTAGAATAACTTCAAGTTCAGTTTCACCAATAATAGTTATGCCTAACTCTTGGGCCTTTTTAAGCTTTTGACCCGGTTTATCTCCCAGGATAAGATAGTCAGTTTTCGTGCTAACACTGGAACTTATTTTTCCTCCCAAATTACTTATCATTTCTTCTACTTCCAGGCGGCTGTATTTTTCCAATCCCCCACTGAGCACGAAAATCTTGCCCTCTAAAATTCCGGTTAATCGATTACATTCGGCAGTATAATTAACCCCTGAATTGATCAAGTTACGGATAGATTCAATATTTCGCGGCTCTTGGAAATAGTTTACTATACTGGCGGCAATTTTGGGTCCTATCTCTGGGATCCTCAACAAGTCATCTTCACTTATTTCGAAAAAAGCATTTATATCAAGAAAGTTTTCCGCTAATAATCTGGCGGTCTTCGCTCCTACTAGATTAATCCCTAGGCCTAGAATAAGACATGCCAAAGGCTTGCTTTTGCTGGCTTCGATTGCGTTTAGCAGATTGTTGGCTGATTTGATTCCCATATTGTCAAGCTTGCTCAATTGTTGAGCATCAAGAGCATACAAATCCTCAACTCTATGCACTAAATCGTTTTTCAGCAATTGTTCAATCATGCTTGGCCCAAGCCCCTCGATATTCATTGCCGGACGGGAAGCAAAAAAAACCAGGCTCTCTTTAATACGCGCCGGGCAATTAATATTATCGCAGCGGTAGGCAACTTCGCCTTCCAAACGCACGGCTGCGCTCCCGCAGGCCGGACATTCCAGAGGCGGCTTGATTTCTTCTTCCTCACCGGTTCGCATTACTACTAAAGCTTCAATGACTTCAGGAATAATATCTCCGGCTTTGTGAATCAATACTGTATCACCTATTTTGATATCTCTATCCCTAATTAGATCGAAGTTATGCAAACTAGCTCTGCTGACTGTAGTGCCGGCAATTGGTACCGGTTGTAACAAGGCGGTCGGAGCAATGATACCCGTACGCCCAACATTTAATTCCACCCCAAGTAGCTTAGTTTCCTTTTCTTCAGCCTTAAATTTGTAGGCAATTGCCCAGCGTGGACTCTTAGCAGTTACCCCAATCTTTGAACGCTCATGCAAGCTGTTTAGTTTAACTACAATCCCATCAATCTCAAAAGGCAATTCATGACGGTCGGTTTCATTTGCTTGCACATATTCATATACTTCCTCAATCGAGTTCGATTTTACATAACTCTTTTGCACAGGCAAGCCAATATCTTTTAAAAATTCTAATAATTCGATTTGACTATTTAGTTCATATCCTTGAATTAAAATCACATCATAAAAATAGGCTGCCAGTTTCCTATTAGCTGTGATCACCGGATTAAGTTGACGTAAAGATCCGGCTGCTGCATTGCGGGGATTGGCAAAAAGCTTCCCTCCTCCCTCTGCTTGCAGCTGGTTCAAATATAAAAATTCCTGTTTGGGCATAAATATCTCGCCCCGAACTTCCAGAAAAGGAATCGGCCGCCTCAATTTAAGAGGAATGCTCTTTATGGTGCGAACGTTTTGGGTAACATCTTCGCCCATAATCCCATTACCTCGTGTTGCAGCTTGCTTTAGTATTCCGTTTTCATAAGTTACTGCAATAGATAAGCCATCAATCTTCAATTCGCAAACATATTCTAAATCTGCAGTTATTTTATTTAGGCGTCTGTTAAACTCGAGCAAATCATGAAATGAAAAGGCATTATCTAAACTAAGTAAGGGCTTGCTGTGCTGCAAGGCAGGAAACTTTTCAAGCGCTCCTCCACCTACACGTTGGGTAGGCGAATTAGGAGCAATAAGCTCCGGATGTTCACTTTCTATTCGCTTTAATTCCGCAAACAAGGCATCGTATTTATTATCGCTAACTAATGGTTGATCTAATATATAATAATGATAATCATATTCACGAATCTGCTCCTCTAATTCTGACAATCGTTCGTGAATATGTTTGTCAGCGTCCAAGCCTTAGGTTCCTCCTTAATTCAATTATCCTAATTTCTCTAGAGGAGCCATATCCAGACGCATCATCTTGGGTCCGCCTCTTTCAAAATCTATTATTGCAATTATGCCATCCTCATGGAGTTCTAATACATTACCAAGACCAAATTTGCGATGCATTACTTGATCTCCAGCTTGTATCGGCGTGTTAATGGCAACTCTTTGCGTTGGTATTTCGAACAGCTCTTCAGGTATCTCTTTCAAAAACCGTGAAGGAGCATTACTTCTCTCATAGCCATACAAAAGTCTGGTAACAGTATGTGTAAGATACAACTTCTTTTTGGCTCTAGTTATTCCGACATAACAAAGCCGCCGCTCTTCTTCTATTTCCTCAATGCCTTCAGATTTATAAGAAGGAAAAACTCCTTCTTCCATCCCTGATATAAACACATAGTCAAATTCTAACCCTTTAGCACCATGTAAAGACATCATGCTGACAGAATCAGAATAATCTAAGTCTTCAGTGTCCTTAACCAGTGCAGTTCCAGCCAAGAATTCCTCAAGGCCAGATCCCCCCATATTTTCGAATTCAATGGCAAGAGAACGCAATTCGCGTATATTCTCAATTCTGGCCTCAGCTTCTAGACGGTCGGTCTGTTTTAAAATTTCGATATAAGTACTTGCCTCTAGAACCGCATCCAATAGCTCAGCTATAGAGACTCCCTGCTGGTTTAGAGTTAAAAAGAATTGAATCATACCATAGAACTCTTCTAAAGTGGTCCGGTTTTTACGTCCCAAACCTGATATTTCATCGGGGAAAGCCAGGACATCAACGATCGGAATACTCTTCTCAGAGGCTAAGGCTCTAATTTTGCTAAGCGTCTTTTGTCCTATTCCTCTTTTGGGTATATTTATTATTCTTTCAAAACTCAGAAGATCATTGGGATTACATATCAACCTAAAGTAGGCTAATATGTCTTTAACTTCCTTGCGTTCATAAAACTTGCTGGCTCCAATAATTCTATATGGAATGCTTCTACGTACCAGCGCTTCTTCCACAACTCTTGACTGAGCATGGGTTCTGTAAAAGATTGCGCAATTCCGGTACTCGCTATTCTGGTTATCTACAAGTTCTGCAATACTTTCAGCAATGAATCTCGCTTCCTGAAAAGAGTCGGGGGCGCAATAACATGTTATCATCTCGCCAACACCATTTTCAGTGAAAAGTTTCTTTTCTTGTCGTCCGTTATTAAAGCGAATAACATTGTTAGCAGCTGTTAGTATATTGCCAGTCGATCTATAGTTTTGTTCCATTACAATAATCTCTGCTTCTGGATAGTCCTCTATGAATCTTTTTATGTTGAACGGTTCAGCGCCCCGCCAGCTATAAATAGATTGATCCGGATCTCCAACCACAAAAATGTTTTTATTGCGCGCTGATAATAATTTAGTAAATATATATTGTGACAGATTAGTATCTTGATATTCATCAACCATTACATAACGAAACCAATTCTGATACTTCTCAAGCACAGCTGGGTGTTCCTTAAACAAGCGTATACATAGAAGTATAAGATCTTCAAAATCAAGGGCATTAATCTCCCTCAAATGTCTGCTATACGCGCGATAGATCTCCCAATATTTCTCCCGCAATTCATAGGGAACTTTTAGGTCCATAAAGTATTTTTCCGGGTCAGCTAAACTATTTTTGATTTGCTTAATCGGATAAAGCAACTCTTCGGGCTTAATCTCATAGTAATGGTTCTCTTTTAATATGGATTTTATTATTGACTTGCTATCACCATCATCTAAAATAATAAAATTTTTGTCATAGCCAAGATGATTAATATCCATTTTGAGAATTTTATAACAGGCGGCATGAAATGTCTGAATCCATTGACCATTAAAGCTAGGAATTATCGAAACAATTCTACTTCTCATTTCATGTGCAGCTTTATTAGTAAATGTAATAGCTAGAATAGAATCAGGACTGGCTGAATCATTTACTAAATTAGCAATTCTATTAGTTAAAACCTTTGTTTTTCCGCTGCCTGCCCCGGCTAAAACCATGCATGGTCCAGCGGTATGAAGTACAGCTAGTTTTTGCTCTTTGTTCAATCCTTGAAGTAATTCCAATGTCATCCTGGCACACCTCTTATAAATATCTCCGTTTTGAATAACATGTATTAACCATATCAAATATATTAATGTATACTCTATGATAACATATAATTGGCCCAATTATATAATGTAGATAAGCCCATTTGCGTTATCTTAAATAAGTAAGAAAGGACGGCACTAATGAAAAAAGAGACTTTAAACCTGCATGGTTTAAGCCTTGAGGAAGCACTTGCCAAGATCAAACATAGTTTAGATTGGGGTGTTGATAACGATCTCAAACTACTTATCATTATTCATGGCAAAGGTCACCATTCCTCGCGGAATTTTTCCGTCTTGAAACAGGAAATCCGCAAATATCTTAAGAACGAGCCTCTGTTAAAAGAAAACGGATATATATTAGTTCTAGGAGAATCAAACCAACCGATTGCTTTGACATTTGACGATGGTATTTCATTAGTCGTTAAAAAAGGATTTGAAACCAGTTTTCTCGGTGATACATCACAACAGCAAAGACATCAGGCAATTTTTTCTGAAGAAGGCAAACTAAATAGAAAAATAAAAAAACGTTATCGCCGGTAAATCTAAATCAATATGCTTTTCCAGCACTGCATGCATATTAATACTCACATTTTGAAAAAATACTAGTATTAAACTTAAGGAGTGAGTGTTTTGCCTAGAGACTTGATGCCTCATCATCACCATCATTTGTCAGCGAATGATATGTTTAGGAGTTTTATTGACAATGCCAACTGGACCGATAGTTTTCCTGATCATAGTATATTTCACCATCTAAGCCACAATATGCGCACAGATATTAAAGAAGAAAGCGACAAGTACCTGCTGGAAATCGATTTGCCCGGCTGTGATAAAAAAGATATAGCCATTGAATATCAAGATCATGTTTTGACCATAACAGTAAATCGCTCTAGATCCATTGATGAAAAAGCGTATTCAACTATACGGCAGGAGCGTTACCAGGGCCAAATCTCGCGCAGCTTTCATATCGACAACATCATTCACGAGAAAATAAGCGCTGAATACACCAATGGAGTATTAATACTGGTTCTCCCTAAAAACAAACATAATGATTCGCGCAGGCAAATTCCGATTCAATAACTAAATCAGCTTTCAAAAATGAAGCATAGACTTCTATCGAAAAATAAATACTAAAGAGGCGTAAATCAACCTCTTTGGTATTCAATAATTTTCATCTCTTACTTTGTAACTATCCTCTGTCATTAGGCAATCTTATCGCTGATAAACTCTTGGCACTGCCAACATCAGACCTGGCATCTGTAGAACCAAGGCGAATAATTCTCTTTATTGTTGACAGGAAACTATCCACTTCTGCTTTGTTATTATAAATTCCGAAGCTTACTCGCACCATACCCTGGGGAGGCGTGCATAAAACATCACCCTGGGTTACTAATCCCTCTGTCAACCGGCGCACATAAGGGTGGGCACAAAAGGCAGCATGCCGCACAGCGATCCCACTGTAAGCAGAAAGCATATTGGCAACATTTTCAGGAGTAATACCCCGCAGGTTAAATACTAGTAATCCAACCTTGTCGTCAAAATTCTGATTGTCACCATACAGGATAACTTCAGGAATTTGTTTAAGTTCATCCAAAGAGTATTTTAGCAATTGTTGCTCGTGGCTTCTGACATAATCAAATCCAATACTATTAAGCATTTCAATGGCTTTAAGCATTCCCACAACCCCAGGATAATTAGGAGAGCCCGCCTCATAAAGATCAGGGGCTTCGCCATAATTCACTATATAGTCACAGACTGCGTCAACCATACCTCCCCCATAGAACTTAGGAATATGACGGTTAAGTTCATCCGTAAGACCAACAACTGCACCTCCACCAAAAGGTGCGTACATCTTATGAGCTGAGAACACAAAATAATCTATACTCTCCTCCGGAGTTCGGCCCAGCATGGAAAATGGGCGGTGGGCCACGATCTGGGCCCCGTCTACAATTATTTTAGCTCTGTATTTATGGGCGATTTTTGCAATGTAGTGAACATCATTCACATAGCCGGTGACATTAGAAGCAGCCGTTACTGTTACATATTTTATTTTGCCATCATGATCATTCAAAAGTCGCTCGAAGTCATCAATAATAAGCCTGCCTAGTTCATCAACTTCAACATACAAGGTTTTAGCACGCTCCCGCCATGGCAAATCATTGGCATGATGTTCCATACGGGTAGTTAAAACCAAATCATTAGGGTTTTCGATCAAAGCTGAAGCTAACTTGTTCATGCCGTCAGTTGTATTATTTACATAAATGACTGTGTAGCTATCACTGTTTGCACCAACGAAGCTTTTTACTATCTCTCGACCCCGAGAATAAATTTCGGATGAATACTCGGACTTCTGCCCTTTACCGCGGCCAATAGAACCATAACATTTTAGCTTTTGCATTACTTCGCATGCAACTTGCTTAAACGCCGGCGTAGTAGCTGCATTATCAAAATTGATAGCAGGAACCATCCTTTTGTCTTCAAGTCTAACCAATGCATCTAAACCTAATATTTGCCTGCGAATACTGTTGGTAGTATTTATATAATAATTATCAACCATAACTCTTTCTCCATTCAACGAATATAACAATATGCAAGAATTACATTGATACTTGTTCTCAAAGTATTTTGGAAACGAAGTTTCTAATACAGCATTCTATGCTAAATTAAGCCATTTTGTTAATTCGCAGCATGATACATAATTACTTACCATGACTCCTGTGCAGCTCTGTTTTCGTCTCTTGGCTAGTAATACGATCGAGATTTTCTATGCTCCGGCGTCAGGGGACCGGTTTGACAGAGCAATGTAATCGTTTTCCCAGTACTGAGCGTTTTGAAAGTAATTGGTAACAGTTAGCAGGCGTAGGATGAGCATAAATGGGCGGCCTGTTTAATGAACGTATTAAAACCGAATTATATGCGTTAGACTAGGATAAAAAGCTCCAGATACGAGGCGACGAAAAGTTCGCGGACGAGGGCGTATTTGTAAT
>JAVBKS010000046.1:0-27702 GCA_031553935.1 Syntrophomonadaceae bacterium
TTCTTAGTAGGAGCTGGTTATCCGGGATTTGGAGTAGTAGCCCAGGATTCGGCTAATGTAGCTAAGGAATACGGCATAGACAGAGAAATGCAAGACAGATGGGCAGTATTAAGCCATGAAAAATGGGGCAAAGCATTCGAAAGAGGATTTTTCAAAGGCGAAATATTCCCCTTAGAAATACCCCAAGGCAAAGGCAAAGATCCCATCATCTTTGACAAGGATCAATTACCAAGACCGGGAACCACATATGAGCAACTTGCCAAATTATCAACAGTTAATGGCAGTATATCAGTGACAGCTGGAAACTGCCCCAGTTTAAATGCCGGTGCAACCGGGTTAATAATGACCACCAGAGCCAAGGCTGAAGCCTTAGGGTTAGAGCCGGTAGCTAAAGTTTACAAAGTACCCAGTGTAGCTGAATTCTATAGCAATATAGCAACTGCGCCGGGCAATGTAATCAAGAAAACCTGCGAAATGCACGGTTTAAAAACAACGGATATAGGGCTACTCGAAATCAACGAAGCCTTTGCCGCAGTTACCCTGACCTCAACCAAGATATTAAGTGACGGCGATGATGGCAAGTGGCAGCATTTCAAAGATATCACTAATGTCAATGGCGGCTCCATAGCTATAGGCCACCCACTAGGCGCTACCGGAATACGCTTAACCATGACCATGATTCCCGAACTCAAAGCCAGAGGCGAAAAATATGGAATAGCTACCCTTTGCGGTGGGCTTGCCCAGGCTGATGGTGTGTTAATCGAAGTTGAGTAGTTACGAGCACTTAATCTGCAGTTAAGGTACATGGATTTGGTCTGTGACTTAGCGTACCCCCATACTGATAAGGAGGACAAAAATGGATTTAAAGACTATGCTTTACGAAAAAGCAGATGGAGTAGCGATTGCTACCTTCAATCGTCCCAAAGTTATGAATGCTATTGATTCCGATGTCACGGATGATTTAGCAGAGATCGTAAAAGCAGTTAATAGTGATGACGAAGTGAAGGCACTAGTTCTGACTGGCGGCCCGAAAGTATTTGCGGCTGGCGGAGATATTAATTTTATGTTAACTGTAACTCCTGCTGATATCGAAAAATTCATTGATAATTCCCACAAAATATTTTTCGATATTGAAAGACTTGAAAAGCCTGTAATCGCAGCTATTGCTGGTCTCGCTTTTGGAGGCGGGTTAGAGATCGCATTGCTATGCGATATTCGAATTGCTGCCGAAGGCACCATGATGGGACTGCCGGAATCAAACTTAGGCCTATTTCCTGCAGCTGGCGGAACTCAGAGACTTACGAGAGTTGTCGGGCCTGCATGGGCGAAATACATGATAATGACCGGAAACCCAATCGATGCGAACAAAGCTCTGGATTTAGGTCTGGTTACTCAAGTTGTTCCAGCTGATGCTTTGCTAGATGAAGCAATGAAAATCGCAAAGAAACTGGCCAGCAAAGCTCCTATTACTGCCAAAATCACCAAACAATCCCTGAACAATGCGATGTATTATGATATGCAATCATCCCTACTATTTGACCAAAAGTCCTTTGCATTTATTTTCGCAACCGAAGATCATACCGAAGGTATGAAAGCCTTTGTGGAAAAGCGTAAACCGGAGTTCAAGGGTAAGTAGAGAAAAGTAGAATGTTTAAGTTAAGGAGCTAGCTGTAATGATTAAGGAAGTTTTAAGTCTATCAGACGTCTACTTTGAAATAGTATGCTAACCCGCAAAAATTAAGCATCAAAACCATAGTTGAGCAGACGTCCAATATGAATGATACACAAAATATTAAATGTTCGCAAATATTTGCTCCTGTTCTGGCAACAAGAAATGATTAAATTATGGACCTATTACTGATTTAAAATATTAATTGGTTAGGGGGAAAAATAATATGGCTAATAATTGGAAAGATTACTACCAAAGCAGATTAATGTCGCATACTGAGGCAGCCAATAAACTGCAGGACAATTGGAAGATTTTCATGGACTGCGGAAATAAGTCGAATACCCCAGCTTTGTATGAAGCTATAATTAACCGAGCCAAATCATTAAATAGTTTTATGATCGGTGAAACATTAGCTATGACTCCGCATGCACTTTGGGATGAAAAAGTAAATGAAGAAATGTTCGGAAAATTAAAGGCATTTACAGCATTTGCTCTTCCTGGACCTAATAGACAGTTAGCAGGCAAAAAGTATAGGGATGTCATTTTGGCGCAAGCAGATGATTCATATTTATATATGGCACCAATTTGTGATGCTTATGCAATAATGACAACTCCACCTGATAAGAATGGTTTTGTCAATCTATCATTCTGTGATTTTATGCATATGCATGCAATTAGAGAAGGCAGAAAAGTAGGAAAACTTCAATTAGTAATATGTGAAGTAAATGATAAACTGCCGGTTGTGTTTGGAGACAATTATATGCATGTTTCTGAATTCGACTGCTTTATCGAAATCTCACAGGATGTGGTAGTTTACAAATCCGGTATGTTTGTGCCTACTGACGAAGAAACTTCGATTGCTAACTATGTTGCCCAATTGATAAATGATGGTGACACCATCCAAATTGGATTGGGAACAATTCCAGAAGTTGTTGCAAAACTATTAGAGGGCAAGCATGACCTGGGCATTCACACTGAAGTATTAGTAAACGGACACTTGGATATGATTAAAAAAGGAATAGTTAATAACAGCAAGAAGAATTTATATCCTGGGGTATCAGTTTCTACGTTCGTGCTAGGTGATCAAGAATTATATGATTACTGCACTGAAAACCCGGCATTTAACTTGTACTCAACAGCTATTCTTAATGATCCCAGAATTATTGCTCAAGAAAACTGTGTTAAAGCTATTAATAATACGCTTTTAGTTGAACTATCTGGACAGATGGCTTGTGATACTTTAGGTCATCGGCAGATTTCAGGAATTGGCGGGCAGAATAATTTCCAAGTCGGAGCCCGTTGGTCTAAAGGTGGGCAAGCTATGTCATTGCTAAATTCGACACGCAAATTGCCTTCGGGAGAAATGGTCTCAGCAATTGTTCCTGAAATGCCTGCAGGTACGCAAATTGCAGTAATTAGGCAACTGGCAGATGTGGTAATAACTGAATTCGGCATTGCAGATCTAAGGCATAAATTTCTGAGGGAAAGAGCTGATGCTTTGATTGAGATTGCTCATCCCGATTTTAGAGGTGAGTTAAGAAAAGCAGCTCGCAGGAATTATTATCCGGCAGCGTTCCAAAATATCTAATAACAACAGGGAATTTTTATTATAGTGACATTATATCAATGCCAAAGACCGGAAAATGTTTTTTCCGGTCTTTGGCGCTGCCCCTACAAATAATAACTATAATAAATATTGTGGGGACAACAATTAAAGAAGCCAATAGGCATAATCAAGCAGTAAAGTAGAATTCCGTTCTGAACTCGATCAAATTAGGGCAGGGCTGCGAGAAGAAAACAGGAGCAGTGGTTAAACTATCATAATCTTACACCTCAACGAGTAATTAGCAGTGATGCGGAAATTTTTACTGGAAGTTATTTGAATAACGAAGTACCTTTAGGAGAATTTGCAGATATGCCGGTATCCGGGAATTACATTCGCCTTGATGCTGATCATTTATATTAAAGTCCAGGTAGTGATAATGCTTGAGACTGAAAGTATAGAGGATCATAGGCGTATTAATAGCAAATAATAAAGGAGGGGATCAATTGCTGAAAAAGCAAAAGTTGTTGTCATCATTCTTAATTGTACTCGTATTAGCATTGGTAGCTATCCCAATGCCTGCTAATGCCGAAGAGGAAAAGATTACTTTAGAACAAGCAGTAACGATAGTTAAGCAAGTTGTAGTAATCCCGGAAAATTTCAAAGATTTTACTTATAGCTTTGATAGTTATGGGGAACAGGCGAACTGGAATCTAAACTGGTCTGATCAAGCGGGCGGAGCAGGTGGCCTAAATGTGGCGGTAAGCAGCCGCAATGGAGATATCGTTAACTATAATTATTGGAACAATGTTCAGCCCCAAGGAGCGGAGATATCCTTGGCGGAAGCACAAAAGATAGCTGAGGCTAAGATAATTCAATTAGTACCTCTAAAGCATGAGCAAATGAAATTAATACCAGTTGCTAACCAGCTTATAGCCCTCAACTATAAGCCGAATTATTCATTTCAATGGCAGCGATATGCCAATGGAGTACCGGTATCAAATAATTACGCAGGTATGGAAATTAATGCTCGCTCAGGAGAACTGATGAGCTATTATTTGAACTGGACTGAAGGAGTAGTTCCGGAGATTGCCAACGTAGTTTCTAAAGAACAAGCAATCAAAGCATTTCGAGATGCTGGAGTTATTGAATTAAGCTACTTGCTGCCTTACAAACCTCAGCCGATTGACAGTTCGAAAAGAAGCATTGATGCTAAATTAGTCGCAAGAATTACCAATCCGCATGGGGGAGCGATTGATGCTAATAGTGGTCAACTATTACAATTGGCCCCGGGAGAATACTTAAATAATGATTTTAATACTTATGCGATGGCCGGAGCGATGCGGGAGAACAGCAAAGCTGCTAATGACGAGGGCGCAGTTAATCTTACTCCCCAGGAAATCGCTGAGCTCAATAAAAACAGTCAGATTTTATCTCAGGACAATGCTATAAAAGCATTGCAGAAGTATTTTACTCTACCAGCAACAGCTAGATTAACCAGTTTTAATCTTAACCAAGATTGGAGTGACAAAGATAAAAAGCTCTGGTACTTTAATTGGGAAGTTGCGGATCAATCTTTAAGCATTAGCGCTTCGATAGATGCTAATTCGGGACGAGTTTATCATTATTCCTGCTGGAATCGATTAGATAAAGAAGCCACGATTGGCCGCGCTGAAGCTCAGACCGTTGCTGAAGATTTAATTAAAAAAATTGAGCCTCAATTGTTTTCATCATTGCGTTTAGAAAAAAATGCTGATAATCAAGTCATTCCGCTAATGAAGGATAAAACAATTGCTCCTGCGCCGAGAGAGCATAGTTTTGAATTCACGAGATTAGTAAATGGAATTCCCTGTAATGGACAATCAATAGGAATTACGGTGTCGGGAGTTGATAAGAGCATAATAGGTTACAATCTAAATTGGAATGATTGGAATTTCGTAGATCCAAGTAAAGCCATGAGCTTAAGCAAATTGAATGATCAATGGTTAGCTAAAGCGCCTTTGACGCTCTGTTACGCGGTAGCCTATAATAAAGATAATTACTCTAGGATCATACCGGTTTATGTGCCTATTGATCTTGCGAACAGGAATGCCTTCGCTTGTATTGATGCAGTGAGTGGAACCCCTCTAGGAAGCGATGGCAATGTGATCATTGATTACCAAGGGCAGTCTGCTTTTTCCGATATAAGCGGTCATTTTGCAGAGAAAGAGATTCGCGCCTTAGGGCAGGCTAGAATCGTGGTTGCTAATGGAGGCCAGTTTAGGCCGGATGAGAGTATCATATGGGCTGATTTCTTGAGAATTCTATGGGGTGCATTCAATGGAAGCTGGGATATAGCTAATCTCAGTGATCAAGAAATACTTAGATATTGTGTCAATGCCGGTTATGTAAGCTCAGATACGGATATTAAAGCAAAAGTTACCCACGCTCAAGCCCTTAAGGTTGTCATCAAAGCTATGCGCCTAGACAAAATTGCTGCGCAATCTGATATTTTTGCTGATGTAAAGGCAGAAGACAAGTCCATCACCCCGGATCTAAGAGGTTACGTCGCTATAGCCAAGGGCCTTAATACTTTTTATATGCCCGACGCCTTTAATGCTGATACAGAAACCAGCAGGGGTGAAGCTGCTTATTTGATAGTCAGGTCAATTGAAAAGGTACAGAGCTAACTCTTCTGAAACAATGTACGTGCCGCTCAACAAGAATAAAAAGCAAGCACAAAATGGCCTCCATTCATCTGGAGGCCAAAATTATCTTAAGTAAATGAGCGCTTATTCCGCCGCTTGACTGAGCTTTGCAGTATTAAACTTTTTGGCAATTGCTGATTTTTTACGAGCAGCATTATTTTTGTGCAGGATTCCTTTGCCGACACACTTATCGATAATCGAAGTTAACTGCAAAAAAGTCTCTTGGGTATTATCTATATCATCACTCTTCAAAGATAATTCGAATTTCTTAAAAGCTGTATTCAAACGACTTTTACGAGATTTATTACGTAAACGGTTTTCTTCGGCTTTACGGGCGCGCTTAGCTGGCGTTTTACTCTTCGCCACAATGTCATCTCCTATCTGAATATTTAATCAACTTTAGCTACTATACCATTTGCAGAAAACTAAATCAAGACCTGATTGAACATATTCTGTGTTCAATTGGCGTCAATAATGACTTGCAAATTATCGAGCTGAAATTAGCAATCATTGTAATCCAATTCGATATTTTATAGAATTTTCTTTATTGTAAAGTTTGCTTGGGAAGTTGGGTAGTAAAATTTTAGGAGTCGCGTCTATCTATTTCATCGCTTCTCGTTGACCTATACACAACTAATGTGTATAATAAAGTCGAAGGGGGAGGTTAATGAAACGTAAAGATTTAATTAAGCTCCTTGAACGAAATGGGTGGTGGAAGAAAAGAGAAGTACACGACCACACCATTTACACGAATGGAATTGCCAACGAGCCAATATCTAGACAAAATGAAATCGATGAAATATTGGCTAAAAAAATAATCAAGCGTCGGGAATTATATTAAATCACCGACCCGAAAGGACTGTGTCAATTTGATTAAAGTGTATCCAGTTGTTTTAACTCCAGCTAAAACCGGGTATGTTGTAACTATCCCTGACCTTGATATTAATACTCAAGGGAACGACTTAGCAGAAGCCATTTATATGGCTCGTGATGCTATAGGCCTTTGGGGTAATTGTGAACAAGATGATGGGAGAGCTATTCCCGAGCCATCAGCAACAGAGCCTGTACATGATAGCAATGAGCTCGTTTCATGGATAGACATTGATTTTGAAAAATATCGCCGTGCAAACGATATGACAACTATGCGCATTAATGTTTCCGTACCAAAATATTTGAAAGTATTGGGTGATGAAGCTGGTATTAATTTCTCCCAAGAGCTTCAAGAACGTCTTAAAGAACGTCTAAACGTTTCCAGGTAATCACACCCCAAAACCGAAAAGAGTACTCATTTTTACATTCAAAAGAAAACTGCTCAGGTGCCCTACTTTTGGATTTCAAGGAGCGGTTTTTTTGTTCTCAACTGTCAAAGGCTTGACTATGATTGTAGAGTTTTACACTGCAAAATAGTTGAGTTCTTTTTTGGTTTATTTTAGCATATTCTTGTCTATACTCCGGGCGAAAGCTGAGGTGGACAAGATGAGAAAATCGAATATTTATAAATTCGTCAGAGCATTGTTATTAATGCAGGTTTTTATGTTATTGCTCTTTATCGGTGTTGGAATTGATTTTAATAAATGGAGCCAAATTACCCATTTGGTCAATTTGAACGGAGAGGCAGTGATGGGGTCTCTATCTGGATTACAAATCAGCAATGACTTTGGCAAGCTTCTATTACAAGAAGCAAGTGTAATGATAACTGCTAATCCTGAGGAAGCAAAGGTAAAGCATGATTATTTGGGACATGATTTGCCCCGGGATTTATTGTTAGCAAATATTCAAGCATTAGCTACTACTGATCGTGATTATGATATTAGCCAGAGCGAAGAGATAGAGCCCAAAAGCGAAGCAATAGTTTCGGAGTCACCGGAAATTATTGCTGCCGACAGCCCTTTGAATACGAATAGCGACTATTTTGAATTGTTTACAGGCAAAAAAGCTGCGTTATACTGCACTCATTCTGGAGAGAGTTACATTCCGGACAGCGGTGATGCTCGGGTGGAAAAAGAAGGGCTGATCAATGATGTTGCTGTCAGCCTTAGCGAGTCATTGAGCCTGCAGGGCTTGGAATGCGATTTTATCAGTACAGTTCACGATTTTCCGGATTTCAATAAAAGTTATACCAATTCAAGAGAAACCGTCAATAAAGTTATTGCCCAGAATCCGAATAAGCTTCTTGCTCTTTTCGATATCCATAGGGACAGTATACCTGGACTAAAGAATGCTGATACTATCACTGTAGATGGAGAGAAGGCGGCAGTTATCTTGATAATAGTTGGAACTAACGAAAGAAAGAAGCACGATCATTGGCAAGAAAATTTGGATTTTGCGAATAGATTAAAAAAGCAGAGTGACAAACTGTATCCTGGTTTGATTAAAGCTGTGCGGACAAAGGCCGGAACATATAATCAAGAGTTTCATAATCACGCACTTTTACTTGAATTCGGCAGTGATCAAAATACTCTGGAAGAATGCAAGTATTCGACCCAACTTTTTGCCGACATTTTGCTCGAGGTTTTAAAGGCAGAAAAATGATTTCGCTCATAAAAAAATTAACAGTTATATTTATACTGTTATTAATAGTTGTCATTGGTCTTAATGTTAGTAATGAAGGTATTAATAAACTGCTTTCCAAAGAACCGGAACCAGTGGTTGCCCTCAATTATAGCAAACAGAAGTTAAACCTAGATTTGCTGGGCAATAGTTATGAGGTTGACCTTCATGCCATAGGAAATTCAATTACTTCAGTAATAAATGGCCGCTAACCACGATTGGTGAGGGCAAGATTTCGGAAGCAAGTGTCTCGCATTTGTATGCAAATCACTTGATGGAGGGGTTGTTCTGAATAAAACGGCAAACCGTTTAGCAAATGCTGCTTTCCTATTGATCATAACTATTTCTTTAAGCAGGCTGCTTGGTTATGGTCGTGAAGTGGTAATGACTTATTATTTTGGGATAAACTATTTTACTGATACATATCGTGCCGCTTTTTCGGTCCCGGATTTTCTATATTTGTTACTGGCGGGTGGCGCAATCGGATCAGCGCTTATTCCGGTTTTTAGTGCCTATTTATCTGAAGGCAATAGAACTCAGGCTTGGAAGTCTGTTAGTATCGCATTTAACTATACCATGATAGTTATGCTAGTTCTATTGATTCCGGCATATGCTTTGACATTTGACTTAATCAGGCTGTTAGTGCCGGGGTTACCCCAGGAATATTTTGGCTTGGCAGTATATATGGCCCATATCATGTTTATTCAAACGGTTTTTATGATTATGAATGGCTTCTCTATGGGTGTCCTAAACTCTAACGGAAATTTTCTAGCCCCTGCAATGGGGAGTCTTCTATATAATGTCTTTATAATTATTATCGGAGCCTGCTTAGTTCATCGTTTTGGTATAACTGCTTTTGCTTATGGGGTCGTAGTAGGGGCAGTTATTAGTTTCTTAGTTCAAATACCTGCCTTAAGGCGAGCCGGCTGCCGTTAT
Source organism: Syntrophomonadaceae bacterium (assembly GCA_031553935.1). Taxonomy (GTDB): domain Bacteria; phylum Bacillota; class Syntrophomonadia; order Syntrophomonadales; family Syntrophomonadaceae; genus JAISDD01. The sequence continues at coordinate 9,386 of JAVBKS010000046.1, forward strand.
TACCTTTCATTTAATTGGAAGGATCCGGGGTTTAAGAAAATTATCGCCTTAATGGTACCGGTGATGATTGGTTTGGGGCTAGGGCAGTTTAATGCATTTGTCAGCCAAAACTTAGCCTCCAATTTAGGCGCTGGGGTTGTTACAGCACTTAATCTCGCTCAGAAAATAATTAACTTTCCCATTGGCATTTTTGGAGTTTCTATTGCAGCGGCAATTTTCCCAACTCTATCTGTACTGGCGGCCCAAAAAGACATCTTGGGGTTCACAAGAGCGACATCTATTGGGTTGCGAGCAATTATTGTCATCATGATTCCGGCGGCTGTAGGTTTGATTATTATTGGCAAACCCTTGTTAGCCCTTTGTTTTCAGCAGGGTTTATTTACACCAGCCATGACCAATATGATTTATAATGTGTTGATTTTTTATGCTCTTAGCCTTTTCGCTTACGCGGGAGCAATGGTCGTTGACCGCGGATTTTACTCACTTGAAGATACTAAAACGCCGGTTATTGTTTCTGTGATCGCGATAATTGCCAATATATGGGCGGCACTTAGTTTGGTTGGAATTATGCAAGAGTGTGGCTTGGCTCTGGCGTACTCATTTGCCGGGATAATCAATCTATTCATTTTGTTAGCATGTCTGCGCTATAAGATTGGCCATATTGACGGCCGGAAAATCATTGCCAGTCTTGTTTATTCGATGATTGCGTCCGTATTTATGGCAATAGCAATCCGGGCACTTAACTACTTGATGCTGCCTTATTTTGATCTGGAGTCAAAGCTTGGCTTGTTATTAGTTGTTGGAATAGATGTGATCATTGGAGTGATTGTCTATGTTTTAGCGCTATACCCATTCCACCTGCAAGAAACTGAGCTTATAATTGAGTTAGCTAAGCGAAAACTTGGCATTAATAATGGGCGTTTATAATTGATGATCAATTTATAGCTGTAATTGTATAAGCATGATATTTTGGTTATAATTTATTAATGATTTGAATTACGCCTTTATGGGGGATTGCTTTGCAGGAAAACATACGAAATTTTAGTATCATTGCACATATAGATCATGGGAAATCGACTTTGGCAGATCGTATTTTAGAATATACCGGGGCTTTAAGTGCCCGTGAGATGAAAGAACAGTTTCTGGACAAGATGGATTTGGAAAGGGAAAAAGGGATTACTATTAAGCTGCAGCCGGTTCGCTTGAATTTTCGTTCCCAAGATGGAAACGATTACATTTTGAACCTTATAGATACTCCCGGTCATGTTGATTTTTCCTATGAGGTGTCTAGAAGTTTAGCTGCATGTGAAGGTGCAGTGCTTCTAGTAGACGCATCGCAGGGTATAGAAGCGCAGACCTTAGCTAATGTTTATTTAGCCATGGATTTAGATCTAGAGATCATTGGCTGTATTAATAAAATTGACCTGCCTGGTGCTGAAGTTGAGCTTGTTAAGGAAGAAATGGAAAATGTGCTGGGAATGGATAGGAACGAGATTGTTCCCATTTCAGCAAAAATGGGTCAGGGTATTGATGAGTTGTTGGAAACAATTATTAAACGTATCCCGCCCCCAACTGGAGACGAAAATAATGAATTTCAGGCATTGATTTTTGATTCATATTTCGACCCTTATAAAGGTGCAATTTCATATATAAGAGTTGTATCAGGTCAAGTGAACAAAGGTGACCAAATAATGATGATGGCCAGCGGCAAGCAATTCGAGATCGCGGAATTGGGAGTCATTAATCCTTATATGTTGGAAGTAAAAACCCTTAAGGCTGGGGAGGTTGGCTATTTAGCTGCTGGAATAAAAAATGTTGCTGACACCAAAGTTGGGGACACAATTACCTTAGCGAAAGAACCGGCAGCAAACCCGCTTCCCGGTTATAAAGAAGTTAAGCCCATGGTGTATTGTGGCATTTACCCACTTGAGAACACTGATTTTGAGAGATTAAGAGATGCTATTGAGAAGCTGCGCTTGAATGATTCAGCTCTAGTCGCAGAGCCGGAGAGTTCCGATGCGCTTGGCTTCGGATTTCGATGCGGATTTTTAGGGCTTTTGCATCTTGAAATCGTTAAAGAAAGATTAGAAAGAGAATATGATCTTAGTCTTTTGGCTACCTCGCCTAGTGTGGTTTATAGAATCAGTCTTACGGATGGAAGTGAAATGGCTGTTCAAAACCCATCCTATTGGCCGCCAATCCAGAAAGTTGAAAATATTAAAGAACCATTTGTAAAAGTAACGATAATGATGCCGAATGATTATGTCGGTACCATCATGGAGCTTTGCCAAGAGAAGAGGGGAAGCTTTGTGACCATGGAGTATATTACCCCCCAACGAGTCATGATTAGCTATAGACTGCCCTTGGCGGAAATTCTCTATGATTTCTACGATTCATTAAAATCTAGAACCCGTGGGTATGCGTCACTGGATTACGAGATAAGCGGCTATGAAGTGTCTGATCTGGTTAAGCTCGACGTGCTCTTAAATGGTGAAGTGGTTGATGCACTTAGTTTTATCGTTCATCGTGACAGAGCGCAAACGCGCGGAAGAGCAATTGCCGAGAAATTACGAAGAATTATTCCTCGTCAAATGTATGAAGTGGTTATTCAAGCGGCGATTGGTAGCAAAGTAATTGCCCGAGAAACTATAAAGGCGATGCGTAAAGATGTTCTGGCTAAATGTTACGGCGGTGACATAACTAGAAAGAAAAAGCTGCTGGAAAAGCAAAAAGAGGGCAAGAAGAAAATGAAGCAAATTGGAAAGGTTGAGGTTCCAAAGGATGCTTTCATGTCGGTGATGAGCATAAAAGATGAATAATAGCTTGCGAAAACTGGCTGTGTATATTCATGTTCCCTTTTGCTTGAGAAAATGTGGTTATTGTGATTTTTTTTCCATAGATGCATTTGATAGCGAGATTTTGCATGCATATGGAAGAGCTCTGATCGAAGAGACCAAGTTGAATTTGGAGATAATGCAAAATAATTACCAAATTCAATCTATTTATTGGGGAGGGGGCACACCGAATTTAATAAGCTCATATTATGTTGGTGAAGTAATAACACTAATTAAGAATAATTGCAATTGTGCCGACGATCTCGAAATTTCTATGGAATTTAATCCAGGGACATATAAAGATAATTCACTTGATCTTCTTATGGCTAGCGGAATCAATAGAATATCTTTAGGAGTTCAGAGTTTTAATGATGAAGAGCTGTTATTTTTGGGAAGACTACATAAATGCAAGGAAATATATGAGTTTATTGATGAACTTGCCCGTCTAGGCTTTAAGAATTACAATATCGATTTGATTTTTGGTATTCCGGGGCAAACTTTGATTAGCTGGCAGGAAAAATTGAGCCGCGCACTTGCGGTCGATCCAGCTCATATATCAACTTACTTATTGCAACTGAGTAATGAAGTGCCTTTAGGCAAATCCGTAATGGCCGGAGAGGTCGTGCTTCCCGATGATGATTATGCCGCTGATTTGTACGAAATGGCAACCCTGACTCTATGCAGACATGGTTATGAGCAATATGAGATTTCGAATTTTGCTAAGCCTAATCGACGGTGCAAGCACAATTTGATTTATTGGAATTCAGAAAACTATCTTGGACTTGGAAGCGGTGCAGTGAGTTTTATAGATGCCTGCAGATATAAAAATGAAGAGGATGTCAACGCCTATGTGTTGAATCTATTAAGTAGCAAAAGGGCTCCGAGTATAGTTTTGGAGCATTTAAACAGTGTAGGACTCCATGAAGAGGCGTTAATACTAGGACTGCGCCTTGCTGATGGAATAGATACATTAGAATTCAGCAAAAAACATCATATAGACGTACTGAGCAAATATCAGGAAACAATAGATAAATATATATCTGCTGGATTTTTATGCTATCAAGATAATAGATTGAAATTAGAGCCGAGGGCCTACTTTATTTCCAATTTGATCTTTTCTGACTTTTTATCTTGATGGAATACTTGACAAATATTGACGTGGGTGATATTTTTTTAATAAATGGTTAGCACTCGCTTAAGGAGAGTGCTAACAAGGGTAGATGACATGCCAATAGATGACAGAAAAAAAGCAATATTAGCTGCAATAATTAAGGACTATGTAGAGACTGCTGAACCGGTTGGTTCACGTGCAATTGTAAAAAAGTATTTGCTTAATATCAGTGCAGCGACTGTGCGTAATGAAATGGCCGATTTAGAAGAGATGGGTTTTTTAGAGCAACTCCACACTTCATCTGGGAGGATTCCTTCTGAACAGGGATTTAGGTATTTTGTTGACTTCATGATGGAAAAAGAAAGTTTAACCGAGCAGGAACTTGATACCATTAGAGGGGTTTTAGCAGGACAAATGCCGGAGTGGTTAAAAATTACCGAGAAAATTGGCAATTTTCTTTCCAATGTCACTAATTATGCGTCATTTATTGTATTGCCGGCATTCAGCCTAAACGAATTCAAGCATATGGAGATATTGCCCATGGAACCGGGCAAAGCGGTTGTCTTTTTAATCAGTGACATGGGAATCATAATGCATCGTCAAATAGAAGTAGCTGAATCGGTGACCCCAGAGGAACTGAATGAAATAGCGGGACAATTCAACCGAGCATTCAAGAACAAACGAATTGGTGATATTAATAGAAAGAACTTGCAAGAACTGCGAGATCATCTGAAGAGGCGCCGAAAAATCATTGAAAGAGCTTTGGAAGCAGTTGAAGTAATGCTTGATGAAAACCTCGATGAGAAGGTATTAATCAGCGGCACTTTGAATATGCTAAATGAGCCGGAATTTAAAGATTTAGACCGTTTGAAAAGAATTTTGACTCTATTTGGGGAAGAGGGATTTTTGCATAGCGTAATTCCACCTGATTCACCGTCTTCAGATTCAGAAGCTAACATTATGATTGGCAGCGAGATAGTAAAGCAAGATATGAAAGATCTGTCTTTGGTTTATTCTGAATTTCAGAATAACAGTCTGGTTGGCAGGGTTGGTTTGATAGGACCGGTTAGGATGGAGTATGGTAAGGCAGCTGGTGCTGTAGAGTCTATGAAGATAATTATTGAGGAAATAATGAGACGCCTTTAGTTGATCACTTCTTAATAAATAAACTACTGTATTTGAGGTGAACCCAATTGACAGAAAAAGATAATATTATTGACTTAACCGCCATTAAAAAGGATGAACAATTGAAAGAAAATATTGATCAAGACCTAAATGCGGCTAACGAAGAGCCCAAGGAAGATGCTGAGACATCAGATAAAGCGATAATCGTAACCCTCGAAACTGAGTTAAAAAATGCCAAAGAACAGTATTTGAGATCTTTGGCTGATTTGGAAAACTATCGCAAGAGAGCAGCGCGTGAACGTGAGGATTATCTCAAGTTTGCCAATTTGAATTTGGTAAAAAAGATTATTCCCATTGTCGATGATTTAGAAAGAGCGCTTTTATTATCGCAAGAAAAGGAGAACTTTGAAGCATTTTATAAAGGAGTGGAGATGATTCTTAAAGGCTTTACAGAAGCTATTAAGTCTGAAGGGGTTGAAACAATCAGCGCAGAAAAAGGCAAAGCATTCGACCCGGAGTATCATGAAGCTTTAATGATTGAAAGCTGTGATGATTATGATAATAATGTTGTGATAGAGACCCTGCAAAAAGGATATTTGATAAATGGTAGAATTATTCGGCCTTGTTTAGTAAAAGTAAGCGGATAATTTTTCTCGTACGGAGGTGCAAAAGAAATGGCAAATGTAGTAGGAATTGATCTAGGAACTACCAACTCAGTAATTGCAATAATGGAAGGCAATGAGCCTGTTGTTATTGCTAGTGCTGAAGGAGAAAGAACGACCCCTTCAGTTGTTGGTTTTTCCAAAACCGGAGAAAGACTGGTAGGCAGGATAGCAAAAAGACAATCGATAACTAATCCTGATCGAACCGTGGTATCGATTAAACGCAAAATGGGAACCGATTACAAAGTTTCGATTGATGATAAGAAGTATACCCCGCAAGAGATATCGGCGATGGTTCTTCAGAAGCTGAAATCTGATGCTGAGGCATATTTAGGCTCCAATATAACCCAAGCTGTTATTACCGTCCCGGCATATTTTACTGATGCCCAGAGACAAGCGACTAAGGATGCCGGTAAAATTGCTGGCCTGGAAGTGCTTAGAATTATTAATGAGCCGACAGCTGCGGCCTTGGCTTATGGTCTGGATAAAGAGCAGATACAAACCATCCTGGTCTTTGACTTAGGTGGTGGAACATTTGACGTATCAATACTAGAAATTGGTGATGGAGTATTTGAAGTTAAGGCAACCAGCGGCAACAACCGTTTGGGCGGTGATGATTTCGACGATCGCATAATTGATTGGCTGGTCCAGGAATTCAAAAAAGATAATGGCATTGACCTGCGCAATGATAAAATGGCCTTGCATAGATTAAAAGAAGCCGCTGAAAAAGCAAAACACGAATTATCAGGGGTTTTGAGTACAGATATTAATATACCTTATATTACGGCTACCGCTGACGGACCTATGCACTTGGAAAGAACATTAACCCGGGCAAAATTTAACGATATGACAGCTGATTTAGTGGAAAAGACCATGGAACCCACTAGGCAAGCTTTAAAAGATTCAGGACTTAAACCTGCCCAAATAGATAAGGTTATTCTGGTTGGTGGATCAACTAGAATTCCAGCGGTTCAAGAAGCCATTAAGTCATTCCTGAACAAAGAGCCATTTAAAGGCATTAATCCGGATGAAGTTGTTGCGGTTGGGGCAGCGATCCAAGCAGCAATACTATCAGGGGACATTAAGGACGTAGTCTTACTAGATGTGACGCCTTTGTCCTTAGGTATTGAAACCTTGGGCGGAGTTTTCACGAGGATTATTGAAAGAAATACGACTATACCAACAGCTAAGAGTCAGACATTTACAACTGCTGCCGACAATCAGACCTCGGTAGATATACATGTATTGCAAGGGGAAAGGAAGATGGCTCAGAACAATGTAACCTTGGGCCGTTTCCAATTAGCGGGAATTCCCTCGGCTCCCAGAGGAGTTCCGCAGATTGAGGTCACTTTTGATATAGATGTAAATGGTATTGTTCATGTAACAGCCAAAGATCTAGCTACTAACAAAGAACAAAAAATTATGATAACTTCATCGGGTGGATTATCAGACGATGAAATCAAGAAGATGGTAGAAGAGTCAGAGCGCTACGCCGAAGAGGATGAAAAACGATTTAAGGAAATTGAAGCCCGCAACAATGCGGATAACGCAATTTATCAAGCGGAGAAAACCTTAAAAGAATTTGAAGCAGAAGCAGAAGATGAACTGAAGCAAAACATCACATCGGCTAAGGAAAGTTTGGAAGAAGCCATAAAGGGTGATGATATAGAAGATATAACTGCTAAGTCGCAAGCACTTATGGAGGCGATCTTTGCCCTCTCCAGCAAGATGTACGAAAAAAATAATCCTTCAGACCAGGATGGAAATCAAACAGTAGATGCTGATTTTAAAGTTGAAGACTAACATATTTGGCGATATCTAGATAACCAGAATGGTTGTAATATAAGGAAGGTGGAGCCCTTATGTCCACGAAAAGAGATTGTTATGAAGTTTTGGGAGTAGCAAAAAACGCTACTCCTGAAGATATTAAGAAAGCATATAGACAAAAAGCCAGAAAACTGCATCCTGATGCTAATAAGGATGATCCTAATTCGGCAGATCAGTTTAAGGAACTTGGTGACGCTTATGAAATCCTAAGTGATCCGCAGAAGCGCCAGCTATACGACCGCTTTGGCCATGAGGCTTTTGATAGCCGCAATGCCGGTGGTGGCAATGGATTTGGCGGTTTTGATTTTGGAAATATGGGCGGCGGTGGATTTACAGATATCTTCGATATTATTTTTGGTAACTCTGGAGGGGCTGGAAGGCGAAGAACCGGGCCTCAACGTGGAGCTGACCGTGAAGTTAGAATGGAAATTAACTTTGAAGATGCAATATTTGGCTTAGAGAAAACAGTTGAGCTAAGTAGAGTAGAGCGTTGCGGAACCTGTGGAGGCAGCCGCGCCGAACCTGGGACCAAAATTAGCACCTGTGCACAATGCAACGGCACCGGACAGACCAAGGTAGTACAGAGCACACCGTTCGGCCGCTTTGAGACGGTTAATACTTGCAGTCGCTGCCGGGGAGAAGGCAAAACTGTAGAAAAACCATGTTCAGCTTGTAAAGGTACTGGGACGGTAAGGAAAGCCAGAAAGATTGAAGTGAGAATTCCTGCAGGCATTGACCATGGGTCACGGCTGCGCATCCAATCTGAAGGGGAAATCGGCAGTAATGGCGGGCCGAATGGAGATTTATATATAACTATAATTGTAAAACCTCACGAAAAGTTTCGAAGAGAAGGCTATACGCTAATTACTACTTTGGATATCGATTTCGTGCAAGCAGCCCTAGGAACGGATGTTGAGATGAAACTCTTGGGCGGAATGCAACACACGGTTCATGTTCCTGAAGGTACCCAGCCTGGGGATATAATAACGGTAAAAGGTCAAGGAATACCGCACTTAAACAGCAGTCGATTTGGAGATTTAAAAGTAAACATAAGAGTCAAGATTCCGAAAAAGCTAAGTAAATTTCAAAAAGAGCTTTTGGAAAATTTCTACAATGACAAAGATGATAAAGGTCACAATAAAAAAGGAATAATTGATAAATTCAAAGATGCAATGGGTTGAAGGAGACATAAATGAACTGGGTGGAAATTAAGGTGCTGACAGTTGGAGCTTGTGTCGAGGCTGTGGCGGGGGTATTTCACAAGTATAGCTCCGGTGGGGTAGCTATAGAAGACTGGCAATCTGCTCGCACATATGAGAATTTGCAGACATGGAATGATGATTTCATTCCCGCTGACATCATTAATCACGACTATGTGGTAGTGAAAGCATATTTTCCGGAGAATTTTAAGCAACTACCTGAGATTGAGGAGAGTATTAGGTTAGTTGAGGAGGAAATCGGGTATTCCTGCAAGATAATTCTCGGTCAGGTTCAAGACGAAGACTGGCAAGAATCTTGGAAGTCGTATTATCACACTTTTAGAGTTGGGGAAAAATTCGTAATAAAACCCTCATGGGAAGCTTATGAGCCTTTGCAGTTTGACAAGGTAATCGAATTGGATCCGGGCATGGCTTTTGGAACCGGTATTCATGCTTCCACTAGATTTTGTCTCCAATTTATTGAAAAGTATATTAACGGCGGCGAATTCGTTATTGATGCAGGTTGTGGTTCAGGGATACTTTCCATTGCAGCTGCATTAGTAGGAGCTAATAAAATTCTGGGTGTAGATATTGATGAGGTTGCTATTAAAGTAGCTCAAGAAAACATTGAGAAGAATAACCTGGCTGAGATAATCAATATTTCACTGGGAGACATATATGAAGTTTTAGATACGCATAAGCCGGATGTTATCATAGCTAATATAATTGCTGAAGTAATTGTCGAAATACTCCCCAAGGTTGCCGGATCGATAAAGCCAGGCGGATTATTTTTTGGTTCAGGAATAGTTGAAGGCAGATGGCCGGGAGTAGAGCAGCAATTGCAAAATAATGGCTTCACCATAATTGAAGTGGCGACTGATGTTGACTGGGTTGGAGTAGTAGCCAGAAGAGATTTAGATTAAAGTGAATCTGCATAGTATAGTGGTGTTTAAGAGGTGATGCTTGTTGCACCGCTTTTTTGTTAATAGTGGGCAAATAGAAAATAAGATTATCTTCATCGATGATGGCGAAGCTCAGCATATTGCGAAAACGCTGCGCTTAAAAGATGGAGCTGTTTTGACATTTTTTGATGGTGAGGGTCACGAATTTCAAGCGCGCCTGGCAAAACAGGATAAAAAAATGGTGGCGTATATTGAAGATCAGATTTTTAAACCTAATATGCCCCATTTAAGGCTGCATTTGCTGCAAGGGATGGCCAAGCATGATAAAATGGATTTAATTGTCCAAAAGGCAACTGAATTAGGAGTAACTTCACTGACTCCGCTGATCACTGATTTTGGCACGGTTAGTTTAAGCGATGAACAGTATCCTCGAAGAGTTAAGCGCTGGCAGTCAATTGTCAAAGAATCCTGTAAACAATGCCGGCGTAACACTCTGCTGAAGATATACCCTTTCGGCAAGTGGAATGATGTCTTAGAAAACCTGAAGAATAAGCATGTTATAGTGTTGTATGAAAAGGAAACGGCAAAAACTTTGCGAGAAGTAGTGCATAACTGGCGCAATGAGCAAGTTGATGAGATATATCTTATTATCGGTCCGGAAGGTGGTTTGTCCGCCTCTGAGGTCAATAAAGCCGAAAATTTGAAAGCTGAGATTGTGAATTTGGGGCCAAGAATATTGAGAACCGAGACAGCCGGGTTGATTGGAGCGGGAATAATACTGTATGAATGGCAGGATCTTGAATAAAAACCATATGGATAAGCTAGTTGCTGTGCATACTTTAGGTTGTAAAGTGAACCAGATAGAAAGCGAAGAAATCAAAGAACGATTTCGGCAAAATGGCTATAGAGTAGGAACAACAATTGGAGATAGCCCAGATATTTATGTGATAAACACCTGTAGTGTGACTCATGTAAGTGATAGAAAATCTAGGGCCTTAATAAGGCGCTTAATTCGCAACTATCCTGCAGCTACTATAGTAGTGACCGGCTGCATTACTAATGCCGAAGCTAACCAATTAAAAGCAATTGAAGGCATTGACATTATTATTAGCAATGCTGAAAAAAGTAATATCGTTGCCATAGTATCAAGATGGATTGAAAACCCTAGGAATTCGGAAGTAAGAATTTCCTGTCAGCAGAGCAAAACCATTGAACCGGTATTTTTCGAAAGCCAGCAAGATAGGCAAAGAGGTTTCGTGAAAATACAAGACGGTTGCGAGAGTAATTGTACTTATTGCATTGTACCCCAAACTAGGGGGCCGGTCCGCAGCAAAGATCCGCATGACATAATAAAAGAAATTTTGCATCTAGAGCATTTAGGATACCAAGAAATTGTTTTTACGGGAATTCATATAGGAAACTATGGACAGGATTTAGCTGGATGGGACTTATTGAAGCTTTTATTATTTGTTCTTGATAAAGTGACCGGTAAAATAAGATTTAGATTGGGGTCAATTGAGCCCTTGGAAATGAGCCGAGATATTATTGATTTAATAAAAACCAGTGGCCGAATATGCAGACATTTGCATATTCCTCTCCAAAGTGGGTCTGATAGAATTCTTAAGGCTATGAATCGCCATTATTCAGTAAGTTATTATAGTGATCTAATTGATATGATTCACGCAGAACTGCCGGGAGCTGCTATTTGCACCGATATCATTGTAGGCTTTCCTGATGAGGACGAAGAAGACTACCAGGCGACTGAAAAGCTAATAAGAAAGAAGCCTTTTTCTGAATTACATGTATTTAAATACTCGCCTCGTCCAGGTACTGCAGCTTCAACATTTGAAAACCAAGTGCCTGATTCTGCTAAAAACCTACGCAGTGCAGCTTTAATGAAACTAAGTGCGGAAAAAAACCAAGATTTTAGAAAGAGTCAAGTAAACAAAAAGCTAGATCTACTTGTTGAGAAAAAAATCGCTGCCCATAGGTATTTGGGAACCAGTGATAACTATATGCAGCTAGAATTTAGTTGCTTAGAAAGCTATATTGGTCATGTAATTCCAGTAAAAATGGTAGACTTATATGAAGCAGTCATAATATAATCTTTAAATATCAGTCAATTCAATTCATGGAAATTTACAATTTTATAGTTTTTCTGTTAAAATGTTGTAAGAGTTATCATGTATTCAAAGTATACATATAGAATTACCTTAAATTAATGCAATAATAGGATAGTAGGAATGTATTAGTAGAAGAGGCTGTTTTTTCTAATCAAATAGTTTATGTCATCAATAATAAACTATTACTATTATTTTTCGATAGAGATTTATATGCTAATAAATAGACATTAAGGAGGTGACAAGATGGCTGGCCGCTCAGATTGCATATTCTGCAAAATTATTGCCCAGGAGATACCTGCGAGTATTATCTATGAGGATAGTCATATTATTGCCTTCGCTGATATAAACCCGGTAGCATCAGAGCATCTGTTAATAGTACCCAAAGAACATATTCAATCATTGGCAGATGTCAGTATGGATAATTGCAGTTTACTTGGACAAATTCAGGTTGTGGCTGCACAATTAGCAAAGGAAACGGGAGTTGCGAGCAGTGGATTTCGTTTAGTATGTAATTGCGGAATTAATGGAGGTCAAACGGTTGATCACTTGCATTATCATCTCATCGGGGGAAGAAAACTGCAATGGCCTCCAGGGTAACTTGACTGACAGCTCAAAGTAATAGTAAAATATAAAAGCATTTAACATAGGTATTGAGGGGAGGGAGACAATGAGCGAAGTTAAAGTCGGAAAAAACGAATCCCTTGATAGTGCCCTAAAGAGATTTAAACGTTCATGCCAAAAGGCTGGCGTTATGCAAGATATTAGAAAGCATGACCATTACGAAAAACCTAGCATAAAGAAAAAGAAAAAATCTGAAGCGGCACGCAAAAAGAAGAAATTCTAGTTTTAAGCCTGACATTACAAATGTCAGGCTTTTTGCATGAAGGGATAAATGCAGATATCAAGTTGTCTTAGCAAAATTGCTGTCTATGCTTGCCTGTGATATAGTAATACTAATTCGCATTTAAAAACACACCTTAGCGCGAATTAGGAAATACTATTTTCCTTGGCCGCTCCAATAAGTTTGGAGCGAAATTAATCAGAGAATAGTATAGAAAAACTGAGAAAGGATGACAAAATGAAAATTACACCCTATCTAAATTTTAATGGAAACTGCTCGGATGCGATTGAACTTTACGAAAAAGCATTTGAGGTTAAAGCAAGTGTTATGAGATATAAGGATGCACCTCCATCAGAAGAATACGCGATTATTGAGGGAACAGAAAATTTTGTTATGCACGCTTGCCTAACAAACCGCAAAGACTATACCGTTTTTCTTGCAGATATGCCTCCAAACATGCCAATTCAATTTGGTAATGGGATGTCTATATCAATCGAGCTTGATAGCGTAGAGAAAGTAGAATCAGCATTCCAGACCCTTAAAGCAGAGGGGAAAGTTATAATGGAGCTTCAAGAAACTTTTTGGAGCAAGTACTTCGGTTCTTTGGAGGATAAATTCGGTGTAAACTGGATGATTTCAATCACAGAGGATAGTGAATGTACCAAATAAACCAAAAACCGTTGCCTGGATTTCGATGAAAAAGATATAAAAAAGAAATGACTTATAAAAACAGACCCTAACGGCCAATTGGCAATAGGGTCTGTTTTCTGGCATATGTCCGCCCCCGCGACATCTCGTAATCCGATTAGGCGAAAACAAAATGTAAATAAAATACGGATGTATTTGTCTGAATGTACGGTTGATAAAGATGAGATGTCAAGCGGGCAGCTAATATTCTTTTGTCTCCTGGGGCCAATAAGCCATATAAACGATAGAATAGTAACAGACAGAAAAAAACGCACGGGAGGAATTCGTCTTGTCAAATGAAGCCTTGCCGGTATTTCAGGCCTGCAAAGAGCTCAATCCGGAGGAACCGAACGTGGACCTTTTTATTCGCTCGACCGAGAGGAATCTTGCGGGCAACAACGATGATTCAAAGAAAGGTGATTCCTCTAATACCTAACATCTGCTTGATTTGCTTTATCTGTTACTCGTTTTTCCCTATTTACGACCTTTTTTTTGGACCCTTTTTCAACCGGTAGAATGGACCAGTTTTCAGTTGACAATAACATCGCCACTCGGACCAAAAAATTAAGCACACCTTTTTTCTACAAACATAGATTAATGTATACAATGTATCACCAATTTAATTATTAATCTTATTTCTTATTAAAAAGTTTTCATATACTTTGCAAAAGGCCATGAAAATTGTATTCATTTGCATATAATTTGCATGGAATTCGCACTAAGGAATGATTTTATTCTCTCAAATTTGTATTAGTAAAGGAGATTACCCTATGAGAAGATATTCTAATTCTTCAGGAAATAATCCGGGTATTTACTCTCAAAATGTGCAGTCAGGCTCCTGTTCGCAGCAGACTTCGCGAAACATTCGTAGCCATAGTTGTAATAAATGGAATGTATGTAATCCCTGTACATGTGTTATTAATTGTTCGCCCTGCGTGTCTTGCCCACAGTGTCCACCTTGCTCGCAGTGTCCACAGTGTCCAGAATGTCCAGAATGTCCACCTTGCCCCACCAATGACTGTCTGGTTTGTTGTAAGACAGGAAATTCAGTATTTATGGATACCATTGAAAACTTGAATGGCTTTGCGGAAATCTTTCTTACCATAAATGGTGATCCGCCCTATTTCCTGATTGAAGCATCAATCCATACGCCTTACCAAACAACAATAATCGACGAAGTTCTTACTCCTGTAGGCGGTGGTCTTTTTCAATTCACGGGAACGCTGTTGGTAAACATGCGATTAACATATACTGACAGTACTTTCTTGCTAAATTTTAGCGAGATATTTGTCTTCCCAGTTCCTATTTCGTTCACGTTCAGCGCTCCGGTACTTCCCGACTCAATCCGGATATCTGCTTTTATAGAAGGTGGCACCATCTTAGTTGACTTTCTTGAAAAAAATGAATTCGCCTTCAACTACACATTAAATATACGTCTATTAGCTCTTGGAGCCGAGCTGATCAACTTGCCTACGGTGTGTGAACAGTGTAGTGATTCGGCCGTCAGTTCTACAGACTTTTTAGAGATGCTTAATGCATGTGTTTCCACAGCAAATGGGTTATCAATAAATGGTATTATTCCCTTTACGCTTTTACAGACGCCGCCATATTCACTGATTTCTGTGCAGATTAATAATGGGAATGCAAGTATAATCAATGTTCAGCAGATAGAGCCATCAAAAATTTCTTATCGAATAGGAGTCCCGGTTACTATAGCAATCCGGGATTCAACGGGCGAAACATTTTTTCTTCAGCAAATGCTGTATTTTAGTTATATCCTAACCGGGGCACAAATCATCCCAGGGGCTTTACTGCTTATTGAAGCCATGCCTACGATTACTAATGCCGTTTTAGAAAATGCAAATTTAGATCAAAACCACGTTTTAGTCACCATTACTGCTTTAACTATATCTACAATGAATCTACAGGGGGCCAGCATCAACACCCGTATTATAGCAAGTGCGATTTGTCCCGCATTTACCCCTGCTGCATGTGGAATTTCTTAGCCAATAGCAGTACCAACCGCAAAGTCAAAACAGCTTTTTCTTGCAGATGTACTTCGAACGACCTGATATAACAAAACAAATATTATGCTCATGCTAGTGCATAATTAGACTTTGGCCTTAGATTTTCCACAGCTGAATATCATTCAGTTGTACTATTACAAATTATTTGCTATGATTTTAACATGAAATAATAAATTTGCATGTACTCATGAAAAGTGTACATGGTATTATTTTCATACCTTTGTTGAAATGAGGATTATAATGCCTAGAAAAACTGGCTCATTTGAAACTGAATCCGGTAAGGAATTGATGTGCCCTATCCGCTATCTGCATAGTTTGGTTGGTGGCAAGTGGAAGATGCCCATTCTTTGCATGTTAGCCAGCGGAAATCCGACCAGATATAGTCAGATTAAGCGAAAGCTTGGTGATGTAACTAATATGATGCTGTCCCAGTCATTAAAAGAACTGGAAATCAGCGGAGTTGTTCATCGGAAACAGTACAACGAAGTTCCCCCACGGGTAGAGTACACTCTGACCGAAAAAGGGCAAAGCCTCCTCGCCGCAATTGTGCCTTTGGCTCAGTGGGGAGCAGAAAATCTAGAGACTGAAAAGGCATGTGGTGCTTATTGTGAGCAGTGCCAGACGATCTGATAAGTTTTACGATACTATTGCCAGAATGGCGAATACAATTTAGTTTATAATATTCCGTTTGAAGGGTCACAAGCCAATGACAACATTAAAGAACAATTTGATTTTTCTGAAAACCATGATAGCAAATAAGCAAATAATTAAATTAAACCCCTCGATGAATTGGTTTTTAACCCAATATATGGCGAAGTTTAATTTAATTAATGTGGATGAAAAGCTCATTATGCATTCCCATTTGCCGGCGTTAAATAGCCGTGCATTTACTCGCTTTATTGACGAACATCTACTAAATAAAACCCCAGGACCATCACATGCCCAGATTAGTTTAACCAATGCTTGCCCGCAGCAGTGCCAATACTGCTATAATAAAAACCGCAGCGGCAAGCTTCTAAGTACAGATGAGATTAAGAAAACAATTGCTGAACTAAAGTCAATGGGTGTTTTTTGGCTGGGCTTTACCGGAGGAGAACCCTTACTTAACCGGGACATAGTGGAGATTGTCAAAAGTGCCGGCAATGATTGTGCCCTAAAGCTTTTTACTACCGGAGTTAATCTAACAGAGCCGCTTGCCGCAAAACTAAAACAAGCCGGTCTTGACTATGTATCTATCAGCTTGGATCATTGGTTAGAGGAAGAACACGATAAAATTAGAGGCAGCCAGGGGGCTTTTAATACTGCTATCAGTGCTATAGAGGTTTTCAAACAAGCTGGTCTGCATGTAAGTGTATCGGCGGTGATTTCTAAAGAGATGCTTAAGCAAAATCAGGTGAAGAATTTAATGGATTTCCTAATTAGCCTGAAAGTGCACGAAGCTTGGCTAAGTGAGACCAAACCAACTGTGGAAGCTTTTTGGAATCAAGATGCGGTAATAACTGAAGCAGAACGATTAAGTCTGGTGAAATTGCAGGACGAATATAATAAAAAGAGCGAAATAACGGTTAATTATTTGGGCCATTTTGAAGGCAAAGAGCAATTCGGCTGCAATGCCGGCCATAAAATGGTATATATCGATGCTTTCGGGGAAGTAAGCCCCTGTGTTTTTGCTCCCTTGGCATTTGGCAATATTAGGGACGAGTCTATCGGCGATATTTTCGATGAAATGAAAAAATATTTTCCCTCGGAAAGCAATTGCTTTATCAATAACAACTACGAATTATTGCGAAAGCATTCTCAGGGTGACATTCCATTAAACAAGAATAAAAGTAAAGCCATGATGCAAGAAGTTCAGTTTAGTCCCCTTTCGAAATTTGGCAGTTTATATAATAAGCTTTAATGCAAGGAGAAAATCGATGAGACTATACCGTCCACTCAGTCTGCTGGCAGCAATTTCGTTTGCAACTCTGGGTTTACTTTTTTTATTATTTCCAGATGGGGTTTTGAATTTTTTTAATTATCTTTCCATCCGATATGACTTACCCCAAGCGGCTTTCAATGGAGAGAGTTTTTACTTGGCCTTGGCTGCAGCCTATATGTATGTGGTTGCCTATCTGGCTATGCAAATGTACCGGCACCCGAAAGAGGCAGTGTATCCTTTCTTGTTGGTACATGCCAAATCAGCTTCCTCTCTGATTTCTCTATATTTGTTTTCGAGCAATGGACATTACTTAATACTTTTAGCTAACTTTGTGGTTGATGGTCTTATTGCGCTAGTTGCTTTCTATTTTTACCGACGATTGAAAGCGGGGTAACTAATGCTATATAAGCTAATATCGCTTTATACCCCGGAATATTTGAAGAAGAAAAAGCTAATCGATTTATTTAATTTAACTGCGGAGGCCTTTAATGTTGATCCTCCAAGTTTTAGAGGTCTCAAGTTTAAAGAAGTCTTAAATAGATATGCAATTTTTACTCATGAACTTGCCCAGGATTACTTGCGAAGCGGCCGGTCAATTGCTGAGATTAAGGAAAGGCTTTATCGAAATGCCTTAAAGTGGGGACTTAAGCTGAGAAGAATGCTATATATAAGAAGCGTGCCCGCTGCGCTTTATACCTTGAAAGGTTTGTACCGAATGCTGGAAATCGATTTTAATTATAGCAGTCAAGGGGAGTTTGAAATAAAAAGATGTTATTTTCAGCAGTATTATTCTGCCTCAACCTGCCAATTGATATCATCTCTTGATGAAGGACTTGCTGCCGGGCTTGGCGGAGGTGGTAGTATGAATTTTTCTCGAAGGCTTACGGACGGGCATAGCTGTTGTCATGGGATTATTAAATTAGGTGAGAACCAATGAAAAAAGCAGTAGTAGTAGGCAGCGGAGCCGGAGGGGCTATGGCTGCGCACGAGCTTCAGGGGCAATTTGCAGTGACTGTTTTGGAAGCCGGAAAAGAGTTTAAGCCTTTTCAAGTAAATGT
>JAVBKS010000019.1:0-56170 GCA_031553935.1 Syntrophomonadaceae bacterium
GTCTACATCCCTTGTATTGCATATAATTAGTTGCAATAATGAAATCACCTATAGCAGTTCTAGTAGCTTGCTCTGTTCTAGCTATCCTGTCTCCGCCAGCGTAGAAAATGTAGATTTGCTTGGTTTCTACATGAGGAATTATATCTCCAACTGCAACACTCACATCTTCAACCTTTAGATCATATTTCGTATCATCAAATGCTTTCTGATATTCATCTTTTGCAAAAAAATTATCAGCATCTAGGTATAATGATCCGTGCGGCTGTTCTGGAAATGCCCGATGATAATAGATTCCTAGCGAACCTGGTGACCATGTCCAGTGAAACATAATGGGGACGGGTACCTTGAGTTAATGGGATTGACTGAATAAACAATAAATGATACCTATCGACTTGCTAATTGCCTAATTAGCATTCCCCCGCTTCTAAACTGCTTTCATCTTGCCAGCTTGCCATATTTTAGCCTCATCATCAACTTAATTCATTGTCTTATTTCCATCAACTCAAGATACCCTTCCCCGTGACTTGCTATACTAAAGGACGTATACCCTTTTGCTCGTGAATAATCCATTAAAATGAAGAGTGTTCGAAAAATTCCGGTTATTATTCTTCTTGTGATTTCTCAATTGCATCACAAAGCCATTTGATGTTCGTAGAGATAAATCGTCCATGCAATTCATTAGTATCATTTTGTTCGAAAATCTTAATGACGACATTTTGAATTCTAATTACTGTCTCTACTGAGTACTTGTTTAGAGTGAATGGAAAACCTGTTGTTATTTTATTAGTTTTTCCCCTCCAAACCTCAATATCCTCAGTTACAAGGGTTGGTCTTTCACTATTGAAAGTACCCTTTGCAAGCGCCTCAGAAGTAAAATCATAAATTGACGCAAGTTTTAATGGAGATGACACATCTTTTAAATGATACATTACCGTAATATCACTCTGTCCATTTTTTTTGTCACCTTTATTCTTTATTTCTGAGATTATTATGTCATCACTATGTTCTTCCTGCATGAAGCGCATGACTTCTTTGATATTTATGTTTTTTTTCAGCTCGAGTGAATAAAGAGGCGAGATGTCAACCTGGGAGGGCATTGTTCTAGAACCTAATGTCGAATTAAATAAAATTATTTCATAGATTAATAAGACGACTAAACAAACCCCCCGTTTATACATTAGACTTCTATCATCTTGAAGTCTCTTCCATTTATTATACTTGATTTTCGCAGTTATGATACCAATTACTGTAAATAGTGCGAATCCTGATATGCTAAAATATAGATTAACTATAATTAATAACCCCCCATAATAACTCTTTTTATAATTGCCGTAGAACAGCTAGAAAACAAAAATAATCGAAAATTACCATATAGTCTCAATTTGGTGAATCGATATTTTCCATTTACCATGATCATAATCCTTACAAATAATGACCAAATTATCAGGACTATTTTGAAAAGCACATTTTATATTAAAGCTGCTATTAGTAATATCTAAGCTGCTTACTTCTAACTCCGAATAATTATTAACGAATTTTATCCAATAAGACTGGAAATAACTACTGCTCATTTTTTTAATATCGCCAATAATCATATATTCCAGATCATTTAGTGCATAAAAACTTGTAGGAATGAAATAATAATTGTCTTGGGCTCTTTCTTTCGGAGTCTTTGTCATGTCCAGTTTTTCAATCAATTGATCGGCTGCCATCAAGTACACTTTATCCGTAGTAATTACATAGATCTCATCATCATGCGTAAAGTCAAAGTGCAATACTTCTTCGAGTCTATTCGCAAGTTCATAGCGTTGAACCAAAGAAAAATCAGGTCTTACTATTTGTATAACTGGTTTCCCATTTTCTATTGTATAAAAATAGTAATTTTCATTTTTTTCAGAATAGTAGGCTCCACTTATAATGGTGTTTTCCCATTCTCTCTCTATTTGGCCATTCTTATTAATTAAGTAATATTTGTATTCTGGATCCTCTATTACTATCTTCTTCGTCGTTTTTAACAAGGTTTTGTCATTTAAATGGAATATCTCATTTACTGCATAATCTAGCGCCAAATTCCAAACTATTTGGCCATTTGGTTCTCTCTTTTCTATTGAATACTTATCGGTAATACGATCAACTTGATAATTATCATCATCAACAATCTCAACTAACCCCAAATACAACTCTTTATTACTCAGGCTCATTTTGGAAATACTCTTGTTAACACAGAATAACTGCTTATAGGAACCGTCAATATTAATGCAAAAAACTTTGCTACTATATTCAAAATCATTATTCACATAGTTTTTTGCACTTAGGAAACTATTCTCTTCAAAAGGAATATAGTTGAGATAGTATAATGCTATTTCACCATTGCCCTGTCCAGGGTCATCTATAGTTACTACAGATTTCGAGCTGACATAATTTGCATTCGAGTAATTACATGAAGATAAATTGCATACAATAATCAAAATTACGAGGCAAATCCCTCGGATAGTAGATTTCATAAATTGTCACCTTCCTGATGAAGAATGGGAGAAGCCCCCAAATAATCTATTGAGGCTTCTCCATGCTGGTTAATTAATCTGCCTTCATTCAACTCAAGGCACCCCTGTCTACCGTGAATTCCTTCACTCAACTTAATAGAAATGTTACCTCAAGTTCCCACGATTTAACACATCATTTTGTTTTTATCTGATCTTTAATAATTCGTACACAACTGATTGGAAATAATCATCCTTAAACCCAATGTAAGTTCTGATTTCACGATTATGTAATTCAGGTAAATCTTTTTCTAAGTATAAGCAAAATCCGGTTTCACTTCCATTTGAAGAAGCAAAACTAATTTTCAAGAATCTATTCCCTAATAATCCCATGGAAGTTTTTGTTTTATCAAATAAATCAATTTCTAGGTGATTGAGATTTTTGATCTGTTTGATTTCCAGTCTTTTGTTATCCAAAAAGAAATTTAGTTCTTCATCAACAATTAGTTTTTGAGCACTCGGCTTAACTATTTCAGCGACATGTTTATTGTCATTAATTCGCCATGTTCCAGCTAGCTTTTTTATGCGATCAATATCGCTTTTTTTGTTTTCTTGGATTTCTTCATTCAAATCATTGTTGATTATTGCCAGATTTGGCGAGATCTCTTTAGTCCCAATATCGGAAGAACTTGAGTCTAATTTAATTAATTTGTACATGCCATTTTTCCTATAGCCTTCACCTGCCCAAATGTAATTTACTTCTTCATCTATTAAACCAGGGATTACTCTGTTTAGATAAAGTCCAAAATCAGCAGTTTTGTGATCTGATTTTCTAATCAAACCTATGCTTAAATAGTCTTTACTATATTTTGCGGTTTCACCAAAAATTGTTCCATGTATACTTGCTAAACGAACACTTGTTAAATTTTTTGCTTCATTAATTTCATATTCTGTTCCTTTAAAAATCACTGATAAATCATTTTTGACTATCAATTCATTGCCGACTACTTCATTAACCGGAATATCCATAATAACAGGATCTCTAGGACTAAGCACATATTCTGCTACTTTCCATTTTCCTATCATTTTTTTTATTCTATCAAGATTACCTGATTTTAGCTCCAGATAGTCTTTTTCCAACAAAATATCGATAATATCGATATTTTTTCCTGCTATGGATGCATCTTTGGAAACTGTATGACAAAAAGATATATTAAAGAATAGACCTAATATTACTGTTGTAAAAAGCAATGATACCGTTTTCTTAATTCTTTTGCTGATATCTATCACTCCTCTATTTACTTTAATTTATGTAGTTTTTTCCGTTTACTAACCTAAGCCTCCGGTTTACGATAGATTTGAACTGAGAAGAAAAATTGGAGTTGTCAATTGTTGGAAACCTAAATGAGTTAACACTCCATCCTGCTGAAATACCCCCAGCTATATCAGCCATGCCAACTAATGCCGCATTCCCATGACCATCATACACCCAATATAAACTTAGTTCAGCACCTGGACCAAAAACTAGAACTGCATCAGCACCAACACCTACAACGAATAGACCTAAGGGATCAAAGTAAAGTAGCGGATTATTCCCACAATTAATATAAGCATTCTGAGTCAGCGGTTCAGCCAAGTAAGCCTTAAACGGATCTTCAGAGATAAATCTTCCTAGTTCCGGCTGATAGTATCTAGCCTGAGCGTAATACAGTCCACTTACCAGGTCATACTGATAACCGGTATAGCCATAGGTATTATCTGGCCCCGGCCAGTTTAGATCTTGCTTCTTCCAAGGATGCGGTGCTCCAAACTGATCATATTTGTATTGTACCTGAGTCTTAGCTTGTTCATCAATTAATCTAATCGGGCTGCCCATAGGATCTTGTAGATAATACAACCTGTTCGATTTTTCTTTAACTCCGCTCCAAATAGGACCTTGGGTCAATTCGCTATATCGATAACCTCAGAGGCGCAAAAAGCGTGAACAGGTAATTCAATTATTAGTAGTCCATAAGGTCCCTTTGTGAAACCGATTCGTTATCAGCACCGGCGCTACGGTTTTCTACTTGAACAAAACGTTCATAAACTAAAGAGTATTTTCCAAGTCATGATTTGCTCGGCTTGTTCCTCCAGTATCAGAATAATTGACCAACATGATGCTTTTCTTTTCCTTAGTCCAAAATGAGTTAGCATTGCTTGCATCTCTATACTCTGAGCGCCATGTTTCTTTCGCAGGATTTGTCTCCGAGATAATATATGGAGTCCTTTGCCTATTTAGTTTGCATGCGGGTTGTATTTATTTACGATCGTATTTATTCTATAATTACAAAGACCATGCGTTTTTTATTATTGTCCTTTAAAAGTGCTAAGTTTTCAGGGAAATGTGAATTTCTCTTCTCCAAAAAAGAGAATAAACACGATTAATTTGTATGTCTTGGGAAAGGAATAATCCTGATGGCAGATCGGAATGAAATTTTAAAATATGTTAAAGAAAAATATGATATCGAACCCGATTATCCTTGGGCTCGCAATCCTAATTTTGCAATCCTAAGACACAGAAAAAATCGCAAATGGTTCGGAGCCATTATAGATATCACTGAAGATAAATTGGGGTTACCGGGAAATAAACTAGTCGATGCGATCAATTTGAAATGCGACCCTTTGCTTGTTGGTTCATTGAGAAGCGAACCTGGTATTTTCCCAGCTTATCATATGAATAAGGAACATTGGATAACTGTTTTGCTTGCAAGTTCCTTAGCCAAAGAGATGCTTAATAACCTTATTGATATGAGTTATGATTTGACGAAATAACAAATATCGCCGGAACCGAAGATTAATCATATATATTAAGGAGGACATCCAATTGAGAAGATGTTTTGTCTCAATAATAATATTGGCATTATTGCTGGGAAATGTTAGTGAGGCCAAAGGCCAGGAAAAATACCTAACCCGAGGAGAAGCCTTACAAGTTATCATCACCAGATTATATCTTGATCCCAGTGAAAGCATTTCCCTATTTACTGATTATTATTGCGTTCACCCTAATCTGATGCATTTCGTACCAGATGAAAAACTAATGCAAAAGGGGTATCCGGTACTATTTAGCGTTATTAGCAGCATGCCTGCCGCCGGTTTCGCAGATGTTAGTAGTGATAGCACTAATGCTATCTACGTAAATATAGCAAAAGAGTTAAAGCTTGTTCACGGACAAACAGAAGATACATTTGCTCCGGAAAAACCAATAAGCTATGATGAAGTGCTAAAAATACTTGTCTGTGCTCGCTGTCAAGGCATTGATATTACCTCTAAGAACACTTACCCGCAATTCTACCGGGATAATGCGAGACAAATGCGCTTGATAAATGAAGATGCGTATATCGGTTCTGCACCATTGACTGATGCCGATTTAGCATCTTTAATGGACGAATACTTATCTATTAATGCTGATTCTTTGCTCTTTGCCCAACATTTCATACCACCGGCTAGCCCCGAGGATTGCGCAATAGCATATGCTAAGGCAGTGCAAGCAAGAAATGGAGCCTTCCAATATGCCTTGATGAAGACTGAACTTCAAGCTCTATTGCGTGACGATTTTGTAAATTTGGGATGGGTGCCCGGAGCTTCCAGCCCCTGGATAAGCCACTTTGAGATAAAGGAAACCGAGCCACTTAGTTTCGAAATTCATATGTTTACTGCTACCAGTACCGGGCCTTTTGGTGAATATAAAATAAGTATAAAAGTAGAAAAGGTTGATGAGAATTACTATATCAGCAATTTACAAAGTGATTAAGCTTTTGGGCACTGTTTTTTGCAAGTAACCATTTGAGATCAACTGAATTTCTAAAGTGTGACATTTTTCTTCGGTATCTATATATAATGCCCTGTGCAAAGTTTTCGCACAGGGCAACTATTGATCTCCTACCCATTTGCCATTCAATAATTACTATTCGACTTCAATTAATACCCCATCGGCTTGAGCAAGTCCACCGCAAAGGGTTGCGATTCCATACTTTTCACCTCTGGCCTTGAGCTCTGGAATCATAGTCATAGTCAAGCGTATACCTGTAGCTCCTAATGGATGTCCTATAGCTATAGATCCACCATTAACATTGGTGATATCTTTGAAGTGCTGCCATTTGCCGTCATCGCCATCACTCAAAATTTTGGTTGAAGTTAACGTAACTGCAGCAAAAGCCTCGTTGATTTCGATAAGACCTAAATCAGTTGTTTTTAATCCATGCATCTCGCAGGTTTTCTTGATAACATTACCAGGCGCAGTCGCAATATTACTGTAGAATTCGGCTACGCTTGGAACTTTATAAACCTTTGCTAAGGGTTCAAGTCCTAATGCTTCTGCTTTTGCCCGCGTAGTCATAATCAGTCCGGTTGCTCCCGCATTCAAGCTGGGACAATTTCCGGCAGTTACGGTAATACTTCCGTTGACAGTCGGCAGTTTGGCCAATTGCTCATAAGTTGTTCCCGGTCTAGGCAATTGATCTCTGTCAAAGATAATTGGGTCTTTGCCTTTTTGCGGTATTTCCAGCGGGAATATTTCTCCTTTGAAGAATCCGCGTTCAAAAGCCTTACCCCATTTATCATGGCTTAATACTGCCCATCTGTCCTGCATTTCACGATCGATGCCGTATTCCTTGGCTACGTTTGCTGAATCCTGAGCTACTACTCCAAAACCTGGGTAACCTGCACCAACTAAGAAGTCCCTTAGAACTAAGTCACCAAGTCTAGATCCGTTCCATCTAACTTTTCCGTCAAGCAGCAATGGCCAATTACACTGATTGTCTGATGCGCAGGCAATACCCACTTCAATATCACCGGCAACCAAGTAATTATAGGCGTGTGCTATGGCTGTAGTTCCGGAACAGCAAGCCCTATCAATAGTGTAAGATAGGGTTTCAACTGGGAAACCGGCCTTCAGTAATGCTTGGCGTCCTGGAACTCCTGTTACCCACCCGATTTCCGGAGCCCCTGCAGTACCATGGAAGATATGGTCGACTTGTTCATGCTTCAATCCTGATCTTTTCACCAGCTCTTTTAGTACCTCAGCGCACAGGTCAACGCTGTGCCAATTCGAAAGTGGCCCGCCCATTTTGTCAATGGCGGTCCGGGCATAAGTTGTAATTACGACATCATTTGCACTCTTTGACATTGTTTTGTTCCTCCCAATTTACGTTTGTGTTTATTATACTATCTTATTTTCCAGCAGTCTCGTAATATCAGCTTCGCTATATCCAAGCGATATAAGGATTTCATTGGTATTTTCGCCTAGATTAGGCGGGGCGGTACGCCATCCCGGCTTATAGGTTGAAAACTTAACCGGATATCCGAATTGAGAAATTTTGCCCTCTACCGGATCGTCCATCTCAAACCATAAGCCTCGGCTCACAATATGAGGATCCTTTATAGCTTGCTCATAATTATTAACCGGAGTTGTGCATACATCGTAGTCCTTCAAAATAGCCATCCATTCGGCAACTGTTTTGGTTTTTATGACTTCGGCGATTTCTTGTTTTACTTCAGACTGGCGCGGTTCATCGGCATACATGTCTTTCATCAGTTCTTCTTTACCAATGGCTTTTAGGAAATCTTGCCAGAACTTTTCTTCCACATTTCCACTGATAATATACTGTCCGTCCTTAGCCTGATAAACTTCATAAAAAGCATATTTGCTTGCCAAAACTTCATTTGACATTTTGGGGTTCTCTCCGCTGAACATAAATTGTGCCATTCCTAAGATTTGAAACAGTATGGCGCTGTCAGTAATAGCTACATCAAGATACTGCCCTTCACCGGTTCTTAGTTTTCCGTAAAGCGCGCTAAGAATCGCAGCGGTCGCATTATAGGTTCCTGCTATATCAGCGATCTGGATTCCTGGTATAACTGGTCTGCCATCTATGGTGCCAATAGTACTAAGAACTCCAGCAATACCAAGATAATTCGCATCATGACCCGGTAAATCACGGTAAGGGCTATCCTGTCCGTATCCAGTCAATGAACAATAAACGATACTCGGATTAACTTCTTTTACTTGCTCATATCCCAACCCGAGTTTTTCCATGGTGCCTGGACGGAATGTTTCTAAAATCACGTCGGCATCCTTCGCCATTCTTAATAATACTTCTTTACCTTCCGGTTTGGTAATATTTAGGCGAACGCTCTTTTTATTCCGGTTCACCGGAAAATAATTAATACCCTGCTTATTTCTCATTGGCGGAAACCAGCGAATATAGTCGCCTCCCATGTGGTCCTCGATTTTTATTACTTCTGCTCCTAGATCTGCTAAAAGCATGGAACAAAGCGGACCTGGCAACAAACGGGATAAATCTATTATCTTAATACCTTCTAATGGCAAGCTCATCAGATTATCCTCCTCTGAACACTTAAATATACTATTCTTTGTTTAAAATATAGACAATATATTCGTCTATACGGCCGCAACTAGCGGTCATGTCAAGGCATTCTCAATGCTCTTTTGAAAAGACATTGTGTCCTATAGGGAAAACTGTTTTTCTAATTCGCGTTGAGGTAATGTTATAAAGGCGAATTAGAATTACATTACAGCTTGGGTCTATTATTCAACTAAATTCATTTTTGCTTTTCCGTTAAGAAGTATATCCACCATCTACCGGTAGGATAGCTCCCGTAACAAATGAAGCCTCATCACTTGCTAAGAATACCATGGCATTAGCTACCTCCATAGGTGTTCCTAAGCGTCCAATCGGATGCAGATCAACCATCTGCTGTCTATGCTCCGGAGTTTGGGTCAAGAACTCAATTAACGGAGTTAGTATAACCCCGGGAGCAACTGCATTTACTCTAATTCCTTGGGCGCAATAGGCGCGGGACATCGTTTGGGTTAGCAGCTTGATTCCGCCTTTGGAAGCACAGTATGCTGCTTGACTAGGACGGCCAGTATAACTTCCAATCGAAGCAGTATTAACTATGGCACCCTTGCCTTGCTTCAGCATTTCAATGGCAGCATATTTATTGCAATAAAACGCACCTTTTAGATTAACGTCAAGAATTCTATCAAAGTCGTCGCCGGTATGATCTATCGGGGTGGCATAATGACCAATTCCCGCATTAGCGCACATCACATCTATTTTTTTGTATTTTTCGACTGTTTTATTGACTAAATTGATAACTTGCTCTTCTTTAGTAACATCGGTTTCTACATAGATGGTATCAAAACCTTGGGCATTTAACCGATCTGATACTCCCTGTCCGAGATCATTGCAATCAGCTATTACAACTTTTGCTCCTTGCTTTGCAAAAGCTTCGCATGCCGCTTCTCCAATACCCATTGCTCCACCTGTAACTACAACAACCTTATCTTGAAATCTTGCCATTATTACTCCTCCTATTTAATTCTCATTCTTCAATTCTCACTTGTCTAAATAGCTGAATTTTCCGCTTGCGTCATGATTCCTAACGAAATATGCTCGTTTTTGCAGTATTAGGAGTTGTTTTACTTTCAAAGGTTACGTTCAAGTTAGCTGCCCGGAATAGTTTTGTCATGCATGTATTATTTGTGTCTCTAGAGACCGATTTCTTTGGAGACTATGCCCTTCATGACTTCTGAAGTCCCGGCAAAAATTGTTTGAATTCGGGAATCTAAAAACTGCCGTGAAATATCATATTCCTCACAATAGCCATAACCGCCGAACAATTGCAGACAAGCATTAGCCACTCTAAAATTCATTTCATTAAGCCAATACTTGGCCATGCTGACTTGCTTCACCACATTTTCTTTATCCATGTGGGCTAAGGTTAGCCTTTCCACGAAGCTGCGGCCAATTTCGATTTCGGTAGCGGCTTCCGCCAAAACAAACTGGGTATTCTGAAATTGACTCAGCTGGCGGCCAAATAATTGCCGTTGATGAGTATATTCAATAGTTAGTTCTAGTGATCTCTGCGCCATAAAAAGATTCATAATTGCACTTAAGAGTCTTTCTTGCTGAAGCTTCTGCATCAAATACAAGAAGCCTTCACCTTCTTTACCCAAAAGATTGGCTGCAGGTACTCGACAGTCTTCAAAGAACAGCTCCGTTGTGTCGCCCGCATGGAAACCTATCTTAGGTATGAGATTACCTTTGCTGTAACCAGGCATGCCGGTTTCCAACACGAATAAACTTATACCTTTATGCCTAGCTTCTGGATCTGTTTTGGCTGCAACGATGGCTATATCGCAATTGGATCCATTACTGATGAAGGTCTTCGATCCATTAATAATATAACTATCTCCATCTTTGACCGCTTTGGTGCGCATGGCCATTAAATCAGAACCAGCTCCGGGCTCAGTCATGGCAATGGCGGAAATAATATCCCCGCTCACACAGCCCGGTAACCATTTTTCTTTTTGTTCCTCATTGCCAAAGCTATCAATATAGGGTACGACAATTCCGCTATGCAATGGAATAGTCAAGCTATTGGCTCCCTTAAGCATCATTTCGGCACTAAAGACATATTCATACAAGAAATCGGCGTTTACTCCACCGTATTTTTCATCAACATAGGTACATAAATAGCCGTTGTCACCCATTTTCTTAAATAATTCTCTAGGAGCTAATCCCGCATGTTCATATACTGCGTAGTTTGGCATTATTTCTTTATCGATAAAAGACCGTAATGCAGTTCTAAACATTTCATGTTCCTGAGAGAACGGTAATATGCTCTTCATTTCTTGAGGTTATCCTCCTTATATCTACCTAACAATAGTTTTATTTTTCACAAACTTTTTAGTATAATTAATTTGCTATTGTGGTTTGGGCGGCTAGAAATCATTTCTAACCGCCTGTTTTTTATTCTACTTCTTGATCAAAAGACGGATAGAAATTACGGCGTGCTGCCTTACGCAATTCTCCCCGTACATCCGGATGGGCAATTGCAATCAAAGCATCTGCTCTCATCCTGGTGGTTTTATATCTTAAGTCAGCAACCCCGTATTCAGTAACGGCGATATCCGCGAAAGCTCTAGGAACAGAAACTGGTGTACCTGCCGGCAATTCTGAAACTATACAAGACTCTATTCCACCACCTGATTTAGGGTTAGCTGCTCTAAACAGCTGAATTGCTCTTCCGCCTTCAGACCATCTTGCCCCCATTTGGAAATTAAGCTGTCCACCGATACCACTTATCATTCGATGTCCAATTCCTTCACAGCTCGATTGCCCGGAAAGATCAATTAATAGAGCGCTATTGATAGCTTTAAAGCCTGGATGTTGGGCAATAAACACCGGGTTAGCAACTTCCCGCGCCGTTACAACCTGAACAGCAGGGTTTTCATGAATATATTGGTATAACTTTTCATTGCCTAAGCAGAACGAATATACACTTATACCTTTATAAAACGGTTTCTTTAAGTTAGTGACTATGCCTTTTTCGATCATATCCATATGGCAGGTCGCTAACATTTCTGTAGATATTCCGAGATCATGTTTGCCATCTAATAATGAAGCAACAGTTTCTGGAACAGGCCCAATACCGATTTGCAAAGTATCGCCATCATTGACTAGAGGAGCGACATAATTCGCCATCGATAGATCTTCTGGAGTTGGTGGAGGTAAAGGTGGCATTACAAAGGGATCACGTGAAATCGGGATGAAATAGTCAATATCAGAAACATGAATCCTAGAGTTCCCATAAACATTTGGAAGTTTGTCGTTGATTTCCGCAACTATACACTTAGTAGTACCGAATTTCTTCCCATGTTCCACTCCACTTGATTGCATAAAATCCATTAAGGAATAATTACAAAAGCCGAATTCATCCGGCCTAGCTACATGGAGAAGCCACATATCGGTAATTGCTGCAAATCCTTCTCCCGAATCACAGGCTTGCACATGCACGGAATCTTTAAGTTTATTTTTATAAAGATTGCGCTGTAGAGGCCCTAATGCGAAACCAGTTCTTCCCTTTAGGTTCTTATATACTTTTATATTCTCTTCTAAATCAGCAAATTTATTTGGTAACAAACATACGCCCTCACCTATGTGCACATTAACCAAGTTGTCGGCATAATCCACTATGGCATCGTATATTTCGTTTGAAGTTTGAATAGGAAGACAGGCAACATTAACACTCCAATTCGGTTGGATTAACTTGGGTACATCTTCGAATTTTATGGTCCTTTGATTCACATACTCTACCCATTTGTTCGACATAAATACTCCTCCATTCTTTAATGAATAAATAAACAACAGTACTTTTTCAAAAAGCTTTATTATTTCTCTATCAAAATCGCGAAGTTATTTCCCCAGGAAAACCGGCGGCCGTTTTTCCATAAAAGCTTTACAGCCTTCGGTATGATCTTCGGTAGCAAAAATGTAGGCAAACGCCTTTTGTTCAAACTTGAGGCCAGTTTGCATATCCGAATATATCGAATTATTTAGTGACTGCTTGGTTACACGAGTAGTGATTGGTGCCTTGGCAGCTAATTTCTTAGCCATTTTCTTAGCTTCATCCATTAAGGTATCAACCGCGAATATTCTGGTTACTAATCCTATCTTTTGAGCAGTTTGTACATCGATGGGCTCTCCGGTTAAAACCATATCTTTTGCCCAAGAAATTCCTAC
Organism: Syntrophomonadaceae bacterium; assembly: GCA_031553935.1. Lineage (GTDB taxonomy): Bacteria > Bacillota > Syntrophomonadia > Syntrophomonadales > Syntrophomonadaceae > JAISDD01. The sequence continues at coordinate 13,070 of JAVBKS010000019.1, forward strand.
CATACGGGTAAGTCTTTGGGTTCCTCCTCCGCCTGGGAATAAACCTAAGTTTACCTCCGGCGTTCCTAGCATTGTTCCTTCAGCTGCAATTCTAAAATCGCAGCAAAGCGCAACCTCAAGTCCACCACCAAATGCTAATCCTGATATGGCAGCAATTACAGGTTTATCAAAGTCTGCTAGTTTATTGAATATGCGGTGGGTTTCAGCAATGAACGTCTCACACGCAACTGGAGTAACGGTCAACATGTGCGCTATATCTCCTCCAGCGACAAAAACTTTAGGACTACCTGCTAATATAACTACTTTAATGTCATCATCTTTGGCAATTTCATCGAGCATGGTTTCAATGTCTTCCAACACCGTTTCATCAATGGCATTCATCACTTTTGGACGGTTAAAAGTCATAATCGCAATATCACCGTCTTTTTCGTAGAGCATACTGTTTAGTTTCATTAATTATCTACCTCCTAAATTTCAATTTCTGTAGCCATTGCTACCGGTTTGCCTCTATACTTCAAGTCAAGAAATGCAGCGTGTTTCTCTGCCACCACTACTTCTGTATCACCTTGAGCTTAACTACCTATGCTGACATAGAGACCTAAAACATCTACCTAGCCGGAGCCATACCTAGCAAAGTCTAGTAGATTCGGATGTCAAGAGCTACAGATAGCTCATGACATCCTAATTCCTTCATTGATTACGAAATACTTGGCTTATTAAAGTAATTGATTCGAGAACTACTCGATTTCGACTACCACAGCATCACCTTGTGCTAAGCCACCGCAGATAGCTGCAACACCATAACGTCCGCCTCTAGCTTTTAGTTCTCTGATCAAGGTTGTGGTAATACGAATTCCACTGGCTCCGATAGGATGTCCAATGGCAACTGCTCCGCCATTGACATTCGTAATTTCTTTCAAGTGTTTCCATTTGCCATCATCGCCTTCCGACAACACCTTAGTCGATACTAAGGGCATTGCGGCAAAAGCTTCATTGATTTCGATTAACTCCACATCATTTAATGTCAAGTCTGCCATAGCTAAGCCTTTCTTTATGGCTCCTGCCGGAACAGTTGCAATATACTTTTCGTCTTCTGCAATGCTCGCAACACAGATAATTTTGGCAATTGGCTTTAAACCAAGTGCTTCGGCTTTAGCTCTTGTTGTAAGAATCATTCCGGCAGCTCCGGTATTGATTCCCGGCGCATTGCCGGCAGTTACGGTTGGACTATCATAAACTGTTGGCAGCTTGGATAGCGCTTCCATATTGGTTCCCGGACGCGGTTGTTGATCTTTTTCAACTACCAGCGGCGGTTTTTTCCCTTGGGGCACCACTATGGGGAAATACTCATCATCGAAGTAGCCTCTATCAAAAGCAGCGCCCCACTTCGCATGGCTGCCAACTGCCCATTCATCTTGCATTTCTCTGGTTACGCCAAATTCTAATGCCACAACTCCGGCATCATAAGCAACTTTCCCGAATCCTGGATAACCTGCTCCGATCATCGGATCTTGGAGATAGCGGTTGCCAACTTTAGCCGCATCTTCGAAACGGTATCGGGGATGAATATATAAGGGCAAATTCTGCATAGCATCTGCTCCAGATACAATAGCAACCTCTGATTCACCTAATTTAAAATTCCTCAAAGTGTGCTGTATTGCGCTTGTAGAAGAACAGCAAGCCCTGTCAATGTGAAAACTTAGTGTGGTATCTGGAAAACCTGCTCTCAGAATTGCTTGCCTAGCTGGTATATCTGAATTCATTCCCACTTCCATCAGTACTGCCGATCCATTGTTCACTTCATCTATTTGTTCTTTTTTAAGTCCAGATTTTTCGATTAGTTTTTCTAGGGTCATTTGAATTAAATCACATGTGGGCACACTTCGTGCCGGTCCCCCGAATTTATCAAATACAGTTCTAGCATAGGTTACCAGTACTGCATCATTTGCATTTTTAGCCATTTCTCATTGTCCTCCTAAATTAATTTACCAGTATTGCTGGAAATAAATCGCCAAGTGTTTGCTTTTCTAGCTAAATTGTTATCTTGAAGATTTAAATTCCAATTTCTTTGGCAATGATACCTTTCATTACTTCAGATGCTCCCGCAAATATGGTATGGGCCCTGGCGTCAACGAATTGCCTTGAGATTTCGTATTCTTTGCAATAGCCATAACCACCGAACATCTGTAAGCATTTATTAGCTACTCTAAAATTCATTTCTGCCAGCCAATATTTGGCCATACTGACTTCTTTTACGATGTTTTCTCCATTTAGATGTGCCAAGGTTAATTGCTCAAGGAAGCATTTTCCTATTTCTACTTCAGTAGCGAGTTCGGCCATAAGATACTGGGTATTTTGGAACTGACTTAATTTTTTGCCAAATAGTACGCGCTGATCGATGTATTCTTTGGTTAATTCAAGTGAACGATCTGCCATAAATACATCTGCAATACTAACGATTATTCTTTCTTGCTGTAGTTTTTGCATTAAATAAACGAATCCGGCACCTTCAGCTCCAAGTAAATTGGCTGCTGGTACCCGACAGTCTTCAAAGAATAATTCGCAGGTGTCACCGGTATGCTGTCCTATTTTAGGAATATGATTTCCTTTGCTAAAACCAGGAGTTCCATTTTCTATAACAAATAAGCTAACCCCCTTGTGGGCAGCTTCCGGATTAGTTTTGGCTGCAACAACTGCGATATCGCAGTTTACTCCATTACTAATAAATGTTTTGGAACCATTAATTATATAACTGTCCCCATCCTTAACAGCTCTGCTGCGCATCGCTAATAAGTCAGAACCTGCTCCCGGCTCGGTCATCGCTATAGCAGAGATCAAATCACCACTAACACATCCCGGCAGCCAGCGCTCTTTTTGTTCTTCGGTTCCAAAAGTCGCTAAATACGGCACTACAATTCCGCTATGAAGAGGAATAGGTATGCCATTTATTCCTTTTAGCATCAATTCTTGGCTGAGTATATATTCATAGAGAAAATCTCCGCCTACGCCGCCATACTTTTCATCAACCCATGTACAAAGCCAGCCATTGTCTCCCATTTTTTTAAAAATTTCGCGAGGGTATCCGCCCTCTTCATCCCAATTGGCGTAATTAGGTACTAACTCTTTGTCGATGTAAGAAGAAACAGCTTTGCGATACATCTCATGCTCAGATGTAAACGGTAAAATACTCTTCATAATGACCTCCTATTGCATACTATCTTTTGAGCCAAGTTTCTTTTAACTTCACAATGCTCCTATTTGTTCACTTTTGTTATTAATACTCAGCTTCAACTATAACGGCATCGCCTTGTCCTAAACCTCCGCATATCGCTGCTGCTCCATAACGGCCATTGCGCTCCCGCAAACCGCGTATTAAAGTCATTACTAAACGTGTTCCGGTTGCTCCAGCCGGATGGCCAATTGCTACTGCGCCGCCATTTACATTTGTAATTTCTCTTAATCGTTTAAGCCTTGCTTCATCACCGCCAGCTAATATCTTTGTTGATACTAAAGGCATAGCTGCAAATGCTTCATTTATTTCGATAAGATCTATATCATCTATACTAATTCCTGCCTTATTACAGGCTGTCTGAATTGCCGGTGCCGGAATAGAAGCGATGTTTTGATAGGGGCCGGCTATACTTACTACGTTTACTACTTTTGCTATCGGCTTTAAGCCTAGTTCTTCAGCTTTTTTTCTGGTCATGGTTACTACCCCGGATCCGCCTGTGTTTATTCCCGGAGCATTGCCGGCGGTCACTGTTTTGCTGCCTTGGATTAATGGAAGTTTTGATAATGATTCATAGGTGGTTTCAGGACGTGGTGATTGGTCTTTATCAAATATCACTGGCGGTTTGCCTTTTTTTGTTACTACTTCAACCGGGAATATTTCTTCTGAAAAAAATCCTCTCTCGAATGCTTTCGCCCACTTTGCGTGACTTCCGGCTGCCCATTCATCCTGCATTTCTCTGCTTATTTCATGCTGGGTGGCCACTTCGCCCGCATCTACTGATACCAAGCCAAATCCTTTATAGGCTAAACCTGCTACCGGATCCCAAAATAACTTATCACCCATTCCGCATGGCTCGTAACGGTATTTACCTTCTAGAAACACCGGCTGGCGCCCCATATTATCCATACCTACAACCATTGAGCACTCAACTTCTCCCAGAAGTAAGCTTTTCCATGCTAATTGCAATGCACTTGTTGCTGAACAACAGGCTTTATCTACATGATTAGAAAGTGTTGACGATGGAAATCCTGCTTTTAACAACGCCTGCCGACCTGGAATATCTGTAGCTAGTCCCTGTTCAGTTAGTATACATGTTGAAAATATTATTTCTTCAACTTGTTCTTTCTTCAAACCCGATCTTTGTATTAATTCTTCCAGTACTACTTGCGCCAGATCTATACTGGACATATCTTTTAGTACTCCGCCAAATCTATCTATTGCTGTTCTCGCATAATGTGTTATTACTACATCATTAGCATTCTTTGCCATTATTTCTTCCTCCTTAGATTATCTGCGTCATGATTTATCTAAAAACACTAATAATGAAAAATGACTCAATATTTGACTTAAAGCAACGAGATTAAGATAAACCATTGCTTAAACAGCTTTTTATTACTAAAGGGCTTTTAATTATTGGCTCCGTTCTTAATAGAAAACCAGTCAATTGAGTCATTCTCATCAATATTTTTAGGTTTATTTAGGTTGCATACGGATGGCTCCGTCTAGACGTATTACTTCTCCATTCAAGTAACTGCATTCTACTGCTGTCTTAACCATTAAGGCGAATTCATCAGCTTTACCAAGTCTTGGTGGATAGGGGACCATTTTTCCAAGTGCAGTTTTCACATTGTCGGGAAGTCCTTGCAAGGCTGGTGTATCAAAGATTCCAGGACATATGGTTATTACTCTGATTCCTTCACTAGAAAGGTCTCTTGCCATAGTCAAGGTCATTGCGTTTACTGCGCCTTTAGCTGCAGAATATGCAACTTGTCCAATTTGGCCGTCCATTGATGCGACGGTAGAAGTATTTATAATAACTCCCTTAGCTCCATCTGCGTCGGCTTCATTCAGCATCATTTTGCAGGCTGCCTGTCTGGAGAAGTCAAATGTGCCAATGCAGCACACCCGGACAACTTTCATAAAATTATCCAGACTATGAGGTCCTTTCTTTTTGTCGGCTGTCTTCTCAGCAACGGCAAAGGCGGCATTATTGATCATAATATCAATCCTGCCGTACTTTTCCATGGCAAAATCGATGGCTGCTGTAACATCAGCTTCCAAGCTGATGTCGCATTTCTTGAAAGTCGCGTTATTTCCAAAACTCTCAGCAGTCTTTTGTGCTCCCTCTTCATTTAGATCTAGGATTACGATTTTTGCTCCTGCTTTATACAGTGCTTCAGCAGTAGCTCTTCCTAAACCTGATGCTCCGCCAGTTATCAACGCTACACGATCTTTAATTTCCATTTTGAATCCTCCTTCAAATTATTATAATGATCATTATTCAAAATTCATTGTTTGATCTAGATTTCGGCTAAATCACCTCCCGTACTTTTTAAGAAAAACATCTTAAAAATATAATTAATTCTTTATTTTGAATGAATTATTTAACAATCAATATATTATTCTTTGCCTTGCAAAACTTTAGCACTCTAATATGTAAAAGCCATGGCTCAAAGATCTAAACTATTACGGTCTGAAGACAATTCACAGTGAAATGTTGATTTTGATAAATACTTATCCTTGAATAATATTGCTGATTTGGATTTACTCAATTTGCTTCGATTAGTTAAAACTGGACTTGACTAAAATAGTGAGTTTTCATACGTAAATACTTTAATTCGCAGTTTGCTTCTTAAATATATTAAATATGTATTCTGCTTATTTACAATATGTTTATGGTTTTGATGTTATCATTTCTACTATTTATAGTCAAACAAATTTTATTTTTGAAATCACAGGCTTTCGCGATTCCATCAAATTCGGAAAGCCTTATAGATAGATTGATTAATAAATAACGGAATGCAGTGTTAGGGAGATGTTTTAGTTTATCGAATTGCAGGTTAATTACACCCTGGGGAATATTTCGCAGCGCATACTTATAAGATAAAAATCTTCCAAAGTGAGTTGAAATGAGCGGATATTAAAAATGCAAGAAATGCAGGAGATGACTTATCTCACTTGCTATAAAATACTTTTACATTTCCGACTTAAGCTGATTGTAGTTTTCTATAAAATGATCTTTATCAAGTTTTTCGAAAAAGTCCAGCGTTTTTTCTTCGTAAGCGACAATCTCTTCATAATTAAATTGACTAAAAATCATTTCGCAATAAACCTGGAAGATATGATAATAATTGAGGGGCAGATCACTAAAATACGAACGTCTGATCATCATAAAGGCACTGCATACTGCGCAAATTGCTGCAGTTTGTATTTGCAGCTCATTTATCGGCAGCTTTAATTGCCTGCAGGCTTTAGCAAGGGTAACATATGTTTCATTGTTTATACTTTCAATGACAGCAATGGTTTCAGGTATTTCAGCCATATGGCAGTAAATTTTTTCATCTTGATTACAAAGGTAGCCCAATATGATTACTCTCAATAAATGGGTCTGCAAAATATCGTCAAGATTTCCACTTAAGCTTCTTATTATTCTAAAAACGCTCACCCATTTTTGGTAAAACGATTCAACAATCAATTCGTCTTTTTTTTTGAAATAATGACTGATGTTGCCAATGCTCATGCCGCATGCCTTGCTTAACATAGCCATAGTAGTTTTTGCATAGCCATGCTGGTCACTTAATATATTAAACTCATTTAAAATGATGTTTTTAATTTTTTGTGGGTCTCTGCTCATAAAATCATCCTTAATATAATGCAAGATTAATTTTTTTTCCTGGGAATCTTGTAGTTGCGAACAAAATGCAATCACCGCAAACTACTAGTTTCAGGTTTTTCAACCGCTGTTTTGTGTTAATCATCATACACTTTTCATAGTATAGGCTATATAGCCCATATTAACAACAATAAACTTTAATAATATGTATTTTGCTTGCAAGCAATATGAAAATTGCAAATAATCTTGACGATAGTTATCTGAGTTTGGCATATCTAAATTCGGATGAATGGTTGTAATCACGCCCAGTACCAAGTATGTCCCAAACAGCCAAAGCATCGTTTACTCTAATTAATCCAGCAACCACCGATTAGCGATGCTGCTAATGCTCGCTAGAACAGAGAACAAGAATAGAATTATTCAGCTTTATACGAATGGTGTATAAGAGTTTGATGATCTCTCCAGGGGTAATTGGAAATATTTTTTAGTTATAAGAGTCATAGGCAATTCGAAGTAAAAGCCGGCGCAGGTTAAGCGCCGGCTGGAATTAAGCCCTTTCGTGGCTATAGCAACTCCCGATAAACGGGCGATATTAAATGTAATAGTCTTCGCTATTCGACTTCGATTAAAACAGCGTCACCTTGTGCCAGACCGCCGCATATAGCAGCAACACCATATTTTCCGCCTCTAGCTTTCAGCTCGCGAATTAAGGTTCCGGATATACGTATACCGGTGGCTCCTAAAGGATGTCCGATTGCAATTGCACCGCCGTTAACATTGGTAATGCTCCTAATATGATCCCATTTCCCAGCATCCCCATCTGCCAATAATTTGGTGGAAGTAAGGGGAACAACTGCAAAAGCTTCATTGATTTCGATTAGATCAACATCGTTAATACCCAAATTATTCATTTCCAGCACTTTCTTGATTGAATTTGCCGGTGAAGTAACAATATTCTTATATGATTCCGCCATGCTAACTACTTTGTGAATTCTAGCTAATGGCTCTAATCCTAGTTGTTCTGCTTTTTTCCTGGAGGTAATAATCATACCGGTAGCTCCAGTGTTTAGTCCCGGGCAATTGCCGGCTGTTACTAAGGGGCCGTTATAAACCGTAGGTAATTTTGCGAGTGCTTCTAAGTTAGTACCCGGTCTAGGCATTTGATCCTTTTCAAAAACTACCGGTGGTTTATTTTTGCCTTGCGGGATTTCAAATGGAACTATTTCGCCGGCAAAATAATTTTTATCGAAAGCTTTTCCCCATAAATCGTGGCTGCGCACAGACCATTCATCACATAATTCCCTAGTTATGCCGTGCTCAACTCCAATTTCTCCGGCGGTAACCGCAGTAATTCCGAATCCGGGATAACCGGCAGCAAACATAATGTCGGTCGAAGTGGTTGGCCCTAATCTAGATCCTTCAAAGCGATACTTAGGATCGATAAACAAGGGAACATTTTGCATATTATCTGCACCGGTCGCCATTACGATTTCAGCTTCACCTAAGGTGATAATTTGCCAAGCATACTGCATAGCAGTTGTTCCCGAGCAACACGCTCTGTCTATGGTAAAGGATAATGTGGAATCAGGAAATCCGGCTCTTAATAGAGCTTGACGAATGGGGATATCATAATACATTCCTGTTTCCAATGGAAGTGCTGTTCCATGGATAATCATGTCGTATTGATCTTTATTAATTCCGGTTTTATTTACGAGATCGTTCATAACAGCAATAGTTAGATCGGTACTGTGAGTGGTGCGAAGCGGACCGCCAAATTTGTCAATTGCTGTTCTGGAATAAGCAACTACAACAATATCATTTGCATTTTTTGCCATTAAAAAGTTCCTGCCTTTCTTTTCGACAATTTTGATTAAAAATAAGTGGTTTTACTAACCAGAAATATTTCGTATTCTTCCTGCTTGTATTCCTCCAATTCTATAATATGTTTTCTACTATCAGGGTAACAATCTTACTATTTAAAGTCAATAAAAAGTCGCTAATAAGCCATGCGTTTTTTCAAATTCCTTCCCTCAATTAATTGAATATTTGATTTGCTTTAATTCCGTTTATGAAATATACTTATTAATGCCATTGAATGGTTTGTATTATCCAGTCAATATAGGCTGTTTATGTTTGTTCAACTAAAATTAATGAAAAAAACGACAAAATTATTATTATTATTATTAGGATGATTCGAAGTGCGTTGAGATACAATAAAAAATAAAGAACGTATACTAAAAGAATTTAATACTTTATATGACATAAACGGTTATGAAAAGACCACTATGTCTCAATTAAGCAAAGCATGTGGAATGAGCCTGGGTAATATCACTTTCTACTATAGAAAAAAGGAAGACCTGGTTTTAGCTTCTTTGGACAATTTGCTATACCAAGTGCTAAAAATTCTTAAGGAAACTATGCCCCTTCCTGATGATTATTTGTTAAAGCATTTATTTCAGTCATTATTATGCGTTTACGTTGCAAACCAAGATGAAACCCGCTACAAACATATGGCTGAAACATCCGGGATATTACCTTTACTAGACAAGCTAAATGAAAAAACATATTTAGTACTCGTTAAGGCATGTAAGCAAATAAAACTTCCAATTGATGAACTCGATATTATTACTGGAACTATCAGCGCAGTTAGCAGCTACTACATGATGATTAGAAGATTCTATAATCAGGACTTGCCAATTAATTATTACCGAGTTTTCAGGATGTATTGCGATATTCTATTTTCGCAAATTACTTTTCCGGAACTAAAAGGATATCATGATATGACCTTAGAGTATTTCGAGGCGTTGGATAAAACACTATTTATGGAAAGATATCGTGAAATAATTGCTATCCAAGAGATTCAATTCGCGAAATAGAGAATCATTTTTGCAAAGATATTTTTTTGCTGATTGTCACCCAAAAAGGGATATTCATACATATTGTTTTACGAATATCCCTTTTGTTTTATCTTATCCGGCTAAGTAACCTCCATCAACAGGTAGGCTTACCCCAGTAATAAATGAAGCCTCTTCACTAGCTAAAAATAGGATTGCACTAGCCACTTCCTCTGGTTGCCCAAGTCTACCAATCGGATGAAGCGCTATGGCACCATCTATTGCTGCTTGTCCGGCAATTTTAGCTGATTGTTCAAATAATGGCGTAATAATAACTCCTGGACACACTGAGTTTACTCTCACTCCTCTAGCTGAAAACGCGATAGCAAACGATTGGGTCATCTGTTTAACTGCTCCTTTGGATCCACAATAGGCAGCATAATTAGGTCGGGATGCGACAGCTTCAACCGAAGACACATTAACTATGGCTCCCTTACTTTCTTGCTTAATAAACTGTCTTATCGCATTCATATTAGTTAAGAAAACCCCTTTAGAATTAACATCCATTGTCCTATCATATACAGCTTCCGATTGTTCAAGCGGATCTAATGTATATTCTATTACCCCAGCATCAGCTACTAAGACATCGAGTTTTCCATATTTCTCTACGGTTTTAGCAATTAAACTTATAACCTCATCTTCTTTAGTTACATCGGTTTTTATGAAAATTGAATCACAGCCACTTCCATTAAGGCGGTTGGAAACTTCTTGTCCCATTTCATTAATATCAGCGATCACTAATTTAGCTCCTTCTTTAGCAAAAGCTCCGCAGGTTGTTTCACCGATGCCTCGAGCACCACCAGTCACAATGACAACTTTGTCTTGGAACCTCTTCATCAATATTTCCTCCATTTCAAAAAATATTATTGAGACGGAATAACCGCAACAATACATAGAGTTGTGGAAGGTTCTAAATACCCTAGGATTATGTGTATTGGATGTAACTAAATTAACAAAAGGCAAACGTAAATGAACTGTAGATTTGGGGTCTTTCCTATCTCTTGGATGATTTCTTAATAATTTTATATCATAAGCTTCCTAAATTCAATGGGGTAAGTGAATTTATTTTTTTGGCTTATTTGTTTTATGTATTATCATTGATATTTACTAGCAATTGTGCAGTATGCTTTATGGCAGCATCCTTAGTTTTTTAAACATCAAACACTGAATTATCCGCTATTGCAAGCAAATTTCGCTTATTATTTTTGATGCAATGCAACCTGCAGATTGAACTAATGAAATGATCATTATGCCTTCAGCAGAAAACTATCGCTTGGGATAGCACATTTGATTATGGTTGCCATAGCAATTATGCTGACTATTCTTTGATCATAAATAAGGTGTTGGTAGGTTTGAACTGCGAAATAGGTTTCTTATGGCAGAAATGCTAATAATGGAAAGATGAATGAAATGCACTCAAATTTTTGCACAGGGGGTCATAAGGGGTATCGTTTTATATTCACAAAATCCTCCTTTGGTGCTGGGCAAACCAAGAAGCACTATGAATGAGCATCATGAAAATGCTAACAGCGCTTCCCGCAAAATCTTCGCCCCTAGTATAGAGGTTATGTCATGTTGGTCGTAAGCCGGACAAATCTCAACCAAGTCGAATCCCACTACATTAAGCTCAGAAAACTTGTGCAGGGCAGTAAACAGTTGTTTGGAGGTTATGCCTCCTGCTTCTGGGGTTCCCGTTCCCGGAGCAAAAGCAGGATCGAGAACATCAATATCCAAGCTGATATATACCGGCCTTTGCCCTACTAGGTTAACAGTTTCATCGATTCTTTCTTCAAACTCATCTAGGAACAGATAACTATGTTCGTTGGCGTAGGCGATCTCATCTTCGGTTCCGGAGCGAATGCCCAGTTGGATTAATCTCCGTTGACCGATATGCTCAATTGCCCTCCGCATAACGCATGCATGTGATAGTTTCTGACCAAGATAATCTTTTCTTAAATCCGCATGAGCATCCATTTGGATAACAACTAAGTCCTTAAACTTGGAATGATATGCCTTGATGATCGGTAAGCTAACTAGATGCTCACCGCCTATAGCAAAGATTTTCTTGTTTGCTGTAATAATGCTCTTAGCTACGCTTTCTATATTGTTAAGACTTTCTGCAGTGTTGCCGAAAGGAAGTATTACATCTCCGGCATCGTAGTAGTTAAGATTCGCGAGGGATTTTTTTTGATAGATGCTATATTCTTCGATCGCCTCGGATACTTCTCTTATTCGATAAGGAGCAAATCGTGCTCCCGGTCTGAAGCTGGTGGTATAATCCATCGGCAGACCAAGCAGAACGGAATTCGAATTGCTCCAATCTGGGCACGCTGCGATATATTTTGCCTTTTCTTCTAATTTTGTCGCTAATTCTTGAGGTATCATTTGCTTTTCTCGATTATCTTTTCAACGAATGGAGGAAGAATAAAGGCAGCTTTATGCACTTCATTCGAATAGTATTTATAGCTGTTACCACTTTTCACTTCGCCAGCAATAATTTCGGGATCATATTTTTGCGATCCGATGGTAAATGACCATAGTCCACCGGGATAAGTCGGTATGTTTGCCAAGTAGAGCTTAGTTATAGCAAATGATTTATTAATGCCTCGATATACTTTTTCGATAATATCAGCGTTGAAGAATGGTGATTCACTTTGTACAACTATAATCCCATCCTCATTTAAGCATTCGGAGACATTCTTGTAAAAGTTTTCGGAGAATAATTCAACAGCTGGCCCGACCGGGTCAGTAGAATCAACAATTACCACATCAAATGATCTCTTATGGTTTTCTACATATTTAATACCATCATCGATCACTAATTCAGCTTTGGGGTGATCAAAGGAGATGCTAAGCTGGGGAAAAAATTGTTTAGCGGCTTTAACTACCAGGTCGTCAATTTCTACCAATACTCCCTTTTCCACCTTGGGGTTATTAACAACTTCTCTTAATGCTCCGCCATCGCCACCACCGATTATTAAAACCCGTTTGGGGTTAGGATGTGCATTAATAGCTACTTGCGTAATCATTTCATGATATACGAACTCATCCATATCAGTTGTCTGCACAACTCCGTCCAAAAGCAGCATCCTGCCAAATTGAATAGTATCTAAAACCGCAACCTGCTGAAATTCCGATTTTTCCGACTTAAGCGTCTCATTAACTTTAACTGCAAATCCTAATGACGGTGTTTGCAATTCAGTAACCCATAATTGCATTTTTACCCCTCCTATTTGGTGTTTTGGGCACAATATTATAATTATATAATATAATGTCTTCTATTTAAAAGGTCTTTCTCAATATTTACGAGTTGATAATCAAAGGATTAATATGCGAGGTCGCCTAAGGCAGGGTTTTTTGCGGCTTGCGAAAGATAATCTAAGAATTCATTCACGATTTTTCTTCTGGCTTTTTGGTGGGGATATATTACGTAAAAATCTCTTTTGATTCTATCTTTTATTTTGAGAACGGCGATTTTATTTCTATTGTCGAAATTTTTTAACGCCCACTTTGAAACAATCGAGATTCCGATACCCTGTTCAATCATCGTAATGATCGCCTCGGAACTGCCAACCTCCAAATATATGTTAAGATCATCAACACTTATTGAAAGGGATTCTAACAAGTTTTCCATCGCTTTTCTGGTGCCCGATCCTTTATTTCTCAGTATCCAATTCTCCTGCAATAATTCCTTGATCGCCACCTCTCCTCGGCCAGCGTGGCAATTGTCCCTCGGAACTACAACTACCAATTCGTCTTCTATCCATTTGAAACCATCGATTTTTCTGCTGGCATTCCAGCCTCCAACTATTCCTACATCCTGCTCCCATTCAGAGATCCTCTTGAAAACTGTCTGGGTATCGGTGATCACAAGACTAATACTCGTATGGGGATGGTCTGCTTTGAACTCTTTAACTAGATTAGGAAGTATGTATTGACCTGGAATACTGCTTGCTCCAATTGCCAGAACATCCTTGCCGGTTTCTAAGATAGACTGCATCGCCATTTCAGTTTTGTCTATCTCTTTGATTATGTTCTGGGTGCAATTATATAACACTCTTCCTGCCTCAGTTGTCTTAATTCCTCGTCCGGCACGCTCCAACAATAAAACACCATAAAAATCTTCCAAAGCCTGTATTTGCTTAGTAACTGCCGGCTGGGAAATACCTAATTCATCAGCAGTTCTTGACAAGTTTTGTGTTTCTATTACTAATGCGTAGGTCTTATAGATATTCAGATTCATTTAATACCTCTGAAAAGCCCGTTTATTTCAAAAACCCGTTAATTATGGTATCTATGGCTTCATCTTCAGTTAAGCCTAATGACATGAGCTTGATAATTTGTTCTCCAGCTATTCTGCCGATCGAAGCTTCATGAGTTAATATCGCTTCAGAACTTTCCGCACTTAGCTCAGGAATTGCATGAATTACAGAATCCCCCATGATTATAGCATCACATTCAACATGCCCTAGACAATCATTTCTACCAATCATTTTAGCCATAAATACTTGTTTCGATTTGTCCTGTGCAACCGAACGCGACAGGATTTGAGCTGATCCACCCGCACCATTAATACTTACGTTTATCTCTGATTTTGCCGTTTGATCATTATGTGTTAAAACGCGCTCATATATTTTGAGTTTCCCCTTGGTTCCAATGTCAGCGTTTGTAACCCTAAAAGTATCGTCTACCCCACGTATTTGGGTCATATCCAGTTCAGCTGTAGCCCCTTCCTCAACATGAATAATTGTTGTGGGGTGAAAAACTCTTTTTCCTCTTCCTTCACCTTCACCAACATGCTTCTCTACATATTTTAAGTAGGCACCTTTGCGAACTATGATCTCATGAATACCAATGTGGCTTGAATCTTGGTGGCTATCACAGTGAATTCCGCACCCAGCTACAATAGTTGCTTCTGCATCTTCGCCCACAATAAAAGTATTATAGACCTTATCGTTTAAGCCCTCTGCGGTGAGTATAACCGGTACATGCACGGATTCACCTTTAGTCCCCGCTTTGATTTCCACCTTTAGTCCCGGCTTATCTTCTAAGGAGCTTAGTATAATGTTAGGTGAAGACCTCCTTAAAACTGCTTGCCCGTCTTTTCTAATATTTATTGCACCTTGAGGTATGGTTTCAATATCTGCCACTGTATTTAGGAGCTCCATATCAATTGAGCTAAAAGTATTCATTTTCTCACCCCTTGCATAAATCTTTCATTTTGCATTCAATGTCAAATTTTATCATTGGCCAAATGTCATTAGCTACCCCTTGATTCTTAATCATCCCGTCTTCAATTACGATGATTTCGTCACAGACAGGCAGGAGAGCTTCATTATGAGTAATTATTATCGCTAATTTATCATGATTATTTCTAAATCTATTCATGATGATTCCGATTAGGCGCTGGATAGTCCAGAGATCAACCCCAGCCTCCGGTTCATCGAAAATACTAATTATCGATTGGCGGGCAAGGATTTGGGCGATCTCAATTCTTTTCATTTCCCCCCCGCTGAGTCCGGGGCCAACATCTCTTTCCTGATAATCTTCAGGACAAAGACCCACATCAACTAGATATTTTCTGAATGTCAATATATCCATATTGGGCTCGGCAATTTTCATCAAGTCAAATATAGGCAGACCTTTGAAACGCGGAGGATGCTGAAAAGCATAGGATATACCTTTACCTGCTCTCTGGCTAACATTCAGCTGGCTGATGTCAGAATCTTGGAAGAGAATTCTTCCGCTATCATGCTTATAAATACCCATGATCGTTTTTGCCAGCGATGTTTTCCCACCCCCATTGGGACCAGTGATTGCATATATCTTTCCAGCCTCGAATTTGATTGAGATTTCGCGGAGAATTTCTTTTTTCTCTTGGTTATCTCCATCTATAGTAAGACTGACTTTATCAAGTGTTAACATTATATGTCCTCCTCCGATAAACAAGAAGTGATGCTGATCTAATATTCTATATCAAATAAAAAGAATAATAAAGTGTATTTGTAATAGTTTCATTTACATGTTGGACAATAGGCATATATTTTTAAGTCATGATTGACAATAACATACCCCAGCTTCTCAACATGCAATTCAATATTGTGAAGAAAGTCTTCTTCTATCTCTGTGATTTCGCCGCATTTCAAACAAATTATATGATGATGCTGATGCCGGGAGTCATCGGTCAATTCATAAAGGAATTTATCATCAAAAATATTTTTGTGCAAGATCTCCATATCAGCTAGTTTATCTAGAGTTCTATATACGGTTGCAATACCAATTTCCGGAGATTTTTGCTTGGCGGCTTTCAGCACTTGTTCTGCGCTAAGGTGACGACCTTGATTATTAAGCATCACTTCAAGAACCGTCTCTCTTTGTTGGGTGAGACGATAGTTATTTGCCTTTATCTTTTGGGCAATACTTTGATTTATCATTTTGCCTCCGCTATTCAACAAGTCCCTGTCTACATAATTTTATTCAACCCTGTAATCAACCACATTGGCTTGATCTCTTAGCGTTTTGGTGTAATTTTCTAAGGCTTCTGTCTCTTTCTGCTTCTGCATCTGCATCTTTATCATGTTTTTTGATTGTTCAAAATCTTTTGCATTGTCGGCTTTAATTATATGATAACCAAATTCGGTCTTAACAGGTTTACTGGTAATCTCTCCAGCCTTTAAAGCTGCAGCAGCGACTTCGAACTCCTGCACCCATTGGCCAGGAGCATTAGTTCCTAAATGTCCGCCTTGGCTTTTACTGGGACATATCGAGACTTCTTTGGCTAACTCTTCGAAATTAGCCCCATTTTTCAACTGACTTAATACATTATTGGCTTGGTTTTCATCCGCGACTAAAATGTGGCTTATCTCTAATTGCTTAGAGTAATTTTCATCATAGTATTTCCGAGCTTCATCGTCACTCACTGAGACGGTCTTGGTTACAGCAGAACTCAATTTGTCAAAAACAAGTTGCGTCTTGATTATATACATAGTATCCTCTTCAGTTAATCCAGTTCCTTGCAGCCATTCATCGTATCCAAGTTGTCCTTTGTTTTCAATCATACTTTTATAGGCGTTATCTAGTTCTTCTTTAGAAATTTTAAGGTTTTGCTTGTCCGCTTCCTGATTAATCAAATTAGAAAATACCAATTGTTCGAAAACATCGTCTTTAACAGCGCTCTCCTCTTCTGTTGTGAGACTGGGTAATTCAGCGCTTACAGATTCGCCAGTATCTTGGGTCATTTTCCTCATCTGATAATTAAAGTTCCCCATTTTTACGTATTTATCATACATTTCTTTTGATATTTTTTCCCCATTAATATCAGCTATTGCTTGCTGATCGGTTGTAGCATTCGGTTTTAGTTTAGAACATGAGCTCAGGGAAAACATGAGTAGCATTGACATTATTAAAACAATTAACTTTTTCAACTTCGGCCTCCTTAAAAAACTGATATTAAATCTGCTACCATTATAACAAAAAAGTAGAAGCCTTTCGCAGACTTCTACTTTTTTCGCAAATAAATGTAACTATATGACACCTTGTGCCATCATTGCAGTTGCAACTTTCATAAAACCTGCAATATTAGCACCAAGAACCAAATTATCTTCTTGTCCATATTCTTTTGCTGCACTGCTGGCATTACGGTATATATTAACCATAATTCCTTTGAGCTTGGCATCTACTTCCTCAAATGTCCAAGAATACCTCATGCTATTCTGGCTCATTTCCAGCGCAGAAGTAGCAACCCCGCCTGCATTAGATGCCTTACCGGGAGAGAAAAGCACTTTATTATCAATAAAAATTTGCACCGCGTCTGCAGTACATGGCATATTGGCCCCTTCACCAACGGCTATAACGCCATTTGCTATTAAGGCTTTAGCATCATCTATATTTAGCTCATTTTGGGTTGCACATGGAAGCGCAATATCGCATTTTAGTTTAAATATTCCCTTACCATCAAAATACTCGGCTTGGGGATGATCATTGATATAATCTTTAATGCGCCCACGTTCTACTTCCTTGATTCTTTTGACAGTATCTAGATTTATCCCGTTATTATCAACTATATAACCATTGGAATCACTCATGGCAATTACTTTTGCCCCTAGTTCCTGGGCTTTTTCTACTGCATAAATGGCAACATTCCCCGATCCGGAAACGACTACCTTGGCATCAGCAAACGACTTGCCTTTGGCAGCAATCATTTCATTAACGAAATAGATCAACCCGTAGCCGGTTGCTTGGGTCCTCGCTAAGCTTCCCCCGTATGTTAAGCCCTTACCGGTAAAAACACCCTCATATAGATTAGTAATTCTCTTATATTGACCAAACATATAGCCTATTTCACGTGCACCAACCCCGATGTCACCAGCCGGTACATCGGTGTCAGCTCCGATATGGCGATATAATTCGGTCATTAAGCTCTGGCAGAACCGCATGATTTCAGCATCTGACTTGCCTTTGGGATCAAAATCACTGCCTCCTTTGCCGCCTCCAATGGGCAAACCGGTAAGAGAATTTTTGAAAATCTGCTCGAAACCTAAGAATTTAATTATCCCTATATTAACGGAAGGATGAAATCTCATGCCACCTTTATACGGCCCAATTGCGCTGTTAAAGCCCACCCTGAATCCGCGGTTGACTTGTACATTGCCGGCATCATCAACCCAAGGTATCCTAAATATAACTTGCCTTTCCGGTTCAACTATTCGTTCCAGAATCCCAGCTTTCTTAAACTCAGGGTGCTTTTCGATGACCGGCGCTAAAGACTCCATAACTTCTTTGACTGCTTGATGGAACTCTGGTTCATTAGGATTCCTCTTAATAACTTGTTCCAGCACTTCATGTGTATATGACATTTGATATCCTCCTTAAACAAATCAATTAATATAAGGATATATTTTTTGGGCATCTGCTGTAAATAGTATCAATTTAGAAATATTGTATGCAAGTAAAGAAATACGATTTGTCTGTTTTAGCCCCGTAATCCTGAGCATCTAGAGAACAATGGCAACAGATAGCTGGCGCAGCATGAGCACATAAAAGGCGTCCTATTTAGGCAGCGCCGAGTTTGGACGCCACATAAGGTGCAAAACGCAAGCCGCTAAATGTCCATCCAGCTCACCAATTCATTATATCTCCACTTGAATCTAACATGCACTGTTAGCAAAATGGATCTGCAATCCCATAATATTTCCAAAGAATCGCATACAGTATATTGTAAGTTGTATACTTTTAAAAAAATGTAAAAAAAGGTGTGCTTTAGATAATTTTGTGATTCAATAGTTGTAATAGTTTGTTTTTTCCGTTTAATGTTAAATAATAAATATTCAATTGATATAATTCTAGTAAAACTTTTATTGCAATTTCGAATAAATATCGTTTGTAAAGTTTGGATAGAATCGTAAAAATAATATATAAAATTTATATATTAGACAGGCCTTCAAGCAAAAGCTACCTGGTCAGTACATTGTTTGAAGGCCGCTTCTAGTGTATTTTTTGCTTCCATTTGCACTTTTTATTGAAGCGTCTTTCCTTTCTTTTGTTATGGTCATTATATACAGCTTTTCCTGGTCAGGCAATTCCATCAGCTTTTGGTCCTTTTAGGTTGGCTAAGACAATTTGTATCCTGGGTTAACCAAGCGTCTATGATTGGTTTGAAAATATCCAGTTTTGATGGACTATAGTGAACTATTAATAATATCTGAAAAAAGATAATATATGATCAAGAAAAATAACTTCCTTGTTCTAAATCTGAATTATCTTCAAAAGGAGTTTTATTGGTTTTACTAATATTTATAGACTAATCCTGCAAGAAGATTTTTTTTTTGGGGGGATTTCAATCAATAAACAAAGAAAACTAATTGTATATGCTACTGTATTAGCTTGTGCATTTATTATTCCCTATGCCCTTTGGCGGTTAAATATCATTCAGCTTTCCCCGCAGCCGTATACTCATCTTGACAAAACTCATGACACTTATGTGCAAAAAATCCTTACCTACGAAGAAGTGCAAGAGAAATTAAGACCTTATCGTGGTAATGAATCAAGTGGCCTCAAAAACATTATACCTTGCAGTATCATTTTCAGAGTAGGAAATATAGTTGTACATCAAGATTCCCATGATTTTACTGTGCTTAACTATCACAACAATATCTATATGCCGTTAGATAAATTCGTCAGTATTATGGGGGGGCGCTTAGAAACCATAAATGTTGCTGCTAATGAGATAAGCGACGAGCAATTTCATGTTTTTATTGCCAATAATGAAAACTACTTAGATAATATTCCAAGCATCTTGTGGAATAGTCCGACTGTAGAGGAGGACGGAGATTCCAAGCCCTCACTTTATACAATAAAACAAGCTCCGATTTATATTCACCATGAAGCAATAATTGATAACCTAAACTGCGATGTGCTTAAAGGAAATAATGAATTCTATGTTCCGATGCAATTATTATTGGATGCCTTCAATGCTCAGATAGGCTATGAAGAAGCAAGTTCAAATAATAATGCTTTTCAAATACGTATCATAAAAAAAGCTGAACTTGCCGCTGATCTTCAAGACCCAGAAAACTATATCGACCTAACCATTTACCAAGTTGAAAGAGATGAAAATAATAACCGCCATTATTATGGAATTATACATATAAACAAAGACATGGAGAGAAAAAGGATTTGGCGATCCGACCTTATCATAACGAACCAGTTTACTTCACCTTTAATGGTAGGAGAAGAAAGATATTTTAGATTTCTATCTTCTGAGCCTTATTTATCTCAGGAAGATTTGCGAATCGAAGATAATTGGGGATCATTAACAGGCTACGGGATGCTAACCGGTCTTTATGGGGATCTAGGGCTAGATTTTCATGCTAGTTTAGATAATCATAGGGTAATTCAAAGTTCAGTCTCTATACATAATATTTCTGAAAGCGTTATAATACTGAAACCTCTTTCATTAGAATGCCAGATAAAAGAAGTTTCTTCATTCGGAGAAAAACTAATTGCCAGTTATAAAATCCCTATTTTAGAAGGAGCTATGCCAACCAATCCAGAAGGCTGGCATACCTTATACTTCCGTCTGCCGGCTTGGGATTTAACCGATGCTGCCGGTAAATCAGTTCCATCTGGTAAGTATAAGATTTCATTAGTATATCCTGAAAATCTAGAATACAATATTGAAGGAAGTAATGAACTCAAGATATTGCCTATAGCTGATAATATAAGGACACCGGTTTTAGAATTTGATATCTGATGTTGATCGAGTAGGAGGCTAACCATTAATTGAATTGCCGTCCTCTCTGTCGAGTAGCAAAAGGGGACTTCACCCCAATTCTCTCACAGAACCGTTGTGACCTCTCGATCATAAGGCTTTTATCATTTTATTTTTCGCCCTTTTTCGTAAAATGTAACTTCTCCAAAATCGGCCTGGGCCTCTCCGGCAGGATGTTCAAGTGGCAAAAATCCTTCATCAATTCCATAGAGTTCTTTTTTCTTAATTGCTACATATGCTCGTACAGTTCTTTCGGAAACATCGAAGCTATCAGGGTATTCGATCTTTAAACGATCAAAAATTCTTTTTGCCGTATGTCGCTGCTTGGCTTTCATTTTGGTATCTTGGGTTAACCAAGCGTCTATGATTGGTTTGAAAACATCCAGCTTTGATGGACGGCCTCTTTTCTTTTTAACCGGTTCGTTAAAATCAGTATTTTCTATGTATTTCTTGATTGTCCGGTAATTATGGCCAGTTTCCCTGGCAATTGACCTCATAGACCGGCCTTTCTTTATACGCTGGTTTTTGATATTCTGTATTTGTATCATCGTCAACATCCTTTCTGCTATCCCCCTTACGTATTGCTCATACTTAAGGGTAGTGGTTTTCAAGGGTGCTGGCGATGTTAAACATTAGTCGTGACTTCGTCCCAATTTTACTATTGTTGATTCTTGCCAAGTATTTATTGCCAAAGTAGTTTTTATTATCACCTATAGATGGCATAAAGACTTTAAGGCAAATAGGGATACCATTAATTTTCTGAAACTAATTTTCTCGATTTTAATGACTTTATTTTTCCTAATGTTATCTATGGCAGTTATGGCTCCAAAGTAGAATTTTTAAGGAGGAAAAGTAAAGATAAGAATGGAACAGTTCATAGTGCCCGGGTTTTTGATGTTAGTTTACCTCAAAAACCCGGGCACTTAAAGTTGATTGTTTAATATATCATTATTTATACTTAAACTGATTTATCTGATCCTTCAGCAAGGTTGCAGCCTCGAACAGCTGAGTGGCTGTTGCCGCAATTTCTTCAGTTGCAGCTGTCTGTTCTTGAGTAGCCGCGGAAACCTGTTCGGAAACAGATGCCGATAAATCTAATCCTTTGGAAATACTATTCATTTCGCTCAATACTACATTGGCATCGTGTGTTAGACTATCAGCGATTTTAACAACCTCTTGCGCTTTATCAACGAAGCTCAAAACCGTATCTTGAATATCAGTGAAAACGACCTTAGTATCATTTATAGATTTTTCCTGTTTCTTTACAGCATCATTAGCATAGTTTACTTCTTGAACCGCATGCTTAACTCTGCTCTGAATATCTATTATCAGTTGAGTTATCTCTTTAGTTGCGTGCTGGGATTTTTCCGCCAAATCGCGAACTTCGTCGGCAACGACGGCAAAGCCTTTGCCGTGTTCACCAGCTCGGGCTGCTTCAATAGCCGCATTTAGAGCCAATAAGTTGGTTTGTCCTGCAATATCACCGATAACATTAACTATATTACCTATTTTTTCAGAATCAGTTGCAAGACTTTCCATGGAAACTATGACATTTTCTGAAGCCTTTTTGTTCTCTTGCATTGCCTGCACTTGAGTTTCAAGTGCACTGAATCCACGTACCACAGTTTTTTGGGCGTTATCACTTGATAATGTAAAATAGTTTGCGTTTTCATTTACTTCCAATATTGAATCATTAATACCGCTTAACAAGGCTACTCCACTGTTTACTGACTTAGCTTGTTTACCTGTGCCGGTTGCCAAATCCGATACATTCCTGGCCACCTCGGTTGCCGCTGTTCCATTTTCAGTAGCAATTGTTGATAAATCTTGGGCTGACTCCTGGACAAAACTTCCGGAATCGGCAACCTGCTCAATTAATGCACATATCTTTTCATTATATTTATTAAAATAATTGGCGATTTCGCCTAGTTCATCATCCTTCGTCGATTTTAACCTTTTGGTTAGATCTCCATTGCCTTCGCTGGCATCTTTTAAAAAGTAAAGTATTCTCTTCAAAGGTTTGCCGATTATCGTTCCTATAGCAAAAGGCATTAGTATACATATTGCTAAGATTATTGCAGCTCCGAAAATCATGGATAAATTCCGTACTGATCCGCTCATCTCAGCAATTAAGCTGTTATTTTTGCCCAAAAATATTACCCCGATGATATTGCCATTTAAATCATGAATTGCTTCATAACGCGCCGAATATGAAACATTGTTTATTGACGACACTTCTGAATGATAACCTTGATTCTTAATATTCTCACTAATTTCCGGCTTATCTATTATTAAACCGCTTAGAGCCTTGCCGCTTTCATCAATGAGGGTTGTTCCAATACAAGTATTGCCACCGTAAATGGTTAAATCAGCATCGAAGAAATTCTTTAGTTTTTTCAGGTAAGCTTCATTTGAAATAATAAATCCAATCGACACGGTTCCTTGATGGATACCATCACTATTAATAATTGGACTGGCTGCTCTTAAAACCATTCGGTTTTCATCTACTTCAAAACCAGAGCTTGGAGTTCCGCTTAATGCCTTTTGAATCACTAGGTTCCTGCTCAGATTAACACCAAACCATTCGGGATGGAGAGTATCGTAGAAAATATTGCCTTGATTATCGGTAACCGTTATATAGTCAACATTGAATGATTTGACTCCTAGTTCTAATAAATCGCGTGCCCCGTCTCTGTCATTAGTATTTATTGTAGTAATCAAGCGAGCCGATGACTCCAGCCATTTGGTATTATTCAGAGCATTCTTTTGCTGATTGTTAAGGAAATTAATGGCTGTGGTTCCTTGCCTGTCAGCTAAATTGAAAAAATAAGTATTCAATTTGTCGCTGACTGCGTAGTGAAGTAAGAGTATCATTATTAAAATCCCTAATGCAGTAATTGTGATACCTGGTACAATAATCTTTCTTGAAATTTTCATTCGAGCACTCCTTAATAAAAATGGGATCCCTGCGGCAATATCACTTGTTTTGTACTTAAAAACTATTGCGCAATTAACTTTTCAGGATGAATAAAGATTTGCATAATAAGATTATCGATAGTCACGCATATTAATTTAGCATTTTTATTGGATTTATGAGAAGGTTAGTAAGCAGATTTTAGGTGGTTAATTTCAGCAATACCATCAATAACTTGAATGGCAATGACATCAAAACGAATACTGCTATAGAAAGAATTAGTCGTTTGCAAATAGCGGTTAGCCACTTTCCGAATGGTTTTTATTTTGCGGGGGGTAACAGCTTCTTCCGCAAAACCATACTTTGTACTGAATCTGGTCTTGACTTCCACGAAAATTATTTCTTTATCCAGGGAACATATTATATCGATTTCGCCTTCTTTTATGCGGAAATTTTTGTCTAATATTCTGTAGCCTTGCTTTAGCAGAAAATCGCAGGCAATCCTTTCGCCTTGCTGCCCTTTGTTTTTATTCAATCCCCATCTCCCATAAGTTCTCGGTCTGCTCGATAAACGAAAGCTAGTATTTCCGCGACAACACTGTATAGCTCTGGCGGAATCTCTTGAAAAAGATCTAAGCCAGACAAGTAATCAGCTAATTGCTCATCTTCTCTAATATGTACTTTATTATTTGCAGCTTCCGTGATAATCTTTTCAGCTAAAAACCCTTGACCTTTAGCTATAACCCGAGGGGCAATACTCTTCTCTTGATCATATTTTAAAGCAATAGCTTTCTTTCGCTTTTTTCCTTCAGTATTATCCATCTACTTCTCCTAAACCCTTATATCAAGTGACCAAGGAACTGATTCGGCTGCCTCTTCATTTGGTTTAATTCGCAAATCTTCTTGCACGGCATCTGCGACAACTTTTATTCCCAAATCGTTTACTCTCATGCCCAGGGTCTGTAATGCTCCATTGAGTTCATTAATTTTAGACTCCAGGTAGACTTTGCTCTCCAGATTTTGTACTACCCCTTGGATCGCCAATACATCTTGTTTTTGCCATTGAATATGAAATAATACTATGCCCAGCTTCTTTGTGCTCAGCGAAATCGCTAAGCTTAGATTTTCTATATCTTGCCAGGGTTTTTTCTTATCATCACGGTTGATCCTAATTTGTACTTGTTCATTATTTGCTCCCACTTGTAAAGGGAGGGAAAAAAATATGGCATTGCAATCCACCGGAACGCCACGAGGAACAGTGTTCATTAACTGCTGTGATGCGAGTTCCCTAATAACATCATTTAAGCGTATAGACAAATCTTCCATTCCAGCATGTTTGCTTGAGCCTATACGGTTTTCCATGTTGTCTAATAATTGAAGCATATTGGCTAATTTTTGTATGCTTGCATTTCGGCTATCCACCAGGTTCTTCACCTGGCCGGCATTTGTATCGGTAGCTGCTTCTAATTTTAATATCAGTCCATCAACTTCAGATTTTATATGCTTAAGAAGTCTGCTTTCGCTATTAATCGTAAAATTAAGTTTATTGAATAATAATTCCGTTTTTCCATTTAATAAACCCTGATTATTTCTAGAAGAAGTTAACCCTTCATCACCCGCAGTCAATGCGTGGTTAACCATTTGATTGACAAAGGTCCCGCTGTTTTTGGGTTGGATTGATCTTAGCTGCTGATTATCTCCTGCATTTAAGAGGATTATCTCTTTGGTTTGTAAGATATTGCCATGAGCTCTATTCAATTTAGCATTTTCAAATACAGGGGACTTGTTATCATATATTATTCTCACATCATTGTTTTGCCGATTATCTCTAATGGTTCTATTGCCAGAATCTGCTTGGTAAGAATTTGTTGGCGCTTTTTCAGGCGTATTAGCTCTATTATTATTGTTTAGTTCCGTGTTCTCTGTTTGTTGATTTAGGCTAATAGTTAAGCGGTTTACTAAATCACCTATATTTCGGTTTGCGGAGTAATTCGTCATCAGATTCATGTTTTCTTTATTGATTACCAAACCTCTGGCAATAGAAAATGCTGCGATATCTATGTTTTTAGGGGTTACTTCTCCCAAAAAAGATATGGCTTTGCTCATATTGCTCATATTCTGGCTATTTACCGGCAATTGAAATTGCAAAAGCTTGCTTGCCATTTGCAATTCAGTCTTGCCCGGTGAAATTCCGATATTGATCAAATTATTGATCAGCTTACCTTCATTAAACTGGGCGATGTTTTCGGGATTCATAATCCTCATAAGAGTTTTACCATCCTTCACATCATAGACCTGCAAGAAAATCTGCTGACCTAATTTGATCGGCACTTCACTGGTTGCTTCAATTGTTTTGCCTTTTAACATTAATAACAAGGTTCCATCTGCTTTGATGGCTTGCACAGAACCTCTAACAATTTCTCCCAGGTTTAAGCTGATGGTCTTATTTGATAGAGTTTCACTGCTTAAGACCAGATTTAATAGAGCTGGATTAATTGACACCTACGTTTCCCCCGAGACTAGTTTTTATAGGCTTATAACTATAACGATGAATCGGGCAAGGCCCAAGTTCTTCAATGGCTTGCCTGTGTGCTGCTGTCCCGTATCCCTTATGCTTAACAAATCCATAGCCCGGATAGAGACATTCTAAGCTATCCATGTAGCTATCCCTTTCAACTTTAGCCAGTATTGAGGCAGATGCAATCGAGACGCTGAGGCTATCTCCTTTGATAAGTGACCGCTGCTTAATATTAGTATCGTGCAAATGCATAGCATCAAGCAGTAAAAAATCCGGTTTCTGTGTCAATCCTTCTAAACATAGATTCACCGAAATTAATGTAGCATTTAGAATATTTATTCTATCAATTAATTCGTTAGAGACGAAAGCAACCGCCCAATCAATTGCTATTTTTTTAATTTTTTCTGCAAGTATTCCTCTTTTTGCCGGGCTAACTTTTTTCGAATCATTTATTCCTGGCAAAAAAAAATCCGGTTTCAAAATTACGGCTGCCGCGACTACCGGCCCAGCCCAAGAACCCCGGCCTGCTTCGTCAAACCCAGCGATCATCTTATGGCCATCAGCCATTGCCTGGTATTCATAAGCTTTCATATTTTCGATTCGCAGTAGTTCTCGTTCCATAGTATTATTTTTCATTTTGCCAACAATCTCCATTAATTATATGTAATAATTGTTTCTTAGCTTTGCAGCTAGAATTGACTCACTGCAAAGCTAGCGTAATATTTTAGAGTTAATGCCTCAGTCCACCAAAGTTGATCTTTCTGATTCTTGTTTCAGTCAACTCTTATTAACATAGCATCACCTTGGGCATGGCCGGAACATATTCCACAAACCCCATAACCGCCGCCGCGTCTCTGAAGCTCATATCCAAGTGTCATTAGAATCCGAGCCCCAGATGCACCGATTGGATGTCCATAAGCAATAGCTGAACCATTGACATTAACTTTTGACTCCATTTCTTCTTTGGTCATACCTAAAACCTTCATGCAGCTCACTAAAACAACCGCAGCAAAAGCTTCGTTAGCTTCAACTATTGTCATATCCTGTGGGGTTAGCTGATTTTGATCAAGAACTTTTTTTATCGAAAGTCCCGGAACCGTTGCTATATCCTTGGTTTGCTGAGATACTTCGGCATAGTCAACAATTGTGAACAATGGCTTAATGCCTAATTCGTCGGCTTTAGTTCGACTCATGAGCATCACTGCGGTTCCACCATCATTTACCCCCGGAGCGTTTCCCGCTGTCACTGTCCCCGGATTTCCAGTAACAGTACTCTTGTGATTAAAAACTGGAGGTAATTTTGCTAAATTCTCAATAGTAGTACCAGGCCTCGGCGCCTCATCCCGCTGCAATACATCTTTTCCTTTGTTCACATATACTGGAAAGACCTCTTCATTCATCCTGCCTTGCTCCATAGCCTCAACAGCTCTTTTTTGCGACAAGTACGCCCACCAGTCCATATCTTCTCTAGATACTCCGAATTCATCTGAGACCTCAGTACCATGTTCAGCCATGTGTCTATTATAAAAGGCATCCCAAAGGCCATCGTATACCATGAGATCTACTGTTTTCCCGTTTGTTACCGCCATGCGTTGGCCCCACCTCATATCCGGCAAGGAATAGGGGCAATTACTCATGCTTTCCATGCCCCCAGCTATTATGATTTCTGCCCGGCCCAGCTTAATTAGCTGCAAACCAAGATCAACAGCTTTCAAACCTGAGGAACAAACTTTGTTGATTGTTATGGAAGGTACTGACTCAGGTAATCCTGCCAAAATTGTTGCTTGTCGGCTCGGAACCTGACCAGCTCCAGCCGGTACCACCTCACCCATATAAACATAATCAATGTCTTCCGGTTTTACTTTCCCCTCTACCCGTCTGAGAACTTCTTTAATAGCTAAAGCTCCTAATTGCGGAGCATCAAATTCTTTAAGTTTACCTCCAAATACTCCGAATGGAGTTCTTGCCGCTGCTACGCAAACAACCTCCCGTAGTTCAGCATATTTGTTTCCAGTTGAGCGCCCCATGCCAGAAAAATTCACTTTCCTCTCGCCGTAACCATGCACTTTTATTTTTTTTGCATACTGCGATCTAGTTATTTCCAATTTTTGAATATATCTTGTCAACACGCTCGCCCCTTTTTTTCCTTTAGTATATCAGAAACAGGATAATGCAATTTCAAAATATTACAAATAATTTGCAATTGCGACGAACCCATAGAGATGATGGAAAGAAGTTTTGATCCCTTTGCTGAATTTTTGTGTTTCCTAATGCATATAAATGAATAATTTCTTACTAAGGAGCTGAGTTCATGAGAAATTTACCTCGAAACAGAATTTGCAGCCCCACATGCTGCCATAATTGCTCTATACAATGTCCTTCATCATGCCAATGCAACTCCGGTTTTCCTTGTGGATCATGTCACCAGCAGTGCTGTCACTGTTGTGTTTCACCCTGTCAACAGTGTCCTCCCTGTCCGACTTGTCCTCCCTGTCCGACTTGCCCTCCCTGTCCGCCCTGTCCCTCTCCAGAACTACCTGTGGTCCAATGTGTTGGAGGTCTACTGGTGTTTCTGGACACAGTGCAAACAAACAGCGCCATGCAGGTAACTATTCCTAATGGACTAAATAGTAATGATGGCCCCGCTCCGTGGACTGTTTTGGACGCAGATCTTATCGGCACACAGCTGGCCCTCTATGATCTGCAGATTAATGATATTACTGCGGTTCAGAGTCAAATGAGTGTGGAGGTTCGCCCCACCATTCTGCTTCAGTACCGTGATGCCGCAAATTTGGTGCGAACCAAGTTCATTACTTTTCCCATTAGCATCAACGAATCCTTTACATCTCCTCCTCCGCCTGCCAGCAGAGATTTTCTGATTTCACTGCTACCAGGCAGTACGATAACCAACTTATCTATTTCTGGAAGTAGTATTAGCTTCACTGCAAACTTCGGGCTAAGCATACTTGGTTATTCAAGAGACCCAAGGAACTTTGCAATTATGCAAGAATTCTCCTGTCTGAATCCGCCAATAAATACTCCAACCGAGTGCGTATTCATGATACGTCTGAGCAGCATATGTACTGCTGATAGCACTAATTCAGTCTTTGTTGGAAGCATTCCTTTCCAACCCCTAGGAACTCCACCTTATAGGTCAGGAAATATCATGCTACTAAATACAAACCCAAATATAATTTCTGTCGCTAATAACGATTTCGATTTTTCTTTGGATATGGAACTTTCTTTTCCAGCTATCCTATCGTATTTCGATTCAACTAATACCCAGTTCACTCAAGATGTGCTGGTTTATTTTGCGCTGCAAGCACCAGGAAAAAGTTTGGCGCCTAACGAGCAAGTTATCGCAAATCTGAGAATTGTTCTCGCATCTCCGCCTGTTGCTGCCGCCAATGTCTTTGTTACAAACATTCGTTTAGTAACTGGCAATATAATGATAATCAACAACCAATCAGAACAAGTTCTAATTACCCCACTTGTTGACTGCGGTCCTCATCCCGTTGACGGCGTATGCATTGTCGGGAATTTCATGACAACATCTACTGGATTTTAGTATATCGATAATCCTTTGGAGGTAGAACATGTCCGCTGACCATGAGAATTTCACAAAATTGTTTAAAGAAACGAAGGAAATGCGAACTGAACTCCAAAAAACTAAAGATATTCTACAAAAACTAATACATTCTAATGTTGATAGCCGGCAAATATTTACCCGGCTTGAGTCGATGGTTCGAGAAATCATGTGGGGACAAATTTTTCACGAATCAATTTCTGATTGTAACTGGTTAAAATCAAAATCATTTTCTCCCGGACGCTGGGCAGCCGGATACCCATTATTGTATGTGCTTTATCGAGTGCTAACAGATATTGCCCCAATCCGAATACTTGAGTTAGGTTTGGGGCAAACCACGCACATGATTGCTCAATATGCTGCCTTTCACAAAGACTGTAGTCATATTGTCGTTGAGCATGATCAAGAGTGGATAGATTTTTTTTCTCGGAGCCTCACCTTGTCGCCTATGTCTTTCTTGCTGCGATTGAATTTGATTAGGGATGAGATGAATGAAAACCAGTTTTCAGGCAGTGCGGTTAAATATGATAAATTTGCTCAATACCTGCGCGGTCAGGTTTTCGATCTCATCCTGATTGATGGCCCTTATGGAGGTCAAACCAATAGAGGACTCGCCACTGCTTCTCGCACTGATATAATCGAACTTTTGCCGGGGTGCCTGGCCCCCTTTTTCGTGATTCTAATAGATGATGCCCATCGACTGAGTGAGCAAAAAACCATTGAAACCATCAAAGCGCAACTCACTGCGGTTGGGATCTCCCATGCCTCGGCAATCTATAGCGGTGAAAAATCATGCGAGCTCATCACTTCCAAAAACCAAAAATTTCTTTGCTCGCTATAGATTAAGTTTAAAGTGTGAAAAAAACCAATCATCATCGCGCAAACGGCTGCGGAAACGCTCCCTGCGTACTTGCTCAATGTTTTCCGGAGTGAACACCTCATCGTATACGGCTTGAATCCGAGGGTAATCGGCATGCTCCTGCATAATCCGCTGAACCCGCTCGTCTTTGTAATGACATAATGCTGTGTAGAAACGGTTATGGAGCAGATCAGCTAGTTGAAGTTTGTATGGAGCCGAAGGTCGAAAGTAATGGGCGACGCATGTGTGCGGAGTAGCATATAGGGTATAACCATTAAGCCACAGCTTTAACGATATTTCTTCCTCATCCCCCCCATAACCCCTAAAGGCTGCCTCATAGCCGCCTACTGCTCGAAATACTTCGGCTCTTACAGCCCAACACCCACCAGACAATATTGGCGTTTCGAAGGGTGCCGTGCTCATGGGCAGCCATTTCGTGGAACTGAGTGAATCCAGGGTTCTCCCGCACATCAAAGGATTTTTTACTCTGGAATGCGCAGCAGCCAGAAAATCAAAACGTTTCAATCGCGATTTAACATAATCCATTTCCTTAAACGCCGGAGATACTGCCTCTGCGCCGAACGAACCCATAACCCGCGTGAATTCATCTAACCAATAGGGCTCAACCTCAATATGCGCATCGCAAAAAACCAATATCTCGCCTGTAGCCATATTTGCACCGATATTACGAGCCGGTGCGATACCCAAGCCCTCTGTCTGGGCTTTGATAATCTGGTTGTCATTAGTTTCATGTATCCAAGCAAAGCTATCATCGCGGGAGCCGTCATCTACAACAATTATTTCGTATGGAATTCGTGTCGGGGTGCGTTTAATCGAATCTATTGTTTGTTTAAGCATTATGCCCTCATTGCGGCTGGCAATTATTATTGATGCTTTTTTCAGCACATCGATTTCTCCTTTCACGTTTTAATGAACCCCATTAACTTGGTCAGCAATAAAGCGAGCAGTGTGAATATCCCAATTAGCGGTAAGAATGTGAAAATACTTCTCCCGTATGCTTGCAGGCAGCAAACGATATGCTCGAATGCTCTCTCCGATCATAGTGTTGCGAATATTCTGGGTTATTCTCGGGTCCACATTGAAACCGTACTCAGTCATATATTCACCAATTAAGGTCAGCACTATTGCTTTGCCGCATTCTCGCTCCAAATGTGCAATTGGCGACCCATGCCAGTCACCAAAACTACGGCCGTAATAATAGCGATATAAAGGTGGGGTTATAACGGCTTTTAGCATCCGCACTTGAGCGGCAATTAGAAATGACAAGTACAAATCATTGGCCGCGGGAATAAAAACCCTTTTGCCCTTACTGAAAGCACTCAAAACCAACTCAGTTTCATAAATACGATTCCAAAGCATGGTACCTAGCGAATGTTTTACAAAGCATGCATCCAGCAATGCCTTAGAATTATAGCTTCCTTCGTGCTGCAAATTCATATTAAATTTATTATCCATAAAATTGCCTTCAGCATCGACTACTTCAGCTGTAAACTGCAATACATCTGCACCCTCTCTGCTGATAAGTTCTTTTGCTGTTTCACAAGCATTAGCTGCGATTTCATCATCGGCATCAACAAACATAATGTGCGGCGCCGTGGCTTGCTGCACGCCTACCATACGCGCAATGGCTGCTCCTGAACGTTCTTTGAGTTTAACAATATGCAGGCGTCGGTCTTGTTCTGCATGGTGTGCAAGAATGGAGCTTGTATTATCAAATGATGCATCGTCAACACAGATCACTTCGATATCTTTTAGGGTTTGCCCGAGTACAGTTCGAAGACAATCGCCCAACACTATTCCATCATTATATGTAGGTATCAGTATAGTTATTTCCGGCATGAATTCACCTCTCTCCAGCTAAAGTATATGTTACGCTCATCTGAATCTTTCCATTTCCGCCAGCATATAAATGAATTATTTGTATATAGAGATCGGTATACAAGAAATTCATCTGTTACAAAATGGAAAACCCTAATTCTTAATTTTGAAAGAAGTGAAAATAGTGAACATTGCAGTAGTCGGCATTGGATATGTAGGCCTTGCCAATGCAATTTTGCTGGCTCAGCATAATGATGTAACAGCATTGGACATCGACCGCATTAGAGTTGAACAGCTCAATCAACGTAAATCTCCTGTTGACGATGGTGATGCCAGCATTTATTTGTCACAAAAAAAACTTTCACTTCATGCTACAATTGATCCTGAGGTTGCACTTCGTCATGCTGAAATAATAATAATAGCTGTTCCCACTGATTACGATCAACTGCATAAGTGCTTAGACACTACAATTGTAGAGTCAGTGATCACAGTGGCATTACAGATAAACCCAAACGCTACCTTAGTTATAAAATCCACGGTTCCAGTAGGTTTTACTATGAAAATGGCTCAATTACACCGAAATGATCGTATATATTATTCACCTGAATTCCTCCGTGAGGGCAAAGCCCTCCATGATAATTTATTTCCCGCTCGCATCATAATCGGTTTAGATTCAGCGCTTTTAAGCTATGCGCATGATTATGTAACCCAATGGCAGCAAGGAGCAATTAAGCAGAGCATTCCGGTTCTATTTATGAGCTCAATGGAAGCAGAAGCATCGAAATTGTTAGCCAATTCTTATTTGGCTATGCGGGTTGCGTTCTTTAACGAACTGGATACCTTTGCTGAAACTCACTCCATAGATTCAGAGAAAATAATCACAGCTTTAGGGCACGACCCACGTATCGGAGCTTATTACCAAAATCCGTCTTTCGGCTACGGTGGCTATTGCCTTCCAAAGGACATACAGCAAATGCTAATAAGCTTTGCCCCTTCCAATAGTAAATTGCTCCCAGCTGTAATCGAGTCAAATTGGGCGCGTAAGTGTTTCATCGTGCGCCAAATTCTAAATAAAGCTGGAAGTTTACAAATATCCACGCCCACGATTGGCATTTATCGACTGGTAATAAAGAGTGGATCAGAAAATTTTAGGCATTCTGCAATATTGGACATTCTAGAGTATATCAGGCTTTTCGATATCGACCTATTAATATATGAACCATTGTTACAGGAGAACCAATTTCAAAGCATACCGGTTGCTAAATCACTCGCTTCATTTCTCAAAGAGAGTGATTTGATTGTTGCTAACCGCTACCACGAAGAGCTGAATGGCTTCGAGTATAAAGTTTATACCCGCGATTTATTTCACTGCGATTAAATATGTCACGATTATTAAGGGGGACGATTGGATTTTTGCATGCTGTTATGCTAAAACATTATAAAGGTAATAATAACTGCAGTATTTTTGAGCTCTGGGGGATATGTGGTGGGTGACCAGTATAGAGTGGAAATTTTCGATTTATGGCAGTACTTATGCAAAACTGCATATGAGCCCCTGATAAGATGCAGAATCGATTTTTCTAAACATATAGACGAGTATATATTAAGAGATGCGGTTACATTGTCCTTTAACGCTGTTCCATTAATCAGTTGTTGTTTTGAGAGCACTTCGGGGCCTCCACGCTGGCTAAAAAAGGATTTCACTGGCGAAGATATCGTCTTTCTGGTAGAAGAAGAAAAAGATTCTGAACGGCAAATCAACCGGTTGTTATCATCAAATATTGATTTTGCCAGCGAAGCGCAGTTAAAAATCTTTTTAATTCGAAATGACACCTGTGATACAGCTTGCATAATAATAAATCACATGATTTGTGATACGGCAGGGTTTAAAGAATACTTATATATCTTGAGTTCAATTTATAATGGAATTAATAACAGCGATCATATAAGCCTCCCGGAATACAATTCACGCGGAATCTGCACATTATTTGCGGACATGACTATAAAAGAAAAAGTGAATATTTTGAGCTCCCGCTACGACGCTTATAAACGAAGTTCCTTAAGAAAACAAAAGGGAGTCTCATTTAACAGTCGCTCTACTTCTCCATTAATCATTAATACTACGCTGTCTCGAAATGATTTCCAGCAAATACTGACTTACGCCCAAATTAACGAAGTAACCATTAACGACATTATTATGACCTCATTTGCCCGTTCCTATTGCCATATATCAGGTATAGAACATATCTTGCTGCCCTGCACCATGGATTTGCGCAGGCATGCTTCATCGGAAAAAATCGTGATTGGAAATCTGTCAACCAATTGCATGTGCCATATTCAAGTAAATAAAAATGACAACTTTGCGGATACCATTAAGCAAGTATCCTCGCAGATGAATTACCATAAATCTAATCGATATATTTTAAAATCCGTAATGCTTTGGTATTTAGCCGCACGATTGTTGCCCTTCAGATTTCTAAGAAAGCATTTTACCGATATCGTTAATATACCTCTGGTTTCGTTTACCAACTTAGGAATAATTAATCGCGAACTTTTAACTTTTGCTGATGATAACATTAAGAGCATATATTTAACTGCCTCCATCAAGCCTAGTCCCTATTTGCAATTAACAGCTTCTACATATAATGGAACTTGTACTCTAGGCTGCAATATTTATGGCTCAAATGCAGACAGAAAGTGGGTAGAAAACCTACTGGATAAAGTATGCGCGGAAATGAAATCATTGGATATTATTGCTGCAGGAATGTAATTCTGAAGTGTTTTTAAATAGGGGTTGCTGCAAAATATGATTACGAACCAACCCCTATTTGCATTAATATAACTACTAAATAATCAAGCGTTTTTGCTTGTATAGCTCCAGCCAATTATTCCCACGCATAAAATGCCTACTACACAAGCAATCTGTCCATAAAATCCAACTCCAGCAGC
Source organism: Syntrophomonadaceae bacterium (assembly GCA_031553935.1). Lineage (GTDB taxonomy): Bacteria > Bacillota > Syntrophomonadia > Syntrophomonadales > Syntrophomonadaceae > JAISDD01. The sequence goes on from JAVBKS010000019.1 coordinate 48,743, forward strand.
TGAAGCTGAGAACATAAAATTGTGACTTATCGCTGCTCCTATTATCATACCTACTACTACTGCAGCAGCATCTAAATCGCCTTCCCCAGCCAAAACTAATTGTCTGAAGGGGCAACCTCCTAATAATGTTGCCGTTAAACCCACAAGATAAAGACCCAAAAAGTTCCACACTTGCATGCTATGAGCTATGGGCTGGCCAGCAAAACCCGGCTTGAAAAACCCGAATCCGAGGTTTAAAGCTAATGCTCCAATAAAAATTCCTATAAATCCTAAGAGCAAATGAAAATCACGAATGAGGAATAAATCTCTTATTCCTCCGCTCATACACAATCTCGTTCTTTGGGCTAATACTCCGACTATGAGGCCGGCACCAAGTGAAATCCAGATTGGCGCGTGCATGGCACCAGGACCGGTAGTACTAAAGAATAATGGCCCCCCGGCAGCTTCATTGAAAACTGTTCCTTTGAGCAAAAGAAAGAACAAAAAGGCAAAGAACAAGGGAAGAATTAAACCTCCGGTATACTTACTCTCACTTACTTCGGCTTTTCCTAGATCAAAGCCTTGCTTTAAGAACCAAGTACCGCTTCCAACCCCAGCAACGAATCCCAGGAATCCAATAACTGCATTAAAATCCCCACCTGCCATCCTTAGAACATCGCGGATCGGACAGCCAAGAAATACCAAGGCTCCTATCATCATGAAGATTCCCATGATAAAGCGAACGAAAGTCATCGAGCCCCCTCGGGTTCTGAACTCTCCTTTGAAGGCGGCAATAACAGTTACTCCAAGTATTAATCCGATGATTTCAGGACGCAAGTATTGGGTTACATTTGCGCGATGGAGACCTAAAGCTCCTGCAATGTCGCGCTCAAAACAAGCAATACAAAATCCCATATTGCCTGGATTACCGAGCTTAACCAGGATAACAGCAATTATTCCGATTATTAGCCCGGTTAACAATATGAACCACTTTTGTCGATCCAATTCTACCCCTCCTATAACTTTTAGTTATATTTATCATTACATTTCCTAATATAATTCTAGCTTTTATGACTTTTTCCTTCATGATTTGCATAAAAAACTTTTGCGTTATTTGGTATATAAAATTTTTATCCGGAAAAAATGGTACTATAGAGAATTCGGAGGATAATATGTCAACTATCGGTATTCCGCGAAGTTTGTTCTACTATTATTTCTACCCTTTATGGAAAACTTTTTTTAACGAAATTGGGGCAACTATTGTACTTTCCCCACCCACATCGAAAACGATTATTGATAGTGGTATTTCATGCGCTGTAGATGAAAACTGTTTTCCTTTCAAGGTTTTTTACGGGCATGTAAAATACCTGGCGCAGCAAAATATTGATTACTTATTTTTGCCCCGAATTATAAGCATAGAGAAGCACAAGTATATTTGCCCAAAGTTCATGGGCATTCCTGATATGATTAAAGCTGGGGTTGAACCCCTGCCGCCATTAATCAGTCCAACCATTGATCTTTGCAGTAAACGGTCGCATATTGATCGCGAAATACTGAAGGTTGGACATCTGTTCACGCCTAACCGTCATCAGATCAAACGGGCATTTAATAAAGGACTACAAGAAAATAGCAGATATATTGATATAATTCGCTCGGGCTTTACTCCGTACGAAGCAATTAAGATCTGGGAGACTAAAATGGAAGCACCTGCAAGAGTTAAGCCCAAAGAGCATTTAAACATTGCAGTGCTGGGCCATGGCTATTCAATATATGACCCCCAAATAAGTATGAATCTAATCAGCAAATTGCAAAAACTCAAATGCCAGGTAATGCTAGCGGAAAACCTTACTCTAGATCAAATAAATGATGCCTGCAGCGAGCTTGCCAAACCTGTGTTCTGGTCATTAGGGCATCGAATGATGGGCAGCGCTCTTCATTTTATTAAAGATGCAGATGTTGACGGCATAATATATATCACTTGCTTCGGCTGTGGCATCAATTCTATCGTCGCTGATATGATGGCCCGCAGGATAGCCAACAAACCCTTTATGATTCTGACAATAGACGAACATACTGGAGAAAATGGCGTAATGACCAGGATAGAGGCCTTTATAGATATGATAAATTTTCAAACAAAATGGAGGACAAGAAGTGAAAGTCACCTTTCCTCACTTAGGTAACGCTCATATTGCGATTACTGCCCTTTTAAGCGGCTTAGATTTAGAAGTAGTTGTACCGCCGCCTATCACTGCGCGCACAATTGAACTGGGTGTCAAGTACGCCCCGGAAAGCGCATGCCTGCCCTTCAAAATCAATATCGGTAACTATATAGAGGCTATTGAAAACGGTGCCGATACCATTATTATGCCTGGTGGCTGGGGCCCCTGCCGATTCGGTTATTTTGCTCAACTGGAGCGGGAAATTTTAAATGATCTAGGACTCAACTTTAATATGTTGATTTTAGAAGTTCCTGATTTCAACCTGCGTCCATTACTCAAGCAAATAAAAACTACATTGAATAACAGTATATCTTGGTTCGATATCATTAAGCAGCTACGCTTCACTTGGCATAAACTTATGCAGGTTGAAGCTATTGAAAAAGAATATGAATTCTATTTACCTAGGGCTTTATACAAACGGCAAGCCGATAATATCTACCAAAGTGCTCTAAATTCGATGTCACTTGCTGTAAGCAAAAGCGAAATCGAGAAGGCTTATGCCGATAGTAAAGCTGCGTTTGCCAGTATAAAGCTAATTCCAGAGGAGCCATTGAAAATTGGTCTTGTCGGCGAAGTCTACATTATGCTAGAACCCAGCTGTAACTGCAATATTATTAAAAAGCTGGGCTATATGAACGTGGAGGTAAGCAGAACGGTTTTTGCCAGTGATTGGGTAAACGATCACATCCTCAACGGATGGGCAAAAAGAAGTAACTATAAACAAATTCTGGAGCTTGCCTCCCCATATTTAGCAAGCTTTGTCGGCGGGCACGGTCAAGAAACCATCGGCACAGCGGTTGATTTATCTAATGCAGGTTATAAAGGCCTAATCCAAGTAGCGCCATTAACATGTATGCCTGAAATCGTTGCTCATTCGATTCTCAAAAAAGTAAGCGAAGCCGAGGATTTCATTTATATGACCATTTATTTTGATGAACAAAGCGGTGAGGCCGGTATTCAGACCAGGCTGGAAGCCTTTGTTGACATGCTAAGAAGGACGAATGCCGGTTACAAAACTCAAAGACTCGGATAAACTATTCGAACAGTCGAACTTAGTTATTGCAAAATACAACAGACGTTAATAAAAAGCTTCAGATGCGCGACGGCAAGGAGTCTGTTAAGGATACATATTCAATATGCTTGGAAGACGAGAACGCTTCAGCTAACGCAGTGAACGGAATTTTTAGCTTATAATTCAGACCAGGCTAAAAAGCTCCAGTCACAAGGCAGCAAGGAGCTCGCGGACGAAGACGTATAAAAATACTTTTAGGTCAAGAACGCTGTCGCCAACGTAGTGAATGGAATTTTTAGCTTATAATTCAGTCTCGAATATACTATTCGAACAGTCGGACTTAGTTATTGCAAATACAACAGACTTGAATAAAAAGCTTCAGATGCGCGACGGCAAGGAGTCTGTGGACGATACATATTCAATATGCTTGGAAGACGAGAACGCTTCAGCATACGCTGTGAATGGAATTTTTAGCTTATAATTCAGACCAGGCTAAAAAGCTCCAGTCACAAGGCAGCAAGGAGCTCGCGGACGAAGACGTATTCATTATACTTTGAGATCGCGAGCGCTGTAGCTAACGCAGTGAATGGAATTTTTAGCTTATAATTCAGTCTCGAATAAACTATTCGAACAGTCGGACTTAGTTATTGCAAATACAACAGACTTGAATAAAAAGCTTCAGATGCGCGACGGCAAGGAGTCTGTGGACGAAGACGTATAAAAATACTTCGAGGTCACTGACGACGAAGCCAACAAAGCAGATGAACTTTTTAGACAGTCTGAAACAATTGAGGAGAAAATATGACTAATAATTACTATCTAGGCGTCGACATCGGTTCAGTCAGCAGTAATTTTGTCTTGCTAAGTGAAGATCAAAAAGACGTTTATAAGGTTTATTTACGTACCCAAGGAAACCCAGTTAAAGCTATTAAGAATGGTTTCCTGGATCTGATGCAGCTTGTCGGTTCGAAAGAACTCATTATTAAGGGAGTCGGGGCTACAGGCAGCGGACGCCACTTAGCCGGAGTAATCCTAGGAGCTGACATAATTAAAAACGAAATTACGGCTCATGCTATTGCTGCGGCCAGCTCAACTCCCGAAGTGCGGACAGTTATTGAAATTGGTGGTCAAGACTCAAAAATCATTTTATTGAAAGATCAAATCGTTTACGATTTTGCTATGAACACTGTTTGTGCAGCCGGGACCGGCTCCTTCTTGGATCAACAAGCTTCCCGTCTTAATATTGACATTAAGGATTTTGGCAATATTGCGGTTAAAGGCACTCATGCCGTAAGAATTGCTGGCCGCTGCGGCGTTTTTGCCGAATCAGACATGATCCATAAACAACAAATGGGTTATCCCACAGCCGATATCCTCATGGGCCTTTGTGAGGCCCTGGCGCGCAACTATCTAGCTAATCTTGGCAAAGGCAAAAAAATCGCTGAACCAATTGTATTCCAGGGCGGTGTAGCCGCCAATATAGGCATGAAAAAGGCCTTCGAAAAACTCTTGAATATGAAAATCAACATTCCGGAAAACTTCGAAGTTATGGGAGCTTTGGGAGCAGCCTTACTTGCTAAAGAAACACAGCAATTCAGCAAAAAACCCAGCCTTTTTAAAGGAAGTGAATATATTCTTAATGGAGAGTTCTATTCTGCAGGGCAGGAGTGTCTAGGCTGCAGTAATAATTGCGAAGTAGTTAAAATAAAACGCAATCAAGAAGTTCTAGCTTATTGGGGTGATCGCTGCCAAAAGTGGAGCAACAGTCTGCAGATTGTAGAAGATGAAGTGTGTTGATTAGCTAGTTTGGAATTTCTTCAAAAAAAAAGGAGCAAGGAAATCTTGCTCCTTTTTTTGTCGTGGGCATGTCGAGGGGGACTGGGGATTGACACAGTTATTGTCTAAGGTATATCTTGTAAATAGTTGCACTTGCAAGCAACAACAACCAAAACTGATTTTGATTGGACATTTAAATGAGACGAGATTTTTTAAAAAAACATATTTCAACACTGATCGCATTAATTCTGATAATTGCAAGCATATTATTAGGCATCAATGATACTGTGCAAATTTTCCATACAAGAGGCAAATATATTACTTCGATTCAATATCTAATCATTCCATTTTTTATGGGACCATTAGTTATTATCCTTGGTTTGATTGGATTCGTAAAAAATAGAAATTCATTATCTGCATTATGTGTGTTTTTTGGCATATTATTAGTCTTATGGATTCCCATAATGATTTTTTCTATGACGATACTCGGAGGTCCTTAAGTGAGTTGCCTAAAGGCTGCAGCCTTGGAGTGTCTAGGCTGCAGTAATAATTGCGAAGTAGTTAAAATAAAACGCAATCAAGAAGTACTAGCTTATTGGGGTGATCGCTGCCAAAAGTGGAGCAACAGTCTGCAGATTGTAGAAGATGAAGTGTGTTGATTAGCTAGTTTGGAATTTCTTCAAACAAAAAGGAGCAAGTATTCCTTGCTCCTTTTTGTTATCTTTCTATTAAATCGTCCAACCGAGATCACGCAATTCATCAGCTATTTCAGCATATTTAGGATTTTTCAATACTTCTACTAAAGCAGTGTATCCATAATCTCTTAAATCCTCTGCTGTAATATTAGCATCATCTTTAATTAGTTTTAGCATCTCAGTTAACTGGGCAATAATTAGTTCTTTCAATTCAGCATCACTGATGTTTGTATCTAACATTCTTTGATAAAGGCTCTGGTGTTTAAGTACATATTCATTTAGTTTTTGATCACGATAAATCTTGTTTCTGATATCTATGGTTGCGATTTCATGGAGGGCCTGGTAAGCTCCACTTTCAGAACCTAGGCGATCTGCAACTTCATCATTATACAAGCTATCCAATAAGACAAACATTTGAGCGGCATCTATACTATTCCAAGTAGTATAGGCTTGATTTAGGCTGTTTTGCTGGCTGGGATTCAAGATGGTGCTATCAATTTCTGCCCAAGGTGAAGCAGTAATTAGAACGAACTTGATACTATTTTGGAGCGCGTAAGTATGAGCGGCAGAACTCGCTTCAACATACCAGGTTAAATTAGAGTTATGACCATAAAAAGCATTAGAAACAATGTTTTCTACACTGGCCGGAACAGTTAAGCTGGTAATGTTTTTACAATTATAAAAGGCCGCTTGATCGATCTTAGTGACCGTATCGGGAATATTAACCGTAGTCAAGGCGGTACAACTGTGAAAGGCATAACTTGGTATAACCGTAACTCCTGTGGGGATATTAATACTAGTCAGATTCTGGCAATTATAAAATGCATTGATTCCGAAACTGTTTACCGACGTTGGCACAGTAACATTTACTAGGTTTTGGTTGTCTCGAAAAGCTTCAAAGCCGATGGCGGTTACATTCACACCGCCGATTTCATTTGGTATAGTTAGGTTTGCTTCGGTCCCATAATAATCTAAGATGGTTCCAGTCGCACCATTAAACATATAATCAGCATTGGCAACATCATTGATAAAGTCAAATCTTATACGATTAGCAACAGCATAGGCTTCAGCTGCTGACTTAGGCATGACATGGAAAATTAAGTTGGGGTTGGGGCCATAAAAAGCATTAGAAACAATGGTTTCTACACTGGCTGGAATGGTTAAGCTGGTAATGTTTTTACAATTATAAAAGGCCGCTTGATCGATCTTAGTGACCGTATCGGGGATATTGATCGTAGTCAAGGCGGTACAACCGTGAAAGGCATTACTTGGTATAACCGTAACTCCTGTGGGGATATTAATACTAGTCAGATTCTGGCAATTAATAAATGCATTGATTCCGAAACTGTTTACTGACATAGGCACTGTAACATTTACCAGATTGTTATTGTACTCGAAAGCATTAGCACCGATGGCGGTTACATTCACACCGCCGATTACATTTGGTATGGTTAGGTTTGCTTCGGTTCCATAATACTTCAGTATTGTGCCGGTCATAGAATTAAACCTATAGTCGGCATTGGCGCTATCATTAGTAAAGTCATGCCTTATGCTATTGGCAACCGCAAAGGTTTCAGCCGCGGAACCTGGCATTACATGAAAAATTAAATTGGCGTTCCTAACGCCAAAAGCATTAGAGGCAATGGCAGTAACACTGCCAGGAATTGTTATACTTGTAATACTGGTGCAGCCATAGAAAGCAGTATAATTAATGGCGGTAATACTATTATGAAGGTTTACGGTAGTT
>JAVBKS010000018.1:0-78607 GCA_031553935.1 Syntrophomonadaceae bacterium
AAAGGTTACCCATACATGCAAAAACAGCCAAAAGCATGAGCAAAAATATTAATCCCAGTACGACTGATAATGGGTTGGATAGCATCGATTCCCATTCAAATCCCGAAGCAAGACCAGCACTCATAGCAGCAGAAAAAATAATCAGAGCTACGATTATATAAACAAAAACAAAAAAGCACATCAGGGTAAAATAAAGTGCAATCATCGATCTTAAGTATTTCCCGAGCTTAGTAGCAGAACTCCAAAAAAGTTCTTTCAAGCTTAACTTTTTATCCTTCGTTCTATACAGGGCATAATTTGCGATCATACCAATACAAATCGGATAAATTATTAAGCCGTAAACCAAAAATCCGAAAACAAACCCCAAAACATATTTCACAATGTTCTGATCCTGTAACACTGATGGTTCCGACGGTATGAGTATAGTGAGCGCGTTGGGCAAAATCAGGATTATTGATATGATGATTAGGTTCAAGAAATTCTCTCTGAACAAACGAAAGGAATTATCGAATAATTGTCCAACGGTCATCGGCTTTGAAAACGACAAATAATTACCTCCCTTTAGTGATTTCAGCAAATGAGGCTTCCGGCACCAGTTTCATTAGTTTCTTACAATAGCCATAATTCTCTATATATTTCTAATTTCCTTTATTCTTCATTATTCGGCATAAAATGCAGCGGGCTTTAATCTCTTTCTATAAAACCCAAGAGTTTAAACGCCCGCCCATAAAAACAGCTGCCTAATACTTCAACGAAGCCAATGGCTGCAAATCGCCTTGGCGATAAGCTATAATGCCCCAATCTGACAAAGTATACAGATTGTTATCAATAAAAAGTACCCTCTTAATGTACTTGCTCCCATCTCCCCATCTATCACCTGCTAATTTGTAATCATCCTGACTCAGGTGCGTTAGTTTCCCCCGGAGTTTAAAACCTGCCGGAAGCTCAATTCCATACACATATGCGCCTTGAAAGCTAAATGATCCATATGTCATTTGATTGGCATTGTTTGCTGTGCTTGCATCGTAATCCAATACAGTAATCGGAAACGCCAATAAATTTTTCTCCTTGGAAAACAGCAGGGCTTTATGATTATTTAGGATTTCTGACTCAGTCCCACGCACCCCAATTATTTCTTTACTTATTTCTTGGGGATTATTGACGTCACTGACATCAAACAAAGCCATCTTGAATCCCTGGTAATAAGCCATATCATTGCCGTCGTATCCCTTTTCTAAAGCAGTGTCTTTTCCAAATCCGATAATATGGTTTTCATCATAAGGGTGCAGGTAATCGCTATATCCTGGAATTTTCAACTTTCCAAGGACCTTTGGATTTTGGGGGTCCTTCAAATCGATCACAAAGAAAGGATCAACCTTTCTAAAAGTTACCATATAAACTCTTTCCCCCATGAATCTTGTCGAATATATCTTCTCCCCAGGAGCTATCCCCTCAATCTTTCCCAGCAGGTTTAATTTGGCATTTTCCAGGATATAAATATTGTTCACAGCTATATTCATAGGATCATTACTCCATATTTCCCCGCTGGTAGTAGCTATTCTGAATTGATTGTTATACTCATCCATGGAAAACTGATTTAATATGGTGCCCGGCACATCAGCGCTGCCTATGTAAGTTTGCAAGCCTTCTTTTAAGCTGAAACGGTGAACTACGGTCTTCGCTTCCGCTGCCTGTTGGGGGTAAGTGAACTGAGTCGAACTAAATGCTAGATAAAGGCTATCTAATGACATGTACATATTTTCCGCATTCCCTAAATAACTTTTTATTATCGGGGCTTTGTTTTCTGAAATATCGATACTTGCTATGGTCATATAATTGGGATAAATATAGCCGGGAAAATAATATAAATCGCCATAGCTTATATCTTGCCTGCTGCTGCCTTTGCTGCTGTCCAGGTAATTAGGCAAAGGAACCGGCTCGCCCTCAAGCGGATAAAAAGGGATGCTTTGTCTGGTTACTAGGTACACGATAGAACCAATCTTGCGGGTAGAAAGAGTAGTGCCACTTAATTCAAGTTCACGAACTTTAGTGGGCTGCTTCTTGTCTTTGATACTATAAATAAGCATTTTGCTGAATTCTTGGTTACGGTAGCGATAAGGGGGCGCAATCATTTTACCTTCTGTTATAGCAATATTGTCCATCTGCGGTCTGAGTTCATAGCTATTGCCAATAATAACTAAGTAATTAACGTCAATATAGATTTCGTCAGGCCTGAGCGCAGAGTCGGCAAAGTCGATCTTTGAGCTCAAACTAAGTTTGCCATCTTGCTGTGCATCTACAATTAATATGCTCTGCTGTTTAACCTGGTAAATATATTTCCCATCAGTTTTAACTAGATCAGCTTCATCTACTCCTGAAACTTGGGTATTAGTAGAACTGAAATCATTTTTCATCTCCATGGGAGCCAATTGGGCCGAATTCTCTGAAATTTTAGCACTCTGCCCTGCGGTTGGTCCACTTAATTCAATAAAATCATTCGTGATTATGGGATAGCTTGCTTCCTGTTTCTCCCGATACTCTTGCAAAAGGGTAACTAGTTTTTCATATGATTCAACCGTGGGTAAACTAACTTGGGCATCCGCTTGTTTCAGGCTTGATTCCCCAGGTTTTATGGTCATGAGGCTAATAATTAAGACTAATGTAAATATAATTGCAGCCGGTTTTCTATAGAAACTAATTTTTTCCACAAAACATACCTCCTTTATTAATTTTTATACGAAAATTCTATACTTTGCTTACATACCATGTTATTATCGACTGAGTTATTTATTACCATTGGATTCATAGAGGTTTTTTAGTATATATGTCTAATAAAGGTATGTAGACCTTAGTTATAAAACTGAAAGGAACTGATGACAAAATGAAAAAAATCTGTACTCTAATGCTGGCATTTAGCTTGGTATTTGTTAGCATAGCATTTGCCGGCGCGACCGAGATTAAAGAAGATTATAAACACTATGGTATCAATGTGAGATTACATAGCCAAGTTCTTGAGTTCACTTCTTCTCAACCTTTTATCGATACTCTAGGCAATCGCAGTTATATACCTCTGCCTCAGCTAATAGAAGCCTTGAACGGTACCTATACCGGTTTAGAAAATGGAACCATTGCTGAAATCTCTATTCAAGACCAGCAAATAAGAATCAATTCCAATACTAACGAGGTTTTCGTAAACGATGTTCTGACCCCTTTCCCACATAATATTTACTATTCTAATGGAGAAATATCGGTACCAGCAGCTTTCCTCGCAAGCTTTTTAGACTATAAAGTTGATTGGGATTACGGAAGCCGCAGCATAGTGATTTATAAATAATACCGAAAGGGATTGAAGCAACTATCATTAGTGCTTCAATCCCAATAGTATTGCTGCTATATATTTGGTTTCATAGCATTTTTCAATAAAGTTAACACGACTGCGAGCAATGAAGTGCACAAGTGCTTTTAGAGATCAGCAACAAAGCAGATGAACCTATTAGGAATATAACAGACCAGCATAATAGGCTTCAGCTGGGCGGCGCCAAGAAGCCAGCGGGCGAAGATGTATCCTAATACTTCGAGATCGCTGGCGCCGAAGGAAACAAGGCAGATGAACCTATTAGGCTAGTCTGAAGCTATCTTCTTCCCCGCAGTTCCGTAAGCACTTCACTTATGCTAACCCCTTTTTCCACTAGCAAAACTAACAGGTGGTAGATTAAATCTGCCGACTCATAGATTAATTCTGCTTTTTCTTCGTTTTTAGCGGCGATAATGACTTCAGCACTTTCTTCGCCGACTTTTTTTAAGATTTTGTCTAATCCCTTTTCAAACAGATATGTGGTGTAAGAGCCAGTGGGCATCTGCTCTTTGCGGCCTCTTATGATATCGAATAATTCTTCAATAACTGCCAAATCGAGTTTATTATCTGAGCAGAATACCGGGGGCTCAACTTCGTAATGATCTTGGTTGCGATAGAAACAGGATAGTTTTCCGGTATGACAGGCAACTCCTTGCTGCTCTACTAATATGAGCAGGGTATCTTGATCGCAATCATAACGAATATCCTTTACTTTTTGAATATGCTCTGAAGTTTCACCCTTCATCCACAATTGCTGGCGGCTGCGCGAATAAAACCAGGTGTTTCCAGTATCTAAGGTAAGCTGCAATGATTCAGAGTTCATATAAGCCATCATCAATACTTGCCCGCTCTTATAATCCTGAATGATGGCGGGAACTAAACCCTGCTCATTAAACTTAATTATATCGATCATATCCTTACCGGCACTCCTTTATGGGCCAAATAATCTTTGGCTTCTTTGATGGTGTATTCCCGAAAGTGAAAGATAGAAGCACATAGAACGGCGTCAGCTTTGCCTGCGGTTACCACCTCGACCAAATGGTCTAGATTGCCAGCTCCCCCTGATGCTATTACGGGTATACCCACTAAGCTGCTAACCGCCGCCGTAAGCTCCACATCATAACCATTTTTGGTTCCGTCTCTGTCCATACTGGTAAGCAGAATTTCTCCGGCTCCTAGTTTCTCTACTTCTTTTGCCCATGTAATTACATCAAGCCCAGTTGCCTGTTGGCCTCCGTTTATGAATACTTCCCACTGGTCTTTGGCTTTCAAGCGAGCATCAATTGCAACTACTATACATTGACTGCCATACTTAAGCGCTGCATCTTTTACTAGTTTTGGTTCACGGACCGCTGCCGAGTTTATAGAAACTTTATCGGCACCTGCATTTAAGACATTGCGAATATCATCTAAATCTTGAATACCTCCGCCTACTGCAAAAGGTATGAATACTTCGCGAGCGGTTCTTTTAATGACATCCAGCATGGTTTTTCTTCCTTCTACTGAAGCTGAAATATCCAAAAAAACCAGTTCATCAGCACCTTCTCTATCATAATAAGATGCAAATTCGACTGGATCTCCGGCATCCTTTAAGTTAACAAAATTAACCCCTTTTACTACCCTACCATCGTGTACATCTAAGCAGGGTATGATTCTTTTGGCCAACATTATGCACTCCTTTACGCTCTAACTGCCTGCAGCGCTTCCCTTAAATCTAATTTTCCATCATAGATCGCTTTTCCGATTATCGCTCCAATAACCCCACTGCTCTCCAGTGCTTTTAGTTTCTTTAAATCGCTTATTTGGGTAACTCCACCTGAAGCTATGACTTTTAAACCGGTGTTCTTCGCAAGTTCTTCTGTAGCCAGAAAATTAGGCCCTTCTAGTAATCCATCACGAGAAATATCGGTATAGACAACAGTTCTGATGCCTAGCTCATACATTTGTCTCCCAAATTCCAGAGCACTAAGGGGCACGGTTTCGACCCACCCTTCGATTGCTACCATACCATTTCTGGCATCCAAACCTAATACAATTCTCTCCGGCCCAAAATCACGAATAATATCCTTCATAAACTCCGCGCTCTTTACTGCTTTGGTACCGACAATAACACGCGCAGCTCCGCATGCAAGTAAGATTTCAATACTCTCTTTGGTTCTTAACCCGCCTCCGACTTGAAAAGGTATGGTGATAGCCTTGGCAATACTTTCAATCGAAGCTATATTAGCCGGCTTGCCGGTAAAAGCTCCGTCCAGATCGACGATATGTAAAAACTGGGCACCTTGTTCTTGAAATTTAGCCGCCATCGCTGCCGGGTCTTTTGAATAAACTGTCTTATCTTCTGCGCGGCCTTGGATTAAACGCACGCATTGACCGTCCTTAAGATCAATTGCTGGAAAAATAATCATTTTATGATTCTCCAAAATTTCTTAATACTTTTAAACCCCAATACCCTGACTTTTCAGGATGAAACTGGGTTGCATACACTTTGCTTTTTTCTATGGCACAACAGAAGTCTTCACCGTAGTTACAGACTGCTGCAACCCAAGACTTATCTTGGGGGATCCCGCAGTACGAATGCACGAAATAAAAATAAGTGTGGTCGGGAATTCCTTTAAATAAAACCTGGCTCGGTTTAATCACAATGTTATTCCAGCCTACATGGGGAACTTTTATCCCTTGGGCTCTAAATCGTTTAACTCCTCCGTTAACAATATTTAGTCCCTCATAGTACCCATTCTCTTCGCTAAAACTAAAAAGCAATTGCAATCCCAGACAAATACCTAGAATTGGGACTTCTGCAGCGATCACTTGTTTGATAACTTGATCCAAGCCTTTTTGTTTAATATTATTCATCGCATCGGCAAATGCTCCAACCCCAGGTAAGATTACTTTTTTCGCTGCTAATATTTCTTTACTATTGTCCGATATGATGCAATCATAACCTAATTGGTGCAAAGCTCCATTTACACTGGCGAGATTGCCCATTCCATAATCTATTATTGCAATCAATTTCTGGCCTCCGCGCCGCCGGGCATTATTTACCCCAAGGTTCCTTTGGAAGACGGTATGGTACTTATTCTTGGTTCTATTTTGATTGCCTGGCGTAATGCCCGGGCAAACGATTTGAATACTGCTTCAATACAGTGATGACTGTTCCTGCCCCTGATCAAATCAATATGTAGATTCATCCCGGCATTGTTAACTAGAGCTTGGAAGAATTCAGGCACATTCTCTAGCGCTAAGCCCCCTATTGTAGAGTTTTGCAAATCAAGCCCGTAATGGAGATACGCACGTCCCGATAAATCAATTACTGACCTAACCAGGGTTTCATCCATAGGGATAGTCGCTTCTCCATAACGATTAATGCCTCTTTTATCTTCCAGAGCCAGGCGCAAAACTTCACCTAAACAAATGCCGATGTCTTCAACCAAGTGATGATCATCCACATCAATATCACCACTCGCTACCAACTCCAGATCACAAAGACTATGAACTGCAAAAATGGTTAACATATGCTTCAAAAAAGGTATTGGCAGCTCAATTTGTGAAAGACCCGTACCATCCAGATTAATCTGGATCGAAATATCGGTTTCACCTGTTTTTCTATTCACGCTTCTAATTCTTTCGTTTCCCATAATTCCTCCAACCCAATTATTTTAGGCGTACTTCAATGGAATTAGCATGAGCTGTCAGCCCTTCAACCGTTGCTAATTTAATAATGTCCTGCGCACTATTCATCAAACCTTTTGCTGAATAGTAAATTATACTGGAAGCTTTTCTAAAGGTATCAACGGTCACAGCTGAATAAAAACGAGCGGTTCCGCCCGTTGGCAAAATGTGATTGGGCCCGGCATAATAATCTCCGACCGGCTCCGGCGTATGCTGCCCCATAAATATTGCCCCTGCATTGTGAATCTTGTACAAACAAGAAAATGGCTGTTCTACTAATAATTCCAAATGCTCAGGTGCCACTTCGTTAGCGACCCGACATGAGTGGTTTAAATCTTCAGTAATTATGAAAGCGCCATAATTTTTAAGTGATTGATTAATAATATCTTGTCTTGATAAAGTCGGTATTTGCAGCGCCAATTCTTTTTCGACTTCATCTAACAAAGGTTCACAATGGGTAACAAGTATACTTCTAGCAAGAACATCATGCTCGGCTTGTGATAAAAGATCAGCAGCTATGTATTTGGGATTTGCCTTCTCGTCGGCCACAATTAATATCTCGCTCGGTCCCGCTAACATATCGATATTCACGTCACCGTAAACCTTTTTCTTGGCGATAGTAACATATACATTACCCGGTCCGCTAATTAAATCTACTTTATTTACGGTCTCTGTTCCCCAAGCCAAGGCAAAGATGGCATGAGCTCCGCCCATTTTGTATATCTCTGTTAAACCAAGCTCTGCCGCCGCTACTAATGTATAAGGGTTAATAGCCCCTTCATTATTAGGAGGTGTAACCATTGCTATTTCGCTAACGCCTGCAACTTGCGCAGGTATTGCGTTCATTAATACTGATGAAGGGTAAGCTGCCGTTCCACCTGGAGCATATATCCCCACTCTCTCCAGAGGCCTAAATACTTGGCCCAACAGGCTTCCATACGCATCAGGTTCCAGCCAGGAAGTTCGCAATTGCTTGACATGAAAATCCCTTATGTTGTCAATCGCTGCCCGCAAAGCGAAAACAAAATCGTCATCCACTATATCATAAGCATAATCAATTTCATTTTCGCTGACTAAGAAATTCTCCTCATTGATCATAGCTCCATCAAATTTGAAATTGTATTCAAAAATTGCTTTATTGCCATTCATTCTAACATTGTTGCCGATGACCGTAACAGCATCTTCAAAATGCTTGATATCATTTCGGCTTTTAAGCAAATAACTCTTTAATTCATCTCCACGGGCAGAAATTCTCCTGATTTCCATGCTTCACACTCCTTGCCAAAACTTAATACCCATCTATTCATGCAATGTTTTTTGCATCTTCTCTAATAAGGGTTGAATATACTCATGTTTGGTTCTGTAGCTAACGCGATTGCAGATTAAACGAGCAGTAGAATCCATGATCGGCAATAGTTCAACCAGATTGTTTTCCTTCAAGGTCCTTCCAGTTGAAACCAAATCCACGATAACATCTGCTAATCCCATAATTGGTGCTAATTCGATATTGCCGTGCAGCTTTATTACCTCTACCTGCAATCCTTGTTTACGAAAGAAATTTTCCGTAATGGTAGGAAATTTAGTTGCTACCCGCTTGTAGTTTAAGTCTTTACTTGTATAGCCGGTTAATGCTTGGGGCCCGGCAACTACAAAGCGACAAAACCCAAACTTCAAATCAACCAACTCGAATATATCTTTGTTCTGTTCTTCAATTACATCTTTGCCAACAATGCCCATGTCCGCTGCACCTTGCTCGACATAGGTAGGCACATCGGTCGGACGGCACATAATATATTTCAATTTGTATTCCGGGAAACTAAATACCATATTACGGCTCTCTTCAGTAACACCGGAAGTAGGTAATCCAATTCCATTGAACAATTTGCAGGTCGATTTCAGCAAGCTCCCCTTGCACAAAGCAATGGTCATAAAATTAGGTTCCATTTTTATCCTCCCCGGTCCAGTCTTTTATTCAATAATTATGATGTCGGAGTTTTCAGCGCTTCTATATTTTTCTAGAAGTTGTTCAAAACTTAAGCTCTCGAAATCAATTACGGCAATGCTATTCTCCAGTCGCAGTTCTTCCGCCTTGGCAAGCATCTTAACATAATCACTGCCACCAATAATATATCTTTTTTTCGCCGGAGCCTGTTTAGGCATAACTAGTGCCAACCGGTCCAGCCCAGCAGCAAATCCAACAGCTGGTGCTGAAAAGCCGAATTGTTCCAATAAATTGTCGTAACGCCCGCCGCCCAGCAAACCATAACCCAAATCAGGGGAGTACCCCTCAAAAACAATCCCCGAATAATATTCCAAACCACGCAATACTCCCATATCAATTACAATATGTTCTGCAACTCCTGATTGTTTTAAGGCCTCATATACCTGTTCCAGCTTGGTTACCGCATCTACTCCTAACATAGTTTTGTTGAGATAAGGCAGTTTTTCTATTATTTCCATGCCCCCGTGAAGAATTGGAAGCTTGGCAATTGTTTCTTTGATCTCGTCTGCAATAGCCATTTTTTCAAGAACACTATGCAGCTCTACTAAATCTTTTCTTTCTACTAAGTCTCTAATCTGGGATTTCTGTTCTAAAGTAATTTCATCTCTATTGATAAAGCTATTAAAAATTCCAATATGATTAAGGCTTATCTTAAAATCTCTTAGTCCAATCGCCCACAATGACTTTACTGCCAAACTGATAACCTCAGCATCTGCCCAAGGCCCAGATGCCCCTATCAATTCAATACCTACTTGCCAAAACTCTCTGTAATTTGCCAAATGAGGGTTGACATGCCTAAATACATTAGCAATATAGAAAAGCCGTTGCGGAAATACTTCATTTTGCAAATGGGTTGCTGTCAGTCTTGCAATTGGAACCGTCATTTCCGGTCGCAGGGTAAGAATTCCGCCTTCGCGGTCGGTTAACAAAAATAGGTCTTTTCGTATATTGCGCCCGGTTCCGCCTTCAATTACTTCTAACCCCTCCAAGGTAGGGGTTACAACTTCGGTATATCCATTATTGGTTAACAAATCAATAAATTTGTTTTCAATCTCACGCTTAATGTTTACTTCTTGCGGCAGAAAATCCCGCAAACCTTTAGGAATCTGAAGTTTGTTCACTAACAACCACCTCATTTAGTTTTTTCAATACGCTTTGGTAACCATCAGCACCATAATGCAGGCATCTTTTAACTCTGCTGATGGTCGTAGTGCTAGCCCCCGTCAAAGATACAATACTGTTATAGGTTGCATTTTCGTTAAGAAGTCGTGCAACGGCGATTCTCTGAGCTAATGCTTTTATCTCCGCAATCGTACAAAGATCATCGAGTAAACGCTTAGCTTCATCCTCGTCCTCAACTGCTAATATGGCTTTCACCAGAATATCGGTAGCTTCATCTTCCCAAACTGGATTAAATGTCATTTTCCACCTCTTGGCTCTATAACATGCGATTTTCATTGATTATAAGCTCAAATTCACAATTCAAATAACGTGCCGAACGTTTGCACATCAGCATTTTAGTAAGAAAAATTTCGAAATATTCCATGACTGAGCACACATTAATGTCAATCTGGATTTTTAAAATAATGAGCAGTTTTTCTGTATCGACACTTAGGCAGGATTCAAAAACTGCATAGTTAACTCGATCTCTAGCTGTAAAGGTAGCAAAATCTGTTTTCCGTACTCTTGACCTATGCACATCCGACTTGTCGGCTAAGATCAAGGCGGCGGCTACATTATGAATAGGCTTTCCCTGGGCATGCTCCTCATGATTACCAATTGCCCCCATGATGATAGCAATCTCGACCGGGTCCATTTTTAAATCAAGCAAAATGGAAAAAACCATGATAGCTCCAGATAACCCATGTCCATATCTATTAATTAGATTTCCAATATCATGAAGGTATCCAGCGATCGCCGCTAATTCTACATCTCTAGCTGGGTATCCCAATCGGGAAATAATTTCAGCACACAAATCGGATACCTTTTCGGCATGCTTTAAATCGTGTTCAATTGCCCCGATATTTCCAATATATCTGTTTCCAATTAACATATAGTCTTTTATCGCACTATTAGCTTTGATCTCTTGGATCGTGACCACAAAAATTCTCCTCTTTATGGTATTTTTATTTCCCTGGCTGCTTGCCCGGCTCTGGTATTGCGGGGAATTAGCTTGAGAATTCGTTCAGCCTCTGCGTAATCACCTTTTTCGATCAGCTGTTTGGCTTGATCCAAATTAATGGAAGCATTTCTTTCATTATTAAGTACAGCCATCCGCTTTTCAAATTCCTGAAGCTCTCCTTTTACCTCTAGTTCCTTAAATCTATTTTCAGCCGCCTCATATTTGCCCTCTGCAACTAAACTGATCCCATCACGAACAATGCTTTTCGTAGCTACTCGCTCCGGTAAAGTGAGAACCCGAGAAATATAGAAACCGCAAAATAAGAGCATTAGCATAACCGCAATAATCCATGGCAGTGAATACTTGGTTCTGCGCTTAGCGTACCCAAAGATAAATATTACCGGCAACGCGATCATAAACGTTGTTTTGATAAACTCTAAAACCAATGCGCCGAAACTGCCACTTAAACTTCCCATCTATTTAAGCTCCCGTCATGGTTTCGCGAGCAATCGCTCTTGCACCAATATCTTTGCGATAGTGCATATCTTTGAATACAATTTTCGGTATCTGGGCGTAGGCTTTTTCAGCTGCATCTTTAAGGCTTGAGCCTCGGCTAACAACCGAAAAAACACGGCCTCCATTAGTTACTAGCTGGCCATTATCGTACTTGGTAGCGGCATGAAATACCTGAACATTGGAATCAACCTCATTTAGCCCGCTGACCAGAAGCCCTTTTGCAAATAAATCGGGATATCCACCTGAAGCTAAAACTACTCCCAGACAGCTGCCTTCATATATCTCAAGGTCTATCCCCGCAAATGACTCACATTTGCTGGCTGCGAGCAAAACTGGATAAAGATCGCTTTTTAGCATAGGCATTAATACTTGGGTTTCCGGATCGCCAAAACGAGCATTAAACTCAAGCACTTTAGGTCCGTCAGCTGTCAGCATCAAGCCAGCATAGAGAACCCCCTGATAAGGGCATCCTTCCAGCTCCATTGCCTTAATAACCGGCATGATAATTTCACTTTCCACCCGTTCCTTAATTTCCTTGGTGAAAAAAGGAGGATTTACATAGGCTCCCATCCCTCCGGTATTCGGACCCTTGTCTTGATCAAATATTCTTTTGTGATCTTGAGCCGACATTATACTAATATATTCTGAACCGTTACAAATTACGAAATAACTTACTTCTTCCCCAGTCATGAATTCTTCTATTACTACCTTGTTGCCAGCCCCGCCAAATGTTTTATCAATCAGCATGCTATTTAAAGCTGTTTCAGCTTCTTCAGTATCATTAGCAATAATCACACCCTTGCCGGCAGCTAAACCATCAGCCTTAACAACTACTGGTTTATTTTGGTCAGTATAGGTGTGTGCATACTTTCTCGCCTCATCAATTGAAGTAAATACTTCAAATTCTGCTGTAGGAATGCCATATTTCTTGAACAATTGTTTAGCGAAGGCTTTACTGCTCTCAATCTGAGCAGCTGCAGCGGTCGGACCAAAAATATTCAAACCTGCGGTTCTGAAACGGTCTACAATTCCTTTGGTCAATGGAACCTCAGGACCAACAACTGTTAGATCAATATCATTTTCAAGCGCCCACTTAAGCAGCGCATCGATATCGTCTACCGCAATATCAATACAAGTAGCAGCCGAAGCTATCCCTGGATTACCCGGGGCTGCATAAAGACTCATAATTTCAGGGCTCTGGGATAGTTTCCAAGCTATTGCATGTTCTCTAGCACCTTGCCCAATAATCAATACTTTGTTACCCATTAGGACCTCCCGAATAATGTTTTAATGTAGCTGTTAATGCTTAAAATGGCGAACCCCGGTAAATATCATGGCAATACCTAAACGGTCACATGCCTCAATGCTTTCTTGGTCACGCACTGAGCCGCCCGGCTGAATAATGGCTTTAATTCCATATTGCCCTGCCAGTTCCACAGTATCCGCAAATGGAAAAAACGCATCGGATGCCAGAACCGCATCATATGCCTTTTCCCTTGCTTGCTCTAAGGCAATTTTAGCCGCCCCTACTCTATTCATCTGACCAGCACCGATTCCAATTGTCATACCGTCTTTTACGATCGCTATAGCATTCGATTTTACATGCTTCACTACTTTCCAAGCCAAGCGCAAATCATTCATCATTGATAACTCAGCCTGCTCGATTGTTACTTGCTGCCAGGAGTTTTCATCTTCTGAAACAATATCCGCATCTTGGATCAATAAGCCTCCATTTATTGAGCGAAAATCCCTGGAGATCTGCTGCTCTTTTTCCATCTTTAATAACCGTAAGTTCTTTTTGCTCTTTAATACTTCCAGCGCCTCAGAATCAAAATCAGGAGCTAAAACTATTTCCAAAAATGGCTCCTTAAGTTTTTGCGCCGTTGCTAAGTCAATTTTTTCGTTAAACGCAATAACTCCTCCATATGCTGAGACCGGGTCACAACTCCACGCTTTGTCAAATGCCAGACTAAGGTTATCTGCCACTGCCGTCCCGCATGGATTAGTGTGCTTAATAATGACACAGCATGGCTCTGAGAATTCTTGCACTAAATTCCACGCTGCTTCGCCATCAAAAATATTGTTATACGACAGTTCTTTTCCGTTTAGCTGCTCAGCTTGGGAAAGTCCGGCTTTGGCCGAATCACTTTTGTAAAAACCAGCATTTTGATGTGGATTTTCCCCATAACGGAGTTCATAAACTTTGCGTCCGCAAATGAAAACATGTTCCGGGAATATCTCTCCTGCTTTTTGGCTCAGATAAGAACTAATCATCGCATCGTAAGCCGCTGTATGACTAAACGCCTTTTGGGCAAGCTGCAGTCTTTTATCATAGCTCAAGTCGTTATTATTCTTGAGACCGGCAATAATATCCTCATAGGAATCCGGATTCACCACCACGACAACATTTTGGAAATTCTTGGCCGCAGAACGAATCATACTGGGACCACCAATATCGATGTTCTCAATAGCTTCCGCCATACTTACTCCTGGCCTTGCAATGGTAGCAGCAAAAGGATAAAGGTTAACAACTACCATATCAATAAACTCTATACCAAATTCGCGAATTTGCTCGATATGTTTTTCTTCCCGCAATGCTAAAATTCCACCGTGGATTTTCGGATGAAGCGTCTTGACGCGACCATCGAGGATCTCCGGAAATTCAGTAATTTCGCTTACTTTTTTCACTTTGACCCCAGAATTAATTAAAGTATCAAATGTTCCCCCGGTTGAAATTAATTCATAATCAAGTCTGATTAACTCTTGGGCGAACTCGACTATTCCTGTTTTATCGGAAACACTTATTAGCGCTCGTTTCATAATAATCCTCCTGATTATCAGCAATAATTACTCTTTTGTTATCAATATAAACTCTTCCCTCAGCAAAAAGTTTTATCACTTGCCAATATATCTCATGCTCTTTAACCCTTATTCTCGCTGCCAAAGAGTTTTCATCATCATCTTGCTTAACTGGAACCACTGCCTGCATGATTATCGGCCCGGTGTCCATGCCGCGATCTACAATATGTACTGTACATCCGCTATACCTAACTCCCTCTTCTATGGCCTGTCTTTGGGCATGCAATCCTCTAAATGAAGGAAGCAATGATGGATGAATGTTGATCACTTTTAAAGGAAAAGCATCTAGAAAATCACTGCTTACTAATCGCATATAACCGGCTAAAACTACAAGATCCACCTTAAAATCTATTAATGTAGATATTAATTTCATTTCATATTGTTGAGAATTACTAAAACTACTGGGAATAAAATT
Organism: Syntrophomonadaceae bacterium; assembly: GCA_031553935.1. Lineage (GTDB taxonomy): Bacteria > Bacillota > Syntrophomonadia > Syntrophomonadales > Syntrophomonadaceae > JAISDD01. The sequence goes on from JAVBKS010000018.1 coordinate 14,942, forward strand.
ATACGCGGGAATATTCAGTTTGGTGGCTTTATAGAGAATTGGCGCCTCTGGTTGGTCAGAAATAATTACCACGATTTCTGCCTCTAAATCCCGCCTTGCGATAGCTGCTGCAATAGCTTCGCAGTTGCTCCCTTGTCCTGAAGCTAAAACTGCTAGTCTTAAGCGCTTAGGCTCAAATACTCTAATCACTTCAGCTGTACTCCCTTACTCTCAGCATTAATACTACCAATTATTATAGGCTTTTCCCCTTGACTACGCAAGCACTCTACAGCTTTATCTTGATAAAGCGAGCTGACAACTACGATAAATCCTATTCCCATGTTAAAAGTTTTATACATATCATTATCAGCAATTGTGCCAAGTTCTTGTATCATCGTGAAAACTGGAAGTTTTGGCAAACTCCTTTTTTCGATTTCGGCGCCAACCGATTCCGGTAAAACTCTAATTAGATTCTCTTCTATCCCGCCCCCGGTAATATGAGCCATCCCTTTAACCGGGACTGACGACATCAGTGCAAGAATCTCCTTAACATAAATTTTAGTAGGCTTCATTAGCTCCTCTCCAAGTGTCATTCCGAATTCGTCAATAAATCTTTCCAAAGGATAATTTACATGATCAAAAAAAACTTTTCTGGCTAATGAAAAACCATTAGAATGTAAACCACTTGAAGGTAACCCGATCAACACATCTCCAGGCTTAATATCAGCCCCTGTTATTAAATCAGATTTTTCGGCGACTCCAACTGCGAAACCGGCTAAATCATACTCATCGATCGCATACATACCCGGCATCTCAGCAGTTTCCCCTCCAATCAGCGCGCACCCAGCTTGTATACAACCACTGCTTACGCCTTTAACGATACTCTCAACCAAGTCTGGCCTTAGTTTCCCTAAAGCAATATAATCCAAGAAAAACAGGGGCTCCGCTCCGCAAACCAAAATATCGTTCACACACATAGCCACTAAATCTATTCCAACGGTATCATGAATCCCCATTTTTTGTGCAATTAATAGCTTGGTTCCAACTCCATCTGTTCCAGATACTAACACTGGTTGCCGATATTTTTTTGTATCTAGCTCGAATAGTCCGGCGAAAGAGCCCAGCTCAGATAACACTTCGCTTCTTTTCGTGGAGCTCACCCATTTTTTTATCATATTGACAGATTGATTAGCAGAATCAATGTCAACTCCAGCTGCCTTATAGTCCAAACCTTTTTTCATTCCGGCTCCTCCTATAGTCATTCTATACTTTCCGGCTCAATAGGGTATTGACCACTGAAACAAGCTGTGCAAAAGTTTCTCTCATCACTATTCATACATTTCAACATTCCTTCTTTAGTAATATATTGCAAACTATCAACTCCGATAAAATTAGCGATTTCATTCTCGCTCATGGTATTTGCTATCAATTCCTCTCTCCTTGAGGTATCAATTCCGTAATAACAAGGATACTTCGTAGGCGGTGAGGCAACGGCCATATGAACCTCAGTTGCACCTGCTTCTCGTAACATCTGAACAATCTGCTTACTCGTCGTTCCTCTGACTATTGAATCATCAACCATCACAATCCGCTTGCCTTGAACAATTTCCTTGATGGGATTAAGTTTCAAACGGACCCCTAGTTCGCGCAAAGCTTGGCTGGGAATAATAAACGTTCTGCCAACATATCGGTTCTTCATTAACCCTTCTTCGAAAGGAAGGCGGGCTTGCTCAGCAAAACCCATTGCCGATGGGGTTCCAGAATCCGGTACTGATATTACTAAATCCGCATCGATTTGATGCTCACGGGCTAGTTGTCTTCCCAATTCTTTTCTAGCCATATATACATTAGTGCCATCTATAGTACTATCAGGGCGAGCAAAATAGATGTATTCAAAAATACAATGAGCATGCTGGGTTGATTCCAGTGCTTGCCTAGCACGGTAACCGTCTTTATCAACAATAATCACTTCCCCCGGCTTGACATCACGGATAAATTTTGCTCCCAGGGTATTAAGAGACGCCGATTCTGATGCTAATATATAGTTTCCCCGAAGTTCTCCTATGCAAAGTGGTCTTATCCCCATGGGGTCTCTAAATCCCAACAAACAATCTTCGGTTAGAATCACTGCCGCAAACGCTCCTTTCATTTCCGGCAAACACTTGACCAAAGCTTCTTCCATCGAAACCTGAGAATTACGTGACAAAACATTAGCCATTAACTCTGCATCAGTTGTAGTTTGAAAAACCGCGCCCTCAGCAGAAAGCTTCTTATTTAACTCAACTGAATTCGTTAGATTACCGTTGCATGCTATACTCATCATTCCTTGGCGATAATGAAAAAGCATGGGCTGCGCATCGATTAGAGCTGGAAAACCCGTTGTTGAATAACGCACATGTCCAATAGCAATGTTTCCTTTTAGAGCATTTAGCCTCTTCATATTAAGCGCGTCAGTAGTTAAACCTAAGCCCTTGTGCAATTCTATTTTGTGTCCATCCGCAACTGCTATGCCTGCGCTCTCTTGACCGCGATGTTGGAGGGCATAAATACCGAAAAAGGTAGTTTTGGCCGCATCGAATCCATCATCCAGATTGTTTAAATATATACCAAATACACCACATTCGTCGTGGAATTTTTCTTCTATTTCATTATGCATGGGATTGACTCCTTCCACTTACTCTCGGCATCAGATAAGGAAATATTAATTAAGGGGCAACTATTAAAATCAATTCTTATCGACTTTCCGCTAACTTTACCAATTCGAGTCGCTGCTACATCATGCTCAGCTGCAATTTTTACAACCATTTCAGAATTTTCAGGAGATACACTTATTATGGCTCTGCCACCGCCTTCCGCAAATAGAACTTCATAGCTTTTCGCCTGCGCTTCAATATTGACAAAAAATCCTATCCCGCCCAAAATTGCTGACTCCGTTAATGCAATTGCTAAGCCGCCATCACTAATGTCATGGCAAGACAATAAATATTGCTTCTCATGCAGACTCAACAATGCCTTAACTAAGTTTTTTTCATTCTCCAGATTGACTTTGGGCACAGCGCCGCTTTCTATACCATAGCAAAACGCCAAATATTCTGAGCCCCCTAGATCGGTACTGGTCCCTCCCAAGAGAATAATTTCATTATCTTCTTGCTTAAATGCCATTTCGGTTCGCTTGCTAATATCTTTTAACAAACCTACCATCCCCACAACTGGAGTTGGATAAATAGCAGCTTCTGTGCTCTCGTTATACAGACTTACATTTCCGCTGACAACAGGGATTTCTAGGTACTCGGCGGCTTTCGCCATACCCTTAACCGCGTTTTCCATTTGCCAAAATATTTGAGGTTTTTCCGGATTGCCAAAATTCAAACAATTAGTCAATCCTAAAGGCAAAGCTCCTACACAAGCCAAATTACGTGCTGCCTCACACACAACCGCTTGTCCTCCCTGAAATGGATCTAAATAAACCATGCGGCTGTTACCATCTGTAGTTAGGGCGATTCCCTTACAAGTATCCTTAACACGTAGAACCGCAGCATCTGCAACTCCGGGTAAAACAACAGAATTCGCCATAACTTGATGATCATATTGCCTGAAAACCCAGGCTTTATCAGCAATATTAGGAGATTCCAGCAGCTTCAGTAATGCTGCATCATCAGGCAAAATTTCCAAGCCTGCAAATGAAAACTCCTGGTTTCTTTTAAAATAATCAGGTTCAATCCCCTGACGAACATAAATCGGGCAATCATCAGTCAATGATAAAACCGGTACAGCCGCTTCAAGCTTGTCACCTGATAAAACACGGAAAAACCCATCATCTGTAACCTTTCCTATGACAGTCGCATCAAGCCCCCACTTATCAAATATTGCTCTAATCTCAGCCTCTTTACCGGCTCTAGGCACGATTAACATTCTCTCCTGGGACTCGGAAAGCATAATTTCGTAAGCCGACATTCCGGTTTCGCGGCGAGGAACTAATAAAACGTCAACTTCAACCCCTTGCCCGGATTTACTTACCGTTTCAGCAATCGAACTGGTTAAACCAGCAGCTCCAAGATCCTGCATCCCTTGTACTAAATCCTTCTTAATCAAATCCAAACACGCCTCAATTAAAAGTTTCTCCATAAATGGATCACCCACTTGTACTGCCGGACGCTTTTGCTGCGAACTCTCCGTCAGTTCTTCTGAAGCAAAAGTAGCCCCATGAATACCATCTCTACCGGTTTTGGAGCCAACGAGCATTATGGAACTGCCAACTTCACCTGCCACTGCTAAAGCAATTTCATCATGATTAACCAAGCCAACACACATGGCATTTACCAGGGGATTGTCCTGATAGCAGCTGTTAAAATATACTTCACCGCCAACAGTAGGTATTCCCAAACAGTTACCATACCCGGCAATTCCAGCTACTACGCCAGCAAAAAGTTCCTTAACCCGATTATTATCTGGAAGTCCAAATCTCAGAGAATCAAGAATCGCAATCGGCCTTGCTCCCATAGTAAATATATCCCTAACAATTCCTCCAACTCCTGTAGCAGCACCCTGATAAGGCTCAATCGCCGATGGATGATTATGGCTTTCTAATTTGAAAACTACTGCCTGTCCATCGCCAATATCAATAATGCCGGCATTTTCTCCAGGTCCTTGCAACACCTGACTACCGGTAGTTGGAAGCAGTTTTAGCAGCGGCTTAGAATTCTTATAGCCGCAATGCTCAGACCACATAACCGCATACATTCCTAATTCCAGGTAATTTGGTTCGCGTTTCAATATAGTAATTATTTTTTCGTATTCTTCCGGGAGCAAACCCATTTCCAAATAAGTTAGTTCTTTCATTAGTTTCGAACCCCCTTAACCCAATTACTAATCGAGTTAAATATGGATAATCCATCACTTCCACCAAGTATTTGCTCAGCACACCTCTCCGGATGAGGCATCATCCCAAGAACATTTCCCTGTTTGTTAATAATCCCTGCAATATTAGCTTTCGAACCATTGGGATTATAAAAATCATCAACTTCTCCATTAGGACCACAATAAGTAAAAACTATGCGCCCCTCATTTTTTAATTCCTGCAAGGTGTCTTCATCACAGAAATAATTACCTTCACCATGCGCTATTGGAATTCTAATTATACTTTGAGGAGCTAATGCATTAGTAAATGGCGTAATGTTCTGATTAACTTTCAAATATACATCCTGGCAAATGAATTTTAGACTCGAATTTCTTAATAAAGCTCCCGGCAATAGTCCGGCTTCCAATAGAATCTGAAAACCATTGCAAATACCAAGCACCAGTTTACCCTCGAGTGCAAAACGCTTTATTTCCGGCATAATCGCTGAAAATCTAGCAATTGCTCCACAGCGCAAATAGTCTCCGAAGGAAAAGCCGCCAGGAATAATAAGGGCGTCAAGAGGAGGCAATTTCTCTTCCTGATGCCATATAAACTGGACTTGTTCTGCCATAACTTTATCAACAACATGATAACAATCAGCATCACAGTTAGAACCTGGAAATACAACTACTCCAAATTTCATAACTATTCTCCCTCTGCTATTTCGATTCGAAAGTCCTCGATGACTGGATTTGCTAACAACTGTTCACTCAGGGTTTTCAATTGGGCCTTAGCATTATCGATATCATCACCTTGCAGCCAAACTTGAATAAACTTCCCCACTCGTACTTGATTAATATTATCATTTCCCATCATTACAAGGGATCTCTTTACCGCTTCCCCTTGCGGATCCAAAACTCCAGGCTTTAAGGTCACGTATACATTTGCTAACAAATCGTTTACCTCCTGAATATCTAATTCAATCCACAACGCCCAAAAACATAGTCAATGTTTTCCGTATATATATCAAATGAAAAGACTCGATCTAACTCCTCAAGACTCAAGCGAGCTTGAATCTGCTGATCATTAAAAACAAGTTCTTTGAAATCATCACCGCTTGACCAACTCTGCAAAGCATGTTTCTGTACGATTTCATAGGCTTTTTCCCGTAAAAATCCTTTATCGACCAAAGCCAGCATTAGTTCTTGCGAGAAAATCAAACCTCTGGTTTTATTAATATTGGCATTCATATTATCTGGACGAACAGTCATTTCCCTAACCACATAGATAAATCTATCCAGGATATAGTCAAGCAGTATACAACTATCCGGAATAATAACACGTTCGGTTGAAGAATGGGTTAGATCCCGTTCATGCCAAAGCGAAATGTTATCCAGACTAGCGATGGCATTGCTTTTGATTACTCGAGCTAAACCAACTACACGTTCACAGGTCATCGGATTACGCTTATGCGGCATAGCTGAAGAACCTTTTTGCCCACTTTTAAAAGGTTCTTCCAGCTCAAGAATCTCAGTTCGCTGCAGGTTCCTGATCTCTGTTGCCATTTTTTCCAACGAACCCGCTATTATCGCCATGGTTGTCATATACTGAGCATGACGATCCCGTTGAATAATCTGGGTTGAAACCTCACAAACCTTTAAGCCAAGGCGCTTGCAGACCAATTCCTCAACCCTCGGATCTAAATGAGCAAAATTTCCTACCGCCCCTGAAATTGCACCATACGATATGATATCAATCGCCTGCTCTATTCTAATAATATTTCGTTTGTTTTCCATAAACCAGGTCGCCATCTTCATGCCAAAGGTGCTGGGTTCGCCGTGAACACCATGCGTACGTCCAATATTTAGGGTGTACTTATGCAATTTCGCAAGCTTAGCTATATGTTCACCTAATACTTCAAGCTTATCTTTAATAATTATTCCTGCTTGCCGCATCTGGATTGCTAATCCGGTATCTAAAATGTCCGAAGAAGTTAGCCCCATATGAATAAATTTGGATTCTTCACCAACGTATTCACCCACATTAGTTAAAAAAGCAATCACATCGTGATTTACCTCTTTTTCAATCTCTTTAATTCGATCTATATTAAATGCTGCCCGTTCCCTGATTACTCTTGCAGCTTCCCGAGGAATTCTTCCGAATTCAGCCCAAGCATCACAGACTTCAATCTCAATTTGCAGCCAATTATGCAGCTTGCTCTCCTCGGTCCAAATATCTCCCATAGGAGCTAATGTATACCTTGATATCAAGCTTAACCCTCCTTATTCTGTAAATAAGCGGTTACCCCGACAGCTTTTAGTTTCCGGTCCTTTAACTTAACTTCCTCTGCCATATTGATCCTATATTCGGCTATTCTCTTTTCAACACTCTCGTCGCCAATAGCCAAAATCTGCGCAGCTAATAATGCAGCATTGGCACTACCATTAATACCGACGGTTGCCACTGGAATTCCCTTGGGCATTTGCACGATAGAATAAAGTGAATCTACGCCACCTAATGCTGATGTTTGTATTGGAACTCCAATTACCGGCAAAGTCGTATATGCGGCAATAACTCCAGGCAAATGAGCTGCTCCCCCAGCCCCGGCAATTATCACTTTAATGCCGTTTTCTTTAGCTTGTGTAGCAAAAGCAGCGGTTTCAAAGGGGAGTCGATGTGCCGAACAAATTGAATACTCATAGCTGATAGCAAATTTGTCCAATATCTCTCCGGCATCTTTCATGATTTTCAAATCAGAATCGCTGCCCATTATAATTCCAACTAAAGGCATATTAGTACTCCTTCATATTAATATTAATACACTAACAAACAACCCAGGCAAACAGTTCCATACCGAAACCTATCCGCCTGGGCTTTTATCCCTATACGGTGTAACACCAAAGTGTTTGCATCACTTGGACCAGACCATGTAAGCCATGCGGAACCCTAGATACACTTTCAAGTCGTATTATTTATTCTCTTTCACATTTCCGATATTAACAAAGCACAATGAAGGTGTCAACTTCACGCAAAAAAGACCTCTAAATAGAGGTCTCTTGTAATTGTGAAAGCCTGTTTTTTAAGACTCTTATCTCTTTACGGATCGCTTTGGCTTCATCCTTGATACTATCCTCGCTAACTTTTTCCAATTTACTGAAGCCTGCTTCCTCTTCTAATTGTTCCAAACGCAGAATAACTTTTTGCGCTAATTGTTTAATGAAATCGTCCAAATCTACCACCTTTCTTTCACTTAAAATATATGCAATACATACAAAAATCAAAACTAATTATTTTGGGTTTCAAAATACAACACTAAATCACTTGGAAAAATATAGCTTTTAATGATGTTTATGCTATATAATTAATAAACTTACTAAAATAATTGCCTAAAACTAAATAATTATTCAATTGTCAACTTGTTCATATACGTTATTTATGAATTATATTCAACATATTTATCAAAAATCATCTTTTTTTGAAACATATTTTATATTTTTGTCAAAAATCGTTAGGCTAAGTAATAATTAATCGTTTTTTATCCTGAATATATACCCCGATAGCAGTTAATGTTTACTGGGATAATTACATTTGTAATCCGCTACAAAGAACGGAGGTATTATGAGTTTTCGCAGTATAGTTGAGGAACAGCGCCATTTCTTTTTGGAGAACAAAACCAAGGATATTTCTTTTCGCCTGGAAGCTCTTAAACTCTTAAAGGAATCCATAATAAGAAAACAGTCCAAGATAGAAGCAGCACTTAAGCTTGACCTTAATAAATCAGCTCCTGAAGCCTATTTAACTGAGATAAGTATCATTTTAAAAGAGTTAACAAACGCTATTAACAATATCAAGAAATGGTCAGGAAAGAAAAAGGTCTCCACCCCTTTAAGCCTCTTTCCAGCGCGCAGTCATATAATTTTCGAACCTTATGGAGTGGCATTGATAATTTCTCCTTGGAATTATCCTTTTTTTCTGACCTTTGCTCCATTAATCGGTGCTATTGCTGCCGGAAACTGTTGTATAGTCAAACCATCAGAATTCTCAGTAAATAGCACTAAGATCATTGCTGAGATTATTTCAGACTGCTTTAACCCTGAATACATAAAGGTGATTGATGCTGATCATTCGCAGATGCCGAAATTACTTGAACAAAAATTCGATTATATTTTCTTCACCGGCAGCCCAAGAATCGCGCGTAAAGTCATGGAAAAGGCTGCTGTTAACCTGACTCCACTGACATTAGAGCTTGGAGGTAAGAGCCCTTGTATTGTAGATAAAACTGCTGACTTAAAAATATCTGCCCGTCGCATAATTTTCGGCAAATTAATAAATAGCGGTCAGACATGTATTGCCCCCGACTACCTTTTAGTAGAAAAAAGCATTGAAAAAGAACTGATTGAATATTTGATCCAAAGCATCAAAGATATGTATGGTGAAGATTCCATTGAAAACCCTAATTATCCACGCATTATTAACCTTGACCACTATAACCGAATCAATGCGCTATTAAATAGCGGTCAACAGATAGTATACGGTGGCTATAGGAATGCCAATGCTTTGAAGATAGCACCCACTATAATAAAAGTTTTGGATACATCCTCGGCCATCATGCAAGAGGAAATTTTCGGCCCCCTACTTCCTTACTTGACCTTTAATTCAATCGAAGAAGCAGAAAACCTAATATTATCTCACCCTAAACCGCTCGCTGCTTACATATTCACCAAAAACAAAAATACTATAGAGCGCCTGCTCACCTCACTTTCTTTCGGCGGCGGCTGCATTAATGATACTATAATGCACGTTGCTAATCCCCAGCTGGGCTTTGGTGGTATTGGAGAAAGCGGATTCGGCAGATATAAAGGCCGGGAAAGCTTTATTACCTTTTCCCATCAAAAGACTATTATGAAAAATAATTTTATCTTTGATTGGAAGACTAAATACCCCCCTTATACCAGTAAAAAAATTCGAATACTTAAGCATTTTCTATAATGATTGCATCACCATAACCTAGCACTAAACACCAATGTCATCGAGAAGCGGCTAAACTAGCCTCCATTGAAAAAAATTTTGATTCTTCATTGCAAATGTCTTGACTGAGGCACCTTACTGCTATATCATTGATAATGATAATCATTATCAATGATATAGCAGAGGAGTTTCTAATAAATAATGCTGGATTATGTATATAAATGGGGGGATTTGAATCCCGAGGACAGAGCTTTGTTTTGCGAAATGTTGCCTTATTTGTCAACTGGGATACAAGAGATAAGCTTCGACCAGGAGAGTTGCATAATACGTCATAGTGAAGGTTATGGCGAAGAAATCGACGCAAAAATAGAATTTCTAAAAAATGTTATTTCAGCTTCTCAGTTTAATAACACCAAAACGATGCCAATCACGACTCTTCACGACAATTGCGATAGATCAACCATCAACAACGCAAGCGTTTTCGAGGAAATGATCGCTCAAGAAATAGTTAAGAAAATCGGGCCTGGTCTTTATGCCTACAGCGGATTATTTCTAAATATCATGCGCTATTTTTCCGCAAAAATCAAAGCATTTGCCGAGGAAAACTTTCCTAATTGCAAAGAATTTGAAGTCGCGTCTCTATGTCCCTTGGACACATTTTCCAGGGGAAAGTATTTTGAAACTTTCCCCCACCATGTTATGTTTCAAACCGAAATGAAAAATGATATCGAAGTTTTGCATCGTTTCGCGCAAAGAGGAATTAATGAACCGGAAATATTGAGGGAAATGAATATGCCCCACAAAGTGCTGCGCCATGCTGCATGCGTGCCTATTTATCCTTTCTTGCAAGACAGAATACTTGATGAAAAACAGCCTGTTTCATTCTTAGTGTCCGGTAAATGCTTTCGCAATGAATCTGCCTATGTTCAGGAATTATCCCGCTTAAGCGAGTTTACTATGGCAGAATATGTTTTCGTTGGGACTCCTGAACAGGTCAGCGAGAAAATCACACAGTCTTTCGACCTTTGGCATTTTTGGAGTGACATATTCAAGCTTAATTGCAAAATTGATACTGCTAATGATTCATTCTTTGCTTCTAATTATAAGAAGCTCAAGATGTTTCAACTATTGGGCGACTCAAAACAAGAATTCAAAATACTATTGCCCCACAATGGCACTTATGTAGCTTCGAGCTCAGCAAACTTTCATCGTACCCATTTCACGAAAAGTCACAATATAAGAAACGATAAGGTCTATTGCCACAGTGGATGCTTTGCATTTGGCATTGAGCGCTTAGCTTATACTTTGCTGAGTCAGAAAGGACTGAATCCAGAACGCTGGGATCAAGCAACCATTGATGAGATAAGTAGATACTCATCATTGTAATTCTCGGACTGCAAGAATATCTTTCAAAGATTAAGGAGGAGTAAATGAAATCAGTAATAAAAGGTGTGGGAATCTATCTGCCTACCCAGTGTTATAGCAGTGAAGAAGTAGAAGACCTAGCCGGATACAAGAAATATGGAATTCGCAATGGATTAGTCAAAATGATTACTGGTACTGAAAAACGTCATTATGTTTCCGAAGATGAACACTGCTCCGATTTAGCGTATCGGGCAGCACTGAATGCAATGGATATGGCCAAAATTGAGCCTTCCAGTATAGACGCGATAATGTTCTGTTCAGTTAGTCAAGACTTTGCTGAACCGGCAACTGCCAATGTGGTGGCAGATAAATTAGATATCCGCAATGCTTATGCATTTGACATCAAGAATGGATGCAACGCTTTTTTGACGGGAATGGACTTAGCCGACAGCCTCATAAAGTCTGGAAAAGCAAAGAATGTACTAATAGTGTCGGGAGAAGCTTTATCTCGCTGGGTAAAATTCGATTACGATGACCGCGAGGAACTGTTAAAACGCAGCCCTGTGACTCTATCCATAGGCGATGGCGGTGGTGCTTTCGTGGTTTCGGGTGAAAATTCCAGCGACCGTGGATTAGTGTACAGTTATTTTCGAACCTACTCGGAGTTATGGAATAACAACGTAATGTGGGGCGGGGGAGTTATTTTTCCGCACCATCCCGAAAAAATGTTTATTCCGGGTACGACTAAAAACTTGATCGACAAACAATTGCTCATTGGAGCTGATTATTTAAAAGGGGCCTTAACAGAAACTGGCTGGGCTCTAGAGGATGTTGATTGTTTTATTTGCAGCCAGGTAGCAAAGTGGATTAGCAATAAAACCCAACAAGAATTAGGTATGGATAATAGCAGCAAGCTTATTGAAGTTATACATAAATGGGGAAATGTAGGGGCCTGCAATATACCATTGGCAACGTATGAAGCATTGAATACCGGCAAAATTAAAGCCGGAAGCAAAGTAATTTTTTATGGCGGGGCAGTCGGCTTTAATGTAGGTTGTATTGCCGCCGGATTTTAGATTCGTTAAGGAGTGAAAAACTTGGAGGCTTTCTCAAGATTAAACAGATGTCGCACTTGTGTTCTGCCGGAGTGTCCAGGACACATAATGCTAAATTCCGATAAAATTTGCAATATATGCCTTAGACATGAGAAGGTTTCGCAAGGCCCTCGCTTTGACCAAGAAGAAGATCCTGCAAAATTAGAAATCCTTCGCAAAAAGATTGTTCGTATGAAAACCGAAGGGCCGTATGATTGCGCTGTAAGTATTTCCGGGGGAAAAGACAGCGTCATGACTCTGTATATTGCCAAAAAAATACTAAATCTTAACCCCTTGGCGATCTTCATAGATAACGGCTTCGTTCCTGATGAAATGTACTCTAATGTAAAAAATGCAACTGATATTTTGCAGGTTGATTTACTTGTATATAAAACTTTTGCTGTGCCTAAATTGTTTAAGATAATGCTGGAGAGCGGCCAAAAATTCTATTACTGCCGGGTTTGTCACGCCTTAATTGATCTCAGCATTCGCAAACTATGTAAGGAGAACAATATTAAAGTCATTTTGGGCGGATATACTAAGGGCCAGATGTATATCAAAAACTTTGAGCTCTTCTGGATATATGAGCAATCTGACCAAAATATTGTGACCTTGGTAAAAAACCATCCTGATTTTTCATCGTATGCCGAATTATTTGCCAATCAAAACGCATATTTCAGCAAACATTTCGGAAATATCGTACAATTATCCCCCTTCAAATATATGAAATGGAACGAAGACCTTATATTGGATTTGATTCAAAGGGAACTAGACTTTAAGCTCCCTCAACGGAGCTGGCCTGATAAGTCATCCAATTGCTATTTCAATTTTGTAGCTCAGCATTTGGCAAGAAAACAATTTGGTTATGCTCAGCACGAAGTTGAGTTGAGTGATTTAGTTCGTGCTGGAGAGCTGACTCTAGGAAGAGCTCAAGAAATAATTGCTTCTCCCATAGAGGAAAGTGATCTCATCTATGCCTTAGAAAAAATGAATTTGAATTTGGACGTTCTGGACAATGCTATCTAATATCATCGAAAGGAAGAGTACTGTGAACCTAACAAAGGAAATAAAAGAACTACTTGCTGAACATGTCGAAGAACTGAAGGGGATGAATATCACTGATGACATGATGTTAATTTCCTCCGGATATATAGATTCATTCGACATAATAAATTTAGTCGCAATCATTGAAAACAAATATATGATCGAGATTCCACTTGCAGAAATTGATCTGGAGTCTTTTGATACCGTAAGCAACATCGTCATATTGATTGAAGGGCTACAGCAAAAGGAGCCGCGGAATTGCATTACATATCCAGCTGCCGATCTGCTTAGCCGCTTATCATTGCTGGCAAACACGATCAATGCCATACCATCTCAAAATAGAAGTCTAAGCCAGCTCTACAATGCAATCTGGTCAGAGAATAAGGATAAAGTCTTTTGCACATATGGATCCTCCGATGGCAAATTCGAAATGACCTACTCGGATTATGAACAAGTGATAGATCGTGTTGCAAATAATCTATCCAGTATTCTCTCCCTTCAAGCTTCCGGAACTTGGGTGGCTCTTAAGCTAGCAAATCATCCGCTCTGGCTTGCTATTATGTGGGGCATATTAAAGGCTGGCTATAATGTATTACTCATGGATAGTTCCTGGGAAAGAGATACCTGGGAATACCTTATGGAGCAAGCGGGTACAAAAATCATGGTCACTGATGAGAAAGCCACAACCAGCGAATATTGCACCATTGATTTTTCAGAATTGCTGGCAGCTAAGAGTCCCAGAAGTGAATTTGGCAATGCCTTCGCCAACGCAATAGCTTTTTGCACCTCCGGAACCACCGCAACATCGAAAATATTTGTTTTTACGGGCCAAGAAATCTGGGCGCAAATATTAAACGAGCTACCCGTTTTGGGCGATCTGCAAGATATACTTTTGCCTGAAGGCGAGAACCGCATTATGGTAACTCTTCCATTGCACCATACTTTTGGCTTTAATGTGCCCTTACTCATTAGTCTGGCGGGGTTTACTCTGGTTTTCCCCCCAGACAGTTCTTTAAGCACAATCATGAAGTCTATGAAAGAAAACAAAGTACTGGCAACTTATTCGGTTCCAATGTTCTGGGATGCGCTTTTACGCTTAATCAAAGGTAAATCAAAAAGCGAAACCCCAAGTGCTGATATGATCCGCGAGTTTTTAGGAGAAACCTACCGAATCGGAATTTGCGGAGGCAGCCACATCTCATCAGAAATAAATAGCCTTATGAACCAAGATGATCTGCTTTTTATAAATGGATATGCTATGACTGAAACCGGCATTATTTCTCTAAATAGCGGTCTTTCTCTGGAACAAAGGCTTAGCAATACCGTCGGATATAAGCTCCCTCTTATTGAACTCGCTTTGCTAACCGAGGAAGAAAAAATAGCTTCAACCGGACAAGGTGAACTGCTAATTTCAGGCCCAACCCTGCATCGGTATACCATGGAAAAAGGGCAGATGATTCCGACTCGCTTATTTAAGGAATCTTGGCTTCGAACCGGTGACATTTTTACATTTGACCAAAAAGTGATGCACATCTTAGGTCGTCAAAAAGAAATTATTGTTAATTCCTCCGGAGAGAATATCTATCCCGATGAGATCGAAGATTACTTTACTCCTTTATCCCGTTATTGCCAACATTTTAGCGTTCTTGGAATTAGCGACACAAATTTGAACGATATTACAACCTTAGTAATGCATTTGCGAGGGGAATACGATGACCCCATTTGGCAGTCCATGTTTCTTGGAAAAGAAATTTGCAATATCAATGATGATTTACCCATTAATAAAAAGGTAAAACAAGTATACGTAAGCAATAAACCCTTACCGATGTCGGCGACAATGAAGATACAAAGAAACCTGCTTAGGAAGTCAATCCAGGAGAATCCCGAAGCTTTCAAAAAAATTGCGATTTCAAAAAGCACGAATAATGAAGCGCTTAAAACCTTCACCGATGTTAATGAGCTAAAAGATACCTTAAAGCAGCATTTGGCAGAAATAATGAATATTCCTGAAAAGGAAATCCGAGATAATATGAATCTCATAAATGATTTGGGCGTAGATAGTATCGTAATTGCCGAACTTTACGTTATTTTGGAATCAAAATATGATTTGAACGTCAGCCATCTATTCAAACTAGGTCGTGATTATTCTTTGGAAGAAATGTCTCAGGAAATTGTGGCCTTAATAGCATGACAAATTCTATTAAAAGAATTGACCTAGCGATTGTAAGAGCTGAAGAAAATGACATTGCAGACTGCAGCAAGCTAATCTTTTATAGCGAAATCGGTTCCTTGTATTATCCCCAGCTTGCCGTTTTGGAGAGTCAGCTGCACAAAGCCGTAGCTAATGAAGAATTATATACGGCCAAAAGTATCGACAAATGTTTATTCGGTTGCTTATGGTTTTTAAAAAATGGCGCTTTTTATCATTACCCTTATTTGCATTTTATTGTAGTTGCATCCGAGTACCGCCATCTAGGGGCCGGACAGCAAATGCTGGATTTTTTCGAGCAGTTCACTTTGATTAATGGCAAACATAAACTTAGAACAAAAGTTTTCTTGTTGGTTGCTGATATTAATACCAAAGCTGCACGATTTTACGAAAATAATGGCTATATAAAAGTCGGCAAAATTGATGCTTTATTTCGCAAAAGCATTGACGAAAACTTGATGATGAAAACTGTTATCCGTAAACCAATTAATAAGGAAAATAATGTTTATACAAGCTGATCAATTAAGTAAAGAATATCATAATGGAGAAAACTTACTGCTCGCGGTTAAAAAAGCGTCCTTCTGTCTCGCTGCCGGTGAAATATGTTTAGTTTTGGGACCATCCGGATCAGGAAAATCAACGCTCTTAAATATTTTGGGCGGGTTAGAGCGAGCCAGCTCCGGCAGCTTGCTCGCTTGCGGACAAATTGTTACTGAACTTACTGATAAGGAGCTGACCCTTTTTCGCCGCAACTGGGTCGGCTTCGTTTTTCAGTTTTATAATCTGATTCCTAATCTGACCGTCAAAGAAAACATCGAATTATGTGCCCACTTAGGTCAGGATCCATTACCCATAGACGAATTGCTGGCCAAAGTCGGTTTATTAGATCAGGCAAATAAGTTTCCCGCCCAACTGTCTGGGGGACAACAGCAAAGAGCCGCCATAGCCCGGGCTTTGATTAAGAATCCTCCGCTATTACTTTGTGACGAGCCTACCGGGGCCTTAGATTATAAAACTTCGAAAGAGGTCTTAGAATTATTTGCCGAAATCAACCTTAATTATCACACTACCATAATAATGATAACCCATAATGAAGCCATTCAGGGAATGGCACACCGAGTTATACGATTAAAAGACGGGGTAATAATTTCTAACCAAATTAATGAGCAAAGAATAGCTGCAAAAAATCTTTCATGGTAAACCACACGGAGATGAGTATTGAATTATAAACGAGCGTATAGAGATTTCAAAGAAAATTTAGGCAAAAACATAGGCTTTTTTTTGCTAATAACGCTTGGAGTTATGGTGATTGTCAGTTTCAATCGCGCAATGGACAGCTGCATTCTAACAGTTGAGGATTATTATGAGTCGAAGCGGGTGGAAGATGGTCGCTTCGGTCTAGTTAATAAGCTATCGAATCAACAAATTGCAATTTTATCTTCTCGCTTTGCTGCGGAAATCGAAGAAATGCCTTGTGTTGATGTTAATCTTACCGAAAACGATCGCAATCGCCTAGCTCCTGATGTAATTTTACGCTTGTTTTCTTTAAAGAGAAGTATTAATCAGGCTGTTTTGCTTTCCGGCTGTTGGCCTGAACAATTTGACGAGGTATTATTAGATCCAAAATTTGCTGAAACTCACGGCTATACTGCTGGTGATAACCTAACTCTAAACCAAAAAAACTATACTGTTGTTGGAACGGCAGTTTCTCCCGACTACACTTATACACTAAAAATCACCTCCGATATGATGAATTCCCCGGAAACCTTTGGTATAGCTTTTCTGCCTGAAAAAGGATTTTCAAAGCTTGATGATGCGAAAAACATGATTAATACCTATAGTTTCATATGCAGAGAAGATAACATAATGGCTTTGCAAGACTATCTGAAAAAGAATTACGACTTGACTGAATTCTTAGCCCGCGCTGATAACTCTAGAATCCAGACTTTTTTTAATGATGCTAATGCTCCAAAGCAGGTATCTTTGTTAATGGGCGTAATGCTTATTGCACTAATATCCCTGGTCATTTCTATATCTGTTCGCAGCCATATTAATGCAGAGAGCCAAACTATAGGCATTCTATATGCTCAAGGTTTCAAACCCATAGAACTAATAAAGTACTATCTGTTATTACCCGGCCTATTATCTGCTACTGCCTCTATATGCGGATATGGACTTGGCGTATTCCTCTCCAGGTATTTAACAGTTATGCAAGAAGAGCAATACTCCTACCCTGAAGTAATCATGTCTGATTCATTTTATCTCCTTGCACTTGGCCTGGCACTTCCTATTTTGCTTTCACTTGGAATAACTTACTGGAATGTGAAAAAAACTCTACTCAATACTCCCTTGTCTTTACTTCGAAACCAGTATGCCGAGCAGTCCTTGACTACTTGGGAGCAAAAAATATCTGGTCACAGGTTTTCCTTTATGACCAGATTTCGAATTAAAGAAATGCTTCGCGAGCGTTCCAACTTATTGGCCATGTTCATGGGAGTAAGCTTAGCTATGTTCATCCTATTCACTGCCTTATTTTTGAATGATTCAATAACCAAATATATGGAGAGCTTGGTTCCAGGAATTCCTTTCAATAATATGTATACCTTCATAAACGAAGCTGATCTGCACAAATATGCACAAAGGGGCGAACTAACCGCCATTAAAGAAGTAAAGCTTTTTGCCCAGGGCAAGGAACGCAATCTAAAAGTCCAAGGTCTAAAACCTGATAGTGAGTTTTTCTCGATAACTGGTTTGAGCAATTTGCAAAGCGATGAAGTTCTGCTTTCTCCTACTTTGCATTGGAAGTTTCGACTTAATGTTGGTGACAGTCTTACTCTACATGACCTGGCAGCCGACAAAAAATACGCTGTAGTGGTCAAAGGCATGACCACTTATGATTATGGCCCCTATATGTATACCAATTTGGAAACCTATAACCAAATTTTTCGCCTGCACCAAAATAGTGTCAATACCTTAATGACGAATGAAAAACTAGTAATAACGCACGACAAAATTTACAGTTTAACCGAAAAGCCAGTAATTCTAAGCTCCGTACACAGTTTGCTCAAAATGGTAAGCACTCTATCTAATATTATGATAGCGGTAGCCTTAATAATTCTGATCACTGTCATCTATATGCTCATGAATATGGTGATCGCGAAAAAAAGGATTAATATATCCCTAGTTAAAATTTTTGGTTATTCTCCCCAAGAGATAAACCATCTTTATACCCGCGGTAATTTTATTTTCTTGTTTTGTGCCTTTTGGCTAGCTATACCCTGCAGTTATATAGTAACCAAACTTGTCTATGACAGCATTTTGGAAAATATGGAGCCTTATTTCATGCCAGCAATAAACTATAGCTCTATATTTTTGGCTGCAGGTATAATGAGCCTTGGCTATTTTACCGCCAGTTATTTCATCAAGAAAAGTCTAGACCAGGTTCCTTTAACCGAAGCCATTAAAAACCGAGAATAAGCAATGGAGGTATTGTTTTGAAGACCCGATTAATAACCATTATTTTGTCATTAATAATTCTTATGAGTATTACTAGTTGTTCGCCTGAAAACAGCAGCAATCCTAGCCAAAAAATTCCTGCAAACAGCGTGCCTGTGGTTTATGGTGAAGTCAAAGCTCATAAATCCTGGGAGATTTCAATGGACTTTCCGGCAGCTGTCAAAGATGTATCAATAAACGAAGGCCGTGTGTTACAAAGCGGCGAATTGATAATGAGCTTAGATATCAGTTCCTTTAGAGCTCAAATAGCGTCCAAAGAGAAAGAGCTTGGCGCTGCACGCGGAAGACTAAAGCAAATAACTGACAGCGAAAACCTCGAGGCTTTGGAGTTAGCAAAAAAGTCCTGGCAGTTGAATCAAGCTTTATATGAAACTGGCGGACTTTCAGAGCATGAAATGGAGATTAATAAAGTCGAGTATCTAATAAAGGAGAAGGAGGAGCTCAACCGGCAAAATTCAGCTTCATTGGCCCAAATCCAAATTGAAGCTATAGAACTTGAATTAGCAGATATGAAGCGCAGGTTAAATAAGCCTTTTCTATATAATGACCATGTAGTAGCTCCCGTAGATAATGCAATAGTAGCGTATTTGGGCTGTAATAGCGGAACCTCATTAAGCGGAACTGAGGGCCCGATAATAAAACTATTTGAAGGTGATAGTATCTACATTCAGGCGGATATCCCCGAGGAAAGCATTAGTTCTTACGCTATAGGAGATAAGATGGAAATACGCCTAGCCGACTCTAATCACAGCGCAACTATGATTACCGGGATTATAACGGTTTTTTCTGCCCAGGCTATCATCAAAGACTCTGATGTAATAGTCCCGGCAGAAATCGAGGTTACTTCAGGCAAAGAATATCTAAAACCGGGCTTATCGGTAGATATATATACTATTTCAGATTAATTTAGTTTAGCTGTTCCTGTCTTTCACTAGTGCAGCCCAGCTTCGATCATAGCTTTTCTCGGCCTTCTCTGTAAAGAAACATCCGGGAAACTCATTTTTGCGCTTGTGATAAGCTACGCACTCGCAGCATTTGCCATGTTTATCGCAAGCATAAGTACAGGTGCACTTAATATTCTGGTTGAACTCACAACTCATATAATTCTCCTTATGCTATTTTTTCAAATCACTAACCCGGTGCGCAGTGTACTAACCCCATTTTCCAGGTAGGCTTTGAGACAAGTCAGCATATAGACCCATCCGGTCTGGTTCTGAAGCAATTCAGCTAATAGGTCATTATTATCTTCATTCCAGCCTTCTTCAACAACTTCGACCAGGGTCATACCTTCACTAATCACATCAAATGTAATAGTATTAGTTCGTATTTCATTACCCTGCCCCCAATTAAAAACAATCTTGCGATCTAATTCTGTCAAAACGATCTCTATATCAAATTCGGCTACATATTCTTCATATCCCAAAGTAATTATTCTTCCGCTCACCCAAACATCCGAACTTTTCGAGAACCAAAAATTCTTTATTCTATCTGGGTTAACAAATGCATCATAGACAACACTTGCCGGTTTATTAATCTTCATTTTCGCATTAAGAGCTAATCCCATTGTAAAACCCCTTCTGAAAAGTTAATTAAAACATAATCATTCAAATGTTATTTTTTCAGCAGTGCCATTAATTCCTTATTATTTGGCATATCACTGACACTCTTGCCATAATGGGCGTATTTTACTATTGCTTTTTTATCCAAAATAAAAGTCGCCGGTAACTGTAATTCGTTGCCTTCATATTCTCCGTGCTCTAGTCCCAATTTCTTAACTTGCCTGATTTCCTTTAGAGCTTTAAATGATAACATTCCTAATTTCGACTTAGCCGGGGTTACATCATAGAGTTGATAGATCTTCTGCTCAGGGTCTAATACCACCGTAAACTTGACTCCCATTTCGCGCAAACGCTCCTTGGCATTTTCTTCAGTTGACTGCAAAAAGAAAAACACATCAGCGCCCGCGGCTCTAAAATCTTTATACCCTTCTACAGTTTCCTTCAGCTTCAACTGACAAAGCGAACAGCCAATATAGCGCGAAAATACCAGAATGTTTTTGCGCGCCTTTAATGATTTATAAAAATCAAGTCCTTGAGCGTTCGGGGTATCATATGTGAAATTCGGAGCTTTCTCGTTTAGTTTCAGTTTCAAAATACTGCCTCCCTTGTTATGTTAAGCATTGTTCTCGCATTTGACAAAAATGAGCTTGTTTAACGCTGCTTGAGATATATAAAACGTCCTAATTATCAATACTGAAATATTTCCGATTAGACTGGTTAATCAGTAATAACAAACTCAATTTTAATATTTTTACAGCAATAATGAAACCTTAAATTTTGGATATTTTGGCGCGGGAATACTGAAAACTAAGACCCAGAAACGAAACTGTTTTCATCTTAATCTCCACTTAATTCACTCAAGCACATCCTTATTGTTTTCTTCAAAATCAAATCGAGGAACAGGTTGAGATTTAATTAATATCCTATAGCAGGCAAAAACATGGGAAAGGTTACCATTACAGTGCTTTATTCTAGTAATGTTGCATATGGACCCAGCGATAGCAGCATGTATCCCCTTGTTACTACAGTAGCGGCCAAGGCTACAGTAACTGCTGTTTAGAAAGAAGGCATTTGGGTTTTCCTCAACAGCCTTCAAAACATTAGGTGGTAAAACCCTCAATGGGTATATAAAACTATAATAATTGATGAATAAAGGGGGGATGCACAATAAGCCCCCCTTTATTCATTCCCTAATAATGGCTAAATATTTATAACCTTCAGGTTCAATCAGTATGGTATAAGTTTTCATATAAAAAACCTGTTTATAATTCTCGTCAAAAAATTTGACTTTCAGAGTTAACTTGTCCGATAGTATTTCGCGGCTAACATGTTGAGGATATCTACTGCCTCCAAATCCCGACAATGTTGCTTGCACTATTTCGTTTTTACCGGAATCAAAATTTGAAAGTTCCTCTGGAACGAACCTATAGGCGACAAAGTACTTATCGAGCACTTTCTTTATGTCCGTTATTGGAACATGGTACAAATTATCTTTACTGTTATACCACTGCTGCCCTCCATTAGAGTTTTCATCAAGCGAAAGTGTATACATAAAGAATAACCAAAGGGTATCAGAATTTATTTGTAAGGGATCCTCAAAAACCAACTCACAATCACCAATAAGACAAATATCTAAATTGGTAGCATATTTCTCCATTATTTCTTCGTCAGTCATTGATTTCACTTTATTTATTGCTTCAACTAGACCCTTATTATTTTGTTCACTGCTCGAAATCTGGCCGGGCAAACTATTTGCACTTTGTTCATAGCTCTTTGTACTACTTATTTCTGATTGCAAAGATTCTGTTGGCTTGTTTTCAATACAACCAGTAATAATTGTTCCAATAATTGTTACTACTAGGCACACCAATAATTCACGCATCATAATTCTGCTTACAAAATCTCGATTCATATTGTATAATCTTCCCCCCTTCGCCTTTCATTGCGACCTCTCTCATGACTAACATTTTTTTACTTTATCTCAATTTATTATATATTAACTTGATTCATTTTTGTCGAGGTCCTCATGTGGTTTTTCAGGAAGGAATGAGATTAATTGCTAGCGCGCGTCTCTTAACAATTGTGAATCTCATCGAAAATCGTTTGGTTTCGCCCTTGTCCTTTTGCTATGTAGAGGGCTTTATCTGCTCTTTGGATCAGGCTTCCCGGGCTCTCATTTTTGTTAGAGCAAGCAACTCCTAAGCTGATTGTTAAGTCGAGACTATAACGAAATGTCAAATCCGCTACTGCCCTACGGATCCGTTCAGCAATCGATACTGCTTGTGCCGCTGTACAATTAGGCAGCACTACCACAAATTCTTCCCCTCCGTAGCGAGCCAGCATGTCAAAACTGCGAATATGACTCCCTGCTGCTTTGGTAGTTTGAATCAGTACTTCATCACCAAAACCATGGCCAAAAGTATCATTTATTCTCTTAAAGTGATCAATATCCATCATGATTAGGCATATGCTATTGCCATTATTGTGACTGGAAAGCATCTCCGTTTCCAGGAAGCTCATAAAGCAGCGACGGTTGAATATTCCTGTCAGGGGATCTCGTATGCTCAAATCAGCCAGTGCCTTGTTGGTTATTTCAATTTCCATTAACAGGGTTTTGGTTTTCGCGTTTTCACGGGCATGCGATTTTACTATACTTACAGTCATGATTGCGATAGCCGTAGCAGTCATTATCCAGGACACGCAAAAATCCAGCACTCTGCTCTGTTGATCAGGATAGGGTATAAACAACCCCGGCATATATATAATCAGAATACACCCAAAAGCATAGATAGTGATGCTTACCGCTACTACCAGAGCGCAGATGCGGCCTTTAAAAATGATAGCGTTCATGAATATGCTTAATAACATAAAGAGCAAAATAGTACCATTAATTCCTGCAGTTTGAATGAACATATATGGTAAATAGATGAAGGTTACAAATAGCAATAGTGGCTTGATGAATTCCTCTTTCCTCTGAAGAGGAGATACAGCGAAAAGAGAGCACATTACTATGAAAATAAATGCAACAACAGTCTGACTTATTTGCAAACCAATAAAAATATTTGAAATAAGTGAAAGGATCGAAAGAATAAAGGCAGTGATAAAAAAAATGCAAGCCAATCTATATTCGAAAGGCAAATCTTCACCAAAATAATTATTCTTTAAATATGTTATTATGCGGTCAATCAAATACGATTTCCTCCTATGGAACAAATAAGGAATACCCGTATGACTGTACAAGTACTATCGTCAAAAATTCTATATATTTTAGTCTTTTATACCTTTATGAACCAAATCATATCCTACATGATTTCAATATTCCCGCTTGATTGTATCTCTATTTATCATTAACCATTTACATATGGTTCTATAGAGTACCTGATGATCTATAGGCTTAGTTAGATGGTCATCCATACCAACTGCCATGCTCAACTCGCGATCACCACTCATTGCATGCGCAGTCATGGCAATTATCGGTATATTATCAAATTCTTTTCGGCAGCGAATCTCCTTAGTTGCTGAGATGCCATCCATGATCGGCATTTGAATATCCATCAGAATTAAATCATAGTCTTCATCTTCAAGCATATCTATGGCTAATGCCCCATTTGCAGCTATATCAACAATAAATCCTTCTGATACTAATAGCTCAGAAGCCAGCAATTGATTTATTTCATTGTCCTCAACAAGCAGAATTCTTGCTCCCCGCAGATAATCCGGTACCACGAAAGCACCTTTATCGTTTTCTATTAATTCATATTCATCTAGAGAAGATAATCCGATCCTTATCGTAAAGTAAAATGTTGAACCCTTGTTCTCTTCGCTTTTGCACCAAATCTCACCACCCATGATTTGCACGAGATTATTGCATATAGCTAAACCTAAGCCTGTACCTCCAAATTTGCGAGTAATGGTAGCATCCGCTTGCCCGAATGCAGAAAAAATTCTTTGCGCATGTTCTGCAGACATGCCGATTCCGGTGTCGCTGACCTCAAACAGCAAAATCGCATCAGTATCCGTTTTACTCTTCATAGATACTCTAAGTCTTATTTCGCCATTTACCGTGAACTTTATCGCATTGTTAACTAGATTGAGAAGTACTTGATAAACTCTCAGTGAGTCTCCCCTAAGCAAGGCCTTGGTTTCTGGAGATTGCTCAATGGAGAAACTATTGTTTTTCATCTCAGTAGCACTTGCCAGAACATCTCTCACCCTCTCCAAAACATCACTGAGCATGAAATTATGCATATCTAGTTCAATTTTTCCAGCTTCAGCTTTGGAAAAGTCTAAAATATCATTGATTATTCGCAACAAAGACTTCGAGGCTTGCCTAATTCTTATAAGATGGTCGCGCTGAGTGTCTGATAATTGGGTTTTCAACAGCAGATCATTCAAGCCAATAATCGCGTTCATCGGCGTACGAATCTCATGACTCATATTAGCTAAAAATGCGCTCTTGGCATGTGTCGCTGATTCAGCAAGCTCCTTAAGCTCAATCAATTCTTGATTTTTCGTATGAATTGAATCAATCATTTCTCGGAATTCACTAACATCAGAAAAGGAAAGAATGCTGACTGTATTTTTTCCTCTCTCTGTTAAGTATCTTTTGGTAACAATAAAGGCTTTCATCTTACCATTACTATTAATTAATAATTCACGACGCAATTCGATGTGTCCCTCTTTGTCATCATTCAACCATTCAGAAGCCATCATCTCTGGAGCATTTACTGCCATATGATTAAGAAATTCAACAAATACAGTCTGATATGGTTCGATTCTAAAATCGTTGAAAAGCTCTTCAAAGGCTGGATTAGCATCAGTAATAATCCCTTGTTGATTAATTATTAATATGGCATCGTTGAGCGACAGATATATATTATTAAAAGCTGCAAATTTAAAATCGAATAATTGTGTGTTAAACGAAGTTATTGCAAAAATTATGAACATAACTGCAAAACCTGCTGATGTTAGGTCATATTGCAATCCAAAAATACGAAAAGAAAGTAAAATATTAATTATTAAGGGAATCAGTATCCCGATACCACTGGCAAGAATTGATGGTCTTTTTATCCCTGTCTTTATCAAATACCTAATCAATAGCACATATGCTACAAAACTAATAGAGTATTGAACTATGGCATGGACCCAAAAAAGCGGTCCTGGAGTACCCATTGGATAATAGTACTCTGATATAAAAAGGTGATGCCAAGGGTTAGTTGCAAAACCTGCGATATCGACCACAGCAATGGTCACCAAAACATTAAAAATTGCTCTCGATCCAGCAAATTTTGATCCCGTAAATAGCAAAACAAACCACGTTAAACTGCTGGTAAAACAACACAGGGCTATGATATGGAGAGTAAAAAGCAGCGCGAAGCTCTCTTTCGTGCATATGTAGCAGATGGCATCAAAAAGTAGCCAAAAAGCAACCGTGATTCCCATAACAAAAAAACCCTGCTGCTTTCGGTTTCGTGTATCGCTAAACCAGAGTGCGGCCAAGAAACAAATTGTCACTACGCAGATTGTTAATGTTATAAGAAATAATACTGAATTATCGTTCATGTTTTTACATTTTTTCCAAGTTTGTTTGTAAAGATATCATAATTAATATCTATAACATATTATCGAATTGGAAAACAAAAACTTGCTGAAATCAATAAAAATGCGATAGTGATTGTCCCTAAAATTTTCTTCATGAGCTGCGTCTATTAGGCTATTTCGTTATTGGAAAAACAATTTATCCGGGCAAGATTCGCCCCTACTTAAGAATATATTAGGAAAATGACAGATATTTTCTCAGAATGCCGACAACTTCGTCTACATCTATGGGTTTCCCTAAATGGCCGTTCATACCGGCGTTGAGGCAAAGCTCGATATCCTCGCGGAATACATTAGCCGTCATCGCAATGATAGGTATTTCGGAAGCGCGTGGAAGATCGAGTTCGCGAATCATTCTGGTCGCTTGCAATCCGTCGATTTCAGGCATTTGCATATCCATCAAGATCAACGCATACCTGTATGGATTGGCTTGGAACATATCCACTGCATCCTTTCCGCTAATTGCCGTGTCGATATTGATTCCGGTTGACCCCAGTAGTGCCACCATGATTTCAATATTAATTTCTATATCGTCGACAATAAGAATCGTGTAGGCAGAAAAATCATCTTCCTCATCGTTCATGTTGACTTCAGGAATTGCCTTCTCGTTTCGGGTATCGATCTCAGTTGTGGTTGGACATAGCAGCTTTACAGTGAAATAAAAGCACGTACCCACACCCAATTCAGATTCGACCCAGATCTCGCCGCCCATCATTTCGACAATTCTTCGTGAAATTGCAAGTCCCAGACCACTGCCGCCATATTTTCGTGATGTGCCTGCTTCCGCTTGTTCGAAAATATTGAACAGCTTGCTTTGCTGTCCGGCAGACATACCTATACCATTATCCTGCACAGATATTTTGATCGTACAAACACCCTGTTCCATAGAATCCAAAGAAGCTGCAAGCTTAATTTCACCGTGCAGTTCCGTAAATTTTGAAGCGTTCGAAAGGATATTTGTGACCACTTGAGTCAAGCGTTGGTCGTCGCCCAACAAGGAATCGGGAATTGCCGGATCAATTTCAATGGTAAGCTGCTGCTGCTTTTCATCAACATTTTGCGTTATGATCGCCATAGCTTTGCTAAGCATTTGTCTAAACTTGAATGTTATTGGCGATAGTTCCATTTTTCCAGACTCAATTTTCGATATATCCAAAATGTCATTAATAATATTTAGAAGGTGATTCGAAGCATTTTCAATACGTCTAAGAACGAAATCTTTGCGCTCAGAGGACGTTTCCTGCAATCCAATAGCGGTCATGCCTATTATGGCATTCATAGGCGTCCGAATTTCATGACTCATATTAGAAAGAAAAGCACTTTTAGCTTTGCTTGCTGCCAATGCCTGTTCCCGAGAATACTTCAGAGCCGTTATATTGTGCAGCATAAGCATGAGTACATTGGATTCAATTGCCGCATCTTTCATTGGAACAAGAGTACCCTCAAAGTCCTCAACTCCTTGATGAAAGTTAAACGAAATCTCAAAGTATTGAGGTGATCCTGTTTCCATGGTTTTTCCGCAATTATCAAGCAGCATCTTGTTATAATCATCCGACAAAAAACCTGAGAACAGTTCCGACAAAGTACGCCCTTTAAGCTCAATCGGGCTTTTGTGACCAGTTTTTTCCACAACGAAATTCGTACAGAAATCTATACGCAGCGCTTCTGTCAAAAATAGGATAATGCCCGGAAAATTCTCCAGAACTAATGCCAGATAACGGTCACGCTGACGTTGGGCAAGGGTTGCAGTTTTTTGCCGGTTAAGAGCTGCCTTGGCAGCCATTTTTTCCTGTTGGAGAGCAGTAATTAAATGCCGGTTCTCGCGACTTAACTTGCGGTTCTCTTTTTCCGTTTTTTCGTATTTCTCCAGCAGCTTGCTATATATACTCTCTAACGATTCGTTCACAATACTTCCCCACACCTCCTCCGCATTACAATTGCAACTTATGAGCAAACATATTTCCGATTATAATACACAGGCGCTGAAGCTGTAATTGTGAAAGCGATTATGCAATTTGCCCCTTGCATCAGGAACCGGGCAGATTTCTCCCCCTGAGTAAGCCATGGCAAACGGCAGCCCGCCCTCATTAAATCTACTATGAATCAACTTGAGCTCTTCCTCTTGATTAGGAGATAGCATAATATATCGCGTTATACAAGGTAACATCAATGTTGCCTGTCGATCTTTGATAGCTAAAATTTTGTCAATTGCTTCGTTTGCCGAATCATTGATGCCATCTTCGTCAATATAACCGACTACGAACGGCGTGTTTTCCGGCATAGGACCACCGGTTAAAACGGATCCATCTTCAAACAAAGTGTAGAACCCTAGCGCCACATATTCATCAGAATTGTCATAATACAATAGCAATGGCACTGTTGTTATATTTTCGCTATCAACTTCTAAACCAATCGATTTTAAATAATCCATAATAGGCATGTCATTGACTTCCTGAAGAATAGGCCCCTTGCTCTTAGTTATGATCCCACGGCTGTTCGTTATATTACGCTCCGGAATAGAACAGACAATGAATTTTGGCTGAATCGGCCCATTAATAAACATCATTGCCAAGCCGCTGCGCAGTATTTCGCCATTGTGTATTGTAGCTACGGTTCCATACGTAAAATCGACACTGGTCGTAATTGACCCCCAGATTGGAATACCATTGCAGACCGAATCCATAGTTTCTACAATCTCATATCCTGCTACATCAGTCAGATGCGGTATAAACGACAGAATCAAAGCTGGATCATCTTTAACCCGGCTGCGAATTCTGGTATACAGCGTTTCAATTTCTTCTTTATAATTGTATTGTTCTATAGATTCGGATATGCCTGCAGTGAAGCTTACATCATCACTAGTAAGTATAGTTAAAGTCAATTCATATATTCCATACCCGTGCTCATCTGCACTCGCAAGAGTCGTCATGCCAATCACATTAAATGGTAACTCGTCGCATATAGCTTTAACAACTCCACTTTCAACGAAGTCCAAGCTACAGTATATAAGACCACAACTATTCTTTTTCAATTTAGCCGAATCGATCTGACTCATTATTTCTTCAACCGCATCTTTTATTTCATCAATTTCCGATGTGCGAGCAGAAAGCATTTCAATCATAATTTCTTGTCTCCTTAAATCTATCCTTGGGCATTTTTGTCGCCATTTCTATTATACAACAGCAGCAACTTTCTCACTGGATTTTTCTTCGGAGCAGTATAAATTGCCGCCTTCAAAGCGTCTCGAATTCGACTACCAGGATAGTTATCTTATGCATTCAGAGAGAACTCCCTCCGTCGCTTCGCGCCACCTCCCTCAGAGAGGGAGGTTGGAGATACGTTAGTTGCGGCTTTCGTAGTCGTCACGGATTTCATTTAAAGGATAACACCTTTGGAAAAACGAGTGGTCGCTTAAGAAGCGACAATTGAATCATTTCATCAATATCCATCGCTATTGTAATTATATACTCTTGCCGTCCTGTTTGTGAAAATCTATCCCCCCAAAAGAGGCTGATCATAGCTGAATAATACTTCATTAATCTCATAAATGTCGTATTTGCTGTGCGAAATAAAATACTCGATGATCACATCGAACTTCTGACTGGGCGATAGAGCATATCCGGCTCTTGCTAAGAGATCTGCTGTTTCTGCATGATCAAGCCGTAAGGCTATAGCGAGTGCCAGTGCAGTTCGCTTGCTGGGTGTATATCCTTTTGCACTTCTAATCTTGGAAAACAGTTTGCGATCAAGATTAGCGCTCTTATAAACCTCAACATCACTCATACCTTTGGCATCGATTAAGCGCAAGAGCGTCTCCGAAAACGGCTCGTCTAGATTTCCAACTAATTCTTCGATCCCGTGGTAACTGCGTTGTGAATCTTCCAGAAGATTATGGTTACTAGACTCGAGATTTAGTTCCCTAACTCTTTGCCCTCTTCGCCTTACTAAATGTTCCTTAACATAGTGTTCATCTATGTAACTAGCGACTTCACCGAGCAGCTCCTCGCTGATCGCAAATGCCATTTTATCGAACACTACAAGGAATACCTCAATATCGCTACCGGCGAGAAAGCTTTGGATTGCCGATGTAGCAACCTTGAGCGCTTCTGCTTTCGGATAGCCGTATATTCCGCTCGATATCAGCGGAAACGCAATGCTCTCGCAGCCATTCTGAATAGCCAGTTTTAGAGAATTAGAATACGAGCATTCAAGATGCCTCCGGCTCTCTTCAGGAGGCCAATGATTATATATCGGACCGGCGGTGTGAATAATGTATTTGGCGGGCAATGCGAATCCTGGAGTGATAACCGCTTCCCCGGTTGCAATTGGGGCAAGTAGGTTGCAAGCCGCCTGGAGCTCCTGTGCTCCCGCCGCCTTGAAAATCGCACCGCAAACTCCGCCTCCTCTTTGCAGTTCAGTGTTGGCGGCATTTACAATTGCATCAACCTTCATTCTAGTAATGTCTTCTCTGATAATCATTAAGGTCATATTGCACCTCCTGCATGATGCTTCTTTCGTCCAATTACGGACACAGATCTATTATGCTATGGCTAATATTTCCTATATTATAGTATAATTCTAATTGTCTATTCTTAGAAAAACACCATTGTTCTCCTCAGTATAAGCATGAAATGAGGTGATATCGTGTCCGCATCAGCAATCAAGCGCAAAGCAATTCAATTAGGATATACTGCCTGTGGAATAATCCCATTAAGTTCTTTTACCGAATATGTGCACTACTTGGATGATCGTATCAAGTCATTTCCTGAATCAAAAAAACTATATGAACCTCTGTATTCTCTGGCTAAGAAGCCCGAACATGGAAAATCAATCATTGTATGTACTCTGGGATACAATAAATATAGGATTCCTGACAGCCTTAATGGTATGATCGGCAAGGCCTATCTATTTGACAGCAGGCTCTCTTATTCACATGAGTACCGGGCAAAAGATGAATTCGAGACTTATATTCGAAGCGACGGCATAAATATATTAAAATGGAACGTACCGGCGAGATGGGCGGCTGCCAAAGCCGGTTTGGGGAAATTCGGGCGCAATAATTTCATTTATTGCGCGGAACATGGTTCCTATATTTGGATCGAGGCCTGGGTAATTGATAAAGAGCTGGACTATGATGAAATCGCAGCAGACATTTCGTTACCTGAGTGCAGTGAGGATTGTCTCTTATGTGTTGATTCTTGCCCGACGAATGCGTTAGTGAGCAGCTATTCCATGGATAGAGGCAAATGCGTTGCCCAACTATCTTTTTATGCCCAAGATATATTAACCCCAGAGTTAAGAACCCAGATGGGTTCGTGGTTGTACGGATGTGATGCTTGTCAGGATGCCTGCCCGATAAACCAAAATAAGCCAACATACAAAGAAGAATTCCCCTTGCTGACACAATTTGAAAAGCACTTAGACCTGGAACGAATAATGGAAGTGGATGAGAATACATACATAAACATCATTAATCCAAGGTTTTGGTATATTAGTAAGGACGATCTGTGGCTCTGGAAGTGCAATGCTCTCCGGATTATGATAAACCGCAATGATAATAAATATCATCACCTAATCAAGAAGCATTGTCATGCTAGCGACGAACGTCTAAGAGAACTGGCACTATGGGGCTGCGAGGCACTTGGAATTTAGAATCGCTTGGCAAGAGTTCTTCATGATATATCTATTACCGTCTTATCATTTTTCGACATAATCCAAGGTTTCTGTTTATAATATAAAGGATAAATACTGATTCACTTGGAGTAGATCTAAATGAATGACAAAAGGCTCATCGCATATTTCGAGGAAAATGACTTTCATCTGGACTTTGAAGGCCGTGGAAATACCGAACCCCGGGAAGAAAAACTCTATCGGGACTTTACCGAAAACAAGTACGAAACATTATTCTTATTCGGATTCCAAGATCTAGATGATCATTCAACGGATAGCTTGAAATTTCTTCACGATATTTCTCTTAGGTTGATAGATAAAATAACCCATAAAGCTGATATTGAATTCACTCGGGAAGAAACCGATCTCTCCTTTACCGATGATGAACTTAAAGAAATACTGGATAATGTTCCATTTTTACTGGGTGCAAAACATTTAAATAACACTTGGCTGGAGAATGTTTTTTTCCAGCTGAGCATAGAATTTAGCAATATCATCAAGAATTATTCGGGTACTGTTCAGGAATTCTTGTCGGAACAAAAATTAGGGTTAACAGTTAGAGGAAGAGTTTTTTTTCATTTAGTTGAAAACAAGCTTGATGCTATGCCTTTCGCATTTTTAGCTACTTATTCTTCGAGCTCAGATAACAAAAGAGTCAACCATATACCCTTAAAAAGTGCTTTGCTTGAGTATAAGGGCCAAACTGAAAAACTGCTGGAACTGCTTTCTACTGTAAGCAGGGCTATGCAAAAGAGTGAACTCATTTCCGATTTGGTTGAATCTGGCGAATTATTCAGCCCATTAAAGTTTTCAGCAGAAGATGCCTATTGTTTTTTAAAAGAAATTCCGATTTACGAAGAAGCCGGGATTATATGCCGGATCCCCGATTGGTGGAAACGCAAATATAATCGGATTAGCCTAGGTGTCAGTATTGGCAAAACCGGAGAATCTAGGGTGGGGCAAAATGCGATCCTGAGTTTTGATACCTATATTGCCTTGGGCGGCGAACCGTTGACCACTCAAGAAATAGAATTCTTGCTGCAACAGACCGAAGGTTTGGTTTATCTCAAAGGCAAGTGGGTTGAAGTTGATCATAAAAAACTACAACAAGTCTTAGAGATGATGGAAACAGCAGAAAGCTTCGCCGATGATGGCTATATAGATTTTTTTGCCGCACTGCGCTTGGAAATGGATGCAGCTAAGCAACTAGGTTTGCCCCAAGATTTGATCGAAGTAAAGCATGGGGACTGGCTGAAAAAGCTCTTGGACCGGATTAAAAACCCTGAGCTAATTAAGAGTATTTCGCCAGGAGATAGTTTTCAAGCAAAACTGAGGCCTTATCAGCATATCGGTCTTGATTGGCTGCATTTGATGATAAAACTAGGCTTCGGCGCCTGCTTAGCTGATGATATGGGTTTGGGGAAAACTGTACAGATTATTGCTTTGTTAGAACATTTGAGGATCACAACGCCTCTTGACAAGCCATCGCTCCTGGTACTGCCTGCCTCTCTGCTTTGGAACTGGAAATCGGAATTAGACCGCTTCGCTCCCCTTCTTGCATATGAAGTGCTGCATGGCAAGGGTGAATACATAATTGATCCTAAAGTGAATTTATACATCACCACTTACACAATGGTCACCAAACTTGATGTAATTAAAGATGTTAATTGGAGTATCTTAATTTTAGATGAGGCCCAAGCCATTAAAAATCCGGCCGCCAAGCAGACTAAAGCAGTCAAAAGTCTGAAGGCTGATTCTAGAATTGCTTTAACCGGTACCCCCATTGAAAATCACCTCTCCGATTTATGGTCACTATTTGATTTCTTAAACTGCGGCCTCTTAGGAACTGTTAGGGAGTTTAAAACACTGGCTGATCAGTTAAGACGCAGCCAAGATGCTTTTGGAAAATTGCGCACAGCGGTGTCCCCTTTTATTCTTCGCCGCCTGAAAACTGACAAAACTATTATTGATGATCTTCCGGACAAAATCGAAATTAAGGCCTATACCAATCTCAGCAAAAAGCAAGTAGTATTGTATCAAAAATTTGTAAAAGATCTGGAGAAGCGTCTGGAGGATAGCGAAGGAATTGATCGCAAGGGCTTAATCCTGGGCAGCCTGATAAAACTAAAGCAGATTTGTAATCATCCTGATCATTTTTTGGGAGGAACTGAGTATAATGCTACTCATAGCGGGAAATTCAGCCAACTACAAGAGATTTGCGAAACCATTTACCAGAATAGAGAGCGCGTGCTGATCTTCACTCAATTCAAAGAAATCATTGACCCCCTTGATCAATTTTTAGAAACTATCTTTGAACGCAAAGGTTTGGTCTTACACGGCTCAACTCAAGTGAAGAAAAGGAAAGAGTTGGTTGAGCGTTTTAGCAGCGACGAGTATGTTCCCTATATGATTTTGTCATTAAAAGCCGGCGGGGTAGGACTTAATCTGACAAAGGCCAATCATGTAATTCATTTCGACCGCTGGTGGAATCCGGCCGTAGAAAACCAAGCTACCGACCGCGCCTTTAGAATCGGACAAACTAAGAATGTTATCGTCCATAAGTTTATTACCAGCAACACAATTGAAGAAAAAATCGATCTCATGATTGAAGATAAAGTAAAACTGGCGGCCAATATTTTTGATTCGTCTGGAGAAAACTGGATAACCGAGATGTCTGATGAAGAACTCATAAACATGTTTAGATTGGCAGGTGACGCCTTATGAGATGGGGCTACGATTATTATGAGAGCAATGCGGACAAAATTGCCAAAGCTAAAAGTCAGCTTGAAAAGCTAAGAAAGAAAGACCCTACCATTTCCCCGATCACTATTGAAGGCAGAACTATTGCTAAATCATGGTGGGGCAAAGCCTGGACTAATAATCTCAATACCTATGCTGATTACAGCAATCGTATTGGAAGAGGCAGAAGTTATGTGAAAAACGGTTTAGTTTTGGATCTTAAAATTAATACAGGCGAGGTATTTTCTTATGTTTGCGGAAGCAGCAGCAAGCCTTATCAAGTTAATGTTGAAATAGATCCCTTGCCCCAACAGAAGCTAGTTCATATTACTGAACTATGCAATAAAAAGATTAACAGTTTAGAAGAGCTCATCGAAGGTAAGTTTCCCAAGGATCTAATGGAGCTCTTTACTAGCACCCAAAATGGTCTATTCCCCAGCACACAGGAAATTGATTTTCATTGCTCCTGCCCTGACCGTGCAATAATGTGCAAACACGTTAGTGCCGTTCTATATGCGATTGGAGCAAAATTCGATCATGACCCCGCATTATTCTTTGTCTTGCGCAGCATTGATTTTAATATGTTTCTAGCCAAAACGGTAGAAGAAAAAATGCTCTCCATGCTCAAGAATGCTGATAGGAAGAGCAAACGTGCTTTAGACGAAAAGTACATAAACGAACTATTTGGGGTTTGAGCCCTTCCCCCATTATCAAAAGATTAAGTAATTATCTCGACCCGACTTCCTCCGCTCTTATCTTTTTTTACAATAATTTGCCTGTCTATACGCTCCTTAAGTTCGGAAACATGAGATATTATGCCTACAAGTATGTTACTGTCGGCCAAGTTATTTAGTACTTTAATTGCCTGCGACAGCGTCTCTTCGTCCAGTGAGCCGAAACCTTCATCGACAAACATCGTATCTAAATGAATTCCCCCCGATGCAGACTGTATTTCATCTGACAAACCCAGCGCAAGTGAAAGTGACGCCATGAAAGATTCACCTCCCGACAGGGTTTTAACACTTCTTTCCGAAGCGTTGTAATGATCAATAACATTGAGTTCCAAGCCGCTTTGACTTCTTTGGTTGCTGGCATCTGCAGCTCGCTTTAATTCGTATTGTCCGCTCGACATTATCATCAAGCGCATGTTAGCCCGGCGAAGAATGCGTTCAAAATGAGACGCTTGCACATAAGTCTCCAGCATAATTTTATCCTTGCCCGTTAGTTGACCATTCGCAGTATCGGCAAGAGTTCTGACCCACTTAAGCCGTTCTTCAATTTCTGCAACCTCTTGCAAACGGTCATTGAAACGACTCTCAATATTGCTATTAGTATGCAGGCGCGAAACAATCGCCATTAAGTTCGCAGATAGCGCATTCTTGCGTCTCACGAGTTCATTTTTTTGTTCAGTTAATTCCAGTGTATCTATTGCCCTGGCATGATCTAATTGATTATTCAAGGTTTCAATTTGCGCTTCCAGACTTGTGACCAGAATTTTATGGGCCTCCCAATTGTCCTTTGCATTCTGGGCAGCGGTTTCCAGCTGCTTTTTCTTTTCGTTTAGCAAGCTGATATTTTCCAGCGCTTCTTTCTTTGTTGCGAAAGCCAGGGCATCTTTAAGATTTTTCAGTATATCTTCAAACCCGACTATTTCTGTCTCTAAGGTAGCAATTGCCGTTTTGTTGCCAATAATCTCATCATCTAACTCGATTAAATCCTTATCAAGCTTGGGCAGTTTAACTTCTATATCTACTTTCAGTTGATATCTATGCTTTTCTTCCTCAAGACCCCTAGCTAGATTGGCATTAAGCTCTGAAATCCTCAATAATTCTTCGCTAATTGCCTGTTCGATTCTTTCCGGTCGCTGCAAGAAAATATCTCTAGCAGCCTTATCTATTTCAATGTCCTTAGCGTCTAGTTTTCCTTTCTCCACAGCAGCCGCGCTACTTGCAGCGCTAGCATCAGTTTGAGTTTTATCAGCTTTTTTCCTGGCAGCTTCTACGGTTTTTTCAGCCGGTGCTTTATCCGAAATATACGCGGGAGCAGGATGCTCAAGTGATCCGCAGACCGGGCAAGGTTGACCAACCTCTAGGGTTTGAGCAAGAATTCCAGCTTGGGCGTCAAGAAACACTCGGTTTAGCTCGATATAAGTATTACTAGCCATCTCCGCCATATTCCGCAAACTAAGATATTTTTCCTGTGCCTCTTCATAAGCTATCTTTATTGCCAAATGCTCAGATAAAAGCATATTAATTCCTTCTATCTGGGTTTTCTTGCTATCAGCCTTTTCTAGTTCTGTTTCTAGATGAAGTATATTAGTTTCGGCATCTTTTAGTGTTGAAAGCTGCTCTTTCCACTCTTTTAACTGCTCTTTCTTTAAGTCTATCGACTCAATTAGTTCAGCCTTCTTTT
The DNA here is from genome assembly GCA_031553935.1 of Syntrophomonadaceae bacterium. Classification (GTDB taxonomy): domain Bacteria; phylum Bacillota; class Syntrophomonadia; order Syntrophomonadales; family Syntrophomonadaceae; genus JAISDD01. Next base: position 51,932 of record JAVBKS010000018.1, read on the forward strand.
TCTGCAAAGCCTTCAATTGCTTACCCTTATCGCCGATATTCTTATTAACTGTTTCAAGTTCTTCATACTGGAAGAGCTGACCTCTCTCGGTGGCAATTCTACCAGTTAGCGACTCAAGTTCTACTTGATAGTCGGCGGTTTCTTCGTAAGCAGTTTTTAATTCCGGCAATTTCTCCATTACTGCTGCCAATTCTGTCTGCGCCTTACTTAAATCAGCGCGAACTTTGTTATCCTGTGTTGCCTTCCCTAAGGCAGCATCAATTTTTGAGATTTCTGCTTCAACTGTTTTCAGGGCATCATTTCCCGATTTCTGCTTAACTTCGTCTTGCAGGAGCAGCTTTGCCAATAGTTCCATAATTTCATCGCTCGTGAGCTGGCCGTTTTTTGCTTTATTTACTTCGGTTTCAAACTCATCAGCAGCTTCGCAATCAATGCCGTCTATGTATTGTCTAATACTCTTTCGTATATCGTTATACTTGTTTCCTAAGCTCCCAGCTTCATTCTTCAAACAGTTTTGCAGGATTTCGTAGTTTTTAGTTTTAAATATTCTCCGGAAGATTTCTTGCCTCTCTTTAGTCGTTGCCAGCAAGAGCTTCAAGAAGTCTCCCTGTGCTATCATCGCTATTTGGCTAAACTGCGAACGGTCAATCCCCATAAGATCTTTGATAACATCGTTTACTTGCAAGTTTCCGGTCACCACTTTGCCGTCAGGATAGTAAAACACTGCATCGGCTTTTTGAGTAGTATATCCCTCACCGCGTTTCTTCGGACGCAGATATTCAGGACTGCGGAATACTTTGTATTCATTACTCTTAAAAACGAAAGTCATTTCCACATAAGTGTCGGTTTCAGGTTCGGCATACTTGCTTCGAAGCATTGAGGTTTCACGGGTTACCCCGCTAGGCTCACCATAGAGGGCGAAAACAATTGCATCGAAAAGAGTAGTCTTGCCCGCTCCAGTATCACCTGTAATAAGATATATTCCGCATGCTCCCAGCTCAGATAAGCCTAATTCGGTTTTTCTCGCATATGGGCCGAAAGCAGAGATTGTAAGCTTTACCGGTCTCATTTCGCGCCCTCCCACACTTGCTCAATTAGATTATCCAAGAATACACGCTGCGAATGAGAAAGAGGCTGTCCGTTCTGTTCTTCATATAACATGTTAAAAAGTTGAATTGGTGTATATTGATTGGAGTCAGCAATTTCCTCAAAAGAGCTCTCTGTTCTTGTCCTCATATTATCATAGTCAAGGCGCATTAGATTGGGATAAATGACTCGCAGCTTGCCAATTGCATCCGGCTGGTCATCTTCATCAGTAAGTGTAATTTTGTAATAGTCTTCAGTATTAAGGTTCTGGTAAAAAGTCCTTGCGGTGATTTCCAAATACTTTCCGCGAATTTCCAACATATCTCGCTTGGGAATCAGTGGTATTTCCCGAATACTTATAATGCCTTTTTCCGCGAGCTCAATCATCGTCACTGATTTTTTGTGACTCGCCTCCGAAAAAGAGTACTTTAGTGGTGTCCCACAGTAACGAATAGTTTGACGCCCAATGCTCTGCGCTCCGTGAAGATGTCCTAAGGCAACATAATCAAACGCAAAAAAGACCTCAGCATCAACATTGTCGGCACCGCCAATGTTGATTTCTTCCGATTCACAGGTTGCAGCTCCAGTAACAAATTGGTGAGCAAGCAAAACATTCCGTTTGCTTCCCTCCACATTCATCTGTTCAATAATAGTTCGGACCGCATCAGTCCAAGTAATAATTTCAGCCTCCGGGAAAAACTTTCTAACTTGCACCGGCTTCAAAAAAGGCAGCATATATACATTCATTTCTCCGAATTCATCCGTTAAGACATAGGGAGTTATCTGTCCGTTATACACCCGCGAAATGTGAACTCCGCTTTTCTCCATCAGGCGTGAACCAAAGGCTAAGCGATCTGCAGAATCGTGGTTGCCGCTAATGATGAAAACCTCTATGCTGCGCTGAACAAGCACTTCCAGAAAATCGTCGAACAAACGCAAGGCCTCCGCCGGGGCAACAGTGCGGTCGAATACATCGCCGGCAATAAGAACTGCTTGCGGATTCTCTTCTTCAGCAATTCCAAGAATAACTTTCAGTATATACTCTTGATCCTCAAGCATAGAAAACTCGTGAACTGTTTTCCCCAAATGCAGATCGGATAAGTGCAGGAATTTCATGGTTAATCCTCCATTTGCTAACAACGGCTTCAGTAATGCTTATTTTTTATCTCCCTCCGTCGCTTCGCGCCACCTCCCTCAAAGAGGGAGGTGGCGTGCACCCCTCTATATTCACCCTCTGATATAAGGCTAATTTTATAGATTGCAATTATTTTGAACATAACTATGTCATAATTATGCCAGACATTCAAACTGATACGTACTGTCTTTGTGCTACAAATGCAGCTTTAATTGCTGGATTAGCTCATCGAAGCTCAATGGCTTTCCAACATGATCGTTCATGCCCGCTTCAATACATTTTTCTATGTCTTCCCTAAAGACGTTAGCCGTCATTGCTATGATCGGGATTGCTTTAGCATTTGAATTTTTGCTTTCTCTAATTTTTCGTGTTGCCTCGTAACCATCCATTTCCGGCATTTGAATGTCCATGAAAATCAGGCTGTACCGGTCTGGCCTCTCGTTGAACATGCGCACCGCTTCCGCGCCGTTTTCTGCACAATCTATTTGCATATGCATTGGCTCTAGTAATGCAAGCACGATTTCCCGGTTGATGGCTACATCATCTGCCAAGAGGATACATTTTCCTGCGAAATCGACATATTCATCGTCATCCGCTTCGAGTAAGCAAATATTTTCCCAGTCATTAATGTTATTGATCGTTGCATTCTTAACTATGCTTTTTTTCAGAGGAATGGTAAAAATGAAAGAAGAGCCTTTTTCAAGTTCTGATACTACCTTGATTTCGCCGCCCATCATTTGCACAATGTTTCTCGAGATCGAGAGCCCGAGACCTGTGCCTCCAAACCTTCGCGAGGTATCGCTTTCCGCTTGGTGAAACGGCTGGAACAGATGACTTTGCTGCTCTGGGCTTATGCCAATTCCAGTATCGGTAACAGCAACCTGTATCTCGCATATACCGCTTTGCTCCCCCAATAATCGAATATCTAGATCTATTGATCCGCCGTCAGGGGTAAACTTCACTGCATTAGCCAATAAATTCGTTATTACCTGAGCTATTCTTTGCTCGTCCCCAATTAGACTAATTGGAATTGCTCCATCTAAATGTATGTTAAGATTTTGTTTTTTCTCCGCTGCCCGGGGGTTAATCATATTAACGATTCTGCGAATCATCTTTTCAAAAATAAAGTTTGTCGGCGAAAGTTCAAGTCTGCCGGCTTCAATTTTTGACATGTCTAAAACATCGTTGATCACAGCAAGCAAATGTTGTGATGCGTTTTCAATTTCTGAAAAACAATAAATCATCCGCTCTTTGTCAGCCGAATTCTTCCCTATAGATGCCATACCTATAACTGCATTCATAGGCGTACGCATTTCATGGCTCACTGTCGCTAAAAACTGACTTTTCGCGGTATTAGCGCTTTCCGCTTGTCGCTTCGACATCATGATATCGGTTATGTCGTGAAGTAATATCATGAATGCTTCCAAGTGTCCATCCCTGTCCATCATAGGAGTAATTTGAATATCATATTCCTTAAGGTTTTCTCCTCCCGACAGATCAATGGAAGAATTAACAATAACCGTGCTCCGGGTTTCCAGTGCAAGGTCAATATTTGTTTGCATAAACTCGATCCATTCTTTGGAAACCAATTGAGAGAAAATATCAAAAAAATACTTGCCGCTGATTTGGTTAAAATCAGTTAACCCGGTTGTTTTCAAAAAAGTTTTGGTAAAATATGAAAACCTGCTGTTTTTGTCAAAAAGCAGAATAATGTCCGCACTATTTTCCAGTAGCAGATTCATATTGCGTTCCATTTTCCTCTGCTCTGCTTCCAGCATATGGTTAACCGTCGTTCTGGCCGCCAGCATAGCCTTGTTACGTTGAAATGTTGATTCCAGATTTCGCAGTTGACGTTTTAAGCTTCGATTTTCTTTTACTAAATCTTCGTTGCTCGGTTGGGGCGGCATTTCTTTTTCACCGGACATACGCTAACCTCTATCAGTACTATAATGCACAGCCTATAAAAGTAAAGTTGTGAAAACGGTTTACCAACTGACCGCTTTTGTCAAAATAGACAGGGCAGCATTCTCCCGCAGAATAAGCAAGATGCCAAGGAACTTGATCACCAATCTTTTTTTTCACTAAATCAATTTCAGCTAAAGGATCTATTGCCAGAACCATATTTCTTCCTAAACAGGGAAATAGAAGGATTCCATTGAGTTTGTCAGTTTTCAACAATTCTTCTGTCGAGTTTTCCGCTGTTAACAGTATGTCTTCCTCATCCATTCGCCCAATATAAAGCGTACTGCCCTCAGGCATATAGCCACCGCAAAGTGCAGATCCATCTTCATTTAATCCAAAAATTGCGCGGGCAACCGGTTGTGAGCCGTCGCCATAATCCACGACAAAAGGTACAGAACTCATGCCTTCGATGCCTTTACCCGCGACCATCCCAATAGACTTAAAGTAATCCCTCGCGGTCAGGTTGTTGATCTCTTTTATAAGGCATCCTTCTGAAGAAGTGATCACCGCCTGTTGCTTTCTCAGGTTTTGTTCAGAGGTGGCAGCCACAACAAATCGCGGCTTCACTGTACCGGCAATTAAGAAAAAGGATAGCCGATCCCGAAAACATTCCCCATTATAAATTGTATATGTATTACTGTATTCAGAAGTATCATGGTCACATGCAACTGTACCAAAAATCGGTACACCCGAGAGCGCCTCATCTAAAACACTCAGCATTATCTCGCCCCCGACTCCGAACATTGGAAATAATGCCAAGGCCATTTGGGCAGGTTCTCCCAATTCGGCTTTTGCTTTCATCGCCGCAGCACCTATTTCACTTTCTAAATCTTCCAGAAGGGATCCGGTTACGGCAGCGGAAAACCGGCAATCATCTGCAGTAAAGACCGATAAACATAGAAGCAGGGTGCCAGCTTCAAAATTATTAGCGTTCGTCAAAGTTGTGCACCCGATAACATCAAAAGGAAGGGCCTCGCAGATCGCCTTTACCATTCCTGATTCCACAAAATCGTAGCTGCAAGTTAGCAATCCGACAGAGTTTTCTAAGGCATTATTCTCAAGATCTAGCTGCTCAAGAATTTCTGCTACAGCTATTTCTATTTCATCTGGCTCTAAAGTCCACGCGTTTAACAGCCTCATGTCTAGACCTCCAATTAGCTTTAAGCGTTTGTACGCCTGCGTCAGTATGTGCAACACTCAATATTTCACCAATTAGTCCGTTGCATTGCTATACCACCTGTCACACATGGCATTATTAATATCGTTCAAATCATGCACCTGCATTATAACACAATTTGAGAGATTTATTTTGCGCGTTGACAATAATTGGATATTTAGCGATTAGCCCTCACAAAATTTTTTGATTGTTTCTAGGATTTGCATTTTCGCTCAGAAGGACTCCCACCGTCAATTCGCGCCACCTCCCTTGCAGAGGTATGTTGTCGAAGACGACAGGAGAAGTTATTTGCATGGGTAGTTATTTAACTGCATAAATGCCAAACACCATATCTCTAATAAACAAGGTATCCACTTCTTGGCGCTCCCGGGTCAATCTTTCTTCTAAAGTGTCAATTTGAATCTCCTCGGCGGTGGCAACTCCAGCTTCGATAATTCTTGGGAGCATCATCTTGATTACCATCCCTAGATCACTGCCGGTCGCAACTGTCTGCAGAACCGGTTCAGCTTTTATATACTGTACTTTGAGTCCAACTTTAACAAATGCGGAATACATGGTTGAACCCATCTTAATATTGCCATTTTCTCTGGATATAGTATTCCATATCCAGGCTTGAGCCTTAGTATGCAACGGCCACTCATTGTTTGAAATACCTGCACCCAGGGAGTCACTTTCTTGAAAAGCCATAATTCCGCCCGCTTTTAGCAAAGGCAGTAAACTCTTGAGGCTTGCAATCACATCCGGCAGATACATCAACACTCTGCGCCCAACCATAGCGTCGAATGGTTCTAAATCTTGCGGCAAATTATTAATATCAGCTAGCAGGAACTGAGCATTAGCTTTCAGTTTTTTTCTTGCGGTTTCCTGGGCAGTTTTGATTGAAGTTTCATTGATGTCAAATCCCGCAACTTCGCCCTCGCTGCCAACTATATCTGCGATTAACATCGTTACTTCTCCAAAACCGCAACCCACATCCAAGACTCGCATTCCTTCTCTTATTCCCGCTTCCATAAGTAACTGGGAGGTAAAGCTATTACGCATATCATGCATTTTTATTTCTCCAGTATTCTTCTACAGCTATTCTATTTGTAATTTCGAAAAAGCATTAGGACTCCCTCCGTCACTACGTGCCACCTCCCTCGGAGAGGGAGGCTAAGAGTTATTTATCCAACCATTTTTTCTCTTTAAGACCTTCTTGATTCACATAAATACGATTAATCTCACCACAATCCAAACATAAATCTGAACGCACTTGCTCTATTTGCCACATTATCTTTTTCGCGAATTTCAGCCCGATGTAAGCAGTATCGCCTGAAGTTCCCCAAGTAACGCCGATTTTTATGTTTTCGCTCTCGCAGTTTTTACATTTCACATCGTTCACCTTCAATAGAATTAAGCATTGGTATAGATCCTTAACCCGAAATAAGCGCTTTGGTGCTATTTCAATGAGACAGGGACAAAAGTACTGAATTCTCCATTCTTAGCACAATGGTAACTTCATCATCCGTGCTTCTTATTTCTAAATTGCAGTTAGGGTAATTCTCGATAATACTTTTTACATTGACAAGCCCAGCACCCTGATGACCTTTCTTGCTAGTAAAACCAGGAATAAATATTTGGGATACCTCGATTGGCTTGAGTGTACTGTTAGTTATAGTTATCAATTGAATCTCGTTGTTTTCACGTTCAATCGTAAATGATACTCGTTTTTTCTTCGAATCAGCAGCAGCCTCAATTGCATTGTCCAGTAAACACGCAATAACCCGGCATATGTCAATGTCTTTTAGTGGGAGTCCAGAGAGTGAGCACTTGAGCGCAATGCTTAAACTTACTTTTAAGTTATCAGCACGCTCGTGCTTGTTAAGCAAAAGTGATATCAAGGCAGGGCTCTCAACTGCTCGACGGCTTAAATCAAGCAGATCTCCGGCCCTGGTCGTTATTTCGACAAGTGACTGATGGTAGCGCTTGCAGGCTTCGAGGTCACCAATCTCAAAATAACCATTATAGGTTTGCAGAATGTTATAAAAGTCATGCTTAATTGCGCTAAACTGATTTAGACTATGGAAAAGTGATTCCATTTGCCTGTCTTTCTCCCTGATCTCTGCGATTGCGTAGCGATTGCTGTTCAAAGAAAGGGAAAAAGCTGAAAATAAAGCCAGCATGCACAGGCTTATTAAGCTGCCCATAATGGTTTTAGGTATAAAAATCATAATACAGGCCGCACTTATGTATATAAAAGAGAGCTGAAAAATGGGTAATGCAATACTCTTTCCAGGAGTTTCATTGTTCAAACCTTTAACAACCAGGAGTTTGGGCTTGATCTCGAGGATATGATACATACAGATAAAGAAGGCCATTGAAACGATAAAGTTCATGATGTACATACCTAAATACTTAGAATAATCAATCAATGCCGGATCTTGGGCAAAGAATACTGCCCCTACAAGTCTCGTCACGCCTGTGATAGTCTGAAAGTAAAGGTAGGTGTAAACTGCTATTTCCAAAGCATGCACCGGCCTGAACTTCAGCGACTTGACAAAATAAATCCACAGAGTAATAGTAATAATCACACCAGGCAACGAAGCGAATAGGGGTATTAGCGTTTGCGCACTTGTAGTATCAGCAAGCACAAGCCTAAAGAAGTCACCAAAAAATGCCAGACTGCCAAGAAAAAAAGTAAACATAATCCTCTTGTGCCTAGGTAACTTTACTTCACTCATACGCAAATGCAAGCCGAATTTTACATACATGAGCAAAATTTGGTATATGAAAGCAATACAAACAACTATATTGCGCATTTCTTCCGAGAATGGTGATATGTCTAACACTTCAACGTCTACCCCCTGAGCATCCTTTTTTCCAAAAAAAACAGTTCTGTCAAGCAAAAATTATATCTATTAAAGTAGAATGATATCATAATTATGAAAGTTTATTTTATTGAAGGGGGCTTATCCAGCAAATCATTACCAAAAAATAACATAAATTAATAATTCCATGTTTATTTTACTTTCTCACAACGATTTCCATTTTGTCAATCGCTTCCACCGCTTGCAAATGAAATAATGGCACCCTGAAATACTAATTTATTATCTAAGATACCGCAAGCTGCTTCGGAATTATTCTAGTCCCAATCTTCACCATTTAGTCTTTGATGCAACTCGATTAGCTTCTCCTTCCGCTTCCGGTAATCAGGCAAAACCTCCTCGACAATTGACCAAAACTGCGCGGAGTGGTTCATTTCTGTCAAGTGGGCAAGCTCGTGAACCACCACATAATCAATCACCTTGTCGTCGGCCATAATGAGTCGCCAGGAAAAGTTCAGGCTCTTCTTGGCTGAACAACTTCCCCAACAGGTTCTAGCACCACTTATCCTGATGGCACTCGGTTCCACGTTCATATATTTGGCAAAATAAAGTGCCTTGGTTGTCAGGTCGCGCTTAGCAAGCATACGGTATATCTGAATGCAGGCGTGCTTTATCTGTTCAGGCGACAGATCACCCGGCATGTAAAATGACACATTGTCGAAGCCTATGAGGTTATCATTTCTGGCGGTTATCGGATACTCTTTTCCGCCATAGTACACCATATCACCGTATTTCAAAGAAAATGCTTCGCGTCGTTCAAGCTGCTCCTCCAGCTTCTCAAGCTTTTCCATTATCAGCTTTTCTTTTGATAAGACGAATTTCTCAATTTGGCTTTTAGGCATTTTTTGCGGGGCGCGAACTTCTACGCCGCCGTTACGAATGTATAGAGCAAGAGTCCTTCGATTGGAGCGAATAAGGGTGTAATTAATCATATTTCTCCTTGTTTTTATCAAAAATTATCATCTGCTGTATGAAAAATAAGAAACATTGTAAATTGGTTGTCGTGATAACTTGCACGCGAGCCACAATGCTCGTAAGAATTTAGTATATGCAGAACTTGAGTAAGTCCTATTCCGGAATGATTTTCCTTAGTAGAAAAACCATCGGCGAAAATTTTTTCCGTTGCCACATCGTCTTTGGTCGTATTCGAAACAACAAACACGATAGTATTCTTATCTTTCTCTTCAAATGACAGGTTAATTTGCTTTTGCTCAGATAAAGACGCAGCTTCAATAGCGTTATCTATTACAATACCTAATACACGACATAAATCAAGGTCTGTCAATACAATACGGGAAATATCGCAAACTTGATTGAAGGAGAACTTGACTCCTGACTTATTTGCAATATCAGATTTTGACTGAAACAAGCTATAAACAGGAATACGAGACTTCAATACTTCTATCAGACTCAAAAAATCCCCAGCTGCCTTTGTTGCTTGAAAAAGACTCTGATGATATTTTCTAAGCCCTTCCAAATCTCCCATCTCAATATAACCTCCATATGTTTGCAGCACATTATAAAAGTCGTGTCTAATGCCTCGAAATTCCTGATTTACATGCAATAGCGAACTAATATAGGTTTCTGTAGCTTGGGTTTCCCAACGAAAAAACTTTGAACGCAGGCTCGACATGGAGATTATCAAATATAAAAAAACACACGCAATCAGCAAGAAGTAAATAAATGATGTATTTAGGTCAAATGATCCTTGATTTGTTGACAACCATTTAACACGGAAAAAAACTATAACCATATAAAACAAGCTAATGACTAAAATAGTTTTTAATAGCGCGATTTTGATGTTTTTTTCACTGTAGTCCGGCGGGATAGTAATATAATTTTGTGTTTTATTCGTATATAACCTGACAATAAGCAAACTAATGTATAAAAGAAACACTATTATAAAAATTGAAATTATCTCCTGCACGTAAAAATTCTGCAATAACATTTCAGCTGGCATCAAACCGTATAAGATGCTATTAGAAAGCATGTATATTAAAACTATACAGTAATGAATCAAAAGGTGGCCTTTTAATATTAAATTGCTTTTGGTCGGAGATAATTTTAACGTTTTTCTAATCACAAAGTAATAAGCCAGAGCCGACAAAGGGTTGATGAAAATTAGTGAAGTATAAAGCCATATGGAAAAATATACTCCCGGCGCAAAAAATAAAAAATCTACAAGATAAAGTGGAAATAAGTATATGATGGTAATAGCAAATGAGCATAATAGCTGTTTCTTAACGTCAATTTTGATGTCAAAAAGAGTAAATTGAATACTAAGAATGAGAAAGTGATTTACCATGTTTTGTGCAATCGCAAACAAAACTGAAAAAATGCTCTGCTGCCTAGAAAAATACTTGATGATTGAATACACAGTATCGCACTCCTTTATATTCAGATGCAAGAGCTTACCTTGCTTTCCTGCCATTTTTGCTATAATAAACAATTACTTGAAGTATCTGTATCGTTTAAGTTTTAATTTGATAAAATGCATAACATTAAGATTATAATCAGTGCGCTCGATTGAAAATTCAAATTCACAACTGTAAAATTTGCAGAAAGCTTATAAGATCGGCTTATTCAAGGTGCATTACCTGTCTCCAGCGAAGCATTAGAAGCGTTCAGATTTTGATATGTTCAATAGAAGAGTTGATCATTATCTCCTTTTTGTAAATGCAAAACATCATGCTTATTGTTCGTAAAATTGTAAATATCGTTAAATTATTGCAGCAGTATTTATATCCCAGTTCTAACATTATAGTATAAAAAGTTGATAATTAAGCGGAAAATTCACACACCATTTTCTTTAATAGCCTATTCATACACTCATTGCTTCAGAAGTAATCGTTTAATTTTCTTTTATTTTTATATAAAGATGCATCGCGCAACCACCTTTAAAGAAGCAAGCAAAATCCGCAAGCTTCAGAATCTCTGGCTTGCGGATCTAATTTATTCCACTTATTCACTTGTTATATCAGAAAAATTATTTTTTTATATTACTCAACATCTTTTGTGTCGGCATCTGCAGCATGGTAGCGGAATTTTGCAGCAGCAAGTGCATACACAAACGCAGCAGCTCACTGGTGGGCATGGTGGAGTTGGCGTAATAGGCTCCCAAATTGCATAGAGCGTCACATCATGGCCGGGCATCGTAAAAACCTGGCCGGCTTGATAGATCGTGCCCCCATTAGGTGTAGTTCCCCAGCCAACAAATGTGTAACCCTGTCGTGCCAATCCGCCGGTATTACCTAGCACCGTTACGATATTTCCCTGCTGATACAAGTTCGAGTCAATTGGGACCACCCCTGAAGTCGCACCATTCGGATCATAATAAACTCTCAGGTAAGTTGGAGGCAGCAATTCCCAAATTGCATAGAGGGTTACATCATGGTCGGGCATCGTAAAAACTTGGCCGGGCTGGTAGATCATACCTCCAGCTGGTGTAGTTCCCCAACCAACAAATCTGTATCCCTGTCGGGTTAAACCGCCAGTATTGCCTAGTACTGTAACGATATAACCCTGCTGATACAGATTCGAATCAACTGGAACCGCCCCTGAGGTTGCACCATTCGGATCATAATAAACACGCAAAAAATCAGCCGCTCGCCTAAATCCACCGTTTAGACGCATGACAGTTTCCGGCAGCAGGTTAATTGTATCTGAACGGCCATTTTGATCCAGGTCATTGCCAAGTAACCCTGTACCTCTTTGCGTGACTTCATACCCATCTGGAATTTCAAAAGATACAAAGTAACTTCCAATTGTCAGTCCAGTAAATAAATAGTACCCGCTAATATCAGTAGCCATTACTCCGCTAACATTCCCAGAAGCATTGTACAATGTAACCGTAAGATTCGGAATAGCTGGCTCACCCTCATCCCAAAAACCATTTTCATTCAGGTCTTCAAAAGCATATCCTTCAATGCCTGTTGGCGAGAAGATCAATTCAAAAGAAAATGAAAACCCGAAATCACTTGGTCGATAGGCATCCCATACAAGATTCCCATCCACGGCGTATGCGAAATTCGGAAACAGGATTTTGCCGTTTGCCGGCAGAACATGGTACTGAACCATAATGTCATTCATAATCGCCTGGTTTCCAGGTGTCTTGGATACATAGGCCATTAACTGTAAATCCGGGTTATAGGTTGAACCACTTTCCTGCAGTGGATATAGCGTTTTGTCAAGCGTGATATAGAGCGCATTGTGGTATATATGAAAGTTGGCTAACTCAATTATCTTTGGATCAGTTTCATAAATTGCATATAAATTCCCTGAACCGGTATAGAACATTCGAGGATCAGTCAAGTTGATATCGGGGCCAAGCGAGGCAGGGGCAAACTGCCATGTTCCAGCGAAAATCGCTGTAATCTCCGGCGCTGGAAGCTCCAGAAGGGAATTAATATTCGAATAATCGCCTCCGTAAATGCTCCAACCTGCCTGGTACATCTGCAGAAGGGCTTCCGAAAAAAGCAAACCGGTCTGGGCATAAAAGTCGTAGACATATGGGCCAAGGTTCATCCCGTTTATCGTTCCGAGCCCAAGGTATTCTAGAACGCGCGTCATTCCGTCACTGCCTACTCTGAAGAAACGCTGAGATGGGCTATTTGTCGGGGTAAAAAAATATCCCGTAAAAAGATATTCCTGCGCGTACTGATTTATTACTTCAAACTGAGCATCAACGCGCTGGCCCGCAGGTGTGATGCTGGTATTTATCTCTGAAAAGTATTGGTTCATTCCCTCTGTCGTAGCAATCATCCTACCGCTCAATCCAGGCTCAAGTTTGAGTTGCAGTCGTTGCTTTATCGTGAATACTGAGGTGGCAGCATTCAGTGTAATTACCGCCGCCTGCTCCCGTGCTTCGGCCGGATTATCCCAAATCACGGCGTCAAGCGATGCTGTCAATACCAATTGTATGGGAGTTAAATCGGGATGGATGATATCTATCGTTAAAACGGTGCTTGTTTCGCCGTTTAAGCTAACAATTAGTAATTCGTCCTGAAAACTCACGGTTGCGTTGTTATTTGTTGCTACATTGATAGCAGTGCCAGAAATTAACCCGTAAAACCCGATCGCGACACCAGTCTTGATAATATTAAAGGTAACCATTATAAAATTAACGCTTGCACTAGCGGTTCCTGGATCGGGAATAATATCGCTTTGCGCCAAAATCGCAGCGGTATTGCGCACAACGAAACTGCCTGTAGCTGGGGCATACCCCGGCACGGTTAGCAGGTAGCGGAAGAATTCCGGCAAATTAAAAGCTGTGTCACCAGAACTGCTTATTCGATTCACCGGATAATATTGATAGCTGTAACTGTTTTGACGTACTGCTGTAGGCAGTTTTAGTCCTTCATCATCGAATACCTCGAAATTGCCTATGGTGATCTGTGGGTTGGTTTTTATCACGGAATTGGCGGACGGGGTTCTGTATCGACCCTTTACTGGATATACTAGCTGACTATACGTCACTTGCGGCACAATCGGGTCTATCTCTCCAACACTCATGATATTCGGTTCGGTTATAACATTGACAGCACTATATACTCCACTAGTCTCGGTTAATTTGAAACTTGTTCCATGAATATAAAACAGGTAATAAAAGGCGGTACTTCCGTCTCGGCATAAGTAATAGAGTTTGTATTCGTATTCATTGGGATTATCTACTGTGTCTACTTCGACCTCCGCAGCGAAGATGTAGTAGCCGACCGTACGTTGCGAAGGACTGAGCAACACCCAGTCACTTTCACCAATCTTTCGAATTCCGAAAACAGATAAATTGGTCTGAAAAGAGAAATTTCCTTGGCTTGAGGGGATGATCCACTCTGCAATTCCTACTGGCATATTTCACCTCGTTTTCAACATATATGGCAATAAAATACATAGATCTAACAGCAAATTGGACTGCATAGTCTATAATATTCACCACAGAGAAAATGAGGCACATATTTCCATGCTTAATTGATTATACTTTTCCCTATTTATTACTGCTTCAATTTTGGGGACGCCCTTTGGACTCCACTGATGTTCACTTGTTCACTATTATTGTTTTTCCCAAATCATGGCTTGATTTTAATTCAATATACGCGTTAAACTCGTTATCGTAACAGTTTATATGAAAGCTACAATTCCCATATTTACTTAGCGTTTTACGCACTGAAGTAAGTCCAATACCTGTATGTCCCTCCTTGCTAGATAATCCGGTTTTAAGGATTTCCACAGTATCCACCGCCCCTTTTGTATTATTCGAAATGATAATGAGTACAGACGAATGGACTTTTTCAGTTAATGTTAACTGTACTTGCCGCGTCGTCGATTCTGCCGCTGCCTCAATGGCGTTATCCAGAAGGCAAGCAAGAGCGCGGCACAAATCAATTATCTCGATCTCCAAGTCTGGTATCTTCAGAGGTATCGTGATGTTAATATGAACGCCACGCTTCTCGGCATAGGTAAACTTATTGATTAACAACGAAAAAAGAGCAGGGTTCTCTTTTAAACGTTCACTAAGTTCTAGTGTGTTTCCGGCGAAGGCTGTCATTTCCACCAGTTGGGAATGGTACTTTTGCAGGGAATCTAGCTTTCCTAAAGCTAAGTATCCACCATAAGTTTGCAAGATGTTATAAAAATCGTGCTTAATTTCTCGAAAGCCCTCGGTGGCTTCCCTAAATGTACTTATATGAACTGCCATGTTCTCGATTTCGATTTCAAGTGCTCTTTTTAAGTCCATTAGAATGCAAATGGCAATTGCTAAACTTGTTGTGAGGATTATCAGAAAGTATGCCAACGATTTTTCCTGCATGTAAAGCGGCAGCAAAATCGATAGTATGTAAACAGATGAGGCCCTTATTATATAGACTGTCATTTCCTTTTCGTGACTTGTGAAGAGACTATCTGATATTTTTAAGAAAGATCTGCTGCTCCTGATTTTGGATATAATTATGTAATAAAGAGTTATGACAAGCACTAATACAATGCATTGAAGCACGAAGTCCGTATAGAAATCATAATGGGTAGAATCAATTTGGCTAAAAAAAGCCGAGCCTATAAACATACTGAAGTTTTTCTTCGCGATTAGTATCAGGAAGGCAATATTCATTATTCGAAATGAACGAATCGACGAAAGTCGAAAAATTCTTATGCCCAGAAAGCAATAAATCAAAGCAACGACCGGGTTTACATTCCTAAATATTAAATAGACTGCAGGGTCAAGTTTATCGCTTCCCCCCAAAAAATATACTATATACATTGGCAGAACGGATAGAATCGGGCCAGTGATAAATGCGAATAGAACTTTTCGTCGCAAACTTGCTTGCTCACTATACAATTCCATGATGATATTAGCGTTGCAATACATAGTCACAAAGGCTAAAAGCAACGCTAGCAATGGCAAGATTATTTGAATTGTCTTTAAACTGATAAATGATTCAATAAGCATATTTAGGCAACCTGAGCAATATAAAATATATTTATTATCTAATTAATCGCCCGTGTTTTGTTTCCCATTTTCATAACTAATGTTAGTGATGATTTTGAGATAGACCGATAACCACTAAATCCGTTTCTTTGCCCAAAGCTGATGAGGTGCCTGAACTCGAAAGCTTTCAGTTTTTTCGCCACAATTTTACCAAAAAGAAACGTGACAGGTATTGATCACTTCTCAAACAAAAGCTGCGCTTAACAAGAAGTACAGCCCATCTCTAATTGCCTCTTCTAAAGTCTTACCGTAATTTCCGCTTCTCCTATCTGAGAATATATGACTGAATAAATCTCAAATGAGAAATTTATGTTACCAAATTCCTACAAATATAGCAAGCGGTATTTGGCTATTCCACAACTCACTGAAACCACCAATAATTCTATATAACGCTCCAACTTAAGAGATAGGCAAATTATTAATATTGCAAACACGAATCATCCATTTTCTTCCTTTAATTTCTCAGGTTATAGTTTTGAACACCAAAATATGATGTTCTGGCTGTCCAAAAATCAATGATACTCTTATAATTAAGAAATAAAAGTATTTATTTTGGTTGTATAATAGTTGGTGACAGTCAGATGTAAATCAAGCGTGCATTCCATTATTTGTAGAGTTGATTGCGGACATAAGGCATTGTCATGAATCAAGAATATCTTTTAATAGCCGATCAGCTGAGTGCAAAATAAATGCCATTAAAGTCTCCCAAATATGAAGAAAATGAAATAATCACGCTGAGAGGAGTGACTATTTTTTAGAAATTGCATAAAATCTGATTTAAGTTAACAAAATGGCTACATATTATTAAGGAGGATTTCCATGAACCAGATTGAGAAAGCATTAATTCACGCACTTTTCGTTCATTTGCATCACAACACCGATAAGGCAATTGATTTTGGCAAATTCAAAAAACTTAACGACAAAGTTAATCAAATGTTTCCGGGGCTTATGGTGGTTGGACCAGACGCCAATGACGACGCTGGTGTAGTGAAGATCCCGAATACTGATACGTCTATAGTCCTCAAGCTGGAGAGTCACTGCTCACCTTGCGTCGCAGCGCCTTTTGACTCCGCAGCTACTGGTGCCGGTGGCGCTATCCGCGATGTTGTGGCGATGGGCGCTAGACCGCTCGCCGTCTTAGATTTTATCGGTACGCAGCCACTTGAAAACGAGGTTCTTGTTGGTCCCTGCGGGCTCAAGGATAATGGAAAAACTTGCACTTGCGGGGAATGCAAGCTGATGACGAGCGCTGAAAGGGTCAACTTAATGATTGACGGTGTTCATGATATGTGTGCTGCTTTGGGGGTAGGCATTGCCGGCGGCGGTTTTTCAACTTCCTTCAGCGATATCGTTCCGGCCCTTGTGGCATCAGTGGTTGGTGTACTCGTCACAGATAAACCGTTGACAAAACCAGCGAAAAATGTCGGTGATAAGCTCATTCTGATAGGAGAAACCGGCAATGATGGTAATGATACAGCTTTCAGGGCGGGATTTGCAGATAGAATACGTCCGGCAATAGCCCTTTTTGACGAAGAAAAGACAACCCTGGAAGCAATGATGTCCGTCTTCGCAAGCGGCACCACCATCAACGCTTGTTCTGACCTCGGAGCAGCCGGTATCGGCGCGGCAGTTTGCGAGTCGGCACGCTATGGCAATTTGGGCGCCAAGGTTGACTTATCCCTAGTTCCACTCATGGCTGACGCAACTGACAATGCACCCCAAGCTACCCTTATAAACGAAACACAGGCGCGCTTTCTATTGCAGGCAAATCCAGCGGATGTTGACAAAATTTTGAGCGCAGCACGTTCTAAAGGAGCTAAGGCCACTATTATAGGTGAAATTACTAATAATGATGAAGTTGTTTTTATGTACGGCGAAGAGATTGTGGCAGTCATCCCCAACAACCCTTCCGCTGAGTGCTTAGCGGAATTAAGCGGGAAATAGACGAACCTTTATCCCCACCAGGCTGTTTGGTGGGGATTTTTCTTAATTTAAGGTTATAGAATTAGTATTCGGCTTGTATGTTGAGTTTCAGAACCCCATTTTCCAAAGCACACTTAATTGAGGCTTTATCAAGCATCTTGCACCTCACCTTTATCAAAGAATCTGTAATTTCCAAATTTTAACTTAGTCTATCTACCTTGCACCCTTATACCCGTTCTTCTCCGCATTCCCGAGCATATACAAAAACGCGAACGCGGGAAGCCGGAGGATCTTCTTTTCTCCCGCTGACGGCTGTATGCCGTAATCGTTCTCGCGCCTTGTTACAACAATGGCACAAGTCGACTGGTCGGCAAGCTCATAGATAGCATCTTTTTCGCCAATCGTCGCTTGTTCACGATACTTGACCTCTATCAAGATTTTCCCGTTTGGGAAATCAACGACAATATCAATTTCGTTACCCTTCTTGCCGCCGCGATAATACCCGACGCTTGTCGTGTTCTGGTAGTAGAACGCAGCGATGTGCTTGTATACGGCGGTTTCAACCGTAATTCCAAGCTGTACGGGGTCGGTCATGAGGTTATCGTCCATCAGCACGGCGTTACGAATAGCGGCATCAGCAATATAGATTTTAGAACGCGCTTTTAACACCTGCTTGCCTCCCATTTCGACAGGGAAGCTCCGATAAATCAGATTCGCGCTCTCCATGTAGCTAATATAATCCTCGACTGTGGAGCGACTTACGCCGTTCAGTTCCTTGGAAATCGCGTCAATGGCGACGATATTGGACGAGTAATAGCACAGATACAGGAAAATGCGTTCAAGCTCGGTTGAGTTACGGATATTGTAAAGCGACGGAATATCGCGCTTTAGCACCTTATCTACAACGTCCTCGCGCATGATCGCCTGTGCCATATAATCATCCTTAGCAAGCGCAAGTTCAGGGAAGCCTCCTACTGTCAGGTAGCGATTAAAATGCTTCTGTAAGCCCGATAGACGCGTCATTAGCAGGGTTAGATCCTGCTTCTTGTATTTCAATAATGCGGTCGGTTTAAGGTCTGGCGGCAATTCGGGACGATCCTTAAACTCAAGCATTTCGCAATATTCATAGAAAGAGAGCGTAGGCACTTGGATAACCGTCCAACGCCCTGCGCCGCTTTCCGCTGCCTTTTTCCGCAAAACAGGGCTTGCCGAGCCGGTCGCCACCATGTGCGACAACGGCTTCGTGTCATAAATCGTCTTGACCCACTGATCCCAATCTGCGGCGTACTGCACCTCATCAAGAAAGTAATAGCAGTCCTCGTCGCCATAGATGTTGGAATGGTAACAATCCAGTATTTCGTTCAGCTTGCAAAGCTTGAGCATAGGATGGTCGAGCGACACAAAAACAATCTGCTGAGGCCTTATACCTGATTTTATTAGGTTGTCAATAATCTGATATTGAATCGTCGTCTTGCCAACACGACGCGTTCCTGTCAGGATAACGGTACGCCGAATGCTTGTATGAGACAATATTTTCATTGCTTCATAAAACGCGAAACGCTTATAAGCCTTGCTGAATTCAGGGCGCATCAGCCCTGTTTTCCACCAAGGATTAAAAGCGTTTAATACTTTAAGAATATTTTCGTGAGACGTTAGGCTCATAACCCACCTCCAACAATGCTAAGTATATAATGCATTATCGGCAGATAAATTGCAATCTATACTTAGCATTATTCTATTCCTCGCTCAAGGTTGTCAAACTCAGGTGTGCAATAAAATTCGCCAAGGGTTATTCCGAGACCGTCACAGATTTTTTTAATCGTTGCTATTCGAGTTTCTTGCTCTTTTCGCCAAGAATGCTGTAATTGGAGGCACTTATAAAGAAGTAGTCTATAACAACATGCTCATTAGCTGAGCGATTACCTCGCAAAAGCCCTAAAAGATAAAAATTAAGCCCCTTTCTCAAACAAAAAAACCGGCCTTACCAATTTATCAAAAGTCAGCAAGACCGTTCTATTTAGGATTAAGATATATTTACCTGCAAACCACCTGCTTTACGGCAGTAAAAAGAGTAAATCGGGAAATGGCTTCTGCTATCAAATGGCGATTTTTAGCCTCAAGAACCTTGAGATTACAGGGCTTTTGGGGCTTCGCTAATTACTCCCACTCGATCTTGCACGCGTTTTCTAAACAATTCTGTTTAGATTATATGGCTCCTGTTATTCTGATTATTTCAGTTATCCATATATTTTAGGCTATCTGAATTTATGTTGCCAAAATGTTGCCAGAACTAACCCTCTATTTTCTCTGAAATATCATGTGTGTATCTAAAACAAGCCGAATATAAGGACTTATTAGCGCTGGTCCTGACGGTATTCCATAGCCTTTTGGGACAATTCTTCTAATGCCATGTCTTTGAATAAATTCTCGCGCCATTTTGTGTAATCAAAAGAGTCCTTTTGAATCAGCATGATAAATCTCTCAGCCTCTACCAAACCTAATTTCTCTATTAAAACTTCCATACCAGTGGCACGAATAACAACGTCTGTTTCCATTTATTAAGCCCCCAATCTTCTTACAAAATCCACTGGATTTATTATTGTAATTCCAGCGACTTGCTTATTTAGCACACCCTTGTCCGTCGTCAGGAAATAATCACAATTTCCTTTTAAAGCACACGCAATGTGCAAAGCGTCTTTATTTTTTAATCCAATTTTCATAAGTTTTCTGCCTATTCCGTTGACTTCTTTAGAAAAGTCGATATCTGCTTTGGCTATCGTCCTCCATTTTGCAATTGTATTTTTGCGCTCGTCATACGGATTCACTGAGTTTTCGTAATCTAATATATATGACCAAACAAGGTCAAATGTACCTTGCATGATTTCTTTTTGCACGAAAAGCTTCGCTTCGGACTCTAGCTTAATCGTTAAATATGATTGGTCATCATAAGGCCGATTAAAACAGCAGTTATCCAGGTATAACCTATCGATCATATTGTACCTCAATGTATCCCTTGTATTAATAAACAACAGGGTATTAACAAATTAATTGCTAACCCTGTCTAGAATAATCCAGAATATATTTTGTTAACACATAGTCTCTGTATTATTTATATTATCTCTACTCCCACTCAATGGTTCCCGGTGGTTTTCCGGTAATATCGTAAGCGACCCGGTTTATGCCGTCGACTTCGCTTATTATTCGGGTTGCCATGGTGTCTAAGAGTTCGTAAGGAAGTTTAGCCCATTCTGCCGTCATAGCATCTTCACTCATTACTGCTCTTATTATTACTGCATAGGCATAAGTACGAGCTTCATCTTTCATTCCTACGCTTCTTATGGGAGGCAATACTGCAAAAGCTTGCCAAATTTCGTGTTCCATTCCGGCTTTTTTAATTTCTTCTCTTACAATAGCATCGGCATCTTTTAAAAGACTAAGTTTTTCTTTGGTGATTTCCTCCAAGACACGAACGCCTAAGCCTGGTCCTGGAAAAGGCTGACGCCAAAGTAAATCATGGGGAAGGCCTAGCTTTTCCCCCAGTCGGCGGACTTCATCTTTGAAAAGCAACCTTACTGGCTCCAAGAGTTCAAAATCGATATCTTCAGGTAAGCCGCCGACATTGTGATGACTCTTTATAGTTTGGGCGGTTTTGGTGCCGCTCTCAATGATATCGGGATATATGGTGCCTTGTACCAAATAATCAATATCACCTAATTTGTTCTTTTCTTCTTCAAAAACTCGAATAAATTCTTCGCCGATGATCTTGCGCTTACGTTCCGCATCTTTAATTCCGGCAAGTTTGTTTAAGAATCTTTCCTTGGCATCAACAGCGATTAAATTCATCCCCAATTGTTTCTGAAAAGCTTCTACTACCTGTTCCGGTTCATCTTTACGCATTAGTCCATGATCTACAAAAACGCATACAAGTTGATTGCCAACTGCTTTATGAACCAAAGTAGCAGCCACAGAAGAATCTACACCTCCGCTTAATGCGCAGATGACTTTCTTGGAACCTACTTTTTCTTTTATTCCTTTAATAGTTTCTTCAATATAATCAGTTAGCTGCCAGTCACCACTCAAGCCGCAGACTGCGAAAAGGAAATTTCTTAGCAATTCTTTTCCTTGTTCAGTTTGTTTAAATTCGGGGTTAAATTGTAAACCGTAGAATTTTTTAGACTCGTTTGCAATGACAGCATGGGCGCACTCATCGGTATGCGCTAGGGTTATGAATTCTTTAGGCATTTCCACGATTTGATCTGAATGACTAATATGCACAGGTGTCGGATTCTCTATTTGCGAAAATATCGGTTTGGTTGGTGAGTTTAAATGTAACGAACTCTGGATGCTCTCTTTTCGGGAACTAGTTTCGATTTTCCCGCCAAAATGCTTGACCATCCAGTGCATACCATATCCAATTCCCAAAATAGGTACATTTAGCCCGAAAATTTCAGGGCTGGCTTTTAAAGCCTCGAATGAATTAATACTGTGGGCGCCGCCGGAAACAATTATTCCTTTAGGATTACCCATAATAATCTTTTCAATTGGTACATCATAAGGCAAAACTTCACAGTATACCGATTGTTCTCGTACACAGCGGGCTACTAAATGGCTGTTTTGACCACCTAAATCCAATATGGTTATCAGTTCTTTTTTCATATCCCTTCCCTTTGCCCATTTAAGATAATGGTTTAATAACACAAACAGCAGGATTATTACGGTATTGCTCAGCATAATCGAGGCCATAGCCAACAACAAAACGATCTGGTATTGAGTAACCAACATAATCAGCAATCACATCGGCTTTGCGTCGTGATGGCTTATCCAACAAGCAACAGATTTTTATACTTCTTGGATTTCTGGTTCTGAGTATTCCAGTAATATATTTTAATGTCAAACCAGTATCGACAATATCTTCAATAATCAAAACATCTTTATCCTGAACAGAATATTCTAGATCCTTAATTATTCGAACTTCCCCTGAAGATGAAGTCGATAATCCATAACTGGTAACATCCATAAAATCAAGCTCTAACGGCACGTCAATCTCGCGAACAAGATCTGCCATAAAAATAAATGCTCCTTTGAGTATTCCAACCACCAGAAGCTCCCTGCCATTATAATCTAATGAAATCTGTCGACCCAATTCTTCGACCTTTTTCCTTATTTCTTCACGCGTGTATAATACTTCCATCTGGACATGATCCAATTAATATCCCTCCCCAACTTGGATTATATCACAATTGCGTTGATTAGCAATTAAGCGCGAATCTGTATACATCCTTACATTTCCTCTAAATCCCTAAGGAACGCCCTTTGTTTTTCGCTTGGCAAGTCCTTTGTTAATAGCGGTATGGCTTTCGGTTATTTTCATTATTTTTCTGTCGAATTTTCTCTCTTGAAATTCTCTTTAGCTATAGAGGTCTTTGGAATAGGAAAGTAATTATTATCATCAGCCGTGCTTATAGATAAGCTAAGAGCCAGTGCATAGCACTGGCTCTTAGCTTATCTGACTGATCATCATTACTATTTACTTATATCAGGCGGTTTTATGTCTATTTCACTTCCAAAATCGTGTAAATTTAATTCAATATTCAACTTAGTATTTGGATTTTTTCTGTTAGTAGCTCTCAGTTTCGCTTGACATATTCGTTTATTCTTATAATCTATCCAGTAATCGCATTCTACATCTTGCCAATATGTCTCTAGAAGCTGGCTTTTGTCTATTGGTGTACCAGATACAACCATACATTGGATGTCATTGATTTTCTCGAACCCTTTTTCATTTAGAACATTGTAAGTAGTTCCCTGAAAATGAGAAAGTGGATTAAGTTCTGCGATTAGCAAATCTTCGCATTTATCAGTTCCGCTATCAATAACTAGCCACTTCTTTGCCAACGCATCATAATTGTAGATGGTGCGATCAATGTAATAAATGTCTATATCTGTGTTGACCATCGCCCCCTTTATATGTGCATTGCCATTACTTTTTTCCCCTGTAACTTCACTTATCACCTCCTTTCGATCATCAATCATGAATTCAGAGAGCATCTTGTATTTGTATTCACTTTCAGCAGCCATATTACTGAGTGCAGTATCCAGTTCTTGGCGAGCGTCTAATTTCGATTCAACATAAAAGCTATGGATCCTGGAAGATGTGTATATTCCTATACCTAGTAGAATAAATATAATAAGCCCTATAACCCCTAGTTTTTTGATCACACTCACTTCCGTTCTGATGATGTAGCTGTTTTTTATATTTTATTTAGTATGCCTTGTATTTATAACTGCTTTATTTAGGAACATAATTCCATTAAACTTATAGCTTTTTAAAACTTGCTCAAATAACGATATAATTATGAGAACAATGTATACAAACGTTGCATTGCTTTACTAGTCTTTTCTTATTTGCTATAATTTGCACGTTATAGTGGTCTTAAAGGAGGGTGAAAATGTTTAAATCCTATGATGAAGTAATGAGTTTTTGTAAAGAGCAAAATATATTAATGATTGATTTTAAAATGATCGATCTATTGGGAAGATGGCGGCACTTAGGCATTCCTGTTTCTCGCTTTAAGCCTGCAACTTTAGAAAACGGAATTGGCTTCGATGGTTCGAATTATGGTTTTGCACCGATTGAAAAAAGCGATATGGTGTTTATCCCTGATATTACAACGGCTGTATTCGATCCTTTTACTGAAGTTCCCACTTTGAGCATGATCGGTGATGTTTATGTAATTGACCCGGCGAAAAACTATAGATTTGACCAAGATCCACGGGCTATTGCTTTCAAGGCCGAAGAATACATGCAGTCATTAGGAATTGCCGACGAAATTCGTATGGGTCCTGAATATGAATTCTATGTTTTTGATCATGTTTCTTATGAAGTCAAACCTAACCGCACTTGCTTCAACATAGATGCTGAGCAAGCAACCTGGAACAGCGGTGAAGATAATATGCAGAATTTGGGTTATAAGATTCCTCTAAAGGGCGGATACCATATAGCTCCACCTCAAGACGTGCTGTATGATATCCGAGCTCGGATGTGTCTCTTGATGGAAGAAAATAATATCCCCGTTAAGTATCACCATCATGAAGTTGGAGGCCCTGGTCAAATAGAGATTGAAGTCGAGTTTGGCACCTTGCGCGAAATGGCAGATAGGACTATGTTAGCTAAGTATCTCATTAAGAATTTAGCTTTTCAAGAAAGCAAATCTGTAACCTTCATGCCCAAGCCCTTATTTGGCGAGGCAGGAAGTGGTTTACATGTTCATATGCATATGTTTAAGAATAATAAACCGGTGTTTTATGATGAAAAGGGCTATTCTGGATTAAGCAAAGAGGCTTTATATTTTATCGGTGGTTTGCTCAAACATGCGCCTGCACTCTTAGGCATTACGAATCCATCAACGAATTCTTATAAACGACTAGTGCCCGGGTTCGAAGCTCCTGTCAGTGTATGCTTTGCAACTGCTAATCGAAGTGCCGTAATCAGGGTTCCTGCATATGCTAAAAGCCCAGAAGAAAAGCGTTTTGAGTTCCGCTCTTCTGATGCTACCTGTAACCCATATTTGGCTTTTGCGGCTTTACTAATGGCCGGATTAGATGGAATTACGAATAAGATTGATCCTACCGAAGAGGGATTCGGGCCTTATGATATTAATCTTTATAATCTCCCTCCTGAGGAACGCAGTAAAATCAAAGCTTTACCGGCATCTTTAGATGAAGCTCTTGATGCACTTGAAATTGATCACGATTTCTTGTTGGCAGGCAATGTTTTTCCTAAGCGATTAATCGAAATCTGGATTGAAAACAAACGCAAAGAAGCTCGCCGTGTTAATGATATTCCGCATCCTGTAGAGTTCGAACTCTATTACGATCTATAAGTATAAATAAGCTGACAAAAAGGTGCCTTAAAGCAGAATTACCTGCTGAAGGTACCTTTGTTATTTTACTCAGTTAAAAATGCAGAAATTGCCTTCTTCCACTAAAATATAATAATCCCATTCGAAAATTCCACCTCGATGAAAAGCTCACTTTCTAAGGAAGTTTTTGTTAATATTCTGTTTTTTTATTGTTACGCATAATTAGCCTACCAGTCAAACATGCTGGTGTATAGGAATCGGCAAGCATGCTGCCAGTGTCACTGAAGCCGGATGTATCCACTTTATAGTCCTATTGAATACTTCTAAACGCGAACATTTCTGCTGTTTGGATAGTATTATATATCAGGTCCTTATATTGGAAATGAACCCTGTTTAAATCTATTATTATCCCCAGGAAGAGAGGACAAAAGCATGCAAAAGAACAAGACCAAGAAAAATCGATACTTTGACTATGCCTCCGATTACGAACATGATTGTGACCATTACTGTGATTGTGACGATGACTGTGATGGTGATTGTGACCGTGATTGTGACCGTGATCGTGAATGTAAATGCGAATGTAAACGTGAATGTAAAGGCTGCTGTTGCAGAGGACCAAAGGGTCCTCGAGGTTGCCCTGGTCCACAAGGGCCTACTGGTCCGCAAGGCCCCGAAGGTTCACAAGGGCCTACCGGTCCACAAGGGCCCCAAGGTCCTCAGGGCACTGCAGGCCCCGAAGGGCCACAAGGAGTAACAGGTCCAATTGGCCCCACAGGTCCCCAAGGTTCTGTTGGTCCGGCGGGGCCTCAGGGTATCGAAGGGCCTGCCGGTGCACAAGGTATACCTGGTCCTGCCGGTCCGCAGGGAACAGCCGGTCCGCCAGGCGCTCCCGGTGAAAACGGTGCGCAAGGCGAACCTGGTCCAACCGGACCGCAGGGTATCCAAGGTGAAATTGGTGCAACTGGCCCCGAAGGTCCGCAGGGCATTCAAGGTGAAATCGGTCCGACCGGCCCAGAAGGTCCGCAAGGCATTCAAGGTGAAATCGGTCCGACCGGCCCCGAAGGTCCACAAGGTCCACAGGGCATCCAGGGCGTACAAGGAGAAGTAGGTCCGGCAGGCCCTCAGGGAATTGCAGGCCCCACAGGTCCTCAAGGTATCCAAGGCGAAATCGGTCCGACTGGCCCCGAAGG